>NZ_JACHOV010000004.1 GCF_014200045.1 Rhizorhapis suberifaciens
TATCGCTTGATGCCCATGATGCCTCCGCCGCTGCGAAAACCCATGAATCAGACATCATCCCGCTTGGGAATCCTCTGAATGTCGATACAGCCTAGACTTCTGTCTTTCCTCGTTTTCCAAATCAGCAGGTGATCCCATCTGCTTGGAAAACGCTCTAGCGCGCGATACCTCCGGCGGCGAGGACCGCCAGCGTTACCAGTTCCGATGCAGTAGAACCCATGGTTGCGATCTGAACCGGCTTTTCCATGCCGACGAGCATCGGACCGATGATTGCGTCGCCGCCCAGTTCACGAAGCAGCTTCGCGGACAGGTTGGCCGATTGCAGGCCCGGCATGATCAGTACATTGGCTGGCGCGGAAAGACGGCTGAAGGGATATTTCTTCATGACATTGGGATTGAGCGCTGCGTCTGGAGCCATTTCGCCTTCATATTCGAAATTGACCGCACGTGCGTCCAGCAGCGCCACGGCATCACGAATATTATTGAGCCACTGACCAGCAGGGTTGCCGAAAGTCGAGTAGGACAGGAAAGCGACGCGCGGTTCGTGGCCCATGCGGCGCGCCACGTCCGCAGTACCTTCGGCAATATCGGCCAATTCTTCGGCGCTGGGCCGCTCATGGACGGTCGTATCCGCCATGAAAACAGTGTGTGATTGCCCCACCAGAACGTGAATGCCGAAATGGGTTTCGCCTTCCAACGGATCGAGAACCTTGCGGATTTCGCGCATGGATTGGGCATAGGTCCGTGTGACGCCGGTGATCATCGCATCGGCTTCGGCAAGTTTCAGCATCAGGGCCGCGAAGATATTGCGGTCGCGGTTGACCATTCGCTCGCAATCGCGGCGGAGATAGCCACGGCGCTGCAGCCGCTCGTAGAGCATTTCGACCATCTTGGGCACCAGCGGGGAATTGACGCTGTTGTGCACCTCAAAGCTCTGCGGATCAGCAACACCCAGCGCCGCAAGCCGGTCGTAAACGTCGTTGCGCCCCACGAGAACCGGGATGCCATAACCGCCGTCGCGGAACTGGATAGCGGCGCGAAGGACGACCTCTTCCTCGCCTTCTGCAAACACGACCCGCTTGGGCTCCGCCCTGGCCCCATCATAGGCCAGGGTTAATGCCGAAGTCGTGGGATTGAGGCGGCCCTTAAGGCTCTGACGATAAGCGGCCATGTCCTCGATGCGCTTCTGCGCGACGCCGCTGTCCATCGCGGCTTGCGCCACGGCTGCTGGAACCACCTCCATCAGGCGCGGGTCGAAAGGCGCTGGAATGATATATTCGGGGCCAAAGCTGTGCAACAGCCCTCCATAGGCGCTCGCCACTTCCTCGGGCACCTGCTGACGCGCAAGATCGGCAATGGCATTTGCCGCGGCGATCTTCATTTCTTCGTTGATCGTGGTGGCCCGCACGTCGAGCGCGCCCCGGAAGATGAAGGGGAACCCCAGGACGTTATTTACCTGGTTCGGAAAGTCGGAGCGACCGGTGGCGATGATCGCGTCGGGGCGCGCCGCCTTGGCATCTGGCGGGGAGATTTCGGGGTCGGGATTGGCCATCGCAAAGATGATCGGACGCGGAGCCATGTCCCTGACCATTTCAGGCTTTAGGGCGCCAGCAGCGGAAAGGCCGAGAAAAATGTCAGCACCGGAAAGCGCTTCTTCAAGTGTCCGGGCCTCGGTCGGAACTGCATGAGCGGATTTCCACTGATCGATGCCCGAAGCACGCCCCTGATAAATAACGCCCTGGCGATCACACATGATCACATTATCAGCGCGGACACCCATGGCCTTGATGAGTTCCGTGCAGGCGATCGCGGCCGCGCCAGCGCCATTCACCACGACCTTCACATTTTTCAGATCGCGTCCGGTGAGATAGCAGGCATTGATGACCCCGGCCGCGGTAATGATCGCCGTGCCATGCTGGTCATCATGAAAGACCGGGATGTTCATCCGTTCACGCAAAGTCTGTTCAATGACGAAACATTCGGGCGCCTTGATATCCTCCAGATTGATCCCGCCGAAGCTTGGCTCCATGAGTTCGACCGCGCTGATGAACGCATCGACGTCTTCGGTCTTCAGTTCGATGTCTATGGAATCGACATCGGCGAAACGCTTGAAGAGGACTGCCTTGCCTTCCATGACCGGCTTCGACGCCAGCGCGCCCAGATTGCCGAGCCCGAGGATGGCAGTTCCATTGGAAATAACGGCGACCAGATTGCCCTTGGCGGTATAATCATAAGCGGTGGCGGGATCATCGGCGATGGCCCGGACCGGAACCGCTACGCCCGGCGAATAGGCGAGGCTCAAATCCCGTTGAGTGGCCATCGGCTTTGAGGCGATGATCTCAATCTTCCCCGGCCGCCCGTGCGAATGGAACAGGAGTGCCTCGCGCTCTGAAAATTCGATGTTCGCCTTATCGCTCATTAAGGATTCCTCACTTTCGGACATCGGCCGACGATTTGTTGATTTTGCCGTAGGATCGAAACGACGATAGGACAAGTCGGCTCGGCGCATTTCTAGCCTCTTTCTTGTCAATGGCAGCTCGGCTATCGCATGCGCGATGAACAAGGCCGCCTCCTCCATCGCCGACGGACTGCCCAGCAGCATGACGCCTATGATGGCGCAATATTTCGAATTGAAGGCTGAGGCGGGCGACTGCCTGCTCTTTTACCGCATGGGCGACTTTTTCGAGCTTTTTTTTGACGACGCCAAGGCAGCGGCTGCAACATTGGACATAGCATTGACGTCCCGCGGCGAGCATGGCGGACAGCCGGTGCCGATGTGCGGCGTGCCGGTGCATGCGGCGGAAAATTACCTCGCGCGCCTGATCCGGGCGGGCCATCGCGTTGCCATCGCGGAGCAAACCGAGACTCCGGCACAGGCAAGGGCTCGGGGCAGCAAGGCGCTGGTCGGGCGGTCCATCGTCCGCTTCGTAACTGCGGGCACGCTGACCGAGGACAGCCTGCTCGACGCGCGTAAGGATAATATGCTGGTGGCGATTGGCAGCGCGGGCGGAAGTCTGGCGTTGGCGGCCGCGGACATTTCGACGGGACGCTTTGAAACGCTGGGCATTGAGGAACAGGCGCTGCATGCGGAGCTGGCGCGGCTCAGAGCCTCAGAAATTCTATTTGCCGACGATCTTTCGGTCGATGTGCCGGACGCACATCCTTTCAGCCGCACCGCATTCGACAGCGTCCGGGCCGAGGAGCAAATGAAGAAGCTGTTCGGCGTGGCGACACTTGACGGTTTCGGCCAATTTTCTCGCTCGGAATTAGCGGCGATGGGCGGGCTCATCGCCTATCTCGATCATGCCGGCAAAGGGAGGCTTCCCTTCCTGCAACCGCCGGTGCAGCGCCATCAAGGCATGCACCTGATGATCGACGCCGCAACGCGCGAAAGCCTGGAAATCACTCAGACCATGGCGGGAATGCGGGCAGGCAGCCTGCTGGGCACCATTGACCGAACTGTTACCGGAGCCGGCGCTCGCCTGCTTGGTGCGGATATCTCCGCTCCCCTTCTCGACCGGCACGTCATTGAGCAACGGCTGGCCCTGGTGCAATGGTTCCATGACGACAGCAACGCACGCGATCATGTGCGGTCGGCGTTGAAGGCGCTACCCGATATCGGCCGGGCCCTGGGGCGCATTGCCATCGGTCGGGGGAGCCCCCGCGACCTGGGTCAGCTTCGCGACGGCCTGAATGAAGCGCGATTGCTGCGGGAACGGCTCGGAAGATTGCCGGAATTGCCTGTGCTGCTTGCCGAATTGCTGCCGCAATTGGATGGGCATGGCGCACTGGTGGATCTGTTGACCCGCGCCCTGGTGCCCAGCCCGCCTACCGAAACGGCGCAGGGCGGCTATATCGCCGATGGCTATGACGCCGCGCTCGATGATCTGCGGCGCATGGCCGGAGACGGGCGGCGAGCCATCGCTGCTCTGGAATCGAAATATCGAGCGCAGACCGGCCTTGCTTCCCTCAAGATCAGGCATAATGCGGTGCTTGGCTATCATGTCGAGGTGCCCGCCCGGCATGGCGACGCGCTGATGGCTGAAGGCAGCGGCTTTACGCATCGACAGACCTTGGCGGGGGTTGTGCGGTTCAATTCGCCGGACTTGCATGAGGAAGCGGTGCGTGTGGCGCAGGCGGGCGGCCATGCTTTGGCCGCCGAGGCGGCGCATCTGGAGGACCTTATTGCTGAGGTTCTGACCCGCAAGACCGCGATTTCCCGCGCCGCGGATGCCCTGGCTCGAATCGATGTGAGCGCTGGTCTGGCCGAGCGGGCGGCGGAGGGAGGCTGGTGCCGTCCCCATTTCGACGACGGCCTGTGCCTCGACATTCAGGGTGGACGGCACCCGGTGGTGGAGGCCGCCCTCGCGAAGCTTGGCGCGCCCTTTGTCGCCAATGACTGCTGCCTGGAGGAAAAGAGCCGCCTGTGGCTGGTGACCGGGCCTAATATGGGCGGCAAGTCGACTTTTCTCAGGCAAAACGCCCTTATCGTCATTTTGGCTCAGGCAGGGAGCTTTGTTCCCGCGACTTCGGCCAGGTTGAGCATGGTCGATCGCTTGTTCAGCCGGGTGGGCGCGTCCGACAATCTGGCGCGCGGGCGCTCGACCTTCATGGTCGAGATGGTGGAGACGGCAGCGATCCTTGCCCAGGCGACAGAACGCAGCTTCGTCATTCTGGATGAGGTAGGACGCGGCACGTCCACCTATGACGGGCTGGCGCTCGCCTGGGCGGTGGTCGAGGCGGTGCATGAGGTCAATCGCTGCCGGTGCCTGTTCGCTACGCATTATCATGAGCTGACAAGGCTTTCCGAGAAGTTGGACGCACTATCGCTTCATCACGTCCGTGCGCGCGAATGGAAGGGCGACCTTGTCCTTCTGCATGAGGTTTCGGAGGGACCAGCGGACCGGAGTTACGGCCTGGCGGTTGCCCGCCTGGCAGGGCTTCCCCCTACGGTGCTGGCGCGGGCGAAAGATGTCCTTTCGCGGCTGGAGGAAGGCAAGGCAAAGACAGGCGGGATAGCGGCCGGGCTGGACGACCTGCCCCTGTTCGCCGCAATGGCAGAGAGAAAAGAAGAGAAGAGAGATGTGCTGAGAGACGCCCTTGGGAAGATAGACGCAGACGCGCTTAGCCCCAGGGAGGCGCTGGACGTGCTATACCGACTGAAGCAGCTAGCGGAGGTCGACAGGAGCGACTAGATATGGTCCCACCATCCCGGGACTAGGACACCAAAGCAGCATGGCCACCCTTTTCGACAGTCTGGCAAGCCGGCGCGCCATCATTGATCGCCGGGAGATCGCTGACGGCCTGGCCGACATCGCCACTCAGCATCAGGGCGACAGTATGAAGCTGCGCCAGGCCATTGTAGTGCGGCTGAAGGATGCATTGGCCCATGGGCGGAGCGAGATAGCGCGGCGCCTGCTCGTTCATCCATCACGCGGCCGGGAAGCCGCGGGCGGACAGGCCTTTTTGATCGATCAGATTATCCGCCTGCTCTATGATTCGACCGTCCAGTTTCTTTACCCCAACAGCAACCCCACGGTCGCTGAGCGGATCGCCATCATGGCGGTGGGCGGCTATGGGCGAGGCGAAATGGCCCCGCACAGCGACGTCGATATTGCCTTCATCACGCCCTACAAGCCCACCGGATGGACCGAACAGGTCATCGAATCCATGCTCTATTCGCTTTGGGACTTGCGGCTGAAGGTCGGGCATTCCAGCCGCTCGGTGGATGAGACCATGCGTATGGCAAAGGAGGACCTCACCATTCGCACCGCCCTTTTGGAAGGGCGCTACATCTGGGGTGACCAGCAGGTTTATGAGGAAGCCTCCCGGCGTTTCGACAAGGAAGTGGTGAAGGACACCGCTCGCAGCTTCATCGCCGAAAAGCTGGCCGAACGCGATGATCGGCACAAGCGGATGGGCGATAGTCGCTATGTGGTCGAACCCAATGTCAAGGAAGGCAAGGGCGGGCTTCGCGACTTGCACACGCTGTTCTGGATCGGCAAATATGTGCACCGCGTGCGGTCGGTATCGGATCTGGTGGAAGCAGGGCTGCTGACGCCGAAAGAGTTGCGGCAGTTTCAGCGAGCCGAGAATTTCCTATGGGCCGTGCGATGCCATCTGCACAGCATAACAGGCCGCGCCGAGGATCGGCTGACATTCGATCTGCAAAAGGAAATCGCGACGCGCATGCGCTTTGCCGAACGGCAGGGGAAGTCCGCCGTCGAGCGTTTCATGCAATATTATTTCCTGAACGCCAAAATGGTGGGCGACCTGACCGGCGTCTTCCTTGCCCATCTCGATGACGCCTTCGCAGCCCGGGGACGGCGCTTTCTGCCCAGCATTGCCCGACGACCCAAGAAGCTAAATGGCTTCAAACTGGATCGAGGCCGGCTGGCGCTGCCCTATGACGCATTTTTTGCCGAAGACCCGGTGCGGATGATCGAAATGTTCGCGCTGGCCGACCGGCATGAACTGGAAATCCATCCCCTCGCCATGCGGGGGGCCAGCCGCGACGCAAACCTTATCGACAATGCCATTCGCAAGGATCCCCGTGCCAACGCGCTCTTCATGGAAGTGCTGACATCTCCGCGAAACGCGGAAAAGGTGCTTCGCTGGATGAACGAGGCAACTATTTTCGGCCGCTTCATTCCCGAATTCGGCCGGGTCGTAGCCCAGATGCAGTTCGACATGTATCATCACTACACCGTCGATGAACACACGATCCGTGCCGTCGGCCTGCTTGCCCGGATTGAGAGCGGCGTTTATCAGGAAGACCATCCGCTCTCCACCGCTATCATGCAGAAGATACTGTCCCGCCGGGTGCTTTACGTTGCCGTGCTACTGCACGACATCGCCAAAGGGCGTGGCGGCGACCACAGCGTCATCGGCGCGGAAATCGCGCTCGATCTATGCCCCAGGCTTGGACTGACCGAGGCGGAAACCGACACTGTCGCCTGGCTGGTCCGCTACCACCTGCTGATGTCCGCCACGTCATTCAAACGCGATCTTTCGGACTTCAAGACCATACTCGACTTTACCGACATCGTGCAAAGCCCGGAGCGCCTTCGCCTGCTGCTGGTACTGACGGTCGTGGACATCCGCGCCGTCGGGCCGGGCGTGTGGAACAGCTGGAAAAGACAGCTTTTGTCCGATCTTTACGAATTGGCGGAGGAAGTTCTTCGTCTGGGCCACAAGCAGAAAGGGCGCAAGGAACGGATCGAGGCGAAACAGCACCGCTTGCAGGACGCGCTTGGCCTGTCGGCCAAGGAGTTCACTGCCCTGCGCAAGCGCTTCCCTGAATCCTACTGGATCGCCGAACCTCACGACATTCTGGTGCAGAATGCTCAGCACATATTGGGGGCGGGCACGAACCCGCTATCGATCGCCGCCGAGGTCTATCCAGACCGGGGCGCGACGCTGGTGACCGTCTATGCATCCGATCATCCGGGGCTTTTCTACAGGATTGCCGGGGCCATCCATCTAGCCGGCGGCAACATCATCGATGCGCGTATCCATACGATGCGAGATGGCATGGCGATCGACAATTTTCTTGTGCAGGACCCTTTCGGTGGAACCTTCGAACGGACTGAACAGCTTGCCCGTATCCGCACTGCGATCGAGGACGCGCTCGCCAATCGTCATAAGCTTACGACCAAGCTGGAGGCAAAGCCGCTCAGCCGCACGCGCGCGGAGGCATTTCATATCGTCCCCAATGTGCTGATCGACAACAAGGCCTCGAACCGCTTCACCGTGGTAGAGGTCAACGCGCGGGATAGACCGGCCTTGCTCTACAGCCTGGCCTATGCCCTGTTCCAGTCGAAGGTGACGATCCATTCCGCGCACGTAGCCACCTATGGCGAGCGGGCGGTCGACACCTTCTACATCACTGATCTTCTGGGCGGTAAGTTGGAAAGCAAACAACGGATCGCGACCTTGGAAAAACGGTTGCTGGATGCCGCGGGCACGGTGCTTGAGGAACGCGTGCTGGAGGTGGCGTAAACCGGTGTCAGCGGTGCACCACATGTCCCGCCGACACATGCAATCTGAACGCCGCGGCCAGCCCTTCGAACAAGGCAGGCTCCGTGCCGGTCATCCAGACCTGACCTCCCCCCTGGGCCAGCCGCTCGAACAAAGCGAGCCGCCGCTGCGGATCAAGATGCGCCGCAACTTCGTCAAGCAACAATATGGGCCGGCGTCCCGTTCGGCGGGTGACCAATTCAGAATGCGCAAGGATGATCGACAAGAGCAGGGCTTTCTGCTCGCCGGTGGAACAGAGCGCCGCTGGCTGTGCCTTGGCGGCATGAACGACCGAAAGCTCGGTACGATGGGGTCCGCTAAGTGCCCGTCCGGCCGCCGTATCGCGACGTCGGCCATCAGCCAGGACCTGCACCATATCGCCATCCGGATCATCCCAGCCGTCCAGGCCCAGCAAGGGGCGAGCGAAGGGATCGTCCGCCTGCCCTGCGAGCGCCTCACTCAGGGCGGCGACCGTATCCCTTCGCGCCCGCGCAAGGAGAGCGCCATGCTCCGCCATCTGCGCTTCCAAAGCGGCCAACCAGGTTGCATCAGCCGGACTGTCCCCCGTCAAAAGCTTCGTGCGGCTCCGCATTGCCGCGTCATAGCGCGCGCTGTGGACGGCATGGCCGGGGTGAAGCGCCAGCACCAGCCGGTCAAGAAATCTCCGCCGCCCTCCAGGGGACTCAATGAAAAGCCTATCCATGGCAGGGGTTAGCCAAATGATGCTCAACCATTCCGACAGGGCGGTCGCCGCCGCCTGCGCTCCGTTAATGCGGACGAGCCGCCGGTCGGGCGCATCGGCCGTGGTGCCGGTGCCGATTGTGACATCATTGAGCTGCGCTGCGATGCTGAAATTGCCTGGCCCACCCTGCCGCGCCATCTCACGCAAAGGCGCGCCACGCAGTCCCCTGCCCGGCGCCAGCACCGAAACAGCCTCTAAAATGTTGGTTTTTCCTGCACCATTTTCGCCCGTAAGGACCACGAATTGCTGGTCCGGCACAATCAGTGCATCCGCGTGATTGCGGAAATCTGTAACGGACAAGCGGCGAAGCGACATGCAACCGCTCTACCCGCTGTTGCCGCCAGGTTGAAGCAAAAGCAGTGGCAGGCGTCGATGTGCTTCGGGGAATGCAGCAGAGTTTCTTTTAATCGCCCCGCACGTCAACATGCGCCTGCACCGCAGCTGCGGTCGCGGCACGAATATCCATTGCCTTGCCTATCAGCAGCAGTGCCGGGCCGTCGCCTATGCCGGTCCTTACCGCTAGCGGCAACAGATCGAGCCGGGTGGCAAGATGCCGTTCCTCCGGCAGGCTGGCGTTTTCGATGACGATGGCGGGCGTCTCTCCGGAGAGTCCGGCGGCCATTAGCTGCCGTGAGACATCCTCGGCAGCCGCCTTGCCCATATAGACCGCCAATGTGGATTCCGGATCGGCCAATGCCTGCCAGTCGAGGTCCAGCACCTCGCCCTTGCGGGCATGGGCTGTGACGAATTGCAGGCGCCTCGCCATGCCTCGCAGCGTTAGCGACAGCCCGAGGCTTGCCGCAGCGGCGCTGGCCGCAGTGATGCCAGGGCAGATGCGAACGTCTATTCCCGCGGTGCGCAGATGGGCAATTTCTTCCATCGACCGGCCAAATATGGACGGATCCCCACCCTTCAGCCGGACTACGCGCCTCCCTGATTTGGCAGAGGCAAGCAGCAGATCGTTGATGCTTTCCTGGTCCTTGCTATGGCGGCCGGAACGCTTGCCAACGGAGACTCGTTCAGCTGTCGGCGCGATCAGCGACAGGATATCCGGACCGATCAGGGCATCATAAAAGACGATGTCCGCCGTGTAGATCAGCCGTTCCGCCTTGCGTGTCAGCAGTTCCGGATCGCCAGGTCCGCCACCGACCAACCAGACAGGATGAAGTTCGTGGGGTTGTTCAGGCATTGACCGCCTCCTTCCGCTCTTCGAGCAGAGATTTGATCGCGGGCCGGCAGCTGCCGCAGTTCGTACCCGCGCTGAGCGCCGCGCCGACGGCTTCCACGCTGGTCAGTTGCTGACCGGCGATGGCGCTCAGGATGGTCTTCATCCCCACATCGAAGCAAACGCATATGATCGGTCCACGATCCGGCGGCGGTTGCGCCGGGCGGCCAGCAAGCAGCGCAAGCCCGGCATGCTGTTCTTCACTGTCGAGCTGTCCCACGATCCAGTCGCGCTCCGGAAGGCGGCCCGACCGGCTGAGAAACAAGGCGGCCGCGAGCTTGCCGTCCTCGTTCAGCACCGCCGCCCGATGCACTCCGCGCGCGCGATCCAGGGCTTCGACACGCTCACCTTTCGGCAGCAGATGTTCGAGATCCATATCGTCAAAGCCTGCCAGTTCCACGAGCCAGCCGCCCCTTTGGCGTACCAGGGTCCAATAGGGCACGCCGTCGAGCTGTGGACGATCGCGGCTCACAAGGAAACCAGTCCAGGCAGGCGTTACCGGCTCAATGGCCGCGGCGCTGTTTTTGAACGCAGGTTGACCCGAGAAGGGATCGACATTCTGGTTGGGCAGACGATTGGCCCGGCCGCCCGAACTTACCTGGTCGGTCCAGTGCATCGGCACGAACAGTTCGCCCTGCCGCTGACTTGCCGTCACGATCACCCGGAACATGGCTTCGCCCTGCACGGTGCGGACCCGGGCGAGGCCGCCATCATGGATGTGGAGCGTGGCCGCGTCGGCGGGGTGCACTTCAACCAGCGGCTCCCGGCGGTGCTGTGACAGGCGGGGGCTCAAGGCCGTGCGCGTCATCGTATGCCATTGATCACGATAGCGACCCGTGTTGAGCCGGAAAGGAAATGCTGGATCGATGACCGGCGCTGCGGGTCGCTGCACGCCGATCATGCGCGCGCGGCGGTTGGGCGTAGTGAACCGGCCGTCCGCAAAAGGCGACAGACCTGCCCAGCGCATTGGCTTTAGCGCATCATAATCCGCATCGCTCAGGTCTGCCCAGCTCGACAGGTCCAACTTGCGGCGGCCATCATTTTCAAAAGCCGTTTGTGCGCAATATTCCCGAAAAACGCTTGCCGCGCTATCGAAGGCAAAGGCGTCGTCATGGCCCATTCGCCGGCCGACCTCGGCAATGATGTCCCAATCGGCGCGCGCTTCGCCCGGAGCCGCGAAAAAGCCGCGCTGACGGCTGATCATGCGCTCGCTGTTGGTGACCGTTCCGTCCTTTTCGGCCCAAGCGAGCGCCGGAAGCTTGATATGGGCAAAGGCGCCGGTGTCGGTATTCGCCATCACGTCCGAAACGACCACTAGCGGACATTTCGCCAGCGCCTCCCGCACAAAATCGGCGTCGGGCATCGACACGGCAGGATTGGTAGCCATGATCCAGATTGCCTTGATCCGGCCGTCATGGACCGCGCGGAACATGTCCACGGCCTTCAGACCCGGACCCTTGACCATAGTAGGACTGTTCCAAAAACGCTGAACGCGGCTCAGTTCCTCCGGCGTAAAACCCATATGCGCCGCCAGCGTTGAAGCCAGCCCGCCGACCTCTCGACCGCCCATGGCGTTGGGTTGGCCGGTGATAGAGAATGGCCCCATGCCCGGCTTGCCAATCCGGCCCGTGGCAAGGTGCAGGTTGATGATCGCATTGCCCTTGTCCGTGCCGCAAATGGACTGGTTCGCTCCCTGGCTGAAAAGCGTGACCGTGCGTGGGTGCCTGGCGAACAGATCATAGAATTGGGCGAGGGCCTCCGGCGCGACGCCGCAATCTTCCGCCCATTCTTCAATCCCTCGTCCGGCGGACGAAGTCGGAAGCGAGTTCCAGAAATTCTCAGGGACATCGACATGGGCGGCGAGATAGTCTTGATCCAGCCGGCCATCCTCTCGCATGGCGGCAAGCAAGCCGTTGAAAAGCGCGATGTCACCATCCGGCCGAATGGGGAGATGCAGATCCGCGCCTTCCGCCGTTTCGGTGCGACGAGGGTCGATAACGACCAGCTTTGTCCCCCGCGCGGCACGAGCAGCCTCGATCCGTTGCCATATGATCGGGTGGCACCAGGCTGTGTTTGAACCGACAAGGACGATGAGGTCCGCCTGTTCCAGGTCCTCATAGGTGCACGGGACGACATCCTCACCAAAGGCGCGATTATAGGCCGCGACGGCGCTCGCCATGCAAAGGCGGCTGTTGGTGTCGATATTGGAGGAGCCGATGAACCCCTTCATCAGCTTATTGGCGACATAATAGTCTTCGGTCAGCAACTGACCGGAAACATAGAATGCGACACTGTCGGGACCATGTTCAGCTATGGTGTCGGAAAATCCCTTTGCGACAGCGTCCAGCGCCGTGTCCCAACTCGCCTGCTGACCATTTATGACGGGATGAAGCAGGCGGCCGCCGAGCCCAACCGTCTCGCCCAGATGCGTTCCCTTGGAACAGAGCCGTCCGCCATTGGCGGGATGATTGGCGTCGCCCTTGATCTCTACTGTGCGCGGGCCGGTGACGGTGGCGGATACGCCGCAACCCACGCCGCAATAAGGACAAGTGGTCCGAGTAGTGGTCATAACAGCCCCCTCACGCCGCCATTCCCAATGTTTCGGAGCGCGCGATGAGGATCCTGCCGCCGCTCACCTTCACCGGAATGGTGGGAACGCAGCCTTCATCCGGACCAAGCGCTTCGCCGGTGACGAGGCTGATATTCCAATTGTGGAGGGGGCACGTGACCTTGTCGCCATGGACGATGCCCTGCGAAAGCGGTCCCTGCTTATGCGGGCATTTGTTGATGAGGGCATAAATCGCGCCTTCGCCCGTGCGGAAAACGGCAACTTCCTCGCCTCCCCAGACCGGTACGGTCCGCGCTCCTCGCAGGGGAATCTGATCGACAGGGCCGATATCGAGCCATTCAGGCGTCATTGCTGTTCTCCGGACCAGGTGAGAAGGGGACGAAAACCCGTGCTCCTGCTTCCGCAGAAGCGTGATTCATCGCGTGAAAATGCTGCTGTTCCGATTTCCTGATAGTTGTGCATCCACGTCCACTCCCGACACAAAGCGATTGACTGAAAAGGGTCGATCGACCCCAAACAGCGCCATTGCTGTCGATTTGAGCAGAACCCCGGCTATGCGCGGGGAAATCCAGAAGGATAGTGCAGCGCCATTGCTGCAATGCGGCAAGAATAAGCGAATGGAAGTGATTCTGTCAACCTTCACCAGCTGCGGAACAACCGCCGAAGCTGGTTTGAGCGCCCGCCAAATGGCAGGCGCTCCCCCAATCAGAAGGCCCATTCCACGGAGGCCCAGAACTTCTTGGTGTCGGCATCGCCGGTGAAGCTGGAAATACCCTCTCGCTGATAATCGGCATATTTAAGCGTGAACGTATATTTCTTGACCTTGGCCAACAGTTGCACGTCGATCTCGTCGCCATAATTGATGTCGAGCCGGTCGCTGTCGAAACGATGATAGGTCGCGGTCAGTCCAATGACGTCGAACGGCCCTTTCTTTTTCACGCTATAGCCAATGGTGCCATAATAGTCCGTGATCCCCTGCGCCGGCGTCACCAGGAACTTGTCGGCCCAGCCCTGAAATTTGTGCAGGGTGGCGAAAGGCGTTTGGAAGGCAAAGCCCCCGGCAAATGCCGCACCGGTCGCCTTGGTGGCGACGCTGCCGTCCGACCCGAGGACCTCGACGCCGCCCAAAAGCTTGATTGGTCCAGCTTCGATGCCCGCTTCACCCATATAATAATCGGTCGAATAGTTGATCGGATTGGTGTCGATGTCGGTTTGATGAGCATAGCTTGCGGCATAGGTGAGCTTCACCGCCTTGCTAAATGGCAAGGCGCCGGCAAAGCGTGCGCCATAGGTCTGGCTGCTGTTACGCAGAAGTGCGACCGCCGCCTCATCCTCGTCCACCCGATAATAGAAGCCCGTCAACGCGCCGAGCTTCGTGGTATAGGTCAGGTTGGCAAAGACATTGTCGCCCTCGACCGCCTGCGGACGGGGGGGCGTTGTCGCAAGGGTCCCGTCGATGCCCCAAATGGTGCGGTCGGACCAGGCATAGGTGGCGTCCAGCTTCAGGTTTTTGATGCCGGTCCATTCAACCCGCACCGCGTCGAAGGTCTGCTCATTGTCACGCCAGCCGACTGAACCCACGAAACGCTGGTCGTCCAGATTGATGCGCTGACGTCCTACGGTGACCACAGTCTTTGGCAGACCCTTGAACTGCACCTGCGCCCGGTTAAGCTCGATATTCTCCGGGTCAGCCACGACCGGGAAAGATGCCTTTCCATTCACGCCGCTATTATAGTCCTCGTTAATCGCAAGAGTGCCTTCGGCCTCGACCAGGAAGGACCAGCTCTTATTGGCCAGCTCAGCGCCGGCCCGCGTGCGGACGGTCACTGCGTCGGCGTCTTCGGTAAAGCCGTCCTGGTCGACATTTTCATAACGCAGGCGCATGTCGATAAGCGGCTTTAGCTTGAAAGTGTCGGCCATAGCAGGCGTGCTGACAACGGCGAGAAGTGCGGTCCCCAATAGATATTTTTTCATTTAACTTCCTCCACTGAATGGTTTGTTTCCCTCACCTTTTCAGGGACATCCCCCTAGTTCTTTGCCCTTCAGTGGCGGTTGCGAAGTTCCTTCGAGAAACGAAGTAACAGCGAACTTCACCACGCTCCCCTGGAGGGGAAAGAGCATTTTCTCGTCTACGCCGCGTGATCCAGCGGATTGGAATAGCGTTGGTGCAGGAAATGAAGCACCTCATGCCGCGCGTGGTTGTATTCAGCCATTTCGGTAGCCTCGATCCGGTTGCGCGGACGCGGCAGGTTGATGGCCAAGTCCTCCCCGATCGTCGCGGCCGGCCCATTGGTCATCATGATGACCCGATCCGCCAACAGCACCGCCTCATCAACGTCATGGGTGATCATGACCACGGTGTTGTTGAGCTGGGCCTGGATGTTCATGACCGCGTCCTGCAGACTAGCCCGAGTCAAAGCATCGAGCGCACCGAAAGGTTCGTCCATCAGCAGCACCCGCGGGCTCATTGCTATGGCTCTAGCTATGCCGACGCGCTGCTTCATGCCGCCGGACAACTCGCCTGGACGCTTGGCGGCGGCATGACCCATCTGGACCAGATCCAGATTGTGCATCACCCAGTCTTTACGTTCCGCACGGCCTTTATCGGGCATCACCTTGTCGACCGCCAGGCGTACATTCTCCTCCACGGTCAACCAGGGCAATAACGAGTGATCCTGAAAGATCACCGCCCGGTCGGGGCCTGGCTTGTCGACCACATCGCCGTCCAGGAAGACGACGCCGCGTGACGGTTTTACCAGACCGGCGATAATATTCATCAGTGTCGATTTGCCGCACCCGGAATGGCCGATCAGCGCGACGAACTGCCCCTTGTCGATGGAAAGATCGACGTCCTGCAACGCCGTGAACGGCCCGTTTTTAGTGGGGAATGTGACGCTGATTCCTTCCAGCGCGAGATAGCTACGTTTTTTCATTTTGGCTTCCTTTGCTACCTTGAACCCTTAGTTCTGCCGCGCCACGCGGCGGCCGATCCAGGCGACGATCCGGTCGAGCGAGAAGCCAACCATGCCGATCCAGATGAGCGCAACGATAGTGTCGGTGAGGAGCGAGCTGTTATAGCTATCCCAGATGAAGAAGCCGATGCCGGTGCCGCCCTGAACCATTTCAGCCGCAACTATGGCGAGCCAGCTCATGCCGACACCGATGCGAAGACCGGTGAACATGTGCGGCACGGTTGCGGGCAACATGATCTTCAGGAAATATTCAGCCGGATTGAGCGCCAATACCTTGCCGACATTGCGATAGGTCGGTGGAATATTCTGCACGCCAGCCGCCGTGTTCAAAATGACCGGCCAGATCGCCGTGATGAAGATCAGGAATATCGCTGAAGGCCCCGCCTGCTGGAAAATTGCGAGGCTGATGGGCAGCCATGCCAAAGGCGGAACAGTGCGGAGCACCTGAAAGAGCGGATCGAGCGCCCGATAAGCGAACAGGCTTTGGCCGATCAATATCCCCAGCGCGATTCCGAAGATCGCGGACAACCCATAGCCGACCGCCACCCGTTCAAGACTGGTCAGGATATGCCCTGCAATGCCGACATCGCCGCCATCCTGGACATGCAGGCCCGAAAGGTCAAAGGAGACCCCCTTCAGCGGGTGGACGATCACCTCGTGACTCTCGGACCACACTCGGGAAGGGCTTGGCAGGCTCGACTCCAGTGATCCGCAAGCGATCTCCCAGACGGCAAGAAGCACTATCAGCATCAGCACGGTCGGCATGACCGAAGCCGAAATCCCACGCAGGCGCTCGGTTAGCGGATGGGTCAACCAGGCTGGCTGCTCGGCCGGTGCGACTTTCGGCAGTCCGCTGTTGGGATAAGGAATGATTTCGGCCGAGGCCGCGACATGGCTTGGAACCATGCCGGCGGCTGTCGGAACGAGAGAAACGGACTTGATAGTCATTATGCTATTCTCCCTGAATTTATGAGGTCATAGACTTCACGTAGAAGGAAGCCGGACCCCTGCCTGCACAGGGGCGGCCCGATCACGGCTCAGACCCGCTTGATACCCAGGCTGGCGAGATAGGCAGCGGGATTGCCGGGATTGAAGACCTTGCCGTCGAAGAATTTCTCCACACCGCGGCTGTCGCCCTTAGGGATCTGCCCCGCCGGAACCTTGGCGAGCGCGGCCGCCTTGCGCCAGATGTCGGCACGGTTGACCTTGGCGATGACAGAGTTGGTGTTCAGACCCTTGGGCAGCTTGCCCCAGCGCTGGTTTTCCGTGAGGAACCACAGGTCGTGGCTCTTGTAAGGGAAAGACGCGTTTGCCGCCCAGAACTTCATCTTGAAGGGCGCGTTCTTGATTACACGGCCATCGCCCATGTTGAAGTTGCCGGCAAGGCGATCCTGGATGTCGGCAGGCGCGACCTTCAACCAGTCCCGCCCACCGATCATCGCGGCCAGCTTTGCGTTATTGCCGGGGATGTCGGCCCAACGCTGGGCCTCGATGACCGCGGCGGTAATCGCTATGGCCGCCCTGGGATTGGCGGCGACCCAATCGGACCGCATGGCGAAGCTCTTTTCGGGATGGTTCATCCACATCTGCCCGGTCGAAACCGCCGTGTAGCCCAGTTTTTGCGAGATCAGCTGATCGTGCCATGGCTCGCCGACGCAAAACGCCTCCATGGTATTCGCCTTCATATTGGCGACCATCTGGGGCGGCGGTACAGTAATCAGATCGACATCTTTGTCAGGATCGATGCCGCCCGCGGCCAGCCAGTAGCGCAGCCACATGTCATGTGTGCCGCCCGGAAAAGTTTGGGCCATGGTAATCTTGTTGCCGGCGGCTTTCCGCTTGGCGATGATACCCTTCATCTTTTCCGAATGTATGTCGGCCTTCGCCGTCAGATATTCCTTCTCGACCGAAATGCCCTGACCATTGACGTTGAGGCGGGCCAGAATGCTCATTGGCGTAGCTTTGCCAATGGTGCCCATCGTCAGAAAATAAGGCATCGGGGTCAGAATATGCGCGCCATCAATGCCTCCGCCGCCAGAGCCCAGCACCAGATTGTCGCGAGTCGCGGCCCAGCTCGCCTGCTTCATCACTTCGACTTCGGGCATGCCATATTTGGCGAACAGGCCAAGCTCCTTCGCCACAATGAGCGGCGCTGCATCGGTCAAAGCGATAAATCCAAGCTTTGCGCCTTTAACCTCTGGCCCCGCGCCCTGCGCGAATGCACCGATTGGAAAGGCTGCTTGCGCTGCGGACAGAACCGCCGCCGTTCCGCCGAGTTTCAAAAACCCCCGGCGTTTCATTTCCCCGCTTTGTCCATTGTCACCCATTGATCGACCCCTTCCCTGAAATTTGGACATGAAAAAAGCCGCCTCGACATTCAGCCAAGCTGGCTGGTCGGGCGGCATCATTGCCTATTGGCGTTTCCCTGTGGGACTGCCTTTCCGGTGATCGCCCCTCAATGGACGAGCCGGAAAATGTCATTCAGGCATCCTTGCCTGATGCACTCAAGCTGGCACGAGTCGCATCATTGAGCAAGTGCAATATTCGCAGTTGCGAAAAAAATTATTGTGCTGCGATTTCCGCCAGATAACGGTCGAGTTGGTCCGGATCGAAAGAGCGACCATCGAAAAACTGATCCGGCCCAAGCATCAAACGGCCCTGAACGGTGCCGACTCCCATGGTTTCAGCAATGCCACCTTCCAGTTTGGCACTGGCGCCGGGCAGGGGCACGTTCGTTCCGGCAAATGCGGCACGATAGACGTCGGGACGAAACACCTTCTGCGCCGCAGCATAATCGGCGGCATTTTTCTTCGCATGTCCAGCACGAACCATTTGCGCATAAAGCCAGGCCGCCTGGCTGACCCAGGGGAAATTGGCGGCTTCCCGATGCTGGAACATGAAGTCGGGAATGTGCAGCGGTTCAGTCCCCGCGGCGAGCTTGATGCGATCCGAAATAGCGCGTTCAATAAGCGGCGCTGGCCCATCCAGATATTCGGCACGGGCCAATATTGCGGCATTTTCCTCCAACCGGCCGGGAACAATGAACGCCTTCCCTGCATTGTAAAGCGCGCGGATAACGCGATGAACCAGCTCGCGATTGGCGTCCATCCGGGCGGTTTGCAGCGCCAGCACCTTTTCCACGCCGCGTTGCCAGATATGGGCGGTTACGGTCACAATCGCTCCTACGCCCCGTTCCACCGCAACGCTGTTCCACGGCTCACCGACGCAAATGCCATCCACTTCGCCAGCGGCCAGCGCATCGGCGGCAAAGGGTGGCGCAATGGTGATGATGTCGACCTGCTCGTCAACGTCCACGCCGCTTCCGGCCAGCCAGTAGCGAAGCATGTAATTATGACTGGAAAAACGATGCACCACGCCAAGGCGAATCTTGTTCCCGGAGCGCGCCCGTTCGGCAATGATGGCGGCGAGGCGCTTCCCCGCTTCAACGGGGTTGGACAGTCCTGCCTTCCCCTTCGTAATCGCTTTGGCCAGGGGCGGCGTCAGCGTGATCGCATTGCCATTGAGGCCCAGGACAAATGGTACGGACAGCGGCACGGGCGGGCGGTCCAGCCCCAGGCTGGTCGCGATCGCCAGCGGCGCGATCAGATGCGCAGCATCGCTTTGACCGTAGAGAAGGCGGTCTCTCACAGTGGCCCAACTAACATCCCGCACCAGTTGCAGATCGACGCCTTGCTCTTCGGCAAAGCCAAGCTCGCGGGCCAATATGGGAAGGGCGGAATCGACCAGCGGCAGGAAACCGATACGAAACGGATCAAGCGTCACAGGTCGCCTCCCATCAGATTTTCGGCCGTCACCAATGCCTCCGCGACCTCGACGATCCGGCGGTTGCTTTGCATGGCATGGCTACGCAAAAGGGCATAGGCGGCTGGTTCGTCAATGCCCCTGCGCTTCATCAATATGGCCTTGGCGCGATCGATCGTCTTGCGCTCGGCGAGCATGTTCTTCGCCTCGACCAATTCTTCCTGTAGCTTGGAAAATGCCTGGAAACGACGAACGGCGAGTTGGAGGATCGGTTTGATCCGCTCCTTTTTAAAGCCATCGACGATATAAGCGGACACCCCCGCATCGACCGCCGCGAAGGTCGATTCTTCGTCGCTTTGATCGACGAACATGGCAATCGGCTTGCCAAGTGACCGCGAAACGAGAAAACTTTCCTCCAACGTGTCACGGCTGGGATTTTCCAGGTTCATGAGCACGACGTCAGGTGCAAGAGTCGTCAACCTGGCGACCAGTCCATTGCGGTCGGTAAGCGTGGCAATGTCGTCAAGGCCGGCTTCGCGCAACCCCTCCTCGATCACCGCCGCTCGCGCGGAGCTTTCATCGACAATCGCGATCCGCAACCTAAACCTCCTGCTTGTGCTGCATTGCAGTATTTCCAAGTTGAATGCAATATAGGGGCGCTGCCTCTTCCCTTGGGGCCTCGCGGAATGCCTTGGAAACGTAATCCCCAGAAAGGCGGATAACGATAACGGCAGCAGCAGGGAATTAGCGACGGCTGCCTCAAAGATGAGAAGGCCTAGATACCAAAAAAGGCCGGAGCTTGCGCCCCGGCCTTTCCTTGTTGTCGCAGATGACGAGGACTTAGAAGTCCATGCCGCCCATACCGCCCATGCCGCCGCCCGGCATCGCGGGCATTGCAGGCTTGTCTTCCGGCGTTTCGGCAATCGTCGCTTCGGTGGTGATCAGCAGACCAGCAACCGAGGCAGCGTCCTGAAGCGCGGTGCGAACAACCTTGGTCGGGTCGATGACACCAGCGGAAACCAGGTTTTCATACACGTCGGTCGACGCATTGAAGCCCTTGGTTTCGTCATCTTCACGCAGCAGGTTGCCGGAAACGACAGCGCCGTCATGGCCCGCATTCTGGGCGATCTGGCGAACAGGTGCAGACAGCGCCTTGCGGATGATGTCGATGCCACGTGTCTGGTCGTCGTTGACGCCCTTCAGGCCTTCAAGAGCCTTGGTGGCGTAAAGCAGCGCAGTGCCGCCGCCAGGAACGATGCCTTCTTCAACGGCAGCGCGGGTGGCGTGCAGCGCGTCGTCTACGCGGTCCTTGCGTTCCTTGACTTCGACTTCCGTAGCGCCACCGACCTTGATGACCGCAACGCCGCCAGCAAGCTTGGCGAGTCGTTCCTGGAGCTTCTCACGATCATAATCGCTGGTGGTGATTTCGATCTGCTGACGGATGGCCTCGACGCGGCCCTTGATCGCATCGGCTTCACCGGCGCCATCGACGATGGTGGTGTTGTCCTTGTCGATCGTGACGCGCTTGGCCTGGCCAAGCATGCCTACGGTGACGTTCTCCAGCTTGATGCCGAGATCTTCGGAGATCATCTCGCCCTTGGTCAGGATCGCGATGTCTTCCAGCATTGCCTTGCGGCGGTCGCCGAAGCCCGGAGCCTTCACTGCCGCAACCTTCAGGCCGCCGCGCAGCTTGTTGACCACCAGGGTGGCGAGCGCTTCGCCTTCAATGTCTTCGGCAATGATCAGGAGCGGACGGCCCGACTGAACGACGGCTTCCAGAATGGGGAGCATCGCCTGCAGATTCGACAGCTTCTTCTCATGGATCAGGATGAACGGGTCAGTCAGTTCGACCTGCATCTTTTCCGGATTGGTGATGAAGTAAGGCGACAGGTAGCCGCGATCGAACTGCATGCCTTCTACGACATCGAGTTCGAAATCGAGGCCCTTGGCTTCCTCGACGGTGATGACGCCTTCCTTGCCCACCTTTTCCATGGCTTCAGCGATCTTCTCGCCGACTTCCACGTCCCCATTGGCCGAAATGATGCCGACCTGAGCGATTTCGCTGGAACCAGCGACGGGCTTGGAACGGCCCTTGAGGTCTTCGACGACCTTGCTGACGGCGATATCGATGCCGCGCTTCAGATCCATCGGGTTCATGCCGGCGGCAACCGACTTCATGCCTTCGCGCACGATGGCCTGAGCCAGAACGGTCGCGGTGGTGGTGCCGTCGCCGGCAACGTCATTGGTCTTCGAAGCAACTTCGCGGACCATCTGGGCGCCCATGTTCTCGAACTTGTCCTTCAGTTCGATTTCCTTGGCGACGGTAACGCCGTCCTTGGTGATACGGGGAGCGCCAAAGCTCTTGTCGATGACGACGTTGCGGCCCTTGGGACCCAGCGTCACCTTTACGGCGTCAGCCAGGATGTCGACGCCGCGCATGATGCGCTCACGGGCGTCGCGCGAAAATTTGACGTCTTTCGCTGCCATAATATCTACCTCTGCTTTCTTCGGATTATGCGTTGGAAAAGATCAGGATGTGGCTTGGGCAAGACCCAAGCCCGTCGGCATCAGCCAACAATGCCCAAAATGTCGCTTTCCTTCATGATCAGCAGGTCTTCACCGTCGATCTTGACTTCGGTGCCCGACCATTTGCCGAACAGAACGCGGTCGCCAGCCTTGACGTCCAGCGGCGTTACCTTGCCGTCTTCGCTCTTGGCGCCAGCGCCAGCGGCGACGACTTCGCCTTCCGAAGGCTTTTCCTTGGCGCTGTCGGGGATGATGATCCCACCAGCCGTCTTCTCTTCCGCTTCCACACGGCGGACGAGAACGCGATCATGCAACGGACGAAAACCCATATGCTTACCTTTCTCTTTGGCTATCATTCGGCCGGAGGTTTGCAGGGTTCCCTTGTCAGGCGCCCCTCCCATACCATCCGCCTACGAATCCTCGTTAGCACTCACCAAGGGCGAGTGCCAACCGCGCTCATATGGTCGCTGACGAAAGCCGGTCAAGGGGAAGGCGAAAGAAAAAATCCTTATAGCCCAGGCACGCCTTCTCTCCATCAGCATGTCCATTGCGGCCAGTTCCCGCATGCGATACCTCGTCGGCAACATATGCAATGTCGAAGGAGGCTTGCTTGGCCTTTGTGAAAAGTATCTGGCGCTTGTTGATGGTGATCAAGGACGGTCTCGTCCTGCTGCTAATGCTGCTGTTCTTCGGCCTGCTCTATGCCGCCCTTTCTTTCTCTCCCCAACCCGCAATGATCGGCAGTGGCGCGCTGGTGCTGAAACTTGATGGCACGATCGTCGAACAGCCGCGCCGGGAAAGCCCTCTCGACCTTGTCACCGGCAACGATTCGCCAGTCGGCGAATATGGTTTGCGCGACATTGTTCACGCACTTGAGACGGCGGCGAACGACCATAAGGTCAAGGCCGTCGTGCTCGATCTCGACGGTTTCATGGGCGGCGGACAGGTGGCGCTATCCCGCGTCGGGGAGGCGCTTGACGGCCTTCGCGCCGCGAAAAAACCGGTACTGACTTTTGCAACCGCCTATACCGACGATGGCTATCTGCTCGCCTCCCACGCCTCAGAGGTGTGGCTCAATCCCATTGGCGGGGTGATGATCAGCGGCCCCGGCGGTTCCCAGCTTTACTATAAGGGTTTGATCGACAAGCTTGGCGTCAACGCGCATGTCTATCGCGTCGGCACTTATAAGAGCTTTGTGGAACCGTTCATCCGGACCGACCAGTCGCCCGAGGCGGAAAGCGCCATGCAGGCTATCTATGGCGCCATATGGCAGAATTGGCGGGATGAAACGGCCAAGGCGCGACCGAAAGCGAAGCTCGCCGCTTATGTCACCGATCCGGTTGCAACATCCCGCGCTGCCGGCGGCAACCTTGCGAAAGCGGCCTTGAACGCCGGTCTGGTGGACAAGCTGGGTGACCGTACCGCTTTTGGTACTCGGGTTGCCAAACTGGCTGGCGTTGATGAGGACGATCTTCCCGGCAGTTTCAAGGAAATCGACTATGATGCCTATGCCGCCGCCTACCCGATCAAGGATGACGGCAAGATCGGCGTCATCACTGTCGCGGGCGAAATTGTGGACGGCGAAGCTGATCCAGGCTCGGCGGGCGGTAAAACCATCGCCAAGCTCATTCACGATGCACTTTCGGAAAAGGATCTGAAGGCCATTGTCCTGCGCGTTGATTCTCCCGGCGGTTCGGTATTGGCGTCCGAGCAGATTAGGAGCGCGTTGATGGACGCCAAGGCAAAGGGACTGCCGATTGTGGCGTCCATGGGCAATGTGGCGGCGAGTGGCGGCTATTGGGTGTCGACTGCCGCGGACCGTATTCTGGCGGAACCGTCGACCATCACCGGCTCGATCGGCGTGTTCGGCATCCTCCCAAGCTTTGAAAGCTCGCTCGCGAAGATCGGCATTACGACCGACGGCATAAAAACGACGCCGTTGTCGGGCGAGCCGGATCTTGCCGGCGGCTTCAGCCCGGAGTTCGATGCTCTGGCGCAGGCGGGCGTGGAGGATGTATATCGGCGCTTTGTGGCATTAGTAGCGGGTGCCCGCAAACTGCCGCCTCAGCGCGTGGACCAGATCGCGCAGGGCCGGGTCTGGGACGGTGGGACCGCTCGACAATTGGGACTGGTGGACGGTTTTGGTTCGCTCGACGATGCCATTGCCGAAGCCGCGAAGCTGGCAAAGCTCGACCCGGTCAAGGCGCGACCCGTCTTCATCGAGCAGGAGCCCGATTATTTTTCCCAACTGCTTGAGCAATATTTCAAACAAGACGAGGAAGACCGCACCGCCGCCTTGCCAAAGGACTGGCTTGGCAAGCAGGCATGGCTAAGAAGGAGTTTCGCCCTTCAAGCCGTCAGTGATGTGCAATCGATGCTGACAGGCAGCGCCATCCGCGCCGACTGCCTGGAATGCAGGGGAGTCCTGCCCCCAATAGCGGATAGGGGTGCGGCGCGACGGGTGCTCGACCATCTGCTGGGACTATTTTAAGGCGCAGGCTTTTGGGCGCATGTTAATTGACGTTTGTCATGGGCATGCTCACGGTTCTGCAAGTCTTCAACTATGTGTAGCGATCCACTCCTCGACTATCGGTGCGATACGTGTGCGCCATTTGGTGCCGTTGAAGATGCCATAATGGCCCACGGATTTGGCCATATAATATTTCTTGTGGCTTTCCGGCAGGCCGGTTGAAATAGTGAGGGCGGCCTTGGTCTGGCCTAACCCCGAAATATCGTCGCGCTCACCCTCGATTGCCAGAACGGCAATATCTGCGATCGCACCAGGATCGATCCGCTTGCCACGGTGTTCAAACAGGCCTCGAGGCAAGCTGTGCCGCTGGAACACTTCTCGAACGGTCTGCAGGTAAAACTCAGCGGTCATGTCACACACCGAGCGATATTCGTCATAGAAATCCTTGGTGGCATCCGCGCTTTCGCCGTCCCCTTCGACCAGATGCTTGAACATTTCCCAATGGCTCATCAGGTGATTGCCGAGGTTCATCGACATGAAGCCCGCCAGCTGCATGAAGCCAGGGTAGACCTTCCTTCCGGCTCCTGGATAAGGGAAAGGCACCGTGGCGACGACATTCTGTTCAAACCAGGACAATGGCCGCTGCGTCGCCAGCGTGTTGACGACCGTGGGAGCTTCCCGCGTGTCGATTGGTCCGCCCATCATCGTCAGGGTCTTTGGCCGCGCCGGGTTCTTGTCGGCCGACATTACGGCCGCTGCGGCATAGCAGGGGACCGAGGGCTGGCAGACGGCAAGCATATGCGCGCCAGGACCAATATGTTCCAGAAACTCGATTACATAATCGATATAGTCGTCCAAGTCGAAGCCGCCCTGGTTAAGCGGTACGTTTCGCGCATCGCGCCAATCAGTGATGTACACGTCATGCCCAGGCAGCATCCGCTCCACAGTTCCGCGCAGCAGCGTGGCAAAGTGCCCCGACATCGGGGCCACGATCAGCAGCTTTGGATCTGTTTCATGCCCCTCGCGGACAAAATGCCTGAGCTGCCCGAAAGTCTTGCGGCATTCGATCTGTTCAGTGACCGCTACCTGTTCACCATCGATTTCGGTAAAAGGGAGATTGAAGGAAGGCTTTCCACGCGGCGCCGCAGCATGCGCGAAAACATTGAGGGCGGAAGCCAGAATCGGTCCGCCGCCGAAATAGGCGAACGGATTGGCAGGATGATTCAGCAATTCGACGCTCGCATTTGCCAGCGCGCTCGCCCCCGCCAGCAAACCGCGCTGGACTTCATAAGCGTCATAAAGCATTCAAAGACCCTTCTATTCCCCCGCCGCCTTTGATGCGGACATGCGACACGTACTAATCTGTCTAGTCAGTATGTATGTGTAACGCACCATAAAAATACAAACTGCATTGAGGCCTGTTATAGCCGCTGCTAGGCGCGCGCACATGGAAAAAAATTCTGATCCGCCACAAGGCACCGGTTCTGCGGCTACAACGGCTACAACGCGCCGCATCGGAAATTTGCGCCTTATTTGGGGGTACGCCGCCCGATATCCAGGACGAATCGTCGGCGCGGCCCTGTCCTTGTTGCTGGCGTCGGCGTCAACCCTCGCCATTCCAAGTGGCTTTCAACGGGTCATCGACAAGGGCTTTGCGAGCAGCGGTGGAGACATAACTCCTTATTTCCATTACTTATTGATGATCGTGGGCATATTGGCCCTCGCAACCGCAGCGCGGTTCTATTTCGTTTCGTGGCTCGGAGAGCGAGTCGTTGCCGACATGCGGACGGCGGTGCAGCAAAACCTGCTGCGACTCGCCCCTGCATTCTTTGAAGAGAATCGGCCCTCTGAAATCGCGTCGCGCCTGACGGCCGATACGGCTATCATCGAACAGGTGGTCGGCACGACCGTATCAGTTGCCCTGCGCAATGTGGTTACCGGGGTGGGGGGCATCATTTATCTCTTCACCCTGGCTCCCAAGCTGACCGCAATGCTGCTTCTTGGCATACCCGTGGTCATCCTGCCCATCATGTTCATCGGCCGCCGGCTGCGCGCCCTTTCCAGGGCCAGCCAGGACAGAATCGCTGAAGTAGGCGCAACCGTTGCTGAAGTGCTGGGTGCAATGAAGATCGTCCAGGCGTTTGGGCAGGAAGATCGGGAGGCAGGCCGCTTTCGCACTGCGGTGGAGTCGGCCTTCTCCATTGCACGCAAGCGGATATGGATGCGATCGGTAATGACCGCCATCGTCATCAGCATCATCTTCGGCTCCATCACCATGATCATGTGGCAGGGTGCTTTGGACGTGGCCAGCGGCGAGCTGTCGGGCGGGGCCATCGCTGCCTTTGTTCTGACCGGAGGGCTTGTTGCCGGGGCATTCGGGGCACTCACCGAAACCTATGGCGATCTGTTGCGCGGAGCTGGCGCGGCCGGACGTCTGGGCGAATTGCTGGCCGAACAGCCTGGCATCGCCCCTCCTTCCGACCCAGTAGCGATCCCGGATAAGGCGCGCGGACAGTTGAGCTTCGATCATGTCACCTTCCGCTACCCCACTCGGCCGGAAGTCAAAGCGCTGGACAATTTCTCGCTGGACATCCGGCCCGGCGAAACGGTTGCGGTGGTCGGCCCGTCCGGCGCGGGCAAGTCCACTCTGCTGCAACTGGCGCAGCGTTTCTATGATCCTGCCAGCGGGGCGGTCCGGCTCAACGGCGTTGACCTTCGCTCCGCCGACCCTGCGGACATCCGGGCGCATATGGCCATGGTCCCGCAGGAAATGGTGATCTTCGCAGCGTCGGCGCGGGACAATTTGCGCTACGGCAAATGGGACGCCAGCGACGAGCAAATCTGGGCGGCTGCGCGGGCAGCGAATGCGGAGGATTTTCTCCGTGCGCTACCCGATGGGCTGGAGACTTTCCTGGGTGAAGGCGGCGCACGGCTTTCAGGCGGTCAGCGCCAAAGGGTCGCCATCGCCCGCGCCCTCCTGCGCAACGTGCCGATGCTGCTGCTTGATGAAGCTACATCAGCGCTGGACGCCGAGTCGGAGCGGCTGGTGCAGGAGGCGCTGGACCGGCTGATGCGCGACCGCACCACAATCGTGATCGCTCACCGCCTCGCCACCGTCCGTGCGGCCGACCGCATCGTGGTAATGGATGCCGGGCGTATCGTGGAGGAAGGCAGTCATGACGAACTGATCCTGAAAGGTGGACTCTATGCCCGCCTTGCCCGCCTTCAGTTCGACGGGATCGCCGCCTGACCTCCTTCCCCTTTCGTCCGTGACTCTTCTCTAAGCTGGATTACCCAGGCGTTGTGGCGTGGCAGCTTTTAAGGGCTGCCACGCGGCTTCTTTTTCCCGCCGCCGTAAATAGCTGTCGAGCGCGATCTGCAGGGCGATAAGCATGAAGATGAAGGGTTGGAAGGCGATACCTACAAATAGCGATCCCACCAGATAGACCAAATGTCCCTGCTGCATCGCCAACGCATAGGGGGCGACCCACCGCAGATCTTCCTCCGACCGCTTTTCATAGCGACGGCGGATGATTTCCATGCGCAGAACGGTCCCGAAATTGAGCATCAACCAGACAATCAGCCCAGGAAAACCCTGCTCCCCCAACATTTCAAAATAGCTGCTGTGGTAGGCCCGGCCCTCGTCGGTAATCACCTGCCGCTCAACTTCCTGAACAGGCCCGGCGCCCTCCACCTTCTTTGCGTCATAGCGTAAGGTGTTCTGACGATAGGCTTCAAAACCCCCGCCCAGCGGGTTATCCTTCACATAATCCCAGGTCCATTTCCATACCGCGATCCGGGTCGAGGCCGATTGATCGGCTTGATAATTTTGTATCGTGTCCATGCGATTGGTAAAACTGGAGGGCAGGAAGGGGATGGCCATTAGGCCGGCGATCCCCAGCAGCGCCCCGTAAAGCAGCCGATGCCTTGAGTGACGCAGGAACAGAAGGACAAGGAACGCCGCGCAGACAAGGCCAGTGCGCGCTTCGGTTCCGATTGGGATAAGCAGGCAGGCGAAGCAAAGTCCGACAGCGAACAGCTTCACCCTCCAATCCGTGGGAAAGATCGTGCTCCACTTGGACAGATACAGGATCAAAGGAATGATCGCGATTGCCACGGTGGAAATGATCGAGCCTTCGTACAGCCCGCTATTATTTTCCACCATCAGGTTGAGCACACCATAGCCGCCGCCTGACAGGAGCGTCTTGATGCCGCCGGTAATGATGATCGAACTGGCGCACAACACCATGACCAGGCTAAGCGCCTCTATCCGGAGCTTGGTCCGCAGGGTAAGCGGCAGAAATATCGCGAAGACCAGTGCTTTCCACACCCAGTCCCACTTCTCCTTCGCCTCCAGCGGAAAATCCGCGTGCAAGGTAGTGTAGCCCGCATAGGCGAGCAGGAAGAGCATCAGCCCTTGTCGCCACGTGAAGCGGCTGTCGCGCTTATCGTCAACCGCCAGCCACGCGACCACCGCCAGAGCGAAGGCGATCAGCGAAATGGGAATGCTGTTCAGCAGGAAATAGGACAGCCGCTGCGGGGAAACGATGTCGATATAGGCATAGGCGAGGACAAAGAGGAACGGCCGCTTGAACCCCATTCCCATAAAAACCGCGAGGAACGCGATGAAGATCAGGTCACGCATCGCGAACGTCCCGCGACCCTGGGGAAGCTTCCTTGTCCAGATCCGGCCGGAACAATAGCCTCCAGGCGGCGAGCAGGATGAGGCCGTGACTAAGCAGCAGGGAGAAATTGTCGATCAAGCCTGTGCCAATCCCATCGATAAACCGTCACGTACCGTTAGCCGTACTGGGTTGACGTCGCGTTAATCCTTTACGCGCAAAAGCTTGGCGGTCATGACTCGCATTCTGCACATCCTTGACCACAGCCTTCCCCTGCACAGCGGTTACACCTTTCGCACACGCGCCATATTGAAGGCGCAGATAGCAAAAGGCTGGGACGTGGCTTGCGTCACTGGCCTACGCCACAAGGGGGGCGGTCCCGATGTCGAGGTGGTGGACGGCCTCACTTTTCACAGAACCAACGGAAAGGCGGCCGGAGTGCCACTGCTCCGGGAATGGCAGGAAGTGGACTCGCTCGCCACAAAGATAGACGCGCTCGTGAAGGCATGGCGGCCTGACCTTCTTCACGCTCATTCGCCCGTGTTGAACGCGCTTGCGGCGCAGCGCGTCTCAAAGCGGCATAATTTGCCGCTCCTCTATGAAATTCGCGCTTTTTGGGAAGATGCGGCCGTCGGCAATGGCACTTCCCGTCAAGGGTCGCCTCGCTATTGGCTGACGCGGCAGCTCGAAAGCCATGCGGTGCGGAGGGCCGATGCTGTAGCGGTCATCTGCGATGGACTAAAGCGGGACCTGCTCGCCCGGGGCGTGGCAGAGGACAAGATCATGGTATCGCCCAACGGCGTTGACATGGACATGTTCGGCGAACCCATTCCCCCTGATCCGGCGCTTCGGGCGCAATTGGGGCTCGATGGCGCGGAGGTTATCGGCTTTATCGGCAGTTTCTACGATTATGAAGGACTGGATGACCTGATCGCGGCCATGCCCCGCCTGATCGCCCGCCGGACCAGTGCCAAGCTGCTTCTGGTGGGCGGCGGTCCGATGGAGAAGGCGTTGCGTCAGCAGGCGCGGCTTTCGCCGGTCGCCAACCACATCATTTTTGTGGGCCGGGTCCCGCATGATGAGGTCGAGCGCTATTATAGCCTTACAGATGTGCTCGCCTATCCGCGCAAGGCTATGCGTCTTACCGAATTGGTGACCCCGCTAAAGCCGCTTGAAGCCATGGCGCAGGGGCGGCTGGTCGCCGCTTCCAGCGTGGGTGGACATAAGGAGCTGATTCAGGACAGGGTCACCGGAACCCTTTTCCCGCCCGATGATCCCGACGCCATGGCGGAGGCCTTGGGCGCGCTTTTGGACGACCGCCACCTTTGGGATGAGCGGCGGAACACGGCCCGGATGTTCGTCGAGCGCGACCGCAACTGGCTGTCAAATATTTCTCGTTACGAATCTGTTTACCAAAAACTGCTTGAATATTTCTGCACGGAGCAGGCGGCCTAAAGGCTGGAGGACGATAATGACGATTCGGATTGGCAGAAAGGGCACGTCACCAGTGGGCGCCATCATGGCGATCCTGGGCGGCGGCGCTGTGGCGGCGACCGTCATGCTGGCCCCGATAGGCCCGGTCGAATTGGCCGCGGAATCGCTCCGTCTTCCGGCCATCTTGCCTGCCGCCGCTCCTCCGCTTGGCGAAAAAGCACGCCTTTTATTTGCATTTGCATCGGGACTGAGCACCATGACTCTTGTTGTCGGGATTCGCAGCGTCATAGGCCGATTGAAAAAAGGCTCCTCGTTCATCCGAATCGGTTATGAGATCGGCTATGAAGACGAGGGCGAACGCCATTTTGGCAGCAGCCATGTGGGGCAACCACGACGGCCCTTGTTCGCCAGCAGCGACCTTGACGGCATCGCACCCCTGGTTTCAAAACCCGCGCCGGCACCCCCGACCGAAGGCATTCGCATGCCGCTCGCGCCAGCCGCGCTCGACGACGGCGAACTTGAACTTGAACAAGCCATGGTGGCGTCGCCAAAGTCGGTGCCGGTAGCCTTCAAGCAAAGCGCGACATTGCAGCCCGTGGCGATTGTGGAGGATCCCTCCGGCGTTCTGATGGCGGCACGGATCCAGCCTTCCGACTATTCGGCGCTCAGCATTACGGAACTGGTGGCGCGATTTGAGCGAGGCCTTTCCCATCGCAAGCAGTTGATCGCAGAAGCCGTGGCATCGAAACGGGCCCTCGAAGAGATTGCGGTCGAGCACACCTCATGGCCGGAAGCGGCGAAGGATGCCCCTCAACCACAAGCGGCGCCCGAGCCGAAGAGCATCGATGCCGAAGTGGACGAGGCGCTTCGCGCGACGCTGGGCACGTTGCATCGAATGACGGCGCGGGCGGCTTGATCGGCCTTACCAGTCTTCCACTGTAAGAACAGCAACGTCCAGCCGAGCCATACCTTCTTCAGACTTTTCCTTTTCCACACATGCATCGGCCACAACATGGCCCGAAAGCCGAAATTCCGCATCGGCCAGGCGGAGCGCAAGTTCGGCTGCTTTATGGCGTGCATCGGGGCCCGACAGCTTGATGCACAACCGATGCCGAGCGCCATTGAAGGTCGCGCTCGACCAGCGCCGGCTAGAGGAAGCCTCGATCTCGCTTCCCTCCCCCGCCATCTTCAGCAACAAGCGTACAAGCTTGGCGTGCGGGTCGGTCTTTACTGGCGACATCATCATCAGCACTTCCCCTGCACGTAGATGTTCATGAAATGTTCCACTCTTTTTTTCATCCGTTCCCCCGGTTCCCGGCCATTGCGCAAATCGAATACCAAGCGCGGATCACGCACTGCGGCACGGCCAAAGCGCGTAGGCGCCATGTCGGTCTTGCGGAGAAAATGTTCGATGGATCGCAGCAAATGCATGAGAGTGCTCCTCTTCTGATTCGATAGGCTTTTTCCTATGTTCAATGCAATTTCCTACTTGTCTAGGAAAATTCCTACCGATATGATCACCGCCATGGACAATTTGCACGCTCGGGAGTTTTTGGACCGGCTTATTCATGAGCGCCGGGAAAATTATGGCGCGCTGTCCAAGCTGATTGGACGCAATGCCGCCTATATTCAGCAATATATCAAGCGCGGCAGTCCAAAGAAGCTGGACGAGTCGGATCGCAAGATACTCGCTCGCTATTTCGGGGTGGACGAACATTTGCTTGGTGGACCGGAAGAAGCGCCCGCTCGAATCAGCAATCGCGGAGCCAAGAACCTTGTGCTCGTTCCGCAATATGATCTTGGCGCGTCGGCCGGGGCTGGGTCTCTCGACCAGAGCGAACGGCCGGCAGGGCGCATGGCCTTTGATGAAAAATGGATCAGGGAGTTAGGAGCCAGTCCCACGGGTCTTTCAATGATTCGCGTGGACGGCGATTCGATGGCCCCCACGCTTTCCCATGGCGACGATATTTTGGTGGATCGGCTGGATGGCTTCCCCCAGCTTCGTGACGGCATCTATGTGCTGCGGCTGGACGATGCGCTGATGGTCAAGCGCGTGGCAATTGGCCCGGTAAAGGGACGCTTTTCGGTCCTCAGCGACAATCCCCATTATCCTGATTGGGAAGATATCGATCCTGCATTGGTCAATGTCATCGGACGAGTGCTCTGGACCGGACGCAAGGTAGGATAGCTTGCCATCCAGGGGAGCGTCCGCCACATAAGCGCCATGACAACACCCCCCTTGAAAGCCGCCATTATCCCCGTCACGCCGTTGCAGCAGAATTGCACGCTGCTCTGGTGCACCGCCACCAACAAGGCTGCCTTTGTCGACCCGGGAGGCGATCTTCAGCGCCTGAAGGCGGCGGCACAGCAGCAAGGGGTTGAGGTAGAAAAGATCCTCATCACACACGGCCATATCGACCATTGCGGCGAGGCAGGCAGCCTCGCGAAGGAGCTGGGGGTGCCCATTGAGGGCCCGCACGAGGCGGATCGATTTTGGATTTCACGTCTGGAAGAGGACGGTCGCAGCTATGGCGTCAACGGCGCGGTGTTTGAGCCTGACCGCTGGCTGAATGACGGCGACAAGGTGACTGTCGGCAAGCTGGAACTGGATGTCATCCACTGCCCCGGCCACACGCCGGGACATGTCATTTTCCATCATTCGCCTTCACAATTGGCGATTGTCGGTGATGTGCTGTTCCAGGGCTCGATTGGGCGAACCGATTTTCCGCTTGGGAACCATCAGGAACTGATCAACGCGATAACCAAAAAGCTCTGGCCATTGGGCGGAGAAACAGCATTTGTGCCCGGTCATGGGCCCATGAGCAACTTTGCCCATGAACGTTTGACGAATCCATTTGTCGGCGATCGAGTTACGGGCCTCCGATAAACCTGCCACTGACTTAGACCTGCATTCCCAATGCCGGCGGCAATTCCCGCCGGGGACTGTCATAAGCGACATAAAGGGCCATGACGGAAAGCCCGATCAGAGTCAGGAAGGTGATGAGGGCCCCGGACAGCCTCAATTTGGAGGGGAAGTCCTTGTCCATGCCAAAGGCGTGAAGCACGCGTCCGATCATATAAATGAGAGCAACCAACCACAGCCAAGTACCGCTGCCCAAAGCCAATTCCACCAGGCCGGCAAGAATCAATACAAACGGCGTATATTCGACATAATTGGCCTGAGCCCTGATACGCCTCATCAGTCCATCATTGCCGCCGTCGCCGTGCAGTATCTGGAAAACCTTGCGCAGGCGCGACACGCGCATGCCGAGCCAGAGATTAAGCAACGCCGCCGCGGCGGCAAAGGTCAGCGTAATGGGCAAATACATCCGTCTTCCTCGGGCATGTTATCCGTTGAGCGGACCTTGGCAGCGGCCGCGGGACGCAGCAAGGATTAGCTTGCAAGCCTCGAAGAAAACGCTATACGCGCCTTTCGCTCGCGATTGACCGGCCGCATTGGCCTGCGGCCTCCAGGGGCCGTTTGGCACAAGCGCATATTCGGCCTGTCGCACATGAATTTTGAAGCTTGAGAAACCGGAACAGGTACCGACATGGCCGTCCCAAAGAGGAAAACTTCGCCGTCCAAGCGCGGCATGCGCCGCTCCCATGATTCGCTTCGCGTCGAAGCTTATCAGGAATGCTCCAATTGCGGCGAACTGAAGCGCCCCCACAATATGTGCGGCGCGTGCGGCCATTATAATGGCCGGGAAATCATTGCGGTCGGGGCTTAAGCCGACGACGCGCTTCCAAGGGAGTTGAACAGGGTGGGGGCTAGGCCGCGAATCGCAATCGACGCGATGGGCGGCGATGATGGCGTTCGCGTCATGATAGCCGGGGTGGCGCTTGCCCGGCACCGTCACGATGGTCTGCACTTCAACCTGTATGGCGACGAGACGCGAATCAAGGCCGCGCTCGATAGCCACCCCAACCTTCGCGCGGCGTCAGAAGTGTTTCACACCGAAGAGGTCGTCGCGGCCACGGACAAGCCGAGCCAGGCGCTCCGGAAATCCAAAAAATCCTCGATGGGTCTCGCAATTGCTGCTGTAAAAAGCGGTGAGGCAGGCGCTGCCGTGTCGGCAGGAAACACGGGGGCCCTTATGGCCATGTCGAAACTGGCATTGCGCACCATGCCCGGGATCGACCGCCCTGCCCTTGCCGCATTGCTGCCCACGCTCGGCGACAATGATGTCGTCATGCTGGATCTTGGCGCTAATACCGAATGCGATGCGCAAAATCTCATCCAGTTTGCCGTCATGGGCGCCGCTTACGCGCGCTCCGCGCTCGACCTGGACCGTCCGCGTGTCCGACTGCTCAACATTGGCACGGAGGAGCTGAAGGGCACCGACGAAATTCGGGAGGCGGCGGCCATCCTGCGTGCGGCCACCACCCTTCCTATGCAATTTGACGGCTTTACCGAAGGCGACAAGATCGGTTCGGGCGAAACCGACGTGATCGTGACGGAGGGCTTCGCCGGAAACATCGCATTGAAGACTGCCGAAGGGACAGCACGGTTCGTGACCGATCTTCTCAAACGTGCGTTCACCAGTTCGATACGATCAAAGGCGGGCTTCCTATTGTCCAAGCCTGCACTACATATGTTGAAAGTGCACCTCGATCCTAACAACCATAATGGTGCTGTCTTCCTTGGTCTTAACGGCGTAATCGTAAAGAGCCACGGCAGCGCCGACGCCAAGGGCGTAGCCAATGCGGTGAATGTCGCGGCTAAGCTATTGCGACAGAACATCACAGAACGAATTACGGAAGACCTTGCGAACTTCCGGGCCCATTTTCCATCGGAGTCGCTTGCATCATGACGCGCCGCGCCGCCATTCTGGGTACTGGGTCAGCCCTACCCAAGACCTGTGTCACCAATGCCGAGTTGGCGCAGCGCGTCGACACGAGTGACGAATGGATTGTCGAGCGGACGGGCATACGCACCCGATATATCGCTGGGCCGGACGAAACGACGGCAACGCTCGCCACAGAAGCCAGCATCAAAGCTATCGAGGCGGCGGGCATCTCGTGCCAGGACATCGACCTTATCGTGCTTGCCACCGCAACGCCCGATCAGACATTTCCTTCCAGCGCCACAAAGGTGCAGGCCGCATTGGGGATTATCGATTGCGTCGCTTTTGACGTTGCCGCCGTCTGTTCCGGCTTCCTCTATGCCCTTTCCGTGGCCGAAAGCATGATCCGCGCTGGATCGGCCAACCACGCGCTGGTCATAGGTTCCGAAACGTTCAGTCGCATATTGGATTGGGAAGATCGCACGACCTGCGTCCTCTTCGGCGACGGCGCAGGCGCGACCATACTCTCTGCTGCAGAGGACGGACGCGGAATATTGGCGACAAAGTTGCACGCCGACGGGCGGTTCAATGACCTGCTTTATGTCGATGGTGGCCCCTCCACCACCGGCACCGTGGGCAAGCTCCGCATGCGCGGACAAGAGGTGTTTCGCCACGCCGTCGGCAAGCTTGCTTCTGTACTTAGCGAATCCCTCGAATTGGCGGGCCTGACCACCGATGATATCGATTGGGTGGTCCCTCATCAGGCGAACGCCCGAATTCTCGACGCCACGGCCCGAAAGCTCGGCCTCGCGCCTGAAAAGGTCATCGTCACGGTGGACCAGCATGCCAACACCTCAGCGGCATCCGTTCCGCTGGCTTTGGACGCCGCAGTGCGCGACGGGCGCATCAAAACAGGCGACATTGTGGTGCTTGAAGCTATGGGCGGCGGGTTCACCTGGGGAGCTTCGGTTCTGCGCTTTTGAGGTCGTAATCCCGTCCCAAATGGGGACCCTCCAGCTAACCGACTGTATTAGCTGCAATGCGCCTTTGCAAAAACTACTGAAATATGACACCATTCTGTTGGGGTAAATTGGGGAAACGCGGCCGCAACGGCCGCCTCAACGTGTGGGGGATAGGATGTCGTCGCCAGCAACATTGACGCGTGCCGATTTGGCGGAGACGCTGAACCGGCAGATTGGGCTTTCCCGTGCGGAATCCGCGCAGATGGTAGAATCCATATTGAGCCACATCAGCGATGCCCTGAATGCCGGAGAGAATGTAAAAATCTCAGGCTTCGGCACTTTCGTGCTGAGGGATAAAACACAACGCATCGGCAGGAACCCCAAGACGGGCGTGGAAGTTCCGATCGAGCCGCGCCGCGTCCTGACCTTCCGCGCTTCGCAGTCCATGCGGGACCGGATCGCCGACGCCAACTGACGCTTCACCGACGCAAAGGTTGACGCGCTGTACCCCTATGGTGCAGCGTAACCTTATGGAAAAGGCGGACGGAGCATTCCTCACCATCAGTGAGCTGGCAAATGAATTGAATTTGCCGCAGCATATTTTACGCTACTGGGAAAGTCGCTTTCCGCAATTGAAGCCGCTGCAGCGTTCCGGGAACCGGCGCTATTATCGCCCCACCGATGTCGCTGTCGCGCGGCGCATTCACCACTTGCTGAACGTCGAGGGTTTTACGGTGAGGGGCGCGCGCAAGGTCCTTGCCAATGGTGCGGCAGATCCTTTCCCTCTCAACGGAACCGCCGGCGATCCGGTGGAAATCGCCGAAGCACCGATGCAGCCTGTAAGCGCAACCTCCAATATCCTACCCCAATTGGAAAAACTTCGCGCCCGCTTGAATGCTGCGCTGGCTTCCTGATCCTGACCTTCCTTCTGCCATTGCAAAGTTTCTATATGAGTTCGAATGCTCAGTATTGATCGGGCCCCAGGCTCGGATCAAGATCTCTAGGCCGAGTGAAACTGACCAAACGGGCAGTATTTGCCCCAACGTCCTCCCATCGGTCCAGATGGAACTCCACCACGGCAAGGCTGGCTGTCGGGAATTTCACTTCCACATCGTCCCGCAGAGCCGAATTGCCATCGTCTGGCACGAGCGAGAGGATCAAATCCTCCATGCCGGGATTATGGCCCACCATGAGCAGGCTTTCGACCTTTTCCGGCGCGTCGCGCAGCACATCCATCAAAGTGGCGGAAGAGGCCAGATAGATGCGACGGTCCCAGTTGACCTCCAGCACCTTCCCATAGCCTTCAAAAAAATGATCGAGCGTTTCCGTCACCCGAACCGCGGGGGAAGCGATCAGGTGATCGAACTGCATTTCCTGATTACGCGCATAGTGGCCAATGGTGAGCGCCGCCCGCGCGCCGCGCTTGTTCAGCGGGCGGTCGAAGTCGCGCGACACTGGATCGTCCCAGCTCGATTTCGCGTGACGCAACAGGGTCAGCCTTTTCATCACCTCTCCATCAATGATGCATCGGGGGCCTGATGCACGAAAGAGGAAGCGGATGAAAGACGGGAACTGACAGAAATAATCGCTTCATCCAGCGTGACGCGCCGGATGGGAGCGCCTACGGGAAAAGCGGACAGCAGGCGCGATGGCAGGGCAGCCGACAGGATCACGAAAGTACCCCGATCGTCGGCGCGCCGGATAAGGCGGCCGAAAGCCTGGGCGAGGCGCGATCTAATCAGGCGATCGTCATAAGCACTGCCTCCCCCCGCCAGCCGCCGCGCCGCATGCAGCACCGTCGGCTTAGGCCAAGGGACTCCTTCCATCACCACCAGCCGCAGGGAATGACCGGGAACGTCCACGCCATCCCTCAAGGCATCAGTGCCCAGCAAGGAAGCACGGGGATCGTCCCGGAAAATATCGACCAGCGTGCCTGTATCCATCGGATCGACATGCTGCGCATAAAGCGGCAGTCGCGCTTCGGCCAGACGGTCAGCAATCCGGGCATGAACCGCCCGCAGCCGACGGATTGCGGTGAACAGCCCCAATGTGCCTCCCTGCGCGGCTTCGATCAGCCGCGCATAGGCCCCTGACATAGCGGCAATATCGCCCTTCTTGATGTCGGTGACGATCAGCACCTCAGCCTGAGCTGCATAATCGAAAGGGCTGGAGGCCTCAAACCTGGCGGGCGGCCGCAGCAGATAATGCGCCCCGCTCCGCGCTTCCGCTGTGTCCCAGTCCCCCCCGCCCTTGAGCGTTGCCGAAGTGATGATGACGCCGTGCGCCGGCTTTGTGACGATCTCCGTCACCGGTCGTGTAGGATCCAGCCAATGCCGGTGCAGGCCGATGTCATATTCGCGCCCTTCAAATCGATCCACCGCCAGCCAGTCGACAAAGTCGGGGTCGGCAGGTCCTCCCACGCGGGACAGCAACGCCAACCATCCTGCCACCGTGTCGCATCGCCAGCCCAAAGAGCCTAATGCGCCCTCGATTCGCGCGCGTGCCGCTCCATCGAGCCAGTCCGGCGCGTCCTCGATGACAGCTTCCAGCCGCTTTCCGAGCCGCGTCAGGGGCCGCAGGAGATTGTCGAGCGCCTCGGCGGCCGCCTGCGCGGCTTCTACCAGCGCGCCGTCCGGCTCCGCCATCTCGGTTTCGAGCCCATAGCCCGCGTCTCCGCCGTGCTGCGCATCGCGGGCATAAACGGTGCCGCGCACCGCCGCCAACAGTCCTTCGACGGGGCCGAAGGGCTCGCCCGTAGTGATCCGTTTCAACCATTCGTCGGATGGCAGCGCCATGGCCGCTGTGCGTGCCGCCTCTATTGCACGCCCCCCCTCCTCGTCATAGCTGGCGACATCGGAAAGGCGCGCCGCAAGACCGCGTCGGCGGCCGCGCGATGTACCTTCCGGACCTATGACCCAGCGGCGAAGCTCGATCGTCTCCTGACCCGTCAAGGCGACCGCAAAGGTCGAATCGGCGGCGTCGAACAGATGATGTCCCTCATCGAAAATAATCCGGGACGGGCGATTGGTCACTTCTCGCCCCCGCGCTGCATTGACCATGACCAGCGCGTGATTGGCGATCACAAGGTCGGCGTCGGCGCTGGCGCGCGCCGCCCGTTCAATGAAACATTTTCTATAATGAGGACAGCCGGCATAGACGCACTCCCCACGCCGGTCCGTAAGAGCGGTTGCGCCGTTGCGGCGGAACAAGGTCGGCAACCATCCGGGCAAGTCTCCGCCCACCATGTCGCCATCCTTGCTGAACGCCGCCCACCGCGCCACCAGATGCGCCAGCACTGCTGCCCTGCCGGCAAAACCTCCCTGCAGCGCGTCTTCCAGATTGAGCAAGCAGAGATAGTTTTCCCGCCCCTTGCGTATGACGACCTTGCGCCGCAACGTCTCTGCGTCGCGGTAGATGCGTTCCGTCTCCCGGTCGAGTTGACGCTGCAGCGCCTTGGTATAGGTGGAAATCCAGACCGCGCCATCGGCTCTTTCTGCCCAAAGCGATGCGGGGGTTAGATAGCCAAGGGTTTTGCCAATGCCCGTCCCCGCTTCGGCGAGCAGCATATTAGGCTGATCCCGCTGCGCTCGCGGTGCAAAGCATGCCGCCGCCGCTTCGGCATAGGCGCGTTGGCCGGGGCGCTGCTCGGCTCCTTCACCAGTGAGTTGCGCAAGGCGTTCAGCCACTTCCTGTTCATTCAGGGACACGGTTCTGGGCTGGGGGCGGGGCGCCTTATCCTCCCATTCCGGCAGCTTGGAGAACAGCCATCGTTCCGCCCTTTCCGGCTTTTTAAGGCGCGGCGCCACCAGCTGAGCCCACGGCCATCGCAAATGATAAAGTGTTTGTGCTGCGGTCCACGCCCCTTCACGTTCCAGCCAGCCAGACGATCCTAGCATGGCGAGCAAGGCTTCGGCGGCTGCGTGGTAGAGAGTTGGGATTTCTGATTCCGCCAGCTCGTCATTTCCACCAAGGGGGGAATGACCAATGAGACCCAGGGCTTTGCCCAAACCCTTGGGCGTCGGCACCACAAAGCGCGCCGGATGCACAAAGGCCCAAAGCTCCAGCAGATCCAGCCCCGACAGGTCAGGATAACCCAGCCGTTGGCCCATCAAGGGCGCGTTCAGGAAAATGACGGGCGTTTCCGCCGCGCGGCCGACCGCTTCACCTTTCGATATTGCTCGCGTCTCGCCGTCCGGCTCACGCAGCCAGATGCCGCCATGGCTTGCATGCAGCGCAGGAAAGGCTAGGGGGATGGTCATCGGCTTGGCGTTGGTCCTTTTACCCGTTCGGGCTGAGCCTGTCGAAGCCTTCGCCTAGCTCTTTCGATGAAAAGAGATACCCCTTCGACAAGCTCGGGGCGAATGGATAAAGGGCTTTGGCTTAAGCTTAGGGAAGCCAGAACGAAAGGGCAACATCAGTGAGCGAATTGCGCGACGTAGCAATGCAATCAAAGGCCTGGCCTTATGAGGAAGCACGCCGGCTGCTGAAACGCTACGCTCAGGGCGCGCCTGAAAAAGGCCATGTGCTTTTCGAAACGGGCTATGGTCCGTCGGGCCTTCCGCATATCGGCACCTTCAACGAAGTGCTGCGCACGACAATGGTCCGTCGCGCTTTTGAGGAATTGTCGGATATCCCCACCCGCCTCATCGCCTTCTCCGATGACATGGACGGCCTGCGCAAGGTGCCGGACAATGTCCCCAATCAGGATATGCTCCGTGATCATTTGGGGAAGTCGCTGACCGCCGTCCCTGATCCATTCGGCAAGTTCGAAAGTTTCGCGCATCACAATAACGCCATGCTGCGGGAGTTCCTGGACCGTTTCGGCTTTGAATATGAATTCCTCTCCGCCACTCAATGCTATCGTTCGGGCCGGTTCGACGAAACGTTGAAGCAGGTTCTGCGTCACTATCAGGACATATTGGACATCATGCTGCCGACCTTGGGCAAGGAACGGCAAGCCACCTATTCGCCTGTCCTGCCGATCAGCCCGAAAAGCGGTCGCGTGCTTCAGGTGCCGATGAGCGTTATCGACGCCGAGGCCGGTCTTGTCCGTTTTGAGGACGATGGAGAAATGATCGAGCAATCGGTCCTGTCGGGCAAGGCCAAGCTGCAATGGAAAGTGGATTGGGCGATGCGTTGGGTGGCACTTGGCGTCGATTATGAAATGTCAGGCAAGGACCTGATCGATTCGGTGACACAGAGTTCCAAGATTGCGCGAGCCTTGGGCGGCAGGCCTCCTGAAGGGTTCACCTATGAGATGTTCCTCGACGAAAATGGCGAGAAGATTTCAAAGTCGAGAGGCAACGGCCTCACTCTTGAGCAATGGCTAACCTACGGCCCCGAGGAAAGCCTCGCCTTCTACGCCTATCGCGAGCCCAAAAAGGCGAAGCAGCTGCACCTGGGCGTCATTCCGCGCGCGGTAGACGAATATTGGCAGTTTCGCGCCTCCTATCCTACCCAAGAGTTGGACAAGAAGCTTGGCAATCCGGTCCACCATATCCACGGCGGACAGCTTCCCGAAGGCATCATGCCGGTGACATTCGGTCTGTTGCTCAACCTGGTGGGCGTCATGGGCGACGCCGGAAAAGAACAGGTCTGGGGCTATCTGGCCAATTATGTGCCGGAGGCGGACGCAAAGAAATATCCCGATCTCGATCGCCTTATCGGCCACGCGCTTGCCTATCATAGGGATTTTGTCGCACCGACGCTGAAACGCCGCGCTCCTGCCGAAAACGAAGCGGCCGCGCTGCGCAAGCTGGATGCGGAACTGGCCGTTCTTCCTGCCGATACCAGCGCGGAGGACATTCAGAACATCGTCTATGCCATTGGCAAGGATGAGGCCTATTCGTTCGAAAATCTGCGCGACTGGTTCAAGGCGCTGTACGAAACGCTGCTCGGTGCCGAACAAGGCCCTCGCATGGGGAGCTTCATCGCGCTTTACGGTATTGAAAACAGCCGAAAGCTCATCGCTGAAGCTTTGGCGCGGAGTTGAACATCGAAATCCCACAGATGCGTAGAACTTTTTCATCCCTTGCGCGTTAACTAAGCTGGTCCACCCCCTTTCGGACTGATGACACGCCTAAAGTGCGTCATCGGCCGCGTCGTCCGGCTTGCGAGGGAGGACGGCGCGGCCACTGGGGGACGACGGGTTCACACCTTCTTTTTCGATGCAATCCAATCATCGATCTTCTTTTCCAGGACTGTCATCGGTAATGCGCCAGTCATCAGGATTTGCGCGTGGAATTCGCGCGGATCGAATTTGGCGCCAAGAGCGTCCATAGATTTCTTTTTCAGACGCTGAATCGTTAAGGCTCCGACTTTGTAAGCCAGCGCCTGACTGGGAATGGCGATGTAGCGTTCGACCTCGGCCGTAGCATCGGTTTGGCCCATGCTGCTATTGTCCAGCATATATTTGATGGCCTGTTCGCGCGTCCATCCCTTGGCATGAAGGCCGCTGTCGACCACCAGCCGCATGGCGCGCAGCATCTCGTCATCAAGGTGACCGAAACGCTGATAAGGGTCCTTGTAAAGTCCGAAATCATAGCCGAGCTTTTCCGCATAAAGGGCCCAGCCTTCGACATAGGCGGTATTCCCGCCAAAGCGCATGAAAGCCGGCAGCGCGCCATTTTCCTGAGCAAGGCTGATCTGGAAATGATGACCCGGCGCGCCTTCGTGCAGATATAGCGTCGTCATTCCAGGAACGCTGCGCGACGGCAGATCATAGGCGTTGAAATAAAAGACTCCGGGCCGCGATCCATCGGGCGTTCCACTTTGATAGGAGCCGCCCGCTTCAAATTTTTCCCGGAACGGTTCATAGGGCCGAATGTCCAGCTTCGTCTTGGGAATGGTCGAGAACTGCTGCGGGACCAACACATCGACCTGCCGCCCGATCTCATAGAACCTCTGCGTCATCCATTCCCGCGACTTCGGATGAAACTGCGTATCGGTACGAACAAATTCGAAGAATTGCGGGAGCGTACCCTTGAAGCCTACTTCCCGCTTCACCTGTTCCATTTCGCCCTTGATGCGAGCGACTTCGGACAAGCCAAGCTGGTGCACATAATCGGCGGTTAACGGCAGGGTCGTCGTGTCCTCGATCAGGAAAGCGTAAAGCCTGTCTCCGCCCTTCATATATGAAAGCCCGACGCCTTCGCGTGCTACCGGAAGATAATCGGTTTTCAGGAAGTCACGGAGCTTGCGATATTGCGGGTAGATTCCATTGGCGATGACGTCCCGATATTCCGCCTTCAGCCGGGTCTGGTCGGCCGTTGAAATACCCTCAGGAAATTTGGTGACGGGAGCATAATAGGACGACTGCTCCGGCGTCTGCGCCAACTGAGCATCAAGCTGCTGAATCACATTTGCGGTCGTCATCTTCGTTTCGACCACGCCGGAAGCCATGCCTTCGCGAAACCGGTCTATAGACCGATCGATCATGGTCAGGAATTCGCGATGGCGCTTCAGATTATTCTCATAGTCCTGAAGCGTCTTGAATGGTGCCGCGCCCTGCCCCGACGCGAAGGTCGGATAGAAGGTGTGCATGCCGGTAAAATGATTGATCGGGCGGACCGCCGTCAGCGAAAGAATCTCGGGGCTGAGGCCTTTCAGGGCCTGCTTCTTGTCACGTTCAAAGACGTCATAAGCGATCTTGTTCGTTTCATTGAGTTTGGATCTGTCGATCGCGTGGAGCGCGGCCAGCTCCTGTTCCGCCGCAGCGCGCTCTGCATCGAAATATTCCTTCGAAACATAATCGCCCAGATGCTCGGCGTAGCGCAGGTCGCCGCGGAATATCCCATTGATGGGATTGCGCTTCAGGTTCGCTTCGTCGCTTTCATGGAAAAGAGCGACAAGACGCCCATCCTCGTTCAAGGCCTTTTGCGCGGCAGGTTGCTGAGCAGGAGCGGTTATCGGGAAAGTAGAAGCGAGGGCCGTTGACAGAGCGAGCAGAGAAAGACTTTTCGAATTCATGGCATGCTCCAGATCATTGTGTATTGCTCAACTAACACGCCTGATAGCCCCTAGTAAATCAGTAATATACAACGCAACGACAACCCGGAGGCAAGCGCCTCCGGGTTGTTTTCAAACTGTAATAATGCTTCTTACCAGAAGAAGTTGCGATACACGTCCACGACCCTGCCGGTCCGCATGTTGACCAGCAGTACATCGTCATAATGCCGCACGTAGCGCATATTACCGCGAGCCGGGGGCAGGCGATAACGCCAAGGATCGGCGATCACATAGCGGGACCCGTAATAGCGCTGCTCGATGCGAACGCCTGGGTTGAAGCTCCGATAGCGGTTGGGTGAACGCCAGTTGCCCCGAGCATATGTATCGCGGTGATCACGACGATATTCACGCCAATCTTGCCGATATTCGCGCTTGGCTTCGCGCACATCACGGCGCTCTTCGCGCACGTCGTGGCGGTCGCCATAGCGCTGTGCGTGACGCAGTTCACGCTGTTCTTCCCTGATGTCCTGACGATCACGGCTCAGTTCGCGAGTTTGCGCCGCCGCCATACCGGGCAGGACCGTCGCGGCCATCAGTGCAACGAATATGACTTTACGCATTATCTTACTCCTCATTCCGTTCAGGGGCCTGGAGGGATAAGGCGACCCGCTGACAAGGCGGTTATCGGCTTTTCATCCTGAACAGCCGGGGAATGGCTTCGTCAGAATTCAGAAAGGCTGTGTAACAAATTGTATCAGGCCCCCGCGAACGCTGGCCCGCCGCATAAGCCGCGACATAAAATGATGTCACAAAGCCTTTTGACGACATTTTGCACTTGATCGGCTGCCGGACTCATGGAAATCTTCCCCAAAACAGGATGGGGTCGCAAATGGCAGCATATTTTTCAGAACCGGCGTCGCCGGGGAACTTGTCCGTGCATTGGCACCGCAAGATGAGCAACAACCTGGCTGCGGCCTTGGTGCTGTTCGCAGGCCTTCAAATTCTCGTCATTTCTGCAGTCGTTGCGAATGGTGCAACCTCTCTTCTTTATCATTTGGGCATTGCGCTGCTGATCGCCGCGATCGTGCCTGCGGCGCGCAACATGGAGCGTCGCTGGGAAATATTGCCCGAGGGGCTTTCCGGCGACGGGCGAGCCGACAGGTTTCGCCGCGATCAATTGAAGCTGTGGGGTGTGGCGCTATTCCTACCGCTCCTGTGGATACCCATCGGAGCGCTGCCAGGATTTGCCGCCTGATCCGCTGCCGTTTTGAAGCAGGTCATTGGTAAAAGCAGAAACTCAACGATCATGGCTGCATCATTGTTGATATGTTGTAACATACCTACTAAGGAGCGATGCACTCATCGAACTTGAGGTTCATCGCCAATGCTGCACCACTCGCTTTTAGCCGGAACTTCCCTCTTCTTGATTTCGACCCCCGTTATCGCGCAAGACACCTATCATAAGGTAAAGTCACAGGACATTGTCGTCACGGGGGTTTTCCAGAGAAGTCAGCAGGACATTCTATCGGGAACGTCTGTTCTGACCGGCACCGCGCTGGTCCGCGATCTAAAGCCCACCATTGGTGACACGCTGGCCAAGCAGCCCGGCGTTTCAGCCACATCCTTCGGTCCCAATGCCTCGCGCCCCATCCTTCGCGGCCTGCAGGGCGAGCGAGTTCGGGCGCTGACCGATGGCATAGGCAGCTTCGATGTGTCCAACACCTCGGTCGATCATGCCGTCGTCATCAACCCGCTTACTGCTGAAAGGATAGAGGTTTTACGCGGCCCTTCGGCCTTGCTCTTCGGGTCGGCCGCCATTGGGGGCGTCGTCAACGTCGTCGACCGCCGCATTCCCCGCCAGGTGCCTGACGAACCCGTGCATATTGAAGGTCTGGCGACCTATGGCACGGCAGCGAACGAACGCTCCATCTCCGCGGCGGCCGACGCTCCTCTATCGGACAAGATCGTGTTCCACATGGACGGGAGCTATAGCAAAACTGACGATCTAGACACGGGATCCCATATCCTTTCAGGCGCACTGCGCGCAGAAGCCGCCTCCAGCGATGACCCGGCGATCGCAGCGCTTGCGGACCTCAAAGGCAAGCTGCCCAACAGCGCCAGCGAGACCTGGAATGTGGCGGGCGGACTGGCGCTTATCACCGACGGTGGCAATCTGGGCTTCTCCGTCAGTCATTTCGACAGCCTTTATGGCGTTCCGGTCCGATATGCCCTTGATCCCTCCACGGAAGCCGAAAAGGTGCGTTTGAACATGAAGCAGACACGCGCCGATGTTCGCGCCGAGGTGAATGCCGAAGGCGGTTTTCTCGACAAAATTCGTTTTAGGGCGGGATTTGCGGACTATCAGCACGAGGAGATCGAAGAAACGGGCGAGGTCGGGACCACCTTCTTCAGTCAGGGATTGGAGGCGCGGCTGGAACTGCTCCAGGCGAAGCGCGGCGGCTGGGAAGGCGCTTTTGGCGGCCAGATGTTGATGCGCAATTTCGATGTGGATGGGGAGGAAAAGTTCCTGCCCAAGAACGAAACCCGCCAATTCGGCTTTTTCACTCTGCAATCGCTGGACCTCGGCAAGCTGCGGGCAGAGGCTGGCGCTCGTTATGAGCATAGCGATGTCAGCGCAGCGGCCGACGCCGACATCGGCAATTCGGCCCTGCGGCGGACCTTCGACTCCATCTCCGGTTCAATTGGCGCAAGCTATGCCGTCGCTGAAGGTTGGCGGTTGGGCGTTAACGGCTCACACAGTCAGCGCGCTCCGTCGGCAGAGGAGCTTTTTGCCAACGGCCCGCATGCCGGGACCCAATCCTTCGAAATTGGGAACACGGACCTGAAGGAAGAAAAGAGCTGGGGGCTGGAGGCCACGCTGCACGGCTCAGGCGATGGATACAGCTTCAGCGCCTCAGCCTATCATAGCTGGTTCGATAATTATATCTATGACGAGCGCACCGGCGCGATCGAAGACGGTTTGCCTGTCTATCAATATCGCCAGGGCAAGGCGCGTTATTATGGCTTTGAAGCGGAGGGATCGGTGAAGCTGGCGCAACTCGGCGGTTATGCGGTGAATTTGGACGGCCTTGCCGATTATGTGCGCGCCCATGTTGAAAATGCGGGCCCTGCTCCCCGCATTCCGCCGCTGCGGATGCTGGCGGGCCTCGAAGCGCAAGGCGAACGCTTGCAGGGCCGCCTGGAAGTTGAGCACGTCTTTGACCAGAAACGCATTGCGGTTAATGAGACGCCAACCGACGACTACACGTTGGTCAATGCCTCGTTGTCGTTCAAGCCGATGGCGGGCAATGGAACCACTATCGTCCTTTCCGCAAACAATATTTTCGATGTCGAGGCGAGGCGGCATGCCAGCTTCCTTAAAGACTATGCTCCGCTAGCCGGACGCGATTTACGGCTGAGCACAAGGTTCACTTTTTGACATTCCTGTGATGCCCATCACCATTCAGCAGCGCTTCATGCGCTATTGTCTATTGAAGGAGATCGCCCATATGGGCTTCCACTCAAGACCGACGACGACTGGATGTGCGCCATGGCCGCTTTTTTGAAATCCGAACTGTTCCGCAATTTTCTGGGTGGGTTTGCTCTCGGTGCGGTGCTGGTGTTCACCTTCGGCGGCGATGAACCGGCGCAGCAGTTCCGTAATGGGCCGGAGGCGGCGGCAAGGCTGGACTCGTGAAACTGGCAGCGCTTGGTCTGGCGGTGGCATCAGGCGCACTGCTGACCGGCGGCGTCTGGGCGGGACGTGATTTGGCGATGGCGGCTGAAAAGGCCGTATTGGCGCCGCCACCGCAAATGAACCCAGCGTCTTCGCGCAAGCAGGAAACAGTCATTTTCGCGGGCGGATGCTTCTGGGGCGTGGAGGGCGTCTTCTCCCATGTAAAGGGCGTCACAAGCGCCGTTTCTGGCTATAGCGGCGGCAAAGGACAGTCAGCCAACTATGATGCCGTCAGCACCGGACGCACGGGCTTTGCCGAAGCAGTCCGCGTGACCTATGATCCACGGATCGTCCGCTATGGCGACCTGCTAAGAATATTCTTTTCGGTTGTGGCCGATCCGACGACACTGAACTATCAAGGCCCCGACCACGGTACCCAATATCGCAGCGCCCTGTTTCCACTAACGCCCGAACAGGCAAAGGCTGCGCGAGCTTATCTTGGACAATTGGCACAGTCAGGCCTTTGGAAGGGTGACATCGTCACCGCCATCGAACCTTATCGCGGTTTCGTGGCTGCGGAGAAGTACCACCAGGATTTCATGCAGAAGAACCCGCGCCATCCTTATATCTTGAGGTGGGACCAGCCGAAGCTGGCCGCGTTCAAGAAGCTGTTCCCGCAGCACTATAGGGAAAAGGCTGCCGGTTAAAGCAGCTTGCGCAAACCGGAATCGCTTCCGTTCGTCCCGAGCACCTCGACTGCCAGCAAGGGCAACAACACCGGCCAAACCGGCACGCTATTTCGGCGACAGCACCATCAGCATCTGCCGGCCTTCCATGCGAGGATAGGCCTCTACCTTGGCATCCTCTGCCGTATCTTCCGCCACCCGCTGGAGCAACGCCATACCAAGCTGTTGGTGTGACAGTTCGCGGCCACGAAAACGCAGGGTGATCTTGACCTTATCGCCTTCGCCGATGAAGCTGTGGACCTTCTTCATCTTGGTGTCATAGTCGTGATCATCGATGTTCGGACGCATCTTGATCTCCTTGATCTCCTGCGTCCTCTGGCTCTTGCGAGCGAGGTTGGCCTTTTTCTGGGCCTCGTACTTGAATTTGCCGACGTCGAGGAACTTAGCGACGGGCGGATCAGCGTTAGGAGAAACCTCGACGAGATCCAGCCCTACCCCGGCAGCCTGCTCCATCGCTTCCTGCGTAAACATTACGCCCAGATTTTCGCCATTCTCGTCGATCACCCGCACCTTGGGTGAGGCGATGAACTCATTGTAACGCGGGCCGTTTTTGGGAGGCTGGGCCGCTAAAGGGCGGCGGATCATCGGGGGACGTATAGCAGTATCTCCTATCGAAAATTGCGATTCAGCGAAATTTACAGTGTTTGCGACCAAGGCGAAAGGGGGAGGCGTCACCGCGATGGCGGAAATGCCCGGTCCGTTGCCTCTCTGCAACTCTTTACATCAGCCGGCGGCCTTCATATCGGGTGGCAATGCCTCTTGTGCAAGTCGCGCGATTGCTTCTTCCAAGGTCAGGACCGACTGACCGCCTTCTGCCCCCAATGTGCGAAGCGCCACTTTGCCTTCTTCGGCCTCACGTTTGCCCACGACAAGCAGGTTAGGAACCTTCGCCAGGGAATGTTCGCGGACCTTATAGTTGATTTTCTCATTGCGCAGGTCGGCTTCGACGCGAATGCCGGCAGCCTTAAGTTTTTCCACAACCTCCAGCGCGTAAGCGTCGGCATCGGACACAATCGTCGCAACGACCGCCTGGACTGGGGCCAGCCAAAGAGGTAAGCGGCCGGCAAAATGTTCGATCAGAATTCCGATGAAGCGTTCATAGGAACCAAAGATCGCGCGATGGAGCATCACGGGTCGGTGCTTCCCCCCATCCTCGCCCACATAGCTGGCATCCAGCCTTTCCGGCAGCACGCGGTCGGACTGAATCGTTCCGACCTGCCACGTCCGCCCGATGGCATCGGTCAAATGCCATTCCAGCTTTGGCGCATAAAAGGCCCCCTCTCCGGGCAGTTCCTCCCAGCCATAGGCCTGATTTGCAAGCCCTGCCGCAGCCACGGCGTCGCGCAGTTCGGCCTCCGCCTGGTCCCACATCCCGTCGGAGCCGAAGCGCTTGTCGGGACGCAACGCGAGCTTGATGGCATAGCTTTCGAAACCCAACTGCTTGTAAATCCGGTCGGCCAAGGCGCAGAACTTGCGGACCTCGTCCACGATCTGGTCTTCACGGCAAAAGATGTGCGCATCATCCTGGGTGAACTGGCGCACGCGCATCAGGCCGTGCAGCGCCCCATGCGGCTCATTCCGGTGGCAACAGCCATTTTCGTATATACGCAGCGGCAAGTCGCGATAGCTCTTGATGCCCTGTTTGAAGATCAGGACGTGCGCCGGGCAATTCATCGGCTTCAGCGCCATCCAGTCCGCTTCGCCTGTAATCACCGGCCCTTCGTCTTCGGTGTTTGGCACCTCATCCGGAATGACGAACATATTTTCGCGATACTTGCCCCAATGGCCGGACTGTTCCCACTGGCGCGCGTCCATGATCTGGGGCGTCTTGACCTCGCGATAGCCCGCGCCGTCAATCGCCCGGCGCATATAGGCTTCCAGTTCGCGCCAGATCATATAGCCTTTGGGATGCCAAAAGACGGACCCATGCGCTTCCTGTTGGAGGTGGAACAAGTCCATCTCCTGCCCTAGCTTGCGATGGTCTCGCTTGGCGGCTTCCTCAAGGCGCATCAAATGCGCTTCGAGCTGCTTCTTGTTGAGCCACCCGGTGCCGTAGATGCGTGACAACATCGCATTCTTCTGGTCGCCGCGCCAATAAGCGCCCGAAACCCGCGTGAGCTTGAATGCTTGCGGATCGAGCTTGCCAGTCGAGGCCAGATGCGGGCCCCTGCACATGTCCAGCCAATCGCCGCCGGACCAGTAAACCGTGATCTCCTCGCCCTCAGGAAGCTCCGCGGCCCATTCCGCCTTGAAACTTTCGCCTTCCGCCTTCCAGCGGGCGATCAGATCCTCGCGCGTCCACACCTCACGACGCAGGGCCTTATCAGCGGCGATGATGCGCCGCATCTCCTCCTCAATGGCGGGCAAGTCCTCTTCGGTGAAGGGACGGTCCCTGGGTGCAAAGTCATAGTAGAAGCCGTCATCGGTCGCAGGCCCAAAGGTGATTTGCGTACCCGGAAACAGCTTCTGCACCGCCTCCGCAAGCACATGCGCGAAATCGTGCCTCACCAGTTCCAGCGCGTCCGTCTCATCCTTGACCGTCACTAGCGCAAGGTCGGCATCCGAATCCAAAGGCCTGTTTATGTCGCGCAGCTCGCCATCGATCTTGGCGGCGAGCGCCGCCTTAGCCAGTCCCGGACCGATGGACGCGGCAATATCCGCCGGGGTAGTGCCGGGCGCAACTTCGCGCACACTACCATCGGGAAGGCGGATCTTCAGCATCTGCGTCATGGCTTTGAACTGGAACTTTCGCGCTTGGAATTGAACCGAGGATGCCTTGTCCGCCTGTGCCCTCCAAGTCAAGGCATGGTTGAGAATTGGCCTTCTTAAACCCCTATGCGTGGATGGGGCTCCCAAGGGAAAGTGCTTAAGACATTGTGCCGACAAGACCCCGATGTGGTGAAGGACGATGGCTTTCTCATCTGAACCCATTATGTAGGCGGGCATGCCCGATATGCCTGCCGCGCCATCCTATCTTGCCCGCTCCGAGGGGGTTCGCCTTGCCTATAGGCATCGGAAGGGAACGGGGCCGACAATCGTTTTCCTGCCCGGCTATATGTCCGACATGGAGGGCGGCAAGGCGCTTGCGCTTGATGCCTGGGCCGAAGCGAACGGCAGGGCTATGCTGCGGCTCGATTATTCGGGCTGCGGGTCCAGCGAGGGCCATTTTATCGATGGAACCCTTCCCATTTGGCGCGATGATGTCCTGATCCTGCTCGACAAGCTGGTGGAAGGTCCGTTTGTCATTGTGGGTTCGTCCATGGGCGGCTGGCTCGCTCTGCTCGTGGCTTTGGCCCGGCCGGAGCGGCTGACGGCACTCATTGGCATCGCTGCCGCGCCCGACTTCACCGATTGGGGTTTCACTCAGGAGCAAAAGCTCTCCATCTTGCGCGATGGCAAGATCGAGGAACCCTCCGAATATGCCGATCAGCCCTATGTGACGACAAAGGCTTTCTGGCAATCGGGGGAGGCAAGCCGCCTTCTTCATGGCTCGATTGCCATCGATTGCCCGGTGCGGTTGCTTCATGGGCAGCGCGACGATGCTGTGCCCTGGCGCAATGCGTTGACGCTGGCGCAGCAGATACGTTCAGCCGATGTGCAGATTTTGCTGATAAAAGATGGCGACCATCGGCTGTCGCGCGATCAAGACTTGGCGCGCCTTATTGATGCCGTTGCGACCCTGCCGGAGCCGATATGATCCTTCCCTTCTTGTTGATACTCCTTCAGGCCAGTCCAGAAGCTGAAATCGTTATGGATCGAAAGCGACTGGAAACCAGGAAAGCCGCTCCAAAGCTTGGAGTGGACGAAAAGGTCATGCGCTCTGACTTTGTGCGGCCAAGCGGTATGCAGCAGAAATTTGAACTCTGCATGGACGCCGCGCTGGACAATCCCGAGGCCGGGGTGAAACAGGCGGAAGCCTGGCGCATGGCCAGCGGAGGCTATCTGGCGCGACAGTGCCTGGGCTTTGCTTATGCGCAGCAGGAACGGTGGGCTCCGGCCCTGGTGGCGTTCCAACAGGCCGCCGACGAAGCGGATATCGCGGGCGATCCGGCGAGCGCGCAGCTCTGGGCGCAGGCGGGTAATGCAGCGTTGGCGGGAGGAGACCCTGCCAAGGCACTAAATCTTTTCGACGCCGCTCTTGCGCGTGGGTTGCCCGATGGGTTCGAAAAGGGGGAGGTCTATCTTGACCGCGCCCGCGCCCATGTGGCGCTAGATCAGCTTTCAGAGGCGCGTCCGGACATGGACAAGGCGCTTGACCAAGTGCCAAAGGACCCGCTTGCCTGGCTGCTGTCCGCCACGCTGGCCCGGCGGGTGGACAATCTTTCTTTGGCGCAGGCCCATATTGCGCGTGCGGTGGCGCTTGCCAAGGATGATGCATCGGTAGCCCTTGAAGAAGGCAATATCGCAATGCTTTCGGGAGCTGAGGACGTATCCAGGCTTGCTTGGGAACGAGCCGTCAGGCTGGCTCCCAACAGCCCGGCTGGAAAGGCGGCGGCAGAGAGTTTGAAGCGATTGGGAGTTTGAAGCGATTGGGAGTTTGAAGCGATTGGGAGCCAGCACCAGCCTGGCAAAGCCATAGGGGTCGCCGACAGAAATGATGAGCGGCGCAAAAATGAGAGGGGCCGCCAGCGTTTTACGCCAGCGGCCCTTCAACATGGTCAGCGGCCGGAAGTGCCGCACCGGAGAACTATGTTACCGCGCTTGATAGCGAGGCAGAACCTTGCTTAGCAGCGAGTTCCCCGAATGGACTTGACCGACCCCCTTGCTGAACCATGAGACATCGGATCACCTCCTTTCGCGTTGTTGAACCTGGTGTCACCGGCTCTTTCGATCTGGTGACAAGCATATTTGTGAATCAATCCGAGTCGCCGATCAAGGCTTGAAAAAATTTATTTTCGAATCATAATTATGCGCTCGCGCCGTAATCCCGACGCGGGTTTCCCACAGAAACAGCCGTTTGAAGAAACGCCGGAATGCGGCTCAGCCTCGGCAATCCTCTACCACGCGGGCGAATTCGGCCCAAGGTGGCATGGCGAGATAGGGGCGCCCGCTAACTTCGACAATGAATCGCCCCCGGCTGAACGACATGCGATCGAGCGCAGGATCCATGGCGTCGATCTCCGCCGACGCATAAGGTGGAGCGCCGGCCGAAGTGTAGGCCGGCCAAATAGCCTCTCCAAAACTCGTCCTCACCTTCATCTGGCTCGCCGCGCCAGCATCGCCCGCGCGTGAAAGCGTGATGCGTCGATTGGCCCGGTTGCAGCGAATGGCAAAATCAGGCGCGACGCCGGGCTGACCGAAGGCAGCGACGGGGCCCTGCGCGCCCTGCGTATAGCTCCAATTGCCGGGCGTCATCGGCCAATCGCGCCAATCGGCGCTTGCGGGCAGCGGCGTTTGCGGCACTGAAGTTGCCGAGCGCACGGGAACCGGCGATGGTGACGGAGGAGCGGACGCCGGAACACAGCCCGCGAGGGCCAACAGAAGGATCAACGTGGGAAAAGAAAGGTGCATAGCGCATGCTTATGCCCGGCAAGTTACTGGCGCTCAACCGCAAATCGGGCGAGGCCGCAAAGGCGGCGGCTGAGCTGCCCTTGGTCAAAGGAAGTTATTGGGCCAGATCATTGTCCGCCACATATGCGCCACGGGCGATCCGTCAAAGCCCAGGCCCTCCTCCGGCTCGCGAAAGTGCCGCCCGATGATGTCCTTGAACAGTTCCGGATCGATCTCCTCTCCTTCTTCTTCGAAGAAATATATGTCGTAGAGCGTCACTTGCCGGGCCTTCATGTACCAGCGGTGCGCCCGGGCATATTCGGCGTCGCGGCGCAGATAATCCGGCGGGACATAGTCACGGCCAAAGAAACGGAAATAACTTTCCGGATAGTCATAACCGACGCTTTCATCGGCAAAATAGCGCAGGCATTGGTGATATTGCACCGCCCACGCGATGTCTTCACTCACATAAGGCGCGATCATCTGCGCACTCCAATAGCCATGATCGGCACGAATGAGGCAGCCATTGGAGATGTCATGCAGCAGGCAGGCCATGACCACGGGTTCGTCCAGCCCGTCATCAAGCGCCCGCTTGGCCGACGTCGTCAAATGCCGGCCGGTGAGCCCGCCAAAGCGATATTTGAAGAAATCGAGCAGTTTCGGCTGGCCCGGCATTTTAGGCAGAGCGGGATTGTCGCCCATCATGAACACCGTGCGCTCGTCCATCTTGGCGAGCAGGCCGGCCTCCACATTGTCCAGTCCAGTACCCGCAAGGGCCACCGGCGCAGGCAGGATCATCCGCCGCAAGCCCGCCTGCCCGTGCTCCCCCTCCCCCGCCTCAGCGATGAGCAGCGCCTCCATTTGTGCGGCGGTCATCATGGGAAGAATGGGTGATGGCTCATTTGCCATTTATCGCGCTGGCAACGGCCCAAGGCAAGACGTTCCTAACCGCGCTTCCGTCCACCCTCATCCCTGCGAAAGCGGAGACCCAGCTTGCCCAGCCCCCCAACTGTCCCCATCAGCCCAACATCATCGCCCAAATTTCCGTTGCACCTTCCCGTAGCGCAATTTGCGCGTGCCCGGCTTGCCCTCGCTCGCCCGCCCCTTGGGCGAAGCCACCCGATCCTCCACAGGTAGCCCCAGTTCCTCCGCCTCCAGCTTTCGGATTTCGTCACGCAAACGCCCAGCCTCCTCGAATTCCAGGTCAGCGGCGGCGGCGCGCATCTGTTTTTCCAGGTCCTCGATATAGGCGCGCAGGTTATGGCCGACGAGGTGCGGGCGGTCGTCGACGCCGGTGTCGACAGTGACCTGATCCTTACTGGCCACATGGGCGATGATGTCGCCGATATGCTTGCGGATCGTCGCCGGTGTGATGCCGTGCTCCGCATTATAGGCGAGTTGCTTTTCGCGGCGGCGGCTGGTCTCGTTCAGGGCGCGTTCCATACTGCCGGTCATGCGATCCGCATAAAGGATGACGCGTCCGTCAATATTGCGCGCCGCGCGGCCGATGGTCTGAATGAGCGAGGTTTCGGAGCGAAGGAAGCCTTCCTTGTCCGCGTCCAATATCGCCACCAGTCCGCATTCGGGAATATCCAGACCTTCGCGCAACAAGTTGATGCCGACCAGCACGTCATAGACGCCGAGCCGCAAGTCGCGGATCAACTCGATGCGCTCCAGAGTTTCGACATCGCTATGCATGTAGCGGACCTTGATCCCCGCTTCGTGCATGAACTCAGTCAAATCCTCAGCCATGCGCTTGGTGAGCGTAGTGACCAGCGTGCGATAGCCCTTTTTGGCGGTTTCCTTCGCCTCGTAGATGAGGTCATCCACCTGATCCTCGATTGGCTTGATCTCGACGGGCGGATCGATAAGTCCGGTAGGCCGGATCACCTGCTCACTGAACACGCCGCCGGTCTGGTTCATCTCCCAGGAACCGGGCGTCGCAGACACGCTGATCGTTTGGGGCCGCATCGCGTCCCATTCGTTGAAACGCAGCGGCCGGTTGTCGATGCAACTGGGCAAGCGGAAACCATATTCGGCCAACGTCACCTTGCGGCGATGATCGCCCCGCGCCATTGCCCCAATCTGCGGCACCGTCTGATGGCTTTCATCGACGAACAAAAGGGCGTTTTCCGGCAGATATTCGAAGAGCGTTGGCGGCGGCTCGCCGGGAAGACGTCCAGTCAGGAACCGGCTGTAATTTTCGATGCCCGCGCAGCTACCGGTGGCAGCGATCATCTCCAGGTCGAAGTTGGTACGCTGCTCCAACCGCTGCGCCTCCAGCAGCTTCGCCTCAGCGGTCAATTCCTTCAAGCGCTCCGCCAGTTCGTGCCGGATCGCCTCCATCGCCTGCTTTAGCGTTGGTCCCGGTGTGACATGGTGGCTGTTGGGGAAAACCTTCACATAATCGAGGCTCGCGACCTTCTTGCCCGTCAGCGGATCGAACTCGACAATCTCTTCGATCTCGTCCCCGAAAAACGCGATACGCCAGGCGGTATCCTCATAGTGCGAGGGAAAGATTTCCAAACTGTCGCCGCGTACCCGGAATGCACCGCGCACGAACGACGCCTCATTGCGTTTATACTGAAGCGCGACGAGCTTGCGGATAATCTCCCGCTGGTCGGACACCTCGCCCTTTTTCATGGAAAAGGTCATGGCCGAATAGGTTTCGACCGAACCGATGCCATAGATGCAGCTGACCGAGGCGACGATCAGCACATCGTCCCGCTCCAGCAGCGACCTGGTGGCCGAATGGCGCATCCGGTCGATGGCCTCGTTCACGCTCGACTCCTTTTCAATATAGGTGTCGGATCGCGGCACATAGGCTTCGGGTTGATAATAATCATAGTAGCTGACGAAATATTCGACCGCATTTTCGGGGAAGAAGCTTTTGAACTCCCCATAAAGCTGTGCCGCCAATATCTTGTTGGGTGCGAGCACCAGCGCGGGCCGCTGCGTCGCTTCGATGACCTTTGCCATGGTGAAGGTCTTACCCGATCCGGTAACGCCCAACAGCACCTGGTCCTTTTCCCCGGCATTGGCGGTTTCCACCAACTCGGCAATGGCGGTCGGCTGATCGCCCGACGGCTCGTATTCGGACACCAGCTTGAACCGCCTGCCCCCTTCGCTCTTTTCGGGGCGGAGCGGGCGATGCGGAACGAAGGCGCTTCCGGTTTCCGGTTCGTCCAGCGTGGTTCTGATTTGAATCGTCATAGGCAGTTGATATGGTAGTCCGGAACAAGGGCGCAATAACAGCCACCATCTCCGGGAGGATCCTATCCATGAAAGCCTTGATCGTGACCGCCGCAAGCGGGGTTCTACTTCTGTCCGCCTGCGGAAAGGGCCAGGATAATGGCACGCCCATGTCGGCGGATGATGTCGCCAAGAAGGTGCAGGCAGTGAAGTTGACGCCCGGCCAGTGGGAAACGACGGTCCAAATCCTTGACGTGAAGATGGAAGGCCTGCCTGAGGGCGCTCCGACAGGCATGATGAACAACATGATCGGCACCAAGACGACGGTAAAAAGCTGCATCTCACGCGAACAGGCCGAAAAGCCGAACGCAGACTTCCTGGCGGCGCAGAAAAACGCCAACTGCTCTTATTCCAGCTTCGATATGACGGGAGGCCTCATCAAGGCGGCGATGACATGCAAGGGCAAAAACCAGCCCGGTGAGCTAAAGATGAACATGACAGGCAAATATGGCGCGGACAGCTATGAGATGAACCAGGAAACCAACATGTCCGGCTTTCAAAAAGGCATGAGCATGGCGATGAAATCAAAGGTGACAGGGCGTCACATCGGCAATTGTCCGCCAGGTTCCGAGGGAGCGGCGGCTGGCGGCGTCTGAAGCCATGAGCGAACTTGATGCTTATTTCAGCCGCATCGGCATCAACGAAGCTCCATCTGCCGACGCCGAGGGACTGATGTCGCTGCAGCGAGCGCATCGACTGGCCATCCCGTTTGAAAATCTGGACATCCCTTTGGGCCGAGGCATATCCCTGGCGCCCGAGCGAGTGTTCGAAAAGCTCGTGACCCAGCGGCGCGGCGGCTATTGCTTCGAGCAGAACCAGCTTTTCCTCCGGGCGTTGCGACAGGTCGGATTTGAAGCGCGGCCCCTGTTGGCGCGGGTATGGCTGATGGCCGATGAAGTTCAGCCGCATACCCACACATTCAATCTGGTGACGCTGAATGGTCAGCCTTGGATCGCCGATGCGGGTTTCGGTGGGGACTTCACCCCGCCAATGCCTCTTGAACCCAACCGAGCAGCAGAAGCGCCAGGCGGCGTCTTCTATCGCCTGATCGAAGAGGAACGTGGCTGGATGCTTCAGCGGGATGGGGGAACCGGTTGGCAGGACCAATATAGCTTCCAGCTGACGCCGGTGGAGGCCTGCGACCTGGAGATGGGCAACCATTGGACAGCCACCCGTCGGCAGACGCGCTTCACCACGCTGCGCATCGTCAGCCGCGCCTTGCCCGACGGCAGGGCCGGCCTCATAGACCGGGAGCTTTCGATCAGCCGCAATCAGCACACCGAGGAACGGAGCATCAGCACGCCTGCAGAATATCGCGCCCTGCTCGCCGACTATTCGACCTCCATCTGTCGTCAGAGGAGGTTGCCGCTCTCGGCCTATTCGGTTGAATCAATAGCCGGGGCGCACATTTAGAGGCCAAACTTCAATTGGTTATATGGGTGCGTACGGCGGTATAGGGGGGCTGGAAATAGTCCAGAATCTCGCCCGCCGCGCGACCTGCCCTTCCCTTGGAATTCTTGAAGAGCAATTCTCGAAGATTGATTCCAAAACCAACAAAAATGCGTCGCTTTGGTCTGACACCGGCAGCTCGATCTTCCGAGGAAAAATCTTTGCCATAATAACCCAGGTGAAGTTCCAGGAAGCGCAATGGCCCATCTTTCAAGGCTTCAAATCCGGAAGGTTTCAGGGCAAGAAAAAACCTCTGCTGCTCGAAATGACCTTTTCCTTCGGCTTGAAATATCTTCGAATTCGGTACAATCATCATGCGGAAATCAAGCTTCTGATCAAGCTTGGGGACCGAGTTTCGAAGAATTGAAAAACCTGCGCCCAATGTGTTGAACGTAACGTCCTCCCAAGACCATCCTGCACTACGTTCAATGCTATCCCAAAGTTCTGTGTACAGCATTGCAGCGGACGCCAATGCTGCAGCCGTAAATTCTATGTTCGGCGCACTTTCCGTTTTGCGCCTCAGTCGTGCATGGATGAGTTCCGAAATCACGTAGGTGCTATAGGCGTGCGCCAGCTTATCTATGCCCACATTGGACGTCGATTTGCCGAACCAACCCTCCTTATGGAAGTGAGGCGAAGACGCGTCGTCGAATAGCTTTTTTCCGTTTATCGCCGTGTAATATGCTGCAATCGCCGCCATTTCCCATTTAACGGCGCCAACCTGACTGCCAAATGAGCGAAAGCCACTGGACTGGGAAGCATCCGGCACCCTGGCGGAGTCCTGCGGACCATAAATAAAAGGAGAAGATTTGGTCGCGGTTTGCGAAAGTTGAAGATCGTCCAACACGGCCTCGACAGTCGAAAGCGACGTTGTTCCGATGGACCCCTCCTGTTCAAAGTCTAACTTTATATCAGTTGCGGAAGTCAGGCCGCTGAAACGCTGTTCCGATGCAAGCTGTCCAGGAAGATGGTAATCGGAAAGTTCCGCCGATTGTTGAAACACAGGCATCACTTGCGACGTGGCAGATGGGCTTACCGCCATAAAAGGCAACGCCATTAGCCTAGCGAGACACAAACAAGGTTTCATTTTCAAATGATTATGACCAGTTCCCCAAGTCCTATAAGATCCACTCCTTAGAACGGAACTTCGTCATCCAGATCATTGTCGAAGCTCGGCCCACTGCTGCGCGACCCGCCTCCTCGGCTGCCGCCGCCGCTAAAGCCGCCATCGTCATAACCGCCGGACGAACCCCAGCTGTCATCGCTGCGCCCGCCACCGCCAAAGCCGCCGGAAGAGCCGCCGCCTTCACGCGCGTCAAGCAGCACCAGCTTGGCATCGAAGCCCTGCAGCACGACCTCTGTCGTATAGCGGTCCTGTCCCTGCTGATCCTGCCACTTGCGAGTGCGCAGCTGACCTTCGACATAGACCTTGCTGCCCTTGCGCAAGAAGCGCTCGGCAACATTCGCCAGGCCTTCGGAGAAGATGGCGACACTGTGCCATTCCGTCCGCTCCTTGCGCTCCCCACTGTTGCGGTCTTTCCAGTTTTCGCTGGTTGCGATGCGGATATTGCAGACCTTGCCGCCATTCTGAAAGCTGCGAACCTCCGGATCAGCGCCCAGATTCCCGACCAGAATCACCTTGTTGACGCTGCCTGCCATGTTGTCTCCTACCGTCTCGTCATTGGGGAGCGGCGCAGCGCGCCGCATAAAGGAAAACTCCCTTATAGTCCCAGAGCGGCCGCCGTCCAGAATGTAATCCCGGCGAACATATAAGCGAGGCCGAAGAGATAAGCGACCATGAACAGCGGCCATCGCCAGCCATTGGTTTCGCGCCGGGTGACCGCAATGGTCGAAATGCATTGCGGCGCGAACACGAACCAGGCGAGGAACGCCAGCGCCGTGGGAAGCGACCAACGCCCCTGCAGTCGCTCGGTCAGCGAGCGTTCGGTTTGGGCTTCATCGCCGCTTTCGATCGAATAGACCGTCGCCAGCGCCGATACCGCCACCTCCCGCGCCGCCATGGCGGGAATGAGCGCCAGGGAAATATCCCGGTTGAATCCGATCGGTTCCATGATGGTGCTGAGCCCGCCCGCTATCTGCCCGGCGATGCTGTAATCGACCTGCGACACATCGCTACCTTGCGGCGCTTTGGGAAAGCTCAAAAGCGTCCAGAGGATGATAGTCGAGACAAATATGATCGTGCCTGCCCTTTTCAGGAAGATGACTGCACGCTGCCAAAGGCCAAGCAACAGGTCGCGCGGACGCGGCCATTGATATTTGGGCATCTCCATCAGAAACCCGCTGCTCTTACCGCGCGTCACGCTCCGCCGCAGCACCAAAGCAGCGAGCAGCGCGCCCGCAATGCCGCTCAGGTAAAGCAGGAACAGCACCAATCCCTGAAGGCCGATGCCGCCCGCCAGGACCCTGTTCGGGATAAATGCGGCGATAATGACGGCGTAGACCGGCAAGCGCGCCGAACAGGTCATCAACGGCGCAATCAATATCGTGGTGAGGCGGTCCTTATGATCGCTGATCGTGCGGGTCGCCATGATGCCGGGAATGGCGCAGGCAAAGGAGGACAGCAGCGGAATAAAGGCGCGGCCGGACAACCCCACGCGCGCCATCAGGCCGTCCATCAGAAAAGCCGCACGAACCATATATCCCGTTGCTTCGAGCAACAGGATGAAGAAGAACAGGATCAGGATCTGGGGCAGAAACACGATCACCGAGCCGACGCCGTTGATGACGCCATCCACCAGGAAGGAACGGAGCACACCGGCAGGCAAGCTCGCCGTCACCAGATCCGCCGCGACTGCAGCCATTCCTTCGATCCAGGCCACGGGTGCCTCCGACCAGGAGAATACAGCCTGGAACATTACGAACAGCAATGCCGCCAGCAAGATGGGGCCTACGACCGGATGAAGCACTACTGCATCCACAGCGCTGGTCAGGCGGCGCGTCGGTGTTTCCGAACGGATGGCGTTCCTGGCGATTCGGCGCGCACGCGCCTGTACTTCCGAAAAATTTCCGGCGGGCGCCGGCGAGACCGCGCGTCCGCTGCCTTGGGCGAGAGCACCCGCTAGATGCTCACGCAACTCTTCCAGTCCGCGTTTGCGGACGGCAACCGTGGCAATGACCGGCACGCCCAGATCACGGACGAGCGCTTCAGGGTCCAGCTCCAGTCCATCCCGCTTTGCCAAATCGACCATGTTGAGCGCAATCACGACCGGCAGATCCAGAGCGATCAGTTCAAGCGCGAATCGCAGGTGGTTGTCCAGATTGGCGGCGTCGAGCACAATGACGAGGGCGTCTGGCTTCCTTTCGCCGGTCTGTAATCCCATGACCACGTCGCGAGTGACCTGCTCGTCGGGACTGGCAGGATTAAGACTATAGGTGCCAGGAAGGTCCACCAGTTCCACCGGCCGGCCATCATTCAACATCAAGCGGCCCGATTTACGCTCCACGGTGACGCCGGGATAATTGCCCAGTTTCTGCCGCGCGCCGGTCAGCGCGTTAAAGAGCGCGCTTTTGCCGGCGTTGGGATTACCGACCAGCGCCACCAAGGGAATACGGCTCATGCAGCGGCTTCCGCCGTTCGGGTAAATTCGGCCGTTTCAAGTGGACGGACGGTTATGGCGGCCGCATGCGGGCGACGCATGGCGACGATCATACGACCCACGCGACAGGCGATAGGCCCCCTCCCGAACAAGCCGCCATGATGCAGCGCCTCCACTGTGACGCCTTCGCTAATGCCCAATTCGCGAAGCCGCTGGCCTTCCACATCGGACAGGGACGACCAGTTGATGCTGTCGATGGATGCGGACCGGCGAAGCGGTAACTGGTCGAGGCGCAATGACTGACTTTCAAGATAAAAAATTGGGTCGATTGTGCGATTGATTATCAATAACCAGCGAGAATTTCCAGTCCCGCATGCGAGCTAGAACTCATATGGCGGGGTAACGCAAACGGCCAATGAAGCGAGCAAGGCTCGGCCGCCGTTCCGCATTAGCGCGCCAGTGCTGCTTGGTCCTTTCGAAGCGAATTATCCCGTCGATCCTCCGGCCCAGAAAAGCGCGGGAGTCCGTCCATCCGGAGCTCTCATCACTGATGAAGATAAGCAAGGTGGCGGCGTAAACCGCCGCGAGCGTCGTTCGTTTGCTGTAATAGTTGAAGTCCGTGGAAATATCTCCTGCCAGCCGCCACATCTGGTCGGCCGCTCGCCAGCCAAGACGCGTGGCGGCGACCAGATTCTGGGGCATCGCCATGATCGCCTGGGCCCTGCGCAGCGCCTCCCTTTCGGGAGCCAGCAGATCGAGTCGCGCTTCGATCAGCGCCACAATTCGCTCGCGCACCTTCATGGTCGCCAGCACCTCGGGCGGGAACTTTCTTTCCATTTCCCGATCGAGCCAGCCGAACCAGGCATCGATCATGTCCATCGCGCCGCCGGGAAAGGCAAGCTCCACCATGGCGGCATCCAGCCCTGCCGCAGCCGCCGCATTGGTCAGCGCTGCGTCGTTCCACCCGTCAAATGCCGCCTGCCCGGGCAGCAACGGGGCCACATGCTCGCGCACTTCGTCCAGGGTCGGATCGTTTGGCAAGCCTGTCATTGCATTTCTCCCTGATGCTGCATGTAGGGAAAAGGCGAATGGTTAGGAATAGGGAATACAGCAGGACGTCATCAGTAAAACGAACATTCCGCCTCAGCCGACCTAGATAAAGGTCTCTGCCCAGCCCTACTCACACTGCGAATTTCTGTCCTATTTCAAACATCGCAATAGCAGCCTTGGCCGCTTCTCCGCCCTTGTCCTTACGCGTGCGGTCGGACCGCTCCAATGCCTGCGCTTCATTTTCCACGGTCAGGATACCATTACCAATCGCGATACCGTCCATGGAAAGAGCCATCAGTCCGCGTGCGCTTTCGTTCGACACCACTTCGAAATGATAGGTTTCGCCACGGATGACCACACCGATGGCGACAAAGCCGTCATAGCGGCCCGACTCGGCGGCCATGGCTATGGCGCCCGGGATCTCCAGCGCGCCGGGGACCATCATCACCTCATATTTATGTCCGGCCTCGTCCAGCGCGGTCTTCGCGCCGTCCACCAACATGTCATTGAGATGATCGTAGAAGCGTGCTTCCACGATAAGGAATTTAGCCATGACGCTCCCTTTGCCTTTAATCGATGCGGCGTTCGCCAACCACGGCGAGGTCGTAGCCGTCAAGTGCAACCAGGCTATGATGGCTGTTGGTAAGCAGAATCATGTCATGCACGCCCAGTTCCGCCAGAATCTGCGCACCCACGCCATAATCGCGAAGTTCCTCCATGTTGGGATCTTGGATCCCTGCATGAATTCTGAACATCCTGCTCATCGAATCCGGCACGTGCCGATCCAACAGGACAATGATGCCCGCGCCGGCCTCCCCGATGATTTCCATCGAACGGCGTAAATACCCGCTGCGCGGCCCTTCCTGCCCTAGAAGGTCCAAGAAAGGGGAAAATTGATGCATCCGAACCAAGGTCGGCTCGTCGGGATTCACTCTTCCTTTTTGAAGGACGACCTGTTCCGTGCCGGTGGCGCGATTGTAGAACGTCATCGCCGTCCAATCGCTACCCCAGCGACTGTTGAACCGCGTCTCCGCACGCTTTTCCACGAGATGGTCGTTGCGGTGGCGATAAGCGATCAAGTCACGGATGGTGCCGATCTTCAGCCGGTGCTTTTGCGCGAACGGGATGAGGTCATCCATACGCGCCATTGTGCCGTCATCCTTCATGATCTCGCAGATCACACCGGAGGGATTGAGGCCGGCAAGGCGGGCAACGTCTACAGCCGCCTCGGTATGGCCGGTGCGGACCAGAACGCCGCCATCGCGCGCCACCAGCGGGAAGACATGGCCAGGCGTTACAATATCTTCCCTCCCGCGCGCGCCATCAATGGCGACGGCGATGGTGCGCGCACGGTCGGCGGCGCTGATCCCGGTGGTTACACCTTCCCGCGCTTCGATAGATACCGTGAAAGCAGTTTCGTGGCGCGTGCCGTTTTTCCGGCTCATCAGATCGAGGCCAAGCTGCTCGACGCGTGCACGGGTGAGCGTCAGGCAGATCAGCCCACGGCCATGGGTCGCCATGAAGTTGATCGCGTCGGGAGTGGCCATCTGGGCCGGGATCACTAGATCGCCTTCATTCTCCCGGTCCTCGTCATCGACCAGGATGAACATGCGGCCGTTACGGGCTTCGTTGATGATTTCTTCCGGGCTGGCAAGCGCCGTCCCGCCTTCGCGCTTCAGCAGATAGGCTTCCAGCTTTCCGAGGGTGTCCGCTGTTGGATTCCAGTCAAACTCATCCATTCGGCGCAGGGAATTGGCGTGGAGGCCAGCGGCTCGCGCCAGACCGGAGCGCGACATGCCGCCGTTAGTCACCAATTCCCGAAGTTTTTTGATAAGATCTGTGCTCATTGGCTCCCATTATCACACTATAATGTGATATCCAAGCGCATTGATCACATCGCTATTTGCGTACTTGCTGCATTCTTGCGAGATATCGAGCCAGAACATCAATTTCCAAGTTGAACTTACGCCCGACCGAGAGCGTATCAAATGTGGTCATCTGCGCCGTGTGGGGAATGAGATTGATGCCGAAATGGACGCTGCCGTCAGGCTGGTCCTCCACTTCGTTGACGGTCAGGGAAATGCCGTCGACCGCGATGGAACCCTTTGGAGCCAAGCAAGGTGCGAGCGCAGGCGGCGCAGCGATGATGATCCGCGTTGAATCACCCTCCTGCGCTGCCGAAACGAGAGCGCCCACGCCATCGATATGGCCCGTGACAATATGCCCGCCAAGCTCATCCCCAACTTTTAAAGCGCGTTCGAGGTTTAGCCGCTGCCCAGAATTCCACATTCCGGGAGTTGTGCGAGAGACGCTTTCCGCCGACACGTCCACGGCAAACCAGTCCGATCCTTTTTCGACAACGGTCAGGCAAACGCCGGAGCAGGCAATCGAAGCGCCGATATCAACACCGTCCATGTCATAGTTGCTGGCGATTTTAAGGTGCAGGTCGCCGCGATGCTCGATGTCGTCTATGCGGCCAATATCGGTGATGATGCCTGTGAACATGACTAACCTCTAAGCAGCGCGCGTGCGCTCGTAAAGCTCCATCCGGTCCGGACCCAACATGCGGGTCTCAATGAGGCGCCAGCGCTCATGTGCGTCGGAAAGGCTTCCCAGGCCGATATCGGCAAGCGCCGCTTTTCCCGCACCGATCAGGACAGGCGCCCGGTAAAGGAGCAGCCGGTCAACCAGATCAGCAGCCAAAAAGGCCGAGGCTGTCCGCGCCCCACCTTCGATCATCAGAAGGTCGACCTCGGGAATGCCGGCAATGTCTTGGGGCGCAGCGATGGAGTTCCAGCCGTCCGGTGCATTGCCGCTGCCTAGCATGAATCGTATCGGAGAGCGGTCTTCAAGTCCTGCCAGTCGCACATCAAGCCGTGGGTTGTCCGCCTTCACCGTGCCGCGGCCTACCAATATCGCGTCATGGCGGGCGCGTTCCAGATGCGTGTGAGCCCGCGCCTGCAGCCCAGTGATCCACTGGCTTTCTCCGTCCGCGCGCGCGATCTGGCCATCCAGAGAAGTCGCCAGTTTAAGTGTTACATGAGGCCTGCCAAGGGCTTGCCGTGCAAAAAAGCCCGCCATCGCCGCACGTGCTTTGGCCCGCATCACTCCAGTGCGAACTTCGATCCCAGCCTGCTCCAGCATTGCCGCGCCACGCCCGTCGGTTCGCTGATCAGGATCCTGCGTGGCGACGACCATTCGGCTGATCCCTGCCTCTCGCAACAAGGCGCTACATGCAGGTCCACGCGATGACCGATGGAAGCAAGGCTCCAAGGTGACATAGGCGGTACCCCCATGGGCCGCATCTCCTGCCTCGGCCAGCGCCATGGCTTCAGCATGGGGTCGCCCCCCTGGCTGCGTCCAACCGCGTCCGACAACATGGCCGTTGTTGACGATGATACAGCCCACGTTGGGATTTGGCGCAGTCCGGCCTCGCCCCCGCTCAGACAGCGAGATGGCGACGGCCATGTATCGCGCGTCGGACTCCACGGTCAGTGAGCCGCCCCGCTCTTGCCAGCCTTCTCCGCCGCCTTTGCCTTGGCTTCTGCTTCCATTTTATCAAGGCGCTTCATCAGGGCGGCAACCGCCTCTTTTTCCCGCCGATCGCCGATGGCCGCTTCCTTGCGCCAATCGATGCCGAACTGGTCAGCGACTTTCCGAAAATCCTGCTGCTTACGCTTGATCGCGGCCTCGCGCTTCAGAAGGTCGATCTTTTGCTGGGCGATGATGTCGGCATCGGTCCGATCCCCGGTCCAGTTCTCAATATAGATAATCTGCTTTCCGGGCGCCGTGTTGGTTTTGGAGTCCAAGAGGAAGCCCCATATGATAACCCAGGTCATCGCAAGCGCAAGCGCCAGCAACAGCAGTTTGTGACGGCGTCCTTCAGCCAGATAGTCGCGCAGATCGACCCAGGCCCTTTTGGGCGAGACGGGACGGGGAAAAATAGCCATGTCCGCTAAATAGGACATGAGAGCATGGAGCGCCAGTGGCCAACGCGCCACCCGGAGGCCGAGCGCATTTGCGAAACCCTCTGCTCCCCAGAAGGAACAGGCGGTCAGGGTCGAATGGAATGAAAGCCTAGCCGATCAGTCCCTTCGCAATTGCGTAGGCCACCATGTGGGAACGGTTCCTCGTTCTCGTCTTCAGGCGGATGTGGTCGATGTGGCGTTCTACCGTTCTTGGAGCGATGTTCAATTTCTTCGCGATCTCTTTGGCAGACAGGCCCGTGGCAATGCATGTTAGTACCTGCACCTCGCGCGGCGTCAGCCAAAGCTTCGCGTCGTCGTCCGTTTCAATCATCTTCAAGCCCCCCTGCCCGGAAACAAGCCCTGGGCTAAGCTAGGATGTATTCGGCATACCGGTCCGATAAGACACGTGGTCACGAGAATATTAGTCTCAAGCCGACCTCTCGATAGCAAGCGTGGAGAGTAGTTAGCCTGTATGACCAAGTCTCCGGCGTCGAGGTTGGCCGTTTGGCTATTTGCGACTATACCCTTTGATATAGAGACCCGCTTTTTTTATGAGTTTTTCGATATATTACTGTAAGATAAGGATAAAATAGGAAGTGTTCTGCTTGCGGATTTGGATTTCAAGCCCTGATTTCCGATTTTAGGCTATTCGAATCGCATCTATCCACGATGGCAAATTCGTTTCTGTCCCAAAACGAAACATGCACGGCCATATTTTTCCGTTGGGATAAACAGATATCCTGTTTGATACAGGCAAGGTTTTCACTGAATTTTCAGACTTCTAGAATTTTCGCCTCCCATCCGGGTTAGGCGTGTCCAAAATGCGCCATGTAGGCCCTATTGCCCGAATCGAACATATGGTGGATCATAGTTGACTGTGAGTGGGAGCCGGTCAGGCATTTAAGACAACTATTCATCCGCTATGGGTCGCAAATAGCAGTAAATACATGTTCTGATAATCAGACACGTATTCATATAAATCTATTGGGCCAAGCAATCTGTTGTCTCGATTAAGCGCGCTTGTCATGCAATTCACTATTGTGAACTGCACTGATAAATTGCGTTTTATGAGGATAATCAAGTATTGCATAAGTTGGGGGTTATCATGCACGACAACGCCATTTCCTCTGTTGAACTTACGAACAGAGAGTCCCAGGTGCTTCGTCTTGTCGCGTTCGGCCTTTCTGCCAAGAAAGTGGCGATGGAGCTGGACATCGCGCCCTGTACGGTTGAGCGCCATATCGAAAATGTCCGGCTGAAGACACGCACGCGCAACCGGGCGCATATGATCGCCTATGTCATTCGTGCGGGAATATTGCCATCTCAATATGGCTGATTTGCCAGCGGGGGCCGCAGGCGATGGCGGCGGACGACGTGACATACACGGACCGTCCGCCACCAACGCCTGTGAATTTCTCATAAATGCGACCCTCGCACCCTTCACCTTGAGCCCAGCGGCTTTCCAGGCGCGGGGCTTTCACCCTTCAGCAAGGCAGAGTGCTTCACGAAGTCAATCAATAGGCCTTGCGGATCATGATCAGTGAGCGCCAGGATCCGCCGACGTAACCGCCAAGCCAGATGCGACACGATCCAAAGCATGTCGGCAGTCATGGCATAGAAGCGTCCATGGTTTTTCAAGAAATAATATCTCCTCGATTCGAACCAGTAAGCCGGCATCCGGCGTACGACCGCATCCTTGCCCGTGAGACCGGTGCTCTGTCCGGCAATGTGCATGACGCAGGCCTGGGGCACGTACCAGCATTCCCACCCGTCCCGCCGGGCCTGCAGGCACAGGTCCGTCTCTTCATAATATAGAAAATAGCTCTCATCCATCGGTCCGACCGAATCGAGCAGTTCGGCCCTGATCATCATGCTGGCTCCTGACACCCAATCGACAGGCGCCGGTTCGCGGCCCATTTCCTGAACCGCCGCATGATTTCGCAGCAGACGACTGACCGGCCCGAACCGAGCGCCGCGTTCAACTTCTCCCAACAATGACGGAAAGCGAAACGCATAAGGCCATGCCTGCCCGTCGCGGTCCTTCAGCAAGGTTCCGGCAATGCCGGCACGCGGATGGTCATCCATGAATTTCAGCAGTGCCTGCATGGAACCCGGCTGTACGCGCGTGTCGGGGTTGAGCAGCCAAACATAATCGGGCGAACCGCCTGCCGCCCGGTCGGTGGCGATGGCACGATTATTACCCTGTGCGAACCCTCCATTGACCGGGGAAGCGACCAGCTTTGCCCAGCGGTCCCAGCCGCGCTTCTTGATGGCGGAGGCAATACGGCCGCAGCTATTGTCGCCGGAGGCATTGTCGACGATAACTGCGCGCGCGCCGGGATGGGCCTTCATCTCTTCGACAAGACTGTCAAGACAGTCGATTGCCAGGCCGGCCGTGCGATAATTCACGATCGCGACCAGAACTGACGGCTGGCTGATCCTGTTCACCGGACCGTTCATTGCGCCAGGAGTTCCGGCGCGGCAGTCCTCCTCTCGACGGCAGAAAGGACGGGCGGTCTTTTGCACGCCGCCGCTATGGCCGAGCCTCCTTTGAGCGCCGCATCAATGCCCTCCTGCATCGAGCGGGCAAGTACGGAGACATTGGGTTCCTGAAGCGCGCTGGTATGCCCCCCGGGGATCTGCACGAGCTGCACGGGCTCTGCCACACGCTTGCCCCATCCCATGATGCAGTCGCTGAACTGCAGGCTGAAGGGCACGTCATCCGGGGCCCCGGTTCCCTCCGTCGCCTTGTAGAGCACGACGTTGCTGTTGGTCAGCAAACCCTGCGGTCGGTGATGGCGATGCGCGACCTGATAAAGCTCCAGGAATGAGAGGGTTGATCCTCTCGGTTCATGGATCGACCGGCTACGCAGCCGCTTGACCTCACGATGGTGACGCAGCCGGTCGATGCGGGAACTCAACTCATAAGCGATTACATTATTCAACTTACGGGCAAGAAGCACCGGCACATTCAGTAGCTCGGCGGCCGTTGCCCCCCTGAAGCTCAGAACGTCCCGCAGTCGGCGGAGCCGCGCCAAGGTGATCTGGAACGGCCGTTCGACCGCTTCAACGTCGGCTGCATCGATGATCCCGACAAAACGCACATCCTGGTCCTGGTCTTGAAGCTGCCTGGCCATTTCAAATGCGATCACCCCACCCGCGCATAGACCGGCCAGCAAATAGGGCCCTTCCGGCTGCGCTATTCTGAGGCGGTCGACATAGGTCGCCGCCATTTCATCGATTCGGGTATGGGCAAAGGAACCGTCAGCACGCATTTCCGGCTGAAGGCCGTAAACATGATGCCCCTCATCCAACAGCAGCGCCATTGAACGATACAGCAGCGTTTCGCCAAGGCCATCATGGACCAGGAACAGGGGCGGCTTCCCCTTTCCAGGCCGCAGGGACACGAGACCAGGAATGGGAATAGTCCCGTTTTCCGGCCCTACACCGCCCTCTTCATCCTCGATCGGAGGCGGCTCGATCAAGGCGGCAAGCTGCGCAACCGTCGGCGCCTCTATCAGCGCGGTGAGAGGCAAGGATTTCCCGCTTTGCTTGCGTAAACGGTTGATGAACTGGACCGCCAGCAGGGAATGACCACCCAGGTCAAAGAAGTTGTCATTACGCCGCACCTGCCCCACGCCCAGCATTTCCGACCAGAGATGCGCCACCATTTCTTCAGATGAGGTCCGTGGCGCATCCCTGCCCTCCAGGGCCGCAACCTCGCCATCGCCCGTCCGCCGATCGGAATTTCCAGCGTGCAATTTTTCAAGAGCGGACGACAAGACCACCGGAGACACCACGACATGCGGCGCTGCCCGTGCGCTCAATATATGTTCGATGACGGCCATGCCTTCCGATGGTGTGAGGCCCTGGGCGGCGCTGGCGGCCAGGCCCCCACGGAGCCCGCCCCGGCCTTTTGCTGCTACACCCATTGCAAAGCTGTCCCGGACGAGCATCATGGTGAATGCTTCTATCTCGGCAAGTACCTGTCCCTCTGCCGTAGCCAGGGTGACATCGAACATAGCTACTGAAGAAGGATCTCCACCTTCCGGCCGATACCGTACATGGCTGACGATTCGTTCCGGCAATGGTCCGGCCAGCCGGATACGACCATAGGATGCCGGCGCATAGAATTGCGTCCTGACGTCGCACCCTGGGATCAGCATCTGCGCTCCGGCCGTCGCGAAGTCCAGCAGCGCAGGATGCAGGTAAAGCTGATCGAGATCTCTTCCAAAAACCTCCGGCAAGCTAAGTTCTATCAGCGCTTCTCCATCGCCCAGATGAAGCGCCTGTACATTGTTCCACCGCTCCCCGAGGTGCAGGTGCGCGGCGCTGGGGATGGCGGCCTCTCCTCGCCGCTCTTCCGTGCATCGCGCAAGAATGGCGCTGAGGTTCAGGTGACTGGACGTGCGACGTTCCGCTCCCGAAATATAGCCACGCGCATGTTCCGCCCATTCATCGCCATCTGCGACATCTCCAGACCGTCCCAATATGGCGAAGCGCCAGACTTCTCCACCTTCATGGCGGAGGTCCACTCGCATCTCCCGCGCCTGGTCATCGGGCACGGCAAAAGGCGTCAGGAACACTAGTTCACAAAGATCGAGGGCACCCGGCCCGACCATATGATGGAAAGCGGCACGTGCGATTTCGACATAACCCGAACCTGGCACCAGCGCCTGCCCCGAAGCCAGACGGTGCTCATCCAGCAGCCAGCGCGTCTCGGGCGAATAGGTCGCGCTATAGATACTGCGATCTTTTGTATTGAAAATCAGCCGGTCGATCAGGGGATGATCAACCAAAGTGCCGGCCGAACCGTCCGCCTCGTCAGGCTGATCGACCGCATCCACCAATGACGCGGCCATGCCCACTTCACGCCACTGACTCCACCCCATTGAAATTACCGGCGTGGCACCATTTTCCTTTTTTGCCTGGGCAAAGGCGTCAAGAAAGGCGTTGGCGGCTGCATAATCGAACTGACCGGCAATTCCGGCAAAAGCGCTGATGGAAGAAAACAGCATGATAAAATCGGGCCGCTGTCCCACAAGCGCCGCATCCAATGCCAGCGTTCCTTGCAGCTTTGGCGCGAGCACCTTGGCCGCATCCCCTATGGTCTTGAGCTGAATGGGGCCATCGTCGAGCACGCCTGCCGTATGGAAAACCCCATGGATCTGGCCGAACCGGGCCCGCGCTTGGGCGATCGCTCGCCGCATTTGGTGGAAATCACTTACGTCGGCGGACAATAACAGGACCTCGGCGCCCTTTGACTCCAGCGATTGAACTTCGCGGATGCGGCGACTGATATGATCGCCCGGCGAATGGCTGGCGAGATGGTCTGCCCATAGGTCGCGGGGTGGCAGTGGGGACTTCCCGAGCAGTGCCAGTCGCGCGCCAAAACTATCGCTCAGATGCCGCGCAAGCGTCAGTCCGATTCCGCCCAGGCCGCCGGTTATCAGATATGCACCGCCCGGCCGCAATCTTGTGGGCGAATGCGATACTGTTGGAGCGGACATGGGCTCCATCTGCTGCACCCAACGTTGCTCATTGCGGTAGGCGACCGCCTGGGCCAGGTCCGGCGATGACAACTCGGCCGCCAATGCTTCGACCACATGACACTCCGCCGCCGTGCTGGCGGGCGTCAGGTCAAGGTCGATACTGCAAAGTTCCACATTTGGATATTCACGCGGGATCACACGGCACGCGCCTAGTGCTGTCGCTTTGGCAGGCAGGCGTCCAGACTCGGCAAGCACCCGCTGGGTGCGATCGGTGATCAGCGCAATCCGGACCGAACGGTCAATCCCCTGCTCCCCCAGCGCCTGGGCCAGCCGCAACAGGCTGTAAAAGCCGCGTTGCAACAAGCTCTCCGTGGCTTTGGGAGAGGACAAACGCCGATCATGGCCACTTACCAGCCATAGATGATAGATGTGCTGGGGCACAAAGCCGAGGCTCGCTAACAGCGCCCCATAATCCTCCACATGATTAGGGTTGATCCGATAAGCGTCGAGCCCCTCCTCCCGAAAACGGGCGCCCCTGCGGGCGGTTGCCACTCTACACCCCTCCGCTCGCAGGCGGCGCACCAGGGCCTCGCCCAGCGCAAAATCGTCAAGGAACACCAAGGCCGTATCGGGCGGGTCTCCGCGCCCAAGTCTGGCAGTCCGCTGCCAGACCGGCTCGTATAACCAATCGTTCAGGTCCTTTCGCCTGGACGGATCATCGCCGCCCGGTCCGGCAAGAGCCAATGCGCTCTTTCCCGGTTCGATCCAATGCCGCTGCCGGTCGAAACAATAGGTGGGAAGCGGGATGCGCCGCCTGCGCTCGCCCAGCCAGAACTGCCCCCAAGGCACGGCGACGCCGGATGCCCAAAGGCGGCCGAGTATGTTCAACGCATAGGACAGGTCGTCGACCTTCTCGTCTGGATGCCGGAGCGAATTGAATACAGGCTGATCAGGCGAACGTGCCGGATGCTGCCGCGCAAGGCTGGTCAGCGTTCGTCCCGGCCCCACTTCCAGCAGCACTTGCCGTTTCTCGTCCAACAAGACCTGCAACCCGTCAGCGAAACGCACCGTCTCGCGCAGGTGCCGCACCCAATAATTGGCGTCGGTCGCCTCATCGGCGCTGATCCACTTGCCGGTCAGGCAGGAAATGAAAGGCACCTTGGGCGCTTTCATTTTGACGCTTTGGACCAATTCGCGAAATGGGGCCAGAATGGGTTCCAGCATCTTCGAATGGGCGGCAACGGAGATCGGAACCTCTTGCGTTTCTATCTCACGACCGGCGAGCGTCGCCTTCAATCGCTCGATTGCCCCTACCGGCCCGGACGCCACGCTGAGCTGTGGGCCATTGACCGCGGCTATCGAAAGGTCGGGGCCCAGCAGCGGCCGCAACTCATCCTCCGGCAGCGGCACGTTCAACATGCGGCCTTCAGGCAGGGTCTCGAACAGCCTGCCCCGACCGGCGGCGAGCTTCAGCGCTGATTTCAGGTCGAACACGCCGGCCAAATGCGCTGCTATATATTCGCCCATGCTATGGCCTAGCATCGCCTCTGGTTCGACGCCCCAGGACATCCACAACCGAGCCATCGCATATTGCACGGTAAACAGCGCAGGCAATGCGAAGGACGGCTTGTTCAACGCTTCGCGCGCCGCTGCATCGTCCGTTTCAGGGAATAGATGCTCACGGATGTGGAGGTTGCAACTGCCGGAAAGAATATCCATGCACTCGTCAACCGCCTGCCGGAATATCAATTCCGAACGGTAGAGGCCGAGCGCCATGTTGGGATATTGCGCACCCCCGCCAGCGAACAGGAACGCGACGCTCCTATCATTTTCCTTACACTGCTGCGTGAAACTTGCGCCTTCCAACATGGAAACCGCTTCGGCGGGGTCGCCCGCCACAATGACGCGCCGGTGGCGAAGCGCCTTCCTTCCCACCTGAAGCGTATAGGCGATGTCCGCCAAATTCTGGTCGGGGTGCGCCCGCAGATGGTCCGCCAGCGCTTGGGCATTTGCCTCCAGCGCCGTCTCCGTAGCTGCTGAGACGACCAGGAGCTGACACGGACGCGATGGCCCGCTCGGACTGGAAGGCGGCGCTTCCTGAAGCACCACATGGCTGTTGGTGCCCCCGACGCCGAGCGAGCTTATGCCGGCACGACGGGGCGACAAGCCCTGCTTTTCCCAAGGGCGCAGCGTCGCATTGACATAAAAGGGCGTACGCTCGAACTCGCACGACGGATTGGCCGCGCTGTAGTTCAGACTAGGCGGAATTTTGCCATGACGAAGCGCCAGCGCCACCTTGATGAAGCTCGCAACGCCCGCCGCTGTATCAGTATGCCCGATATTCGGCTTGACCGACCCGAGGGCGCAATAGCCGGTCGCTTCGGTGTCCTGTCGAAAGGCCTGGGTCAGCGCGGCCACCTCTATGGGATCGCCGACGGGAGTGCCTGTGCCATGCGCCTCGACATAGCCGATGGTGTCGGCAGTGACGCCGCTGATGCTCAGCGCTTCGCTTATCACCTTGGCCTGGCCGTCGACGCTGGGAGCGAGATAACTGACCTTGCCCACACCATCATTGTTGACGGCGGAACCCTTGACCACCGCATAAATATGGTCGCCATCCGCCATGGCGTCCCGCAAGCGCCGCAGCACGACGATTCCCGCCCCGCTGCCAAAGATCGTCCCTGCCGCCTCTGCATCAAAGGCACGGCAATGGCCGTCCGGCGACAATATCTCCCCCTGTTCGAACACATAGCCGCGCCGGTGCGGCAACTCGATGGTGACGCCGCCCGCAAGCGCCATGTCGCTTTCGCCGTTCAAAAGGCTCTGTACAGCCATGTGGATCGCGACCAGCGAAGTGGAACAGGCGGTCTGCACATTGACGCTCGGCCCTTTCAGATCGAGCAGATAGGAAACACGGGTGGTCAGGAAATCCTTGTCGTTGCCGGTGTGCCGCAACAGGAAGAAGCCGACATTGCGCACCAGCTCAGGATTGGTGAGCAGGTTGTAAGGCAGATAGGCGTTATGGCCGGACCCAGCGAAGACGCCGATCGCCCCTGCAAAACGTTCCGGCAAATGCCCGGCATCTTCCAGCGCCGCCCAGGCACATTGCAGAAAATGGCGATGCTGCGGGTCCATGATCGCCGCGTCGCGCGGGCTAAGGCCGAACAGCGCCGCGTCGAACATTTCCATGTCGGGCAGGGGCGCTCCGGCCTTCACATAGTTGGACCGTTTGATGAGACTCTTATCGACGCCCGCCGCAATTAGTTCGTCATCGGAAAAGCGCGTGATCGACTCTACGCCTTCGCGCAGGTTCGACCAATATTCCTGCATATTGCGCGCGCCGGCAAAACGGCAGGCCATGCCGACAACGGCAATGGCCGTGTCAAAATCGGCCCCGCCAGAACCGCCGTTGAAGTCAGGGTTGGACTGATACATGGCAGTTAACTCCCCTCGCCCAGGACGGCTGGAACCCGTCCCGCGATCCGGCGCTGCAATGCTGCCCTGCGCCCCTCGGCCCGGCTGAGGCCTTCCTCTGCGGCCTTTGCCGAACTATCGCCTCCCGCGAGATGAGCGCTTAGCGATTGGACGGTGGGAAACCGGAAAATATCGGTGATCGGCAGCTCCCGCCGCAGCTCGGTCCGCAAACGGCGATGCATCTGCACTGCGAGCAATGAATGACCGCCAAGGTCAAAGAAATTGTCGCGCGTGCCGACCTGCGATAGCTTCAGCACATCGCACCAGATTGCGGCAATCCTTTGCTCCATGCCCCCCGCAGGCGCGACATAGCTTTCCGCGACGGACGTCATGCTGACCGACTCCAGCGCCGGCAACGCGTTCCGATCGACCTTGCCGTTCGGCGTCATCGGCAACCGCGCGAGCGACATGATATGCGCCGCCACCATGAATTCGGGCAGTCGGGCCTTCAGGCACTCGCGTACCTCCGCAATCATGTCCCTTGAAAGCTCCGGCACGACATAAGCAATCAACTGCTTGTCCCCGACCTCATCCTCGCGAGCCACGACTACAGCTTCCTGCACCGCTTCATGGTCGTTCAGCACAGCTTCGATCTCACCAAGCTCGATGCGATAGCCCCGCACCTTCACCTGATGGTCGAGACGTCCCAGGAATTCGATGACGCCATCGGCTCGCCGCCTACCAAGGTCGCCGGTACGATAGGCGCGTTCGCCCGGACGCAGGGGATCGGCGATGAAGCGTTCGGCGGTAAGGCTCGGTCGATCCAGATAGCCCCGCACGACGCCATGACCGCCAATGACGAGCTCGCCGGGCGCGCCGGGCAAGACCGGCTGCTGCCGGCTGTCGAGAATATAGACATGTTGGTTGGCGAGCGGTCTTCCGAGCGGTATCGCGCCATCCGATCCATCGACTTTATGAGCCGCCGACCAGATGGTGGTCTCCGTTGGACCGTACATGTTGGTAACGGCGCCTCCGGACAGGCCTGTCAGCTCTCGCGCCAAATCCGGCGGGAAGGCCTCGCCACCGATCATTACATGCTTCAGAGCCGCGATCGGCTCCCTGAGGCGGTCGTCCGCGAGCATCAAACGCATCATTGATGGCGTGCATTGCAGATGCGTGACGGCATGACGCTTCATGAGCACAGGCAAAGGTTCATCCGCGCCGGCCGGCTCACCCGACGAAGCCATCAGCCGCAGCTGATTCAGATAAGGAAGATGCTCCAGCACTTGCCGTTCCGGCACGCCGAAGTCGATCAGGCACGCGATCTCATCCACGCCGACCGTGCGGGCCATATCGACCATCGCCAAGCAGCTTTCGGGCGTCCCGAACAGGCCGCTGGTTTCATAATAACGGTCGAAAGCGAAGGAGAGCAGCATTTCCATGTCAGTTTGCGACAGGGCCTCGAATGCGTCCTGCCCGGCGGATTCCGCCATTCCCGCCCGCCGCTTGAATGCCGGAAAGGCCCAGGCATATTGCTTTACAAGGCTCGTCGCGGTCCGCAGATAGGCGATCATCGGTTCCCGGACCGCCTCCCGCACCTGCTCCGCGTCGGGCCCCACGAAGCTGTGCAACATCAAGGTGACATGTCCCTCGCCTTCGTGCCCCGCTTCCCTCCAGGCGTTGCGGTAGGCGTCCAGCTTTTCCGAAAGCTCACCGAGCGACTGCCCGAGCAAATGAGTCAATACGCCGCCGCCCGCTCTGCCCGCAGCAGCAAAGGTGTCCACATTTCCGGCCGAGGTGATCCAGAAAGGTAGTTCAGGCTGCACGGGCCGGGGCAGTATCTGCACTTCCACCGGCTTGCCCAGCGGACCTGCAAATGACCGGCTTTCACCCCGCCACAAGGCCCGGACGGCATCCATGCCGTTAAGGAGAGCGCCAGTGCGATCGGCAAAGCTTTCCGGGCGCAGCACAAAATCATTGGGCTGCCATCCCGATGCGAAGGCGATACCGGCGCGGCCGTTCGACAGATTGTCGACCACCGACCATTCTTCCGCAACCCGCACAGGATGGTGCAGCGGCACCACGACGCTGCCTCCCCTGATCTTGACGCGACTGGTGATCGCCGCCACTGCCGCACCGGTCACGGCCGGATTGGGATACAGCCCGCCAAAAGAATGAAAGTGCCGCTCGGGGGTCCATACCGCGGAAAACCCGTTCTGATCGGCGAACTTCGCGCCTTCGAGCAGCAGGCGGTATTTCTCGCCCGGCTGGCTCTCCGCATCGGCCGCGAAATAGAACAGGCTGAAGTCCAGTGGCTTTTTAACCGGGACGCGCGCTTCGGTCAGTTCGCCGCCCGTTGAGAGTATGACATGCAGGCCGCGGGACAGCGTCCAGCAAAGTTCCAACACAGAGATGTCAAAACTTAGGCTGGTGACGGCGAGCCATGTCCCTTCAGGCGTGATATGCTGGTCCATTCCCGCAAAGAAGTTCGCCACATTCCGGTGCTCGACCATGACGCCTTTGGGCTTGCCGGTCGAACCAGAGGTGTAGATCACATAGGCAAGGCTTGCAGGACCCGCGGCGCTCTCAACCGGCTCAGGCGAATGACGCATGATTTCGGGCCAATCGGCATCGATCCGAACCAGGGTCGCGCCCTCGCCGGAAATCCTTTCGGCCAGATGCGCTTGCGTGATGATCAGCTTTGCACGGGAATCGGCGATCATGTGCGCAATTCGTTCGGAAGGGTATTTGGGATCGAGCGGAACATAGGCTCCGCCCGCCTTCAATATGCCGAGGAGCGCGACCAGCATGTCCAATGAGCGGTCGACGAACAGTCCCACGAATTGATCGGGTCCCGCGCCTTGCTGCTGCAGATGGCGCGCAATCTGATTGGAGCGCCGATTCAGCTCGCCATAGCTCAAGCTCTCGCCCCGGCAGGTCACGGCGACGCGGTCCGGCGTGCGGCGCGCCTGCTCTTCGAACAGTTCGTGGACGCAAGCATCGGCACGCCAGGCGGCGTCAGGTCCACTCCAGGCGCGGATTGCCTTCGCCAGTTCCACAGGGCTTATAAGGGGTAGTTCACCCGTGGGCGCTTGCGGCTCCGCGTCTGCCGCCGCCAACAACGAAAGCAGTCCCTGCTGCATGGTTGTCACCGCAGCATGATCGAGCCGTGCCGGATCATGGAACCAGCGGCTGACCCGCCCGTCGGACCGGATCGCGATGGTCAACTCCGATCCGGGCAGCAGCGTCACTTCGTCCAATGTCTCGGCGATAAGGATGGAGACGGGCAGCAGCACGCGGTCCTTTTCCGCGCGCAACTCCGGCATGCGCGCCACAAGGTCGCTGCTGAACCCCAGCCGGCGATGTGCCTCCCGCACCGATCCGCACAACCCCTCCCGCAGGTGATCCAGCCCCTGTGAAAAGTCGATCTCCGCGCGAAGCGGCACTTGCGGCGAAAACCAGGCTTCCAGCCCGGCATGGGAAGCGGTCATCACTGGATCGGTATAGCCGAAATCAAACTCTTCTTTGTCGGCAAGCCGTCCGATCAAGGCCACAGCAGCGGCCAGAACGGCTTTTTCCCTTCCCAGAACATCCGGGCCAGGCATGACGAGTTCCGCGTGCGTCATGATGTCCCGACCCGGATGTCGGTCCCGTACGACTAGGGGGAGGTCGACGGGACCAAGGGATGCGATGCGGCTGCGCCAATAATTTTCATGCGCCGCCAAGCCTGAATTTATTTCAGTGAGGGCCGAAAGCGTCGACCGGTCTAGCACGTCGAACTGCGCCCCTTCGCGAAGTCCGAACCGACCCACGGCTTCGCTCACCGCCAGTTCAGCGCCCTGCAATGTGGAAAGACGATGCAGCGCCAAATGCTCGGCGCCGGTCGCGACGATGATCCGGTGTGGCTCGATGGCCACTATCGTGCCCGGCGCAAATCTGGATGTGTCGCCCTCGACACTTGCGCCCAGCACAAGCATCAGCGCCCCGCCAAAGCTCGCCTTCGCCTTTCCAATGGGATTGGCGTAGCCGCCGAAATCAAGCGCGCGTATCAGTCTTTCGATCTTGTCGGCAGGTTGGTGCCACTGAATTGCGCAGGCCGCCTCAGGCCGATGCCGCCTTGAAAAATAACGAGCCGGTCCATTGGGCTGCGCTTGTGGTACGATCCGGCCGCTGGCGAGACCATCGACGAGTTCCTCGAAACTGTCGATCCCCGCAGCAAAGCATTTCGTATTGAGCGAAAAGGCTGTTTCGCCTTCATCAATGGCGATGCCCCGCGCGGTCAGCACCGCCCCGCCATCGACCTCTCCTGTCATTTGGTGCCAGGTGATGCCGTGCAGGGGCTCTCCGTTCAGCAGCGCCCACACCGGCACGTTCAAACCTGCATAATGTGGTAACGGTCCGTCATGGAAATTGATCGCGCCCTTGGCGGGCAGGCTCAGCACCTCATCGGAAAGCACCGAAAGGTTCGTCACGCTGAACAGATAATCGAACCGTCCGACTTCGGCTGAGGGCAGGTCACGCGGCCGATCGACCAGCAGGATGCCAGCCTCGCTCGCCCAGTTGCGTATGGCGGGCCGCCGCGACACCACTGCCGCGATCCTGTGGCCCCGCGCTTCCAACGTCTTGGCGCACTGAATGAGAAGAGACTCTTCGCCGATGAGAACACAGCGCCAGGAACAATGCATCATGAACTCCCGCCAACCAAAGCAACGGCAGCAGCCTTTACTAAAAAGACCATCCACATGTGAATTTAATGCCAATTCACATGCAGTTTTACACCGTCCAATAGTAACATTATGGGCATTATATGTTCAGGAACAATTTTCCGAATTGCCTGGGGACAATTCCCCACAGACTAATTCATATGAGTAAATTTCTCTCCCTATTTATACTCAATCAACTTCCCCTTTTTCTTCAAATGGAGCCGGTTAAGCCAAAATTGCATTTGTCCCTGGACATGCGGTATCTTCCCCAAAAGAATGAAGCTGGCATAAAGCGCCCCCGCATGCCGCGTGACACGCAGCCAGAGCAGCGGCCAAAGCGGAAGGCTCATTGGATTGGCCCAGAAAAGGTTGCTCATAACCTTGCGCCATAGCCGTCGATCTTCAGCGCCCCGGCGGTGCAAAGCTTCGGCGCTGGCATAGCCGCTGCGCCGGTTGCGTTGCCACCATTGGGCAAAGCGGGACATTGCGGCATCGTGCAGCGTCATTTCTCGCGCCAGGCGGTAGATGTTCCAGCCTGCCTTGCGCAGTCTATGGCAGAGATCGGGCTCTTCCCCCGCGATCAGCTCGTCCGCAAAGCCGCCCGCTTCCTCCAGCGCAACGACGCGCATCAGGCTATCGCCGCCGCAGCTCTCGGCCTCCCCAACCGTAGTGTCCCATTCAAGATCGCAGAGTCGATTGTAGACGCTGTCGCCAGGAGAGCGCTCGCGCCGCCGTCCGCAGACGACGGCGGCGTCAGTATTCCTCTGCATCACCGCTTTTGCAGCGTCCAGCCAGTCGGGATGCAATTCGCAGTCCCCGTCAATGAACTGGACCAACTCCATTTCCGGCAATGCATCGCATAGATACCGAAACCCGGCGTTGCGCGCGCGCGCCGCCGTAAAGGGCGTTGCGGCATCCAATTCCACGACGTCGACTCCCAAGGACCGCGCCATTGCCACGCTGCCGTCGATGGAACCAGAATCCACATAGATTGATCGGACGAACTGCCCGGACAAGCTGGCAAGGCAGCGCCGGAGGCGTTCGCCTTCATTCCGCCCGATAATGACGGCTCCAATAGGGCAATTCTGGCTCATGGCTCACGGCTCGTGCGCAGCCAGGCTCGCTGAGGCCGAACCAGCAGCCTGGCATAGATCGGTAGCTTCCAGACCATATAGAATGGCAGCTTCATCAACGTCCCAAGTGGCAGCGAAGCCCTGCCCCACCGGGCCCAGACGCACAGCAGGCTGACGAAGAACAGCAGGCATCCCGCTACCAATCCTAGCAATGGCGTGGCGTCCCCGGACTGCCATGCAAAAAGGAGCAGTCCCAGCAACCCACTGATCACCGCCATGCCCAACAGGCTTAGCGGCGGTACGGCGACGTCCAATGCCAATGCCAGGGCTGAGGGCCGTTGCAAGACGGTCCGTGCCAGGCGGGGGACATAGGCGGCCGCCGTCATGATCTGCCCATGTTCCCAGCGGGTCCGCTGCGTCACCGTAGCGGACTGACTGCTTGCGCTGCTGGTGAAGGCCGCATCCTCATGGAAAATTACGCGTTCTCCGCCGAGGAACAATTCCAGTCCAAGCTGCAAGTCTTCCACCAGATTGGCTGAGGCGAGCGGCGCGGACTTGAACAGGGCCCAGGGGAATGCCATCCCCGTCCCTTGCAGCAAGGCTGCTCCAGACAAACCGAACAACCCCCGCTGCCTCACATGATTGCGGATACGAAAGGCGAAGGTCGAAATTCCGACCAACGCCCCTGCCTCTTCAGCATGCGTCAGCAGAAACAAGCCCTGCACCGCCGCCTCTTCCTGATAAGCACAAGCCGCCAACTTTTGCAGCGCGCCCGGCTCTGGAACACAGTCGGCATCGAGGATGATCACAATTTCGGGAGGATCATCCGAAAGGATGTCGCGGCCAAAATCGAGCGCAAATCCTTTCCCTCGGAACGCCGGATTGGTGCGGGTTGCCACAAAGGCGCCTGCACGACGTGCCACCGCTGCAGTGTCATCCGTGCAATTATCGGCCACAACGACCAGACGGTCGAAAGGGCGCAACTGCACCCGCACCGCTGCTATTACTGCGGCAATGCCCAGAACCTCATTATGTGCCGGCATCAGCACAGCGAATGGCGGGGCCGACGCGGAAGCAACTCGGCTTTGTCCAGCGAGAATCGCCACTGTAAATTCGAACGACAGCCAAAGCAGCGGAACTAGCAACAACATCGCAAGCAACCAGGCCGCCGCCATGACTATCCCCCTACCAGTGGACGGAGCAAATCGGCCAGCAACGCCGCATTCCTGTCGCCATTATGGTTTCTAAGCACACGCTCCCGACCGATTTCCGCCATGCACGCCAACCGGCCCGGATGGCATTCCAGCGCCTCGCGCAGGGCTTCGGCCAACGCCGGACGCGATCCGGCCGGGACAAGCCAGCCGCATTGTTCATCAACCAGCTCCGGAACACCGGCGATGCAGGTCGCGACCACGGGGCGGCCTAGCGCCAGGGCCTCCATCAGCACGACCGGAAGGCCCTCGGCAAAGCTCGGCAGGATCAATGCCCGCGCTCCCAATATCTCGCGGCGAACAGCCTCCGCGTCTTTCCAGCCAGTCAGCGTCACCCGCCGTTCCAGGCCAAGCGCCTTGATCTGCGCCTCAAGCTGGGGCCGCATTTCGCCATCTCCAACGATGCGCAGCGAGAACAGATGATCCCGCGCGACTTCAGCTGCCGCTTCGATCAGCAGGTTCAATCCCTTTTGGCTGCTGAGCCGGGCCACGCAGACCAGGACATTGGAATGCGGGAGCGATGACGCCGAGGGCTCTTCATCCAGAAGCTGGCGGTCGAGCCCACAGCGAACGACCTTGATCTTCGGCCAATCGGCGATATGTGCCCATCGCATCAATTGGCCGCGACCGAAGTCGGAAACGGCCACGACAAAACTCGCGCCGGCGATCTTTTCCGCAAGCAGCAGCGATGCCGGTGCGTCGAACTCATCGGGGCCATGCAGCGTCATGCTGTAGGTAATGCCGGCAAGCTTGTTCGCCAGCCTGGCGACGGCGGCCGGGTTAGTGCCGAAATGGACATGGACGTGCCGGATACTTGCGTTCTGCAGCATCCGAACGAGCAGGCAGGCCTCCACAAGATAAGCCGCCGAACGGACAATTCCGGCCTGTCCACGCAAGCCAGAGCCGACCGCCAGCGCCAGCGTTTTCGCAAAGCGGACAGGGTGTCTCAACGACTGCCAAAGGAGAGCGGAAAAAAGCCGCATGCGAGGGCCGTCGAGCAGCACTGCGGTTCGCGTCGCTTCCGACTGGTCGTCGGGATCGGGCAGCGTTTCGCCTGACGTGCGGATCGAAAAGCGGTGCACATCGAAGCCCTGCCGCTCAAGCGCAGCAATCTCGCGGCGGATGAAGCTGTGGCTGACCTTTGGATAGACATTGGTCAAATAAGCGATCCGAAGGGGCGCCACTCTGCCGTACCAGCCGTCGCGCGCGCTCAGCCGTCGCTCATCCAGAACGATTTGCATCACGCCTCTCCCACCGCCGGATAGGCTCATTCTGCAGGGGAAACCGGTGTCGTGAGAAGACTTGATATAATCCACTGAAGTCTACTCAGTATCTATTCGCGCCCGGAAAATACCCACGGACTAGGGATCATGGTCGCCAAGGGCGATCGGCGGTAGCTTAGGCGCCTGAACTGCGCATTTATTGCGGGCGATTGTCCGTAACTTCATGTTCTGGAGGCACTACGCCTTGATATCGTTTCGCCCCGGCATCCATTCACTTCGTAAGGCTGTAGGCATGTCCTTCCCCGATCTGGAGTCTGCGGCGGCGGAACGGTGGACGATCTCCCCTGGGTGCCGGCGCTACGTCCATCCCGCGAAGTTCGTGCCCGGACAACTTGAGCGCATCCGGGCGGCGGAATTCGGATCGGTTACAGACGTGATCCGCGACTTCCGCGGCGGTTATGACGCCATACAGGAAGAAACGCTGGGATTTCGGGCCAGCGAGATCGACTTGATCGACGGCGTCCTCTATGCGCCCCGGGCCAATCGCAGCTTGAAGCCGCGCTCGCGCCGCGTTCCCGCCTATTCCGCGCCCAAAGAGGTGACCACGGGCGCGCTTTACGAAAGCTGGGTGGGCAATCGCTGGTTCGGGAACTGGCTGACGGACGACTGCCTTACCTATCGGCTGGCCGAACGCTTTGGCAGGCCGGTCACCAGCCGCTCGGTGAATGCCGGCCATATGCCCTATTATGCGGCGCTGCTCGGCATCAGTCCCGCCACCGTGAATCATGTTCATTTCAATGAATTGATCTTCTTTCGCGACTCCTCTCAGAACACCCATAAAAAGCAACGGGCGGATGAACTTCGCGCGCGACTGACTGCCACCATTCCTGCGGCCCGACACCCCGGCGTTTTTCTGCTGAGGGGCGAAACGGGCGACTGCCGGAGACTGGTGAACGAAAAGGTCATCGCCGAACGGTTGGCGCTGGAACGAGGGTTCGGCGTACTCGACCCCAGCACGGCGTCGGTGGACGAAATTCTCGCTCATTGTGCGGGAGCCAAGGTCATCGCCGGGGTGGAAGGCAGCCATCTGGTCCATGGCCTGGCGGTGATGCCCCCTGACGGCATCCTCTTCACCATTCAGCCGCCCGACCGGGTGGTGTCGGTGCTGAAGATCATCACGGATCGCCAGGGACAGACTTACGCCTTTGTCGTGGGAAACGGAACGCAGAACCATTTCACCGTGGAGTGGACCGAGATTCAGCGCACGCTCGATCTGGCGCTTTCCTGACTTATGAGGGGGGAACAAGCCATGTTGATGCAGCATATTCGCCAGGATTACAGGCGGCACGGCAATTCTGTCATGAATGCGGCCTTCCTGTCGCTTCTCATCTACCGCTTCGGACGCTGGTCGCTCGAACGGGAGAATCCGATGGGCCGCCGCATCGCCCGAAAGCTCTACGGCGCGGTAAACCTGTTTGTCGCGAACGTCACGAAGATATGGATCCCCCCGCAAGTGACTATTGGGGAAGATTTTCACATCATCCATGCCGAAGGATCGCTGTCCATCCATCCCAATGTGATCATCGGCGACCGGTTCGGGGTCATGCACAATGTCACCATCGGCACTAATATGACCGATGGCGCGCCAGTCATTGGGGACGACGTCTTTGTCGGCGTCAACGCGACCCTGCTCGGCCCAATCACAATTGGTGACCGAGTCCGGATTGCGGCGAATACGGCGGTCACCACCGATGTTCCCAATGACTGCGTCGCTATCGGCTCGCCAGCGAAAATCTACCCCCGCCTTGGCCCTTGGCCGGATGCTACCGCGCTGGCCTCCATGGCCTTCCACAGGAAGGCAGCAGGCCCGCAGCGGCGATCAGTGGAACAGCTGCCATGAACGCTTTGACCACGACTTTTTATCAGCTTCTCGCGGACAATCTTCCCCTCCGCGCGAACAAGCTTGCGGTAATCGATGAAAATCGAGGAACGACCTATGGCGAACTCGCGGCCGAGGTCGACCGCCTGGCTTCCTATCTCCACCATTGCGGCGTCAAGTCCGGTGATCGCGTGATCGTTCAGCTTCGCAAGGACATGGCCGAAGTCGCCGCGATGTTCGCCATCGCAAAGGTCGGCGCTGTCGTGGTGAACGTCAACGTCCAATGCACGCTGGAACAACTGGGCTATGTTGCCGATGACTGCGGCGCGAAGTTGCTCATCGTCGAACAGACGGTCGCCCAGGCCCTTTCGCTTCTCCCCCTGCCGGTTGCCGTGCGCCATGTTTTAAGCAGGGGAAAGTCGCCCAACGTCAGCCGCTTTGACCAGTGGGACAATGCTCACGGGCACCCCATTGACGAAGTGCCCCGTCTCGACACCGACTTGGCGATGATCATCTACACTTCGGGCTCCACAGGCAAACCCAAGGGCGTGATGCTCAGCCATCGCAACATCATCGCCGGCGCGCGCTCAGTGGCTCGCTATCTTAAGCTGCGGGAGGACGACCGCTTGCTGAGCGTCCTTCCTTACAGTTTCGACTATGGCCTTAATCAGCTGACCACGATGATGCTGATGGGGGGCACCATAGTGCATCAGCCTGTTGTGATGGCGACCGAGATTGTTCGCGCGATAGAGCGTCACGAAGTCACCGGCCTTGCCGCCGTGCCACCGCTGTGGAACCAGATCGTCCGGCTGCTCAGCGAAAGGCCCGCGACCTTCCCGACCCTGCGCCGCATCACCAATTCAGGCGGAAAGATCCCGCTCAACGTTCTGAAGCGCATGCCGGACGTCTTTCCGGGCGTGGACATCTACCTCATGTACGGACTTACCGAGGCGTTCCGCTCCACCTACCTTCCACCGCAGGAATTCAAGCGCAAAATGGGCTCTATCGGACGCGCTATTCCGGGTGCTGAAATTTATGTCGTCAAGTCCGGCGCGGGCATCGCGAGTCCCGGCGAGCAGGGCGAACTGGTCCATCGCGGTCCACTGGTCAGCATGGGCTATTGGGGGAACCCTGAGGCCACCCGCGAAAAGCTGCGTCCATGCCCGGAACTCGCCCGCCTGATCGGCGATGAACCCGTCGTTTACAGCGGCGACATTGTGGAGCTTGATGCGGAGGGAGACCTCTGGTTCGTTGGCCGCAACGATGCAATGATCAAGACCAGCGGCTTCCGCGTCAGCCCCGACGAGATCGAGGACCTGGTCTGCCGAAGCGGCATGGTGGCGGACGCCGTCGCTTTCGGCATCAACGACAATGACCGGGGCCAGCTGGTGCACGTCGCCGTCACCCCGCTGCCGGGCTTTACGGAGGCGGCGCTGCTCCGGCACTGCCAGCGCGTCATGCCGCACTATATGATCCCCAGCCGGATTCACGTCTGGCAGGAACCGATGCCTCGCACCGCAAGCGGCAAGCTGGCGCGCCCGGATGTCCGCCGCCATTGCGATGACCGCCTGCGTTCGGAGACCCCCATGGGAATGGAGTAAGACGCATGGCGCTGACCGATCGACAGTTGATGACCTATTTGAAGGACACGCTTAATTTCAAAGAGGAGCTGGACCTGGAAAGTGAGCTTTTTTCCACCGGAGCGCTCGATTCCGTCTCCATGCTCAACCTCATAGCCTTCGTTGAGGAAACTGCTGGGGTGGAGATCAGGGCCGAAGATGTGACGCTCGATAATTTCGATACCGCCGCCCGCATCCTGCGCTTCGCCGAGCAAAGCATCGGGTAAGGACCCAAACCCCTTTTTCTATCCATTCGTCCCGAGCGAAGTCGACGGGTTAGGCCCGCCTTCATTCCGCATTTGGGATCAACAGCTCCAGATACCGATCCGCCGACCGCCGCGTGGTGAACTGTTCCAGCCAGGATTTTGGCGCGGGCTCCGGCCGGTTTTTTAAGCAAGTGAGCATCGCATCCGCCAACCGCCGCGCATTACCTACCGGCACCAGCGTTCCATATGCCCCGGCGTTCAGCACTTCCGTTGGCCCAAAGGGGCAGTCGGTGGACACGACGGGCGTTCCCAGTGCAATGGCTTCGACCAGAACATTGGACAGCCCCTCGCAAATCGACGAGGCCGCCAGCATCGCGGCCTTTGCGGTATAGGCATGCGGATTGGGCACGAAGTGCCGCAACTGCACGCAGTCGGAAAGATCGAGCGAGGCGACCAGCGTTTCCAACATTTCCCGTTCCGAACCATCACCGAAGATCACTAGCCGGCACGCCATTTCCCTCCGCACCTGCGCAAAGGCGTGCAGCAATAGCGCGAAATTCTTTTCCGGCTCCAGCCTTCCCAGTCCGATCACTACGGGGACGTCGCTGTCCGTGAACCAGGCATCGTCCACCGGCTCCTGCGACTGTTGGTACAGGCCGCTGTTCACGATCGGATTATAGATGCAGCGCACCTGGCCCCTGCCCATCCCGATTGCGTCGGCCAGATCGCCGGCCGTGCCGTTCGACACCGCAACTACCGCGTCGGCATGAGGATAAAAGAGGCGCGCGAACAGCAGAAACCATCGCCGGGGCTGCCAGGCAGAAGCAAGCTGCCGATTGATCGTCGGCGTATTATGCTCGGTTACCACCACTCGCACATCGGCCCGCGAAAGATGCCGCGCCATGATCGCAAACACATTGGGAAAAAAGCCCGCGCACAGCAGCGAGCGGGGGCGCTCGCGTTGCAGGAACCGGTACAGCTTTACGATGCGCGCCCAGGGGCTTTCCGCCTCCAACACGACATAACGCACGGCCCCCGGAAGCCGGTCGCGATAGGGGGAATAGATATTGTCGACATCGACCACCAGCGACACGCCATGCCCGCGCGCCAAAAACTCCTCTATCAGGTTCAGCATCACCTGATCGGTCCCGCCATTGTAGAGAGCCCGTACATAGACCGCCACATCGGCTCTGGCGCTGGTGCTCATCCCTGCCTCACGCGCAATCGATGACGGCTTCGGCGACATGATCCACATCGGCGTCCGTCAGGTTCGAATGCAGGGGGAGACGCAGCAGGCAGGCCGTGAACCGGTCGCTATTGGGCAGCAGTCGACCATCATGCTGGCTTTGGAAAAACTGGCTCCGATGAAGCCCGGCATAATGAGTGGCCGTCTGAATGCCTCGCAGCTTCAATGCCGCGATCAGATCCGAACGGTGCTCCATATCGCGGCAGACCAGATAGAAAGCATGTCCGTTGCCGCTGCACTCGGCCGGCACGTCCGCAACGGCAACGCCCCGCTCCTCCATCGATGTGCGCAGCCACGCCATGTAGCGCCGGAAGATCGCTCTCCGCCGCGCCTGCACTTCCTTCACCGTCTCCAGCTGCGCCCAAAGAAAGGCCGCATTAAGCTCGGACGGCAGGAAGGAGGAACCGATGTCCACCCAGCCATAGCGGTCGATCTCACCCCGGACGAATGCAGACCGGTTGGTGCCCTTCTCCCTTATAATCTCCGCCCGATGGGCATAAGCCGCATTGTTGACGACGATCATTCCCCCTTCCCCGCAAGTGATGTTCTTGGTCTCGTGAAAGGAAAAGGCCGCCACATCTCCAAAACTTCCCGCAGGCCGTCCCCTGTAGGTCGCATCCAGCGCCTGCGCTGCGTCCTCGACCACCACCAGGCCGGCCTGCGCCGCAATTTCCCTGATCCGGTCCATGTCGCAAATGATCCCGGCATAATGAACGACCACAATGGCGCGTGTGCGGGGACCGACCAGCGCCGCCACCTGTTCGGGATCGATATTGGGATTATCGGGAAGGCTGTCGGCAAAGACCAGCTTCGCTCCGCGCAGCGCAAATGCATTGGCAGACGACACGAAGGTATAGGCAGGCACGATCACTTCATCGCCCGGCCGAATATCCGCGAGAATGCCGCCCATCTCCAGTGCGTCGGTACAGGACGTCGTCAGCAGCACCTTTGCATAGCCATAGCATTCCTCGAAGAATTGCTGGCACCTTTTGGTATAGGGACCATCGCCCGCAAGCTTCCGGCTATGGATGGCGGCGGCGATATGACCTTGCTCGCCGCCGGTAATATTGGGTTCGTTAAAGGCGATGTGATTCGCTCGGGCGGGGTGCTCTAAGGGGGTTATGATCGACGCCATCACGCTGCCCTTTCCATGCCGGCAGCCAGCACAGCGCCCTGGCGTGCGTTCACCACCTCTTCCAATATCTCCACCACGCGGCGGGATTTGGCATCCCAGCCGAAATAACCTTCCAACACGCGTCGCCTTGCCCCTTGTCCTAGCGACCGACGCAGGGCCGGCGAAGCAGCCAAACGGCGCAGTGCGTCGGTAAAGCCGTCGACCATGAATTCTTCGGAACATGGATCGATGAGAAAGGCTGAGCTTTCGTCCAGATATTCGCTTGGCCCCATCCAGTTGGTGGCGACGATCGGCAGGCCGATCGCCATCGCCTCAAGCAAGGCAAGCCCCCCACACTCCCTCAGTGACGGCATGACATAGACATCCGCCTTGCGCAGAAGGTCGATATAGGTCTCCAACGGCACGCGGCCGTGCAGCTTCACGCTCTCGCCGATGCCCTCCGATTCCACAAGTAACCGGATGGTCTCGAACAGTTCACCGTCGCCAATCAGGTCCAGGCGCGAATTGCCTTCACGCGCAAGCGGGGCGAAAGCCCTCACAATATATTCCGCGCCCTTCCAGTCCACGAGTCGCCCGCAGAAGAGGAAGCGCGTTACATGCTGGTTGGCGAGCGGCTCATCATAATTTTTGGGGGCCCAGCGTTCGATATCGACCCCGCTTTCCACCACCTCATGAATTAGCCCCCGCGCACCGGGCGGCAGCGCCCGCGCGGTGCGCTGATTTCCCACGACGAGCGCGTCGGCGTTGAGCTTGCCAGGAATGAATCGGTGCAGCATTACGGCCAGCTTGCGTACGGCATTGATCGTCCACCCGACCAACGCCCCATCCATATGCTTGAAGGCGGGAGGCAGCTCCAGTCCGCCACACATCGGCCCAATCACCACCGGGACCGGAAATCCATACATGAAGCTCAGCGCCTTGGGAGAGATCGGCACGGGCTCAAAGACAATATCGCTCTGGTGCTCCGCGATCAGCCGGCGGGCCACCTTGCGCAGCCGGATCTGGGTCAGAACGTGGATCGCCTGGTTAAAGACCAGGTCCTCGATCCGATAAGGCACATATTTGCCTGCCGCGAAGATCAGCTTCTGCAACCAGCCATCCTCGATGAAATGGACGCGCCGGAACAGGTCCGGAGCCATGTCTTCCTTCAATTGCTCCCGCACCCGCGCATGGCAGATCGCCAGCACATCCAGCCCAAGCCGGGCAAAATTCTCCAGATAATAAAATGGGACGCTGGTCTCGCCGCTTTGACGAAGGGAGATATTTTCGGCCACGAGCAAAACTCGAAGCGGGGTTCGACGGCCAACAGCTTCTTGGCCACCGGCCGCCTCTGCTGTGCCCATTCCTTGATTTGGGTCTTTCTGCCGGGCCGCGACGGCGGAATCGCTCCACATGAACGAGCCTCCCATTTGCCCCGGAACTGCGGGGACCAGATCTCATGAAATCAAGATTATCAAAGCGGAAGGCAGCCCCGATATTGGTTGAATCCCGCTGGTAAAGCAGCCCTGCGGCATTCCGGATCACCGTTTTAGGAAGGCGCATTGGCGTGTGGCCCCCGGCGTCCAAGCGGGCGTTTCTTTCGCAAATTTGCTCGGGAGAATGCGGGTGCTAAAATCGCAACCGGCGTTGAAGAACAGGCGGTGCCCATTCCCGTACCAAATGATCCAGCATCACTTCCCAGTCGCGCTTGTCGCCGCTTTTCGGACGGGGACGGAAATTGGTGGTGCGGTCATGTGTATGCCAGGCGCCGTCCGGAACTGCATAATAATAAGTGGCGATCGAGCGCCGCGACCGGCTCTCCGGACATGTCAGTGGATCAGGATGGCCATGATAGCTGCTGAGATCAGTGGTAAAGACCACCGCCCGCCCCAGCACGGGCTGAATCTTGTGCCTGCACGCCACCATCTCCCGATCCCAAAGCTCAAGCGCGCCGCCGTAGGATTCATCCCAATCCTCATTGAGGTAAATCAGCAAATTCAGCCGCCGCTCCACATTCATGATGTGGTGCCGGTTGAAATCGGCATGGATGCTCAAATGCCCGCCGCGCTTGGTTTCATGCAGGCCCGCGCCGTTAAAATAGGGATCGGCGATCAGCCCCTGAATGCCGGTCATCTCCGACAAAAAGGTGAGAAACGCCTGTGAATTCAGCTCAGCAAACAAGTTTCGCACGGCCAGACCCGCGCATTCCTGCGGGTGATATTGATATTTCAGCCGCTCTTGATCCCGCATGAAATGGAACTTGCCCCTACTGTCGGGAAAGCCACTGAGCACCTGCCGCAGCAATGCCACGTCAATGAAATCATCCAATACGATATGCGGGAACGGATCGGCATTTTGGTATCGCTCAGCACATTCTGTTCCGGCCACCCGACACGCCGCCTCGTCGAAGCCAAGATAGCCGCCACTGTCCATGAGGTTCAGAAAAGCCATGCGGTCCGCCCTCCCATCTGCCGATCATTAAGCGCCCGCGCGGCCTTTTTGGTCAAGGCGAGGAAATACCCTCCCATTTTCCCTGATCGACAGCGGAGGGGACCGGCACAATAATGTTCCAATCTCTCCCGGTACGAATGGGAACGCGGGAATGCATATCGCCTATCTGTCGCCAACCTGGCCTCCCGCTGGCGCAGCCAACGGGGTCGTCACCTATGTTTCCGCGATGCGAAGCTATCTGCGTTCGCAGGGTCATGACGTATCGATTCTTGCCCAGGGGAAGCTGTTCGCCAGCGATGGCAGCATTCATGACTTCGATGCCGAGCGAGGAGCCTTGGGCCACTATATCGCGCGTCTCAGAGGCAGAATCGACAGTCATCTCGGCCACCGTCCCTGGTCGGCTCGGATCGTAGCATCGCAGCTCAGCAAGGCATGCCGCCTCGCGCCTATCGATCTTGTGGAAATGGAGGAAAGCTTTGGCTGGTCGCACGCCGCGCAACTGCGTCTTAATGTGCCGGTCATCACCCGCTTGCACGGTCCCCATGCGCTGATGCCCAAATTCCCGAAGGCTCCCGGAGAGGCTCGTCGTTCCCGCCATCGCGTATCGGCCGAAGGCAAAGCCATTTGTGGGGCCTCGGCGCTCACGGCGCCCTCGCGCACGGTCATGAATGCCATATGCTCTCTCTATGGACGGGAAGACGCCACCGGAGAAATCATCCCCAATCCGGTGGCCGTTGCAGATCCCGACGAGCGTTGGCGGCTATCGGACTGTCAGCGGGACGTCATTCTGTACGTCGGTCGTTTCGACCGCCTGAAGGGTGCCGACACGATATTGGCTGCTTTCCAGCGCCTCCTTCACAAACGTCCCACCGCCAAGCTGCTAATGGTGGGCCCGGATTACGGCCTGACGCTGGATGATGGCCGGACGTTCAATTGGGATGTCTACGCATCCGAGCATCTAAGCTCCGAGGAGCGCAAGAACATCGAGTTCCTGGGAATTCAGACGCCCGACCAGATCAGAATGTTGCGGCGACGAGCCCATGTGACGGTAGTCGCGTCGCGGTGGGAAAATTTCCCATACGCCGCGGTCGAAGCGATGGCCGTCGGAAGCCCTCTCATCTCCACCAACTGGGCCGGTAGCGCCGACCTTATCGCGCATGGGCAGACGGGTTGGCGCACACCGGTGGGCCGTCCGGAGCTATTGGCCGACCGGATTTGCTGGCTCCTGGGCAACCCCGCTGCGGCGACCAGAGCTGGCGAAGCGGCGTGGAACCAGTGCCGCACAGCCTATTCGATTGCCAGCATAGGCGCTCGAACATTGGGCTTCTACGAAGAAACATTGTCTCGGCATCCAAAGCGTGACTGACGCCGGCGCGCTGCAACCGCCAAGGCGCTTCCCACGTCCGGTTACCTTACTGTCACGCGCGATTAGCGTAGCCCGGCAAGATACAAATGTGGTGATCGCCACCGTCGTGTTCGCCAATCTGCTGCGCGCCGTCAGTACCATTCTGCTGACCCGGCTGCTCGCGCCTGAAGCCTTCGGCATCGCAGGCATTATCGGCATCATCGCCTTTGTTATGACAATGATGTCGGATCTTGGGTTCCAGGCCTTTGTCGTGCGTCATGCAGACGGCGACAAGCAGCAGTTCCGGGACGTCATATGGACGATCCGACTTATGCGATCGGCAGTTCTCACTATATTGATGATGGCGTTGGCAGAGCCCATTGCCCTCGCAACGGGTAAGCCGGAGATCGCCCCTGCGATCGCGGTTTCCGCCTTCATGTTTCTGATCGACGGCTGCTCCGCGCTAACGGTAATTACGGCGCTTCGCGAACGCCTTCTTTTGCGACTGAGCGCGGTAGAGACGCTGGCGTCCATCATACAATTGATTGTCGCGGTGGCGCTGGCGTTCGCCTGGCGAAACTATTGGGCGATCGTGATTGCCCCACTCGCCGGCGGGATTGCCAAATCGGCCTTCAGCTATTTCTGCTTCAAGGATGCTCGTCGCCGCTTTCGGATCGACGGAACCTATTCCATTGAGTTGTGGAATTTCGCACGCTTTGTCATTGGTTCCAGCCTCATCAGCATGCTTCTTTCGCAATGCGACAAGATCGTGCTGGCGCGGCTTTTTCCGCTCGACACGCTGGGCTATTACATGCTCGCCACCAATCTGGCGATGGCGCCGCTGGCCTTTACGAGCGCCTATACCAGCCGCGTCCTCTACCCCGCCTTCGCCCGTACGTGGAGGGACCAGCCGGGAGAGCTAAAGACGGTATTTTATCGCTACCGGCGGCGCATGTCCTACCTCTACATGTTTGCTGCGGGCGCTCTCATCGGAACAGCTTCGCTGGTGGTCGCTATTCTTTATGACGATCGCTATGCGCCCGCGGCGATGTTCCTGCAAATTCTGGCTATCGCTCCGCTGCTTGCGCTCAGCAGCGGCAGCGCCAATGAGGTGCTGACCGCCTCTGGCCGAATTCATGTCACCTTCCACGCCAATATTGCCAAGCTGCTATGGCTGGGGCTGGTCGGACCCGTCGCCTTTCGCGCCTTTGGGCCAATCGGCCTCGTGGCGGCGGTTGGTGCCATTGAAGCGCCCGCTCTTCTGTACAGCTGGTGGCAGCTCCACCGCGCCGAGTTGCTGAAGCTGCCCGAGGAACTCGCCTTCTTGTCCGTCGGAGGACTAGGCATTCTCATCGGTTTCGGCCTGGAGCAGATCATCCTGCCCTATTTGTAAGTGCTGGCGCCATCGACGGTGCGGCGTTGAACTTGGTGAAGGAAGTCCGCGCCCCGCCGCGCATCCAATGGATCGCCGCCGAAAAGCCGAAGAACAGGAACATGAACACCGCCGGCCTGCCCCCCAGTGAGGTAAAGAACAGCATCTCCATCATCGCCACTAGCCCAGCACAGATCAACGCCGCCGGAGCTAAGTCGGCCGGAGAGCGGCGCAGATATGACCGACGCATCCACAACAAGGCAATGAAGGTCGCAAAACCCCCGAGGAAGATCAAAAGTCCAATGGCGCCTGAGATGAGCGCTATGAAGATATAGGTGTTCACCAGATCGACAATACCTTCGCCCTGACGCAAGTCGTCTAATCGGATCATCGCTTCGGGGAAGGAATAGCCGACCAGGGGGCTTTTCTTGAACTCCTCCAGCCCCCGCTCAAACAGCCGCTCACGATAATCAACGGTGTCAACCGACCCGCCACTAAGACCAATGGTCTCCGAAACATAGGGACTGACCTGCGCGAGGCCCATCAATATTCCCCATGCCAACCCCGCCAGGGCGCAGCGCCGCAGCAGCAACACAATCCGGCCGCGATAGAGGTCCGCCACCGTCATGCCGATAAACAAGCCGATCCATGCGCCTCGCGATTGCGGCGCGGAAAGTCCCACCAGCAACAACAGGAGAATGCCCAAATAATGGAGCTTGGATCGGAAAGCAGGCCTCGAAAGCCATGCAGCGAGCAAGCAGAAAACCAGGACCATCGCCATGGATGTGGATTCAAGGAATGGCCCGCCCGCGCGCAGCACCCCTCCCCGCGTCTTGACCAGCAGGTCTGCAACAATGCCATGTCTGTCATAAAGCCCGTTATAGATCGGCCAGCCGGTCCTGACCTCATACAACAATATGATGGAAATGATCACAGCGGCGCAGGTGAGCCAGACCATGCAAAGCCGGACGTCATCCATCGTCCTTACGCTCCGACTAACGATGAAATAAGGGAAAGCGTAATCCAGGCCGATATTGAGCAACAGCCGGATGAAGTTCGTAACTGTGGTATCTCTCGCAAGCCCCGCCACCAGCACCAGCAGGATCGCCGCCACCGGCATATCGAGCGCGCGAAAGCCGCCGGCCTTTCCATGAGTAAACAGCAACAGCCGGATCATCGCTCCAATCGCCAAACCATCGTGCACGCCGAACTCAAACAGCTTCACCCCCCCCAGGATCATTGAAGTATCGAGGCCCGGCAGAAGCAGCAGGCTGAACATGTACATGGGGGCGACTTCGCCCGGCTTGCGAGCAAAAAGCGGCACCATCCACAACATCACGGCATAGAGCAGCCACACGCTGGGGGCACCCCAGGCGGTTAACGGCATGGCAAGCGCAATCAACGCCGGACGGTAGCCAATCGACCGCTTCATCTGCGGACTGAGGCAATAGTAAAATAAGCCGAACGCAATCACCGTGAGTATTGAAATGAAGAGCGCTGGCTTGATGAAAGCGTAGGACAGCAGCAGCGCTAGAATGGCGAGAACCGTCAGAACCGCAGAGGCCACGCCCTGGGTCATTGGTCCAGGTCCTCCAGAAACTGTCGCACCACCCGTTCCTTGGGCGCTTGGGCGAGCGGTTGTCCGGCATATTCCCTCAGTCCCCAGGATCCATATTCGCCTATCGGAGCCGTCGAGGCATAGAGCATCAGGAGGTCGCCCAATTTCGCTTTCCATGCGGCCAAATAACGCTCGTAGACGGCAGCCATTCTAGGATCCCGTTGCACGCCGTAGGCAAGCGGCATGTCGGTGGTCACCAGATGCTGACCCCCTTCATAAGTGATGAAGCGTTTGCCATAGCTTGCCGCGATCGCCTTGTTCTGGACCGCATAATCGATCGTTTCGTCTATGGCGGCATTGAGCCGGGAATACACCCAATCGACATCACGCTGTCCCCGGTCGGCAAGGTCCAAATGGATATAAGGCGCTGTCGCAAGAGCATCGACCCAGCGGGCCGTGTCCTCATATTCCAGGATCATCTTTGCAAGATCGGGATAGACGTTCAGGCTGGACACGACTCTGACAAGCTTTTCCGGCCGGTCGGCAAAGATGCTTGTCCATATCTGCAATACATTCCGCGACTTCTGCGCATAACGGCGCATCTGCGCGCGCGTTGGATCTCCAGCCGGATCAAGCCGGAGCTTCAGCCCCTCCTCGCGGGCCTGCTCGGCTGCCTCGAACATGTCGTTCCAGACTTCATTGCCGAGTTCCACATAGACGGTCCGCTCTGGCGCAATGCGATCATGCACCATTCGGGCGAAGTTCCGGATATATTCGTCATCGGCATTGTAGGGGATCAGAAACCACGGATCGACCTTGGCTTCATTGGCAAGGCGGATCATGTTTTCAATCGCTACACCTTCTTTGGCGATCTGGGAGGAATAGGCGGCGGGCGTCCGTTTGGCCCAAACGCCGCCGCGATTACCGTTAATCATCTGCCAGTCGAGAAAACGAATGACGGCGAAGCCCTGGAGGAATTTCACGAACTCAGGATGAAACATCTCGGCTGCCGGCCGGCCCTTTTCCCGGCAATCGATATTTCGCAGGGGATTGGCAGGGTTTGTGCGGTCAAGTTGTATCCAGGCGCCCTCATCCGCGCCTCCTTGTGACACCAGGTCGAAGTCCAGGAACTGGCTGCCTCGGTCGGTTTCTTCCACGATACCGCCTGTCGAAAGCTCACCTTCGCCTAAGAAGACGCATCGGACAGCGACTCTCCGGAATGGGGAAGGAGGCAAAATCAACGGCCGGGGCGCTGCCTGGCCGGGCTTGAGATATTTGACCCAACCAAGCGCATCGAGTTGCCGGTCGTCCATTCTGGTCCAACCGTCCCCTTCCGCCGTGAACCATTCGCTTTGGGCGATCAAATTGGTGAAGACCTGCTGGCGGTTATAGGTCTCGGGTCCGAACAGATTAACGCCCACACGAGTCGCCGGGGCGGGCCCCACCGTTGCGATGGAGGCCGAAAGAGGAGCCGATTGCTGCGTCGTGGCGAAGGCCACGGTCGCAATGGTTACGAGAGCGGGAGCGCTCATTGCGAGGGCGCGGGTTCTTGCCTGAGCGAGTGTCCGGGTCTGATCCCGTGTCCTGCCCCGAGGCCTGGTCCGCTGCTCAAAACGCGCCACCATCAACCGAAGCCGGCGCTGGACGGGCTTGTCGATAAAATGAAAGACCAGCAGCGACAATAGGACGCAGCCGACCAACAAAGCCGCAGCCAGGACGACGTCCCATTGGCTGGACAGATAGCGGTCGCTAATCTGTTTCGCCAAAGTGATGACCGGCCGGTGCGTCAGATAAAGAGCGAAAGAGGCTTCACCGAGCAGGATAGGCAGCGGCGCTTTCAAGATGCGCGAGACGGCTCCCCGGCCATGTGCGAACACCAGAACCAGCGCGGCCATGGCAGGCAGATAAGCGAGCTGCCACCGGAATGGCATCGGCACGTCCATCTGGTGACAAACCACCATCAACAGCGGAATCAGGAGGACGAGGCCGATTTCCAGAGCTGTACCGGATTGATCCCGATACATCCCCGCGCGGGCCGCCCGGTAAAGCAGCATGCCAGCAGCGAAATCCACCAGCCGTGTGGGTGGATTGAGATAGAAGAACCACTCCGCCATTGCCGATGGCTGATTGCCTTTCAGCACCCAATAGGCCGCCGCTGTCGCAATGAGGGCGATTCCGCCTGCCGCGAGAGTCGCCAGCGTGCGGGTGCGAAGCATCACCAGAAGAGGGAACATCAGGTAGAAGAATAGCTCGCAGGAGAGGCTCCAGCTCGGCGCGTTCAGCGAATAGTGGATCGCCGACTGCGGCGCGAAAGCATGAAGCAACGACAGATTGAGCAGAATCGTGGTGATGCCGGGCGCTTCATTCTTGATCAGCAGAAGCCAGGCCAGAAATGGAAGCGCCACGAGCCAGTGGAGCGGCAGGATGCGGACCATCCGATAGGCGAAATAGGCCCCGGCGCTTATGTGTCGATGTCTTATCCTGTCGCCATAGGCATGGGATATGATGAAGCCCGAAAGGACATAGAAAAAGGAAACGCCGCTATATCCTTCGAAAAAGAGGTTATCATAAACCCACTTCACCGCCGGGTTCTGGTTGTCCGCAAGAAACGCCAGATGTGACAGCAGCACCGCGAGCGCCGCGAAGAATCGCAGCGAAGTCAACTGGCCGATAGCGCGTGGCATCTCCGTCTCAGACGGCATAGTCTGGCGAGCATGCTCCATCTTGGAGCCGCTTGCGCTAAAACGGAATCTCACCGTTCGATCCGAGCGTGGCCGAGGGACGCCGGCTTAGTGTAGCCGTATCTCGGCTTCGCTCGACACGAATGGGTCATGATGCCGATTAATCGCACGATGCTCTAGATCCTCCCCTTGTGGGCTTTCACCGTCTGTAGCGCGCATGATACGGGCAGAGATGCCGCGGTTCACGACGCTGATCACGCTTTTCCCGCCAAGCATTGTAGATCGGCAGGATCAATGGGCCGTCCACCAGATAACGGCGCCACAGTCGTTGCGGATTGGACAACAGCCTGAACAGCCATTCGAGCGCAAGCTGTTGCAGCCAGCGCGGAGCCCGCCGCTGATCCCCGCTCAGGAACTGCAGACTTGCGCCGACGCACAGGGCGATACCTGTTGCTTGCCCGGAGCAGGCGATTTGATATGCCAGTATCTCCTGCTGCGGCGAGCCTACCGCCAAAAAAGTGTAGCGTGCACGAGCCTCTATGACGAACTGCGTTGCATTTTCGAGAGCAGCGGGATCCGACGCAAATCCCATGGGCGGGTTGTGGTGCATCAGGTTGCGCAAGCCATAGGTTTCGCGCACGGTTGCGATCATAACCGGATCGCCGCCCACCACGGCGATCCGGTCATCCGGGCAAATGAACTCCTCCAGCAAATCCGCTGTCAGATCGCTGCCCGGAATAGGAAGAAGCGAACGGCCGGTTCGAGAAGCCAGAAGCGACAGAATGCGACTGTCGCACAGATTCAACCATGCTGAACGATACATTGGCCAAAGATCCGACCGCAGCCTTTGGATACGCACGATATGATCGACATTAGGGGTAACGACATAGGCAAATGGCGCGTCGACCGGCCGTTCCGCGATCATTTTGAGCACCTGGGCCTTTCCCAGGGGCGAAAAGTCCATGTCCAGAAAGTCCGTCGACTTTCTGATCCTGCCGGAAGGCGGCGGGGCGGATGCTCTGCCGCCTGCCTGGACTAAGCCATTCATGGCTTGAGCTGATGTGGCCACCATGCCCTCCATTCTTGTAGGCAATCACACGACGAAAAGCGCCGGCCGCCCAAATTGAAGATCAGGACGCATGCTTTGCCGGAACCTGTCCGTTCCTCATGGAGGAAGCCTGCCCTGAACAAGAGTAGGCGTGCCTGTCGGCGAAATCATTTCGCGAAAGCACCAATCAAAATTCCGTGGGTCGGATCGCGTGGGACTACGACACCAGGCAGAACAAAGGGGCAGACCGGCTGTGGTTTCCCCGGCGTTTACTCAATAGGAGTGGAAGAAATCACCACGCAAGAATTGGGCCTGTCCTTTCCGACTGCTCGGCACCCTTCTGATCAAGCTATAGTAAAAGCCTGCTTATTTTAGGGGATGAGCCATGAGGAGCCTTGGGCTTTTACACCTTTCGGCCAAAGTCGTCTTTTGTTGTGCCACTGCGGCGCTGCCTGCCCAATCCTTGGCGCAGGCCCTCCCGGCGGCCATACAAAGCGCTCCTGAGGCCGAATACCGGATCAATATCGGCGATGAACTGGAAGTGCTGGTTTGGGGAGAGGACCGGATGCAGCGCACCGTCCGGATACAGCCGGACGGCAGCTTCGCCTTTCCGCTGGCTGGCACCATCATTGCCGCCGGCCTTACGACCCAGGACGTTCGTGCCGAAATTCAAAGGCAACTCGCCGACAAATACAGGAACGGGCCGCCTGATGTCACCGTCACCGTTCGCGAAGCTACAGGCATGCGCTTCTTTGTCGTGGGGAAGGTCCGTACGCCCGGGAGCTATGCTGCCAGCGGTGCGATCGATATTCTTCAGGCGCTCAGCCTGGCTGGCGGACTCGCCGACTTTGCCGACGTGAAGGGCGCCGTCATCCTGCGCAAGACGCCTCAGGGCCAATTCATTGAACGTGTGCAACTCGCACAGGTGCTCAAAGGGAGCCGACGCCTTGGCCCCGGCGCATTGGCGAAACCGCTGCCCGTGCTCAGGAGCGGCGATGTCCTCGTCATCCCCTGACCGCACCGGACCATTTACGCGCCGGGGGGCCGAGCGGCAGGGAAGGTTGGCGGTGCTGGCGGTTGCACTGCTCTATACCTTCCCCGCAATGGCGAAGGTTGAGCCCAGGCTGACGGTGGACGCCAGCGTTTTCCTGTCCTCCAATCCCTTTTTGATCACTGGGTCGGACCTTGACACCGTAATCGGCGAAATGTCCGTCCGGCCTGCGGTCACCGTGACATCGCCGGGCGGATCATCGCTGGACTTGGCGGGTGTTGCGACCAAGCGCATCTACAGCCGTGCGCGGTACAAGGACTTCTTGATCGGCAATCTGCACGCCGATGGCACCTACAGAGACAGCGAGCGGCTGTCGGTACTGGCGTCGGCCGGTTTCGACCGGGGGATTTTGGCCGACCAACTGACTTCTGGAATCGATGCCGCGTCCGATGGGGAAGGTTTGCGGGAAGATGTCACGGCGAAGGTGGGTCTGTTGTGGCAACCTGATCGGCATTTCGAGGTTGCGCCCGCAGTCGCGTACCTGAACACCAATTATCTGGGTTCCACCACTCCTCTGCGCGACACCAGAATAATCACGCCAAGCCTGCAACTCTGGCGACGGACCAGCCCCTATACCCGGTTCGGGGCGCGGGCGGAGGTAGAGTTCCATTCGCCCGATGATGAAGCCAAATTCAAGACGATTTCAGGATTTATAACCGTAGATCAGCGATTGGCCGAGCATTGGCAATTGACCGCTGAAGCAGGTGCGGAACGCAGCGAAGCGCATGACCTGCTTATCCCCGGACTTCCTGCCATTCGGGAATCGGCGCGGACGCGCTTTGCCGGGCGTGTGGACCTGTGCCATGAACTTGAGCGGCTGACGCTGTGTGCCAACGCCACGCTCTCGTCCGAGCCTAGCGGCTTTGGGGGATCACAGCGGCGTCTGGCGGGTTTTCTGTCCGCCACTCACCGGGTCAGCGAAAGAGTAACTCTAAGCGCCATCGGGGAATATCAGCGTGCTCGCCTGCAAGGTGCGGACATCTCCGCCCTTGATTCCATGCGAGCCGAGGCGCGCGTGGAATGGCAGGCAGCCCGCAAATTCCGAGTGGGCGGCAACATCGAATATCGCCGGCAGGAACTATTTTCCGGCCGCACGGTCAAGGCCGGGTTTGTCGGCATCAGGCTGAGCTATGACTGGAGGAGGACGCCATGAGCGAGGAGGAAGGGGAAGTCCCCACCAGCTTTGTAACACCAGGCGAACTGCTGGCGATCTTGTACCGACGCTTCTGGTGGCTCGCCGCACCGACGGCTCTGGGCACGGTCGCTGCAACCGGCATGACGCTGTTCATAGAACCGCAATATCAGTCGACAGCGACGTTGCTCATTGCCTCACAGGAGGTGCCCACTGCCCTCGTGGCCTCTCCATTCGCCACCTATGCCGACGAGCGCATCGCCAAGATCCGCCAACAAATTCTGAGCCGCGCCAATATCGTCCGGATCATAAAGGACCTGAATCTCTACCCGGAGGAGCGCGAGGAACTCCCCAGTGAAGATGTCCAGAATTTGATGAGAGGCGCGGTCGGCGTCAATCTGGTGAGCGCCAGCGACACCAATAATGGAGGCCAGGGCGCCAGGACCACGATCGCGTTCAGCCTGTCCTTCACTTATGCCGACGCAGCCACCGCCCAGGCCGTCGCCGATCGCCTGACCCATATGTTCATAGGCGAAGACAAGCGACAGCGCATCGAACAGGCATCAGGCACAGCCGCCTTTCTGGCGCGGCGCGGCAATGAGTTGCGCGACCGCTTGGTGGAACTCGACCAAAAGCGGCGGGAGATTCAGGCCCGCTATGGCGGCGCGCTTCCCGATCAAGTGGCGTTGAGCGCTCAGTCCAGTTCGGCGCTTCGGGCGGAAATCTCGCGCATGGATGCTGAGGCGCAAGGAATCATGCAACAAAACAGCATTTTGGCTGCACGCGGCGCGGAATTGGCATCCGCCGCGAATGAGGCACCTAATTCCGTTCAACTTGCCGAAACCAAATTGGTTCAACTGACCTCCATCTACACCGACCAGCATCCCGATGTGGTGGCCGCGCGCACGGCGCTGAAGGCTGCACGGGCAAGCGCACGCAAAACGACGCCTCGCGGAACTGGCGTTATCTCATCGGAGATCGCCGCCGGGCGGAACCGCGTGGTGTCCCTCAGTCAGAGACGAGCAAATCTGGTTGCTTCAGTCGGTGAAATGGAGCGCATCAGCGCCCTTGCCCCCCAAGCCGCCTATGAACTGAACAATCTGGAACGCGATTATGACAATCTGAAGCAGCAATATCAGGACATACGCGAAAAGCAGTTGGAGGCTCAAGTCGCGGCCAATCTGCAATCGGAGGGTAAGGGCGAGCACTTTTCGGTGGTCGATCCCGCCAACTGGCCGTTGCAGCCGATCAGCCCCAATCCAAAACATCTGGTTATACTTGGAATGGCGGGTGGCCTAGCCGTCGGTGTGAGCTTGGTCCTTATCCTTGAAATGCTGGCCGGCCTTATCAATGGCCAGGCTGCCATCCGGCGCTTGACGGGTGTTCGGCCCCTGGCCGTCGTACCGATGCTGAGGCCCGATGGACCAGCCGGCATCTCTTCCCTGTTGCGTCGGCTGTTGCCGGGCGGTGCCAAGATTTAAAGGAGCGGAAATCCATGTCTACCGGATTGAACAGGATCCTATCCTCGGCGCTGCCGTCAGGTGACGAACGCGTTAATGTCCACCCCGATGTTGAAGCGTGGCGACGCCATACCGTCCGGCTGGATCGAGCACGGCTGGTAGAGAACGGCATTTTCGGTTTCGACAACCTGGATCCGCGCGCGCAGAGCTTCGTTTTCCTCCGCTGGCAATTACTGAATGGATTTGTGCGTTCCGGCGGCCGCGTTATCGCTGTCACTTCTACCCGTCCTGGCGACGGCAAGACTTTCATCACCACGAATCTCGCAGCAGCACTCAGCCGGGTTCGCCCCACAGTCCTGCTCGACCTTGACCTTCGCCGGCCGGCTGTCGGATGGCGCTTCGGACTTTCCGCTGCCGCCGGCATCGACGACTATTTGTCAGGAGGGGCAGATGCTTGGGACGTGGTGCAGAATGTCGAGGACATGAATCTGGGCATTGTCCCCGTTCGAGTACCCCAGCCCCAATCGCCAGAACTGCTCACCGTCGAGACGCTTCCTCAATTACTGTCGGCTTTGCGGGGCCGCAGTGATGATCCCATCTGCCTCATCGATACGCCGCCGGTTCTCGTGGTCGATGATATTCTGCTGTTCGCTCAGCACCTGGACGGCGTGTTGCTGGTCGTGGAAGAGGGTAAGACCCGCGCAGATGAGGTGCGCGAAGCTCTGCGATTGATGGAGGCAATTCCCTTGGTCGGAACTGTGCTTAACAGGTCTATTTTCAGTGGGCGGCGGAGGGATTTCGATCAATCCTATTATTATCGCTGACAAGGTAGGACCGGAACATCATCTTCAAACGCGGGTTCCCTTCGGCACAGAAAGGAAGAACGCACATGGACATGGTAGAACGCATCGCCCGCGTCCTCGCAGGTCAGCATTTCAGCCGCAACGCCGAAGGAGCAGCGCCTCCGGGTACGGCTGTCGCCGAAATCGTCGATGAGGAATGGCCGGATTATGTCAATGATGCCGTCGCCGTGCTGAAGACGATGCGAGAGCCTGATGCTGCGATGCGAGCGGTCGATTATGCGGCAAACGGCGCTTGGGAAAGAATGATCCAGACTGCGTTGGGCCGTCACGCCTGACGGTTTCGATCCCGCAACGGGCCGTCGCCCAGCATCGTGTGCCGCGCGGCCAAAAGATCGCGCATGGTCGCGGTCGTTACGCTGCCCCACACCAGATGCGCTCCGATCATGAGCGCATTGCGCCTGATTGGGTGCTTTTCAGCAGAATTGAGAACGCCAAGCGCGGGGACCCAACCGAAATAGCTGGCGGTCCAGATGCATAAGCCCGCTATCGCTCCTGCAACTGGCCGTGCAGAGGGGCTGACCGTCCCCATCAGCGCTCCCGCCGCTGCTCCAAAGCTGAAATGCGCCGCGGTCGAACGATCCTGCATCGAGTCCTCCGATGTACCGCCAAGCAGCGTCTGAGTTATTTCACGCGGGGGTAGCGGATATCGCTCATCCTTAGGCAAGCGCTGATACATACGGTTCATCGCGGCCGTCATCGCGGCTGTTCCTACTATGCCCGCCAGCGCGCCTAACAGCAGGCGGCTCGTTACTCTGGGAAAGGGATGATCAACGACTTGCGGCATCACAACGGCTCTCTTCAGCATGATCCGATGCGATCAGTAACGCGCACCACAGGAGAGGAGTTGCGTTGCAGCTATTTTGCGCTTTTGTTGCTCAGGGACCGGACAGCCGCCAGCGTGTTCTTCACATGATCCTGGGGGCTCATGTCACTATGCACATAGGCTACCCTCCCGCTTTGCGTAATGACGAATGAGGTGCGGTTGGACAAACCCTCACGTTGCGGGAGCGTCACGTCATAAGCCTTGATCACCTCAGGTGTAGCAGAGGCAACAGCGAACTTGTTCCGGCACGCCTCAATTGAGAATTTCTGCAGCTTTTCGATGGGATCGGCAGAAAGACCGATTACCGTTGCACCAGCCTTGTGAAAGGCATCGCTCGCCTCGGCAAACTCATGTGCTTCAATGGTGCAGCCGGGGGTGAACGCGGCAGGAAAGAAATATAGCACCACCGGACCGGTTCGGAGTTGCCTGGAAAGGTTCAGTGTAAAGGATTTGCCGGCCAATGCACCTTTGGTCGTAAAGTCCGGAGCCTTGGCCCCGACCGGCAGGGCGGCGAACGCCTCAGCGGGCGCGACGAGCAACAGAGCGGCGAATAGGGCGATCAGCGTCTTCATCGGGTCCTCCCAGCACAGCATAGCTCCGCCTCGCGCAGCCGTCTAGCGACCCTGGCGCCGGTCAAGGGGGACATTCCCCTGGAAATTGCCGTATCAGATGATCGCAGACCGCGGGATGAAGGGGAAGAGCAAAGGCACATCCATAGGTGAAGCCCTCATGCCATTTGATGACCGCCTCCAGCCCCTGAAATCCGGGAACGTTCAGCCAAAGCCTTGTGCCTACATGCATGGAAAACGCGGTTTCAAAGCGGAAGCCGGATATTGAAAGGTCGATAACGTCCACGTCGAATCGAACCTGGCGATGTCCGCGAACGGTTGCGTCGATAAAGACTTTTCGGCGCTCCGCCCAGCGTACGCCCCTATCCTGACAATGTGACGATTGCGACATGCGGGCTATCCCTATATTTGCTTAGTTACAGGTCGCAAATATCCCTTAAAACTCAGTAAAGTAGCCGCACTTACTTTGCGTACCCTGCTTTTATCGTCCGATTTTACATTGTTGGCTTGCGGGCAGCCATTCTGTCCCTCCCGCCTTGTCCTGAGCGGCTTTCAATCTTAAAGCGCGTGCATGACAAAACCGCACCCCAAAGATTGGATACTCGGCATTTCACCTTATGTGCCGGGAAAAGCCACCAGCGACGATGGGCGTAAGGTCGTGAAGTTGTCCGCCAATGAAAACCCGCTAGGCACAAGTCCCAAGGTCCGAGCGGCGTTCATGGCGGCGACCGCTGATCTTGCCGCCTACCCGGACCCAGGCGCGACTTTGTTACGGGGGGCCATTGCGGCCGAATATGGCTTGGATTCCGCGCGCATAATTTATGGCACCGGGTCCGACGAACTATTGCATTTGGCATCCAGCGCCTATGCAGGCCCCGGCGATGAGGTGCTCTACGTTCGGTACGGGTTCTCGGTTTACGATATCGCGGCGCGGCGCGTGGGGGCGACGCCCATCGAAGCTCCGGACAAGGACTATGCGACCGACGTCGACGCCCTGCTGGCTTGTGTTACCGAAAAGACGCGGGTCGTTTATCTCGCCAATCCGAATAATCCTACCGGCACCTTTTCGAACAGGCAGGAAATCGCGCGACTGCATAGGGGCCTGCCGCCCGAAGTGCTGCTGGTGATCGATCAGGCCTATGCCGAATATCTGGAGCCTGAAGATGACGATCTGGGTCTGGAATTGGCTAAGACGGCGGCCAATGTCTTCGTCACACGCACCTTCTCCAAAATATACGGCCTTGCTGCTGAGCGCATCGGCTGGGGTTATGCATCAAGCGAGGTGATCGACGCACTGCATCGGATACGCGCTCCATTCAACGTCACGACGGCCGGGCAGGCCGCTGCAGCGGCGGCCATCGATGACAAACAATGGATCGAAGCGAGCAGGGCTCACAATCGTCAATGGCGCCAATGGCTGGCGTCCGAAGTGGAAGGACTAGGCAATTACGGACTGAAAGTCGTGCCGAGCCGAGCCAATTTCCTCCTGATCCTGTTCGAAGGTTCACTCAACGCGGAGGCTGCTTATAAGGGCCTGATGCAGGCGGGCTATGCCACGCGCTGGCTGCCCGGCCAGGGATTGCCCAATGCTTTGCGGATTACGATCGGCACGGAAGCACAGACCCGCGATATTGCGCGTTTGCTTCGCCAAATGGCGGAAGGTCGGGGCTGATGCTGCCTTTTTCTCGCGTCGCCATCATCGGACTGGGCCTCATCGGCTCGTCGCTGGCGCGGGCTATAAAGACCCAGATGCCGACAGTGCGGGTCACCGGCTATGACGCGAGCGCCGAGGTGCGAGCAACGGCCGAACGGATCAAGCTGTGCGATGATGTGACTGATACGCCTGGCGCCGCGGTAATCGATGCTGATCTCCTGATCCTGTGCGTGCCGGTAGGGGCGATGGGTACGGTCGCCCAGGAAATTGCCGCCGACTTGCCTGCTGATGCCATCGTCAGCGATGTGGGCTCGTGCAAAGCAAATATCCTGTCCGCTTTGGAAAAGGCCCTTCCTGGCCGCATCATCATCCCTGCCCATCCGGTGGCCGGAACGGAGAATAGTGGCCCGGAGGCGGGTTTTGCCAGCCTGTTCAAGGGACGGTGGTGCATCATCACGCCCCCTTCGGACGCAGAGGCCGCCTCCGTCGCGCGGGTGGCCGAATTGTGGCGACGCCTGGGAGCCAATGTCGAGACAATGGATGCCGAGCATCATGATCTGGTGCTCGCGGTCACGAGCCACTTGCCGCACCTTATCGCCTATACCATTGTCGGAACGGCGAGCGATCTGGAGGATGTCACCCGGTCCGAAGTTATCAAATATTCGGCAGGCGGCTTTCGGGACTTCACACGCATAGCGGCGAGCGATCCTACCATGTGGCGTGATGTGTTTCTGACTAACAAGGAGGCGGTGCTGGAAATGCTGCAGCGCTTTTCCGAGGATCTGTCAGCGTTGCAGCGGGCCATTCGCTGGAACGACGGCGACGCGCTGTTCAACCTGTTCACCCGCACGCGGGCAATCCGCCGTTCGATCATTGAGGAAGGTCAGGATGATGCCGCGCCGGATTTCGGGCGGACGCATTAGTTTGTGAACCCATTGCAATGCGTGAAGACATTGCAGGTTAATGAAACGCTTTTTTGCAGAACCGCAACCGTTGGGGATGTCACGACCGTTATGACGGTTCCGGTCCAACTTTCTACGCTGAACGGGGTGCACGCATGAATGCGGCGGTGGAGGCGTGGCTGCGACCCACCGTCATTAGCTTATCACGAGATAAATTTCACCTGGACAAAAAAGGCGGGACCGGGGTCCCGCCTTTGATGCCTCAGCTCTAACTGCCTCTATGCGAGATCAGAAAGCGCCATATTGTTCATTACCAACGAAGCCCAGCTTGGTGACGCCGCTGCGCTTGATCTCTGCAAGCACCTGGTCGACGATCACATAACGGGTCTGAGCGTCAGGCTGGAACTGGAGTTCTGGCTCCGGCACCATTTTGACGGTCTGGTCGAGATATTGACGCACCGTTACCAGATCCACCGGAGCGCCGTTCCAGGTGATGACGCCAGCAGCATCGATTGCCAACTTGTTCTTTACTGGGTCGACGACATTCTGCGGAGGATTCACCGACTCTTGCGGAAGGTCGATCTTCACCGCGTGGGTTTGGATCGGGATGGTGATGATGAACATGATGAGAAGAACGAGCATGACGTCGATCAACGGCGTCGTGTTCATTTCCATCATCGGTTCGCCGTCTTCGCGGCCGCCACTCATGGCCATGATCTATACTCCTGAAATCTTAGAGCCGCATGCGGTTCTGACCAGGCTCAGGCTCAGAAATGAACCCGACCTTGGCGAAACCGGCGCGCTGCATGGTGTAGACGGTCCCGCCAATGCAGCGGTAAGGCGTGTTGATGTCGCCGCGGATGTGCACTTCGGGCATATCTTCGGGCGTCATATTTTCGACGCCCCCGGCCTTTTCAATATCCGCGGTCAGCTTTGCCACCGCACGGTCGAGCAGTTCCGATGAATCGACGCGGGTCATATTCCAATATACCGCGCAGGCGCCGCCGGGCTCGGTCGTAATGGAAAGCGAAACATTTTCGGGCTTCGTCGTTGTCGGTTCGAAAGCCACTTTGGGCAGTCGAAGATCGACCGTCTGGATAACGACCGGGACCGCGATGAGGAAGATGATGAGCAACACCAGCATGACGTCCACAAGAGGCGTCGTGTTGATGTCGGACATCGGGGTTTCATCGCCGCCTTCGGATCCAACGCTCATTGCCATTGATCAAATTCCTAACATTCCAACATTCTATGCCTGGGCTCAGCCTTGCGGACATGCCGTCCTAGGGCAGGGTTGAGCAGCTGGCCGGAAACGGCCTGACCACGGGCCAGGCCGTCCTGGACATCAGGCCTTCTTGGCAGTCGCGGCAGGAGCGGCTGCGGCCGGCTTGGCGGCGGCGATTGCAGCGGTGTTGGTCGGCTTAACCTGGCCATTGGAAACCATGTAGCCAAGCACGTCGACCGAAAAGGCATTGAGGTTCTCGGAGATCGACTTGTTCCGGCGCTGCAGCCAGTTGTAGGCAAGCACGGCAGGAACAGCCACGGCCAGACCCAAGGCGGTCATGATGAGAGCTTCACCAACCGGTCCCGCAACAGCGTCGATCGACGCCTGACCGGCAGCACCAATCTTGATAAGAGCGCGGTAGATGCCGATAACGGTACCGAACAGACCGATGAACGGCGCGGTCGCGCCCACGGTAGCAAGGAACGCAAGACCGGTGCCGAGCTTCGCATTAATCGCGGCTTCGGAACGAGCGAGCGAGCCGTGCAGCCAGTCATGCGCTTCAACGGGATCGGTCAGCTTGGTGTACTGTTCCTGAGCGGCAATGCCGTCATCGACCAGCTGCTTGTAAGCGCTGTTCTTTTCCAGCTTGGCGGCGCCTTCCTTCAGGCTGGCATTCCGCCAGAAGGTCTGGCGGACCTTCTTCGACTGGTTGATGATCTTCTGCTGCTCGATGAGCTTTGTGAACAGAATGTAGAAAGATGCGACGGACATGCCGCAAAGGATGAGGAACACGGTCCAGGCAATGACGCCGCCCTGTTCAAGGGCTTCCATCAGACCGTAGGGATTCTCAGCGGCCGGTGCGGCGGCTGCAGCTGCAAACTGGATGAACATTTTCAGTAACTTCCTCTAACTAACTTATGGGCTAAAAGGGCGGCCCGCCGGGAATTCCGCCGGGTCGCCCTGCAAATCAACGTGGTATCTGCCACACGACGCGGCTGGCGTAGCTGCTCGGCATAGGATTGCCTTCGGTGTCTTCGGCCGGTTTGAAGCGCGCGCGACGCAACAGCATCTTGCAAGCTTCGGCATCCAGATCACCATGACCGCTCGACGACGTTATCTGGCAGTCAGTCGCCCTTCCGCTTGCGTCGATCGCCAGGCGGAAACCGGTTGTCCCTGCACGTTCCTCACGAAGCGCGCGAGAGGGATAATCGTCCGGCGTTACCCAACTGCCAGGATTCCCGCGCGGCGAAGCAGCCTTTGCAGCCTGTTTGGGCGGCGGGGGTGGCGGCGGCGCGGCAACAGGCGCCGGGGTGAACACCGGCGGCGGAGTCCGTACCGTCGTTACCGGTGGCGGCGGCGAAGGCGTCTGAACGATCGGCGGCGGCGCAACCACAGGCGGCGGCTCGATCGGTTGATCAGGCGGCGGGGGTGGCGGTGGCTCCTCGGGTGGCGGCGGCTCCTCCTCCACGTCGATCACGTTGAGCTGTTCGGCCGCCTTTTTGACGTATTTCATGCCCAGGCCAGTAACGAATGCGTAACCGAGGACAGCGTGGATAAGGGCAACGATGATAATCGAGATAAAACGGCTCGAACTCATCGAGTGGTCAGCATAAGCCATTCAGAAACGACACTCCTTAACTCAGCTTCCAAAAAAAGGTGAGACACATATTAGAAGGTGGAGCAGGGGCGCCCACATCCATCTTTCTCCAATGCGCCAGAATTCTTGTTCTGTTATTTTGCATTCCTGTATCGCGCCCCGGCCTGGTACGCAAACGCTTTATCGAAGCGCGCGTTTTCACGGCCGAAGGCTAGCGGCTAGGGGAGTTCTGTGCCAGTTTACCCGCGCATGCAAGCATCAAGAGTAACCATGATTCAAAAAACCTTCATCGCCCTGGCATTTTTTGGTCTGATTGTTGCCACAATCCCAGCAAATGCGCGGGATTCAGCACCTTCCGCCCAGTTGTCCTATGCTGACGTCGCCGACCTTGCAGCGGACACGCCGCTGGCCATCGAAGCGCAGGTTCGCAAGGCCATAAAGGTAAAACCGGAACGGGCGCCTGGGCTCGCCCAGGGCCATCAGCGCTTTTTTGTCGAAGCAAGGGTCATAAAGCTGATCAGGGGCCGCGACGGAATCGGTCGAGACATTAATTATGTTGTTGATTTACCGCTCGATTTCAGAGGGCGCACGGCCAAGTTGAAGAAGCGTCATGTACTCTTGTTCGCTCGCCCTGTCAGCGGCGGTTCGGGGTCTATTCAGTTGGTCGCACCCGATGCACAGATCGACTGGTCGCCCGAAAGTGAGACCATGTTGCGCGCCATTTTGGCCCAGGCGGTCAGGCCCGATGCCCCTCCGCGAATCACCGGAGTGGGCAGCGCCTTTTATTCAGCGGGGTCGATTCCCGGTGAGGGAGAGACGCAGATCTTTTTGAAGACAGCCACCGGCGATCCTGTATCCCTATCGATTCTCCGGCGTCCTGGTCAGGATCCCCGATGGGCCGTCGCCTTGGGGGAGATTGTGGATGAATCGGCCAGCATTCCCGCACCCCAAAGCCTGTTGTGGTATCGTCTAGCCTGCTCCTTGCCCCGCGAGTTGCCTGAACCGGCGCTATCCAATCTCAGTTCCTCCGACGCGGAAATGGCCAGGGCGGATTATAAGGTAGTGATCGCTGGCTTGGGTCCGTGCGGGCGCACGCGTAAGGCCAGTTCGCCCAGTTCAGCTTCGACACAATCATAGCCTTGGATTTCTGCCCCCGCGCCGCTATCAGCGCGATCATTGCTTTGTGAGCGGGGATCAGAATGTCTGGTGAAAATGGGTTGCGAATTGCGATCGTGGGCCTTGGCACAGTCGGGGGCGGCGTCATTCGCCTGCTGGAGACCAATCGAGCGCTGATCGCCCGGCGCGCCGGACGGCCGATCAGGATCACCGCCATTTCAGCCCGCGACAAGACCAAGGACAGGGGCGTCGACCTTTCCCCCTATGAATGGGTCGACGACATGAGCAGCCTTGCCGTCCGCGAAGACATAGACGCGGTGGTGGAGCTGATCGGCGGCGCCGATGGTCCAGCACTGACGCTTGCCCGCCAATGCCTGGCCGCCGGCAAGCCGTTCGTGACGGCCAATAAGGCCATGATCGCGCACCACGGCCTCGACTTGGCTGAAGGCGCTGAAAAAGCAGGGGTCGCACTAAAATATGAAGCGGCGGTTGCGGGCGGCATTCCGGTCATCAAAGGCCTTCGCGAGGGGGCGGCGGCGAATGAGATCAGCCGCGTCTATGGCATACTGAACGGCACCTGCAATTACATCCTCACTACTATGGAAAGGGAGGGGCATGCCTTTTCCGACGTGTTGAAGGACGCGCAGGATCTTGGCTATGCGGAAGCTGATCCCACGTTCGATATAGACGGCATTGATGCCGCGCATAAACTGTCCATTCTGGCGAGTCTCGCTTTCGGTACGGCGCTGGATTTCGACAAGGTCAATGTCACCGGCATTCGCCATGTCATTGCCGCCGATATCGCCGAAGCGGCCGCCTTGGGCTTTCGCATTCGCCTGGTGGGTATGGCAGAAACGGGACCCGATGGATTGTTTCAGCAGGTCCACCCCATGCTGGTGCCAGCAAATCACCCGCTGGCCCATGTCGACGGTTCTTTAAATGCAGTCGTCGCGGAAGGGAATTTCGTCGGCCGACTATTTTTTCAGGGCGCAGGCGCAGGCGATGGACCAACCGCCTCCGCCGTGGTGGCGGACCTGATCGATGTGGCGCGCGGCGAATATGGTCCGGCATTTGCCATGCCAGTGGAATCGCTCGATCGTCTGCCAAAGGCGGACGCGGGCAAACGGACTGGGCGCGTTTATTTGCGGTTCAAGGTTAAAGATCGCCCCGGAGTGTTGGCGGAAATCGCCGCCGCCACGCGCGACGCCGGTGTTTCAATCGAAAGCATGATCCAACGAGGCGAGACCAGCAATGGCGGCGTGCTGGTGGCCATCGTCACCCACACCGGTGAACTGGCCTGCGTCAATGATACGCTGGAACGGCTGAGCGGATCTGACAGCCTCCTCGACCAGCCAATGGTCATGCACATATTGGATTGAGCCGCGATATCGGCGGTTAGCGGATTCAGTAACGGTGACGCGAGGTTTTATCACGTCCCCGCCGTTAACGGGGGGATATTTCAGGAATAGCGGAAAGAATAGCGCTTCAGCCGAATTCCACGCTTTCGAAGCGGACCGTTTCGCCTACGGCCTGGCTGGCGAGCTGATCCTCCCACATGACCCTGTGCCCGCGGACGAAAGTGCCGACGGGCTTGCCTGTAAGTTCCATCCCCGTAAAGGGTGACCAACCGCAACGCGATGCCAACCAATCCTCGGTGATCGTCCAGTGGCGCTTGAGGTCGACGACCGTGAAATCGGCATCATAGCCGGCGGCAATGCGCCCCTTGCCGACAAGACCGAAAACCCGCTGCGGGCCCGCGCTGGTGAGTTCGATGACGCGCTGCAAAGTGGTTCGTCCGGCAGCAACATGGTCGAGCAACAGCGGTAACAGCGTCTGAACGCCTGGCATGCCGCTGGGCGATGCCGGATAGGCCTTTGCCTTTTCCTCCAATGTATGTGGCGCGTGATCGGAGCCGATGACGTCCGGCACGCCTTGATTCAACCACTGCCAAAGACCATCCCGGTGCGCGCCGGATCGGATCGGCGGATTCATCTGAGCCAAACTGCCAAGGCGCGGATAGGCTTCGTCCGCTGCAAGCGTCAGATGCTGCGGCGTCACCTCGCAAGTGGCGATATCCTTGTGCCGTGCGATCAATTCCAGTTCGGCAGGCGTGGTGATGTGGAGAATATGAATGCGCCGTCCGGCTGCACGCGCCAACCGCAATATGCGCTGCGTCGCCAACATGGCGCTTTCGTCGTCGCGCCAGATGGGATGGGAGGAGGCGTCCCCTTCCACCCGAAAATCCTTGCGCGCGTTCATCCGGGCTTCGTCCTCGGCATGAATGGCGACGCGGCGCTTGCCGGAAGCCAGGACAGCGCTCAGTGCTTCATCTTCCGCCACCAGCAGGCTGCCGGTGGACGCACCCATGAAGATCTTCACCCCCGCCGCCCCAGGCAGACGTTCAAGCGCGACAAGTTCAGCGGCATTGGCGGCCGTCGCGCCGACATAGAAGGCATGGTCGCACCACATGCGGTGGTGTCCGCGCTTCACCTTTTCCGCCAGCCGTTCCGCGCTGTCAGTGTTAGGATTAGTGTTTGGCATTTCGAAAACCGCAGTCACGCCGCCCAGAACGGCGGCGCGGCTACCCGATTCCAGATCCTCCTTATGCTCCAGGCCCGGCTCTCGGAAATGCACCTGACTATCGATAACACCAGGAAGAATGTCGAGGCCGGTGCAATCGATCACGTCGCCCGCGTCGTCCAGAGAGGTCCCCAGCGTAGAGATCTTTCCGTCGCGGACGCCGATGCTGATCTGCGCAGGGCCGCCCGGCGTGTGGACCGTGCCATTTTTGAGGATGAGATCGAAGGTCTGGGTCATTTCTCAAAAAGGCTCCGTTGGTTCGCCTAAGCACGCTGGGTTGCGCCACGTGCCTCGCGTCGGCTCGGCACGAACGACTTGGATAAGTTTAGAATCTCTCCTACCTAAAGGCCATGTCCGAAACCACCCTAATCGACCGCGCCATCATCCGCCTTTCAGGCGATGAGGTTCGCCCTTTCCTGCAGGGCCTTCTCACCCAGGATGTCCTTACACTAAAGGAGGGGGAGCCGCGCTGGAGCGGGCTGCTGACCGCGCAGGGCAAGGCCTTGTTCGACTTCCTGCTATGGGCGAAGGGCGAGGACGTTCTGATCGACTGTGAAGCGGATCAGGCGGATGCCTTGGTCCGGCGGCTGTCGCTCTACCGATTGCGGCGAATAATAAGCATAGAGAGTCATCCGACGCTGGCGGTCCATTGGTCTCCGGCTGCCACCGGCAAACCGGCCGATCCTCGGCTGCTGGAATTGGGCCACAGGTGGCTTTCCGAACGCGATAATGCAGGACCGAACCATGCGGCGGCTTGGCGGAAGCATCGGCTGTCGCTTGGCGTCACTGAAGGAGTGGCCGAACTCGGATCGGACCAGACCTTATGGCTGGAGGCGAATGCGGGCGAACTGAACGGCGTCGACTTCCGCAAGGGCTGCTATGTCGGGCAGGAGAATACCGCCCGGATGCATTACCGATCGAAGGTCAATCGCCGGCTGGTCGTCGTGCCGATGGATCAGGCAGACGTGAAGCGGCAAAGGCTTGCTCTTCCCGACCTTGGCCTTTCGATCGAGCACCGGCGAGTGGAGGACCTTGCGGGACTTGCACTTCCAGACTGGCTCGCTCGCGCCGTTGCCGTCGTGCCTGCAGAAGGTTGAGATAGTTGCGGTTCTTCACCCTATTCCTTGTCCTGCTAATCACCGCCCCCGCTTACGCGCAGGGTTATCGCGTGGTCGCCTCCTATCCTCACGATAGCGGGGCTTTTACCCAAGGACTCTTCTACCTCTCCGGGACGCTTTATGAGAGCACCGGCGGCGAGGGTCGGTCAGACATAAGAGAGGTGAGGCTGGAGGATGGTAAGGTCATTCGCCGCGTGCCCCTCCCCCCGCAATATTTCGGCGAGGGGATAGTGCTTTGGAAAGGCGAAATCCTCAACATCACCTGGCTGCATGGCATTGGGTTCCGCTGGGACCTGCGAAATTTCAAACCAAAAGCATCCTTTCGCTACCAGGGCGAAGGCTGGGGCCTGACTCAGGACGGCAGCCATATCATCATGAGCGATGGCACACCGGAATTAAGGGTGATTGATCCTGCGACATTCCGGGAACTCAGCCGTGTCAGAGTCTCTGATCAGGGCCGCCCCGTCAGCCGCCTGAACGAGCTGGAATATGTGAAGGGGGAAATCTGGGCCAATGTCTGGATGACGCCCAGGATTGCTCGCATCGACCCCGCAACCGGAGAGGTCCGGGGCTGGATCGACTTGAGGGGGCTTGTAGAAGCTCAAGGAATCGACGATCCCGATGCAGTCCTGAACGGCATTGCCTATGATGCCAAAGACGATCGCGTGTTCGTCACTGGAAAGAACTGGCCCCGTCTCTATGAGATCAAGGTGGAGTGAACGGACTACCGGGCCTTCGCCTGGGCAAGCTGAGCCGAAGACACCCACCAACCATGAACTTGGGCGCGTAGCCGAGTGGGAATCCTAACCTTCGCCACCGGCCCCGCGCCGATATTACCGGCTTCGAGAATCCAGGCGGCGTGCTCAAATTGGGTATCGCCGGTCTGGTGATCGACAATCGCGATCAACCATCCTTCATGCGCGGGATCGGCGGCTGGAACGTGGACCGGTTCATGAATGGCGTGCCCCGGCGGCAAACCGAGCGCCTCCAAGCGGCCGGTGTCGGGTTCAATGCGGAAGAGCATGTTGAAGCAGACACCAGCCGGCCCGCCCAGAAGCGGTGGCCCGCCCTGTGGATTCACACTGCCATACCAGCCATATCCATAAGGCCTCCCCTGCTTTGCATCGGGAATGCGCGGCATGTCACCCGGAGGCCCCTTCATTTCCTGCCCAATAGCGTTGTCGCCGCTTTCCATGTCGAAGGTCCAGCGGACAAAACCGCCCTGAATTTCCCATGGCTGTCGGTCAATGCCGGACGCGACGCGGATGAAGGCAAAGGCATTGGTGTCGGAAAGGTGCATATCCATGTGCACTTTCCCGCCTTCTTCAAAGGCGTTCATGATGTGGTAGACCGAAACGCCTTTTGGTCCCTTGAACCAGCGCATTTCCTCTACCTTGCCGTACCGGGGCATGATCCCGACCCAGCTTTCCAGTTCCGGCTCGTGGATCCAGTGGGCGCCGCCCTCCTTCACCCGGTCGAGGCTGGCTGTGGTCGGAAAAACAGGAAAGATCGCGAAACTTTCAGTGATGGCAAAGTCGTGCATCATCGAGCAATAAGGCGCCTTGAACCATTGCTCAGAAACGAGAGTGCCGTCGCGGTCGGCTATGCAATAGGCGACGTCGGTGGAACACAGGCCGCCCGCCTCATAGCCGAAGAAGAACATCTCGCCGGTCTCTGGATCGATGCGGACGTGGGCCGTCATCGTCTCTGACTTCAACGCGCCGTGATAATCCCAGCTTCCCAGCGTTTCGAGGTTGTTGGGATTGACTTCATAAGCCCGACCATCCTCCTTCGTCATGAACAGGCGGCCCGCGTGCCAGATCGGCGTGGTGTTGGCGACGGTGCGATCGACGCCCTGTACCTCGGCTCGGTCAGTATAAGGATTGCGATAGCGGCCAAAGAGAGCCTTGCCCGCCTCCTTCTCCGCCAAATAACGCGCCGTCTTCACATAGCGGATGTCATAATCCACCTTGCCGCCCTGAAACCGAATGCGGCTGATCATGCCGTCGCCGGACAGCGCAGTGTCGTCAGGATAAAGCGGGGCGAACTCGGGATCGGGAACGGCACGGAAGAATGCACCCTCGATTTCTGAGGGAATCGTGCCTTCCACTTCCAGATTCTCGAGGTGCACTTCTACGCCCAAAGGCTCATTCAACCCCATGAAATCCGGAGTCTGCGGAAATATTTTCATTGAGCCACTTCCAATGTCTTATTCGTTTATTGATAACATTTGATATCATCAACAAGTTGGAAATGGCAATGCGCAGAATCAATAACAGACGTTATGGTCATCCCACCAGCATCAGGGCGTCCAGCGCGACTGCGCCCTCGCCTTCCGGATAGACGATCACCGGGTTAAGATCGACTTCACGGATTGATGGTTCGCCCAGGAGCAGTTGCCCGAGGCGTAAAATGATATCGGCGACCGCGCCGACGTCCAACGCGGGCGAACCACGAAAACCCCTCAAGAGCGGACTGCTCTTCAAAAGGCTGAGTTCTGCAATAATTTCTTTGCGGCCAAGGTCCGTGGCCAAAAGCCGGACGTCCTGCAGGATTTCGGCCTGAACGCCGCCGAAACCGGCAAGGATCACCGGGCCCCATTCAGGATCATTGCGGGCGCCGATAATGAGTTCTGTTCCGCGCTTGCCCATCCCCTCGATGAGCACGCCGTCAAGTTTAAGGCTGGGGTTATAGACACCGACATTGACGAAAAGTTGCGCCCATGCCGCCGCCAGCGCCTCAACGTCGCTGATGTTCAGGATGACGCCTCCGGCATCGCTCTTGTGCGACAGCTCCGCAGACTGTGCCTTGATGACGACGGGATAGCCGATGTCGGCGGCAGCGGTTTTTGCTTCATCCAGACTGGTGGCGAAGCGGCCGTTGGGGAAGGGCACACCCAATGGCGCAAGGATTTGCTTGGCGCGATACTCCGGCACAACGCCGTGCAGCGGCAGCCCTTCGGCTTTCAACGGCGTTGCGCCCGACGCATAAAGGTCCCGTGCCGCAAATTGCGAGAGATGGGCAATCGCTCGCAGCGCCCGATCTGGTGAAGGAAAATAGGAGACGCCGAGGGCGCGTAGCCCCGAAATATACTCGGCCGGCACTTCCGCGCCTTCATCGACGCCAGTAAAAATTACGGGCTTGCTCGGATTAAGCTTTTTAATCGCTTCGATCACCGGCGGGAATTTGCGTGAGGCGGTCGCGGGATCGGTCTGGATGATGGCGAGCACGACGCAGCCAAAGCGTTCATCGGGAAGCAGCGCGGAAAGCGTCCGCTCGTACAGTCCCGGATCGACCAGCGCCTGCGCCGTCAAATCAAGCGGATTGCTGACTGGAATGAAGTCCGGCATGGCCGCGCGAAGGGCGGGGCTGCTGTCGTCATGCAGTTCGGGGAGCAGCAGGCCGATATCCTCGGCGAGATCGAGGGTCAGCGCCTTGAAGGCACCGGATTCGCCAAGCACTGCGGTTCCGCCGGTCGGCATAGTGACGCAGCGTGCCGCGATGTCGGCGACATCGCCCAGTTCTTCGAGATTTTCGACAACGAGCACGCCCGCGCGTTCCACCTTGGTGCGCATGACCTTATAGTCACCAGCCATAGCGCCTGTATGGGTGGCGGCGGATTCGCGTGCAGCGCTGGATTTGCCAGGATGCAGCAGGACGATGGGCTTGCCTGCCTCCCGCGCACGCCGGGCGGCAGAGAGGAAGCGCTGGGGCTTGCGGAACTGCTCGACGATCATGGCGATAACTTGCGTATGCGGGTCGTCGATCAGATAATCGACATAGTCCTCGACACCGCTCGCGGCTTCATTGCCGGTGGAGACGAAGTAGGAAATGCCAAGGTCGCGGCTCAGCAGGCTGACGCTCAGCACTGCCGCCATCGCACCGCTTTGCGAGACAACGCCGATGCCCTTTCGCCCTTCCAGCCGCGCCGTCGGCATTTCCACAAAGGTCAGCGGCACCCCGTCAACGTAGTTAATCATGCCCAGGCAGTTGGGTCCTTCGATCACCATGCCGCTTTCCTGCGCGATACGGGCGATTTCGCGCTGCTCGGCCAGCCCCTCTTCACCGCCTTCGGCAAAGCCTGCGGAGAAGATCACTGCTGCGCCCACCTTTCGCCCGGCCAGCGCCTTGACGGCTTCAACAACACCGGCGCGGGGAATGGCGAGGATAGCCGCGTCCACGCCTTCAGGCAGATCGTCGATCGACTGAAGACAGGGACGGCCATTGATCTCATCGCGCTTTGGGTTGATCAAATGGATGTCGCCCTGATAGCCGAGCCGTTCCAAATTACCGAGCACCGAAGCGCCAAGCGCCCCGGGCTTGTCGGAGGCGCCGACGATCACGACCGATTTGGGGGCCAGCAGTCGATCGATGGCAGTGGACGGGATCGGAGCGGTCTGGACTGTCACGGGATTCCTCGTGGAAGTTGATTATTTCAGCTGCTCGTCACCGCCGCAAAGGCAGGACCCATCTTCGTCTCCTGGTACATCGTTCCTGCGGAGGAATGGGTTCCCGCTTTCGCGGAATGACGGCATGGATTTCAGGCCTCAGCCTTGCTCTTGTCATAATGGCCAAGGCCGGGCTTGAAGGTCTTGTGATCCAGGAACTGCTTCATTGCCTCATGGCGGCCGTCCGACTTGTCCATGAAGTTCAGCGCTTCCTGAGCACGGATCAGATAATCTTCGGCATTGTCATAGGTCATTTCGGAAACACGGCGGACGCAATCCTTGGCGGCCTTCAGCGTCGCCCAATTCTTCCCGAGCAGCGTCTGTGCGACTTCACGTACGCGGGCTTCCAGTCTGTCGGCGGGAAGCGATTCGTTGACGAGACGCGCGGCCGCAGCTTCCTGGCCGGACAGATTCTCGCCCATCAGCGAATGGTACATGGCGTCGCGGAACGACATAAGCTCCACAGCCACCTTGGTCGCGCCGCCGCCCGGCAAAATGCCCCAGTTGATTTCGGAAAGGCCGAACTGCGCATCGTCCGAACAAAAAGCGAGGTCGCAGGCGAAGAGCGGACCATAGCCGCCGCCGAAGCACCAGCCATTGATCATGGCGATGGTGGTCTTCTGATACCAGCGCAGCCGTTCCCACCAGCTATAAGCCTCTCGCTGCGACTTGCGGACGCCCGGCAGGCCCTGGGCCTCGGTCTCTCGGAAATATTCCTTGAGGTCCATGCCTGCAGACCATGCGGCGCCTTCACCGGTGAGAACAAGAACGCCGACATCGTCGCGAAATTCCAGCTCATCCAGCACCTCCAGCATCCGGCGGTTGAGTTTGGGGCTCATACAATTGCGCTTTTCCGGGCGATTGAACTTCACCCAGGCAATGCCATTCTCGACGGTATAAGCGACGGTGTCCTTTTCTGCACGTTCTGTAGTCATAACTTCTTTCTCCGTTCGTCCCGAGTGAAGTCGAGGGACATTAATGCTGCGCGAACGTGTTTCGATTGCTCGACACGAACGGGCGTGGGTCATTGAATTAAATCGGGAAATGCCCTGGTTCGGTCTCCATCGTAATCCAGCGCAGTTCCGTGAAGCTATCGATCCCCGCCTTGCCGCCGAAGCGGCCATATCCTGATGCACCGACGCCGCCGAAAGGCATCTGCGCCTCATCATGCACCGTGGGGCCGTTCACATGGCAAATGCCGGATTTGATCTGCCGCGCGACGCGCAGGCCGCGCGCTGTGTCCCTGGTGAAGACGGCCGCGGACAGGCCGTATTCGCTGTCATTGGCAAGGCGAATGGCGTCGGCCTCATCTTTGGCGCGGATCATCGCTACGATCGGCCCGAAACTCTCGTCACGATAAAGCTTCATTCCGCTGGTGACGCCGTCCACGACGGTTGCGGGCATAAGCACATTGTCTGCCTTGCCGCCGGAAAGGGCCTTCGCGCCTTTCGCTAGTGCATCGTCCAGAAGGCTGTTCACATGATCGACTGTCTTTTGGTCGACCACGGCTCCAAGCGGCGTATTGCCTTGACGCGGATCGCCGACGGTGAGGCTGCTTGCCTTTGCGGCGAACTTCTGGGCGAAGGTGTCGGCGATCGCGTCGACCACAATGATGCGTTCGGTCGACATGCAGATCTGGCCCTGATTCATGAAAGCGCCAAACGCCGCAGCCTTTACCGCCTCATCCAGATCAGCGTCTTCCAGCACGATCAGCGGAGCCTTGCCGCCCAATTCCAGCAGGCAAGGCTTCAGATGCTCGGCTGCGCGCTTGGCAATAATCTTGCCAACTGCGGTCGAACCCGTGAAGTTGATCCGCTTGACTGCTGGATGATCGATGAGCGCGCCCACTATTTCACCTGCATCTTCGGGCGCATTGGTGATGGAGTTGACGACGCCGGAAGGGAACCCAGCCGAAGCAAAGGCCTCAATAATGACGGCGTGGGTGCGCGGGCAGCTTTCCGATGCCTTCATTATGACGGTATTGCCGCAAGCGAGAGGCATCGCGACAGCGCGGACACCAAGGATGATGGGGGCGTTCCATGGAGCAATGCCCAGGATTACGCCAACCGGCTCGCGGATCGCCATGGCAAGGCAGCCGGGCTTGTCCGAGGGAATGACCTCACCGCCGATCTGTGTTGTCATGGCGGCTGCTTCCCGCACCATCCCGGCGGCAAGGCCCAGATTGAATAGCGCCCAGCCTTTGGTGGCCCCGATTTCGGACATCATGGCATCGACGAAGTCGTCGGCGCGCGCCTCCAGCGCGGCAGCAGCCTTCATGAGCAGCGCGCGGCGCGCATTGGGACCGGTGGCGGACCAGGCCGGAAAAGCGGCAGCAGCAGCTTCCGCCGCTCGCTCAACGTCCTTGAGACCGGCAGCGGGGGCGACGGTGGCAGCTTCGCCAGTAAGCGGATTGATGCGCAAAAAGGTCCGCCCAGCATCAGCGGCGGTCGAATTCCCGGCGATTGACATCAGCACAGATGTTGCTTCCATGGCCCGCTCCTGCTTTTTGTGTTGACCTAGCCCACTCAATAATGTTGTGTCGCATAACAATCAAGGAGATTTTCAATGGCGTCGCCAAGCGGCATCGAAGCAGTTTCCGCCGAAGAGCCCCGCGACGGGGTTACGAACACGCGATTTCTGGACGGTCTGGTGGGATATTGGCTGCGCAGGGCCTCGAACGTTGTGTCGGCCGACTTTGCCAGTACCGTTCAGGAAGGAAGCGGTCTGCGCTCCGTACTGGTGTCGATTTTGTCGGTGGTCGACGCCAATCCCGGTATCAGCCAGACCCAATTAGGGCGCAGCCTCAACATTCAGCGGGCCAACATGGTGCCTCTGCTCTCCGGCCTTATCGATGACGGTTTGCTGAGACGGGAAGCGTCCGCGGAGGATAAGCGCGTGTTGGATCTGTACATCACCCCTGCCGGTGAAACCAAGCTCAAAGAGGCGACGGCAATGATCATGGCGCATGAGAAGCGTCTGCTTGCCTCGTTCACTGCAAAGGAGCGCCAGACACTGATCGATCTGCTTGCCAAAATTACACGGGCAGAGGCCCAATAAATACAAATTATATAAAAAGGGGATGCCGATGACCGCTGATCCGCGGGCAATCATAGCCGAATCCAAAATGACGCAGTTCCAGGTCGTGGCGATAGCAATCACGATTGGATTGAACGCGCTCGACGGCTTCGATGTTCTGGCCATCAGCTTTGCTTCGCCGGGAATTGCGGCTGAATGGGGCATCGATAGAGCCGCCTTGGGCGTGGTTCTGTCCATGGAACTGATAGGCATGGCCGTAGGATCGCTGCTGCTGGGTGGCGTGGCTGACAAGATCGGGCGCAGAACAACCATTCTTGGATGCCTAACCGCAATGGCGACGGGCATGTTCATGACCACGACCGTGTCAAGTATCGCCGCATTGTCGGCCTGGCGCGTCTTCACAGGCCTGGGGATCGGCGGGATGCTGACCGCCATCGCCGCGGCCGCGGCCGAACATTCGAACGCCCGCAGCCGCAATCTTTGCATTGCCCTGATGGCGATAGGCTATCCGCTTGGAGCCGTCATCGGCGGATCGGTCTCGGCGATGCTGCTCACTGCAAATGATTGGCGCGCGGTGTTCATTTTCGGTGGAATTGTGACCACGACTTTCATCCCGCTGGTCTGGTGGCGCCTGCCAGAGACAATTCCCTTCCTGACCCGCAAGCAGCCGGAACACGCCCTGCAGAAGATCAACCGCACCCTAAAGAGCCTGGGCCATGCAACTGTCAGCGCCCTTCCCGCTTTTGCGTCCGCAGAACAGCAGGAACGATCGGTCCGCGATATTTTTAGGCCAGGCCTGATTGGGACGACCATTATCGTGACGCTGGCTTATTTCCTGCACATCACTACCTTTTATTTCATAATTAAGTGGATCCCCAAGCTCGTAGTGGACATGGGCTTTGAGCCGGCTTCTGCTGCCGGCGTCCTGGTATGGGCCAATGTCGGCGGCGCGAGCGGCGGAGCGATGCTGGGAATCCTCGCGCGCTATATGCCGCTTAAATGGCTGACCATCGGCGTCCTGCTATGTTCCACGGCCATGGTGTCGGTGTTCGGAATGGGACAGTCCACCTTGGCTCAGTTGGCTTTGGTCGCCGGGGCAACCGGGTTTTTCACCAATGCAGGCGTGGTGGGGCTGTACGCCATTTTTGCGCAGGCTTTTCCCACCCATGTTCGCGCCACGGGAACAGGCTTTGCCATTGGCGTCGGCCGGGGTGGGGCGGCGCTGGCGCCCATGATTGGTGGGTTCCTGTTCAACGCCGGATATGGACTGCAATGGGTAGCGATGTTTATGGGACTGGGTGCCTTTTTCGCGGGGATTGCGCTATGCTTCCTGCGCGAACGAAAGAGCGCAATCGAAGGAGGCTAATGAAAGGTTTACGGTAATGCCCACACTTTTCCTGGACCGGTATGATAGTCCCATCGGCACCATATTGCTGGTGACCGATGAAGACCGACGATTGCGCGCGCTGGATTTTGAGGATCATGAAGATCGCATGCGGCGGTTGTTGCGTCGGCACTATGGCACCGACCAGACACTATCCGTTCCCGCTCCAACCGCAATTCGCGACGCGCTCGACGCCTATTTCCAGGGCGAATATCAGGATTTGTCGCGGATCAAGTGGGAGACTAACGGATCGTCCTTTCAACGTCAGGTCTGGAGGGCCCTGCTTGATATACCGGCGGGCAGCACTATGAGCTATTCAGCGCTCGCCGCCCATATTGGCAGGCCCGCCGCGGTACGCGCCGTTGGCCTTGCAAATGGCGCCAATCCGGTCGGCATCGTGGTTCCCTGTCACCGGGTCATCGGTTCGAATGGCAAGCTGACGGGTTATGGCGGGGGAATAAGCCGCAAGGCTTGGCTGCTGGAACATGAAGGAGCAACGCTGAGGCCAGGCGCGGCGCGACAGGCCACGATGCCTTGACTGAATATCTCGCAGGGCCGGTAAAACATAGCGTTACCATCGCCGGACATCAGACCTCGCTCAGCCTGGAACCATTGTTCTGGGAAGCCTTACGCGAGGAAGCAGCCCGAAAGAGCCTGCCTGTCAATGCCCTGATCGCTCAGATCGATCTGGAGCGCATCGGCGTGGAACAACCGCCCAATCTTGCAAGCGCCATCCGATTGTGGCTTTTTCAGCAGCGCACCAACATGTTTATTGATACTCATTCTCAAAATAGTTGACACTGAGATTGACTCGCAATAAGGCCCCCGCAACAAAGGAAAGGGGGACTTCTCATGTCAATCAATTCGCGTTCATCCCACGGCATTGCCGCTTCCACCTCCATCGCCGCAGCCATGCTGATGGCAGGCCCCGCATTTGCCGCTGACGCTGCAGCAGCGGACGCAGAAGTCGCCGCCCAGGCTGGCAAGGGCATCGAAGTCAATGGCGAGCGGCATGCGATGGAGTTGCCGACAATCCGCGGCCCCATCATCGATGTGCCCCAAATGATTAATGTTATTTCGTCCGAAACGCTGCGCGACCGGCAAATCACCTCGCTTGAACAGGCGCTGCGCAATGTGGCGGGCGTAACCACCCAGGTCGGTGAGGGCGGCGCCCTCAATGGCGATCAGTTCAACATTCGCGGCCAGTCCGCCAAAAACGACATTTTCACTGACGGTCTGCGTGATTTTGGCGTCTTTACCCGTGACGCCTTCAATTATGAATCGGTCGAGGTGCTGAAAGGCTCTTCCTCCACCGCACTTGGCCGCGGCGTCGCTGGCGGTGCAATCAACACTACTTCCAAACAGCCCCACACGACGGATTTCTTCAGCGCCACCGGCGGCTATGGCACCGGCGACTATGGACGCGTCACTGTGGATGCGAACAAAAGACTGACCGACACGATCGGTCTCCGCCTCAATTTCATGGCGCATGACAACAACGCGGTCGACCGGGACGAGGTCTATTCCCGCCGTTGGGGCTTTGCGCCATCGATCGGCTTCGGTCTTGGGACCAACACAAGCTTCACGCTGATTTACTTGCATCAGGATGAGAAAAAGCTGGTGGATTATGGCGTGCCGCTTGCCGGGACGGCCGATGAGGACGATGTCGAGCGGCCGGTGACTGAATTCGGCGTGCCCCGCTCCACCTTCTATGGCTTCCTTGGCGACCGGGATGAAGTGGTGGTGAACACTGTGACCGGCAAATTCGCCCATCAGGCGAATGATTGGCTAAGCCTCACCAGCGACACCAAATTGGGCGTTTACAAGCGGCACTTCCGCCAGACGGTTCCGGGCTGCCGTTTCGACGAGAATTGCGGCGATGACCTTCTGGACGGTGATGATGCAACCGTCCCGGTCGCCCGCACGACCCCTCGCGGCGCCTATGAGCAGACCACAAAGGGCATCCAGAATGTGACGGCCTTGACCGTGACAAAGCCACTTGGCGGGATGCGGAACGAGTTGGTGGCGGGCTGGGACATTTCTTACCAGACCAATGACCGATCGGACGATGCGCGACCTGGTCCCTATCTACAGGACCTGTTCAATCCAGTTCGTTCGCCGTTGCCCGCTTATCCATCGGTCACCTATCTGACGCGTGACACCCGTTCTACCGACATCGCTTTCTTCATCGATGAACGGCTGTGGCTGACGCCAAAATTCTCCATCAACGCCGGAATTCGCTACCAGCATTACAAGGTGAAACAGGAACAGATCGACTTCTTGACCAATACCGGCGACGCACTGGAGGAGTGCAACGGGGTGGATGGACCTACTACGGCTTGCGTCCTCAATGGCGAAGCCACACACAATCTCTGGAGCCCCAAGGTTTCGGCAATCTGGGAGCCTTCCGATGAGTTGAGCTTCTACGCAACCTACAGCCGTGCGCTGAACCCTCCGGGCAACGCAGTGGCCAATGGCGATACGCTGTCAGCCACCTCGTCCCTGCTTAAACCGGAGCGGACGGAAACGTTTGATTTGGGCGCGAAGTTGAATCTCTTCCATAAGCGTCTACTCATCCAGACAGCCGTCTATCAGCTCAATCGCCGGAATTCGGTGGAGGTGGATCCGGCGACTAACAACCTTGTCGCCTCCTCAGAGCCCAAGCAGCGGCTGCGCGGCTTTGAACTGGGCGTAAGCGGCTTGGTGACACCCAACTTCCTGCTCAATGTGAACTATTCCTATATTGATGCGGAAATCCGGGGCGCGGTCGCCGACGGCGCAATCGACACCAGCGTCGTTGGAAATCAGGTACGCTACGTCCCTGAACATGCTTTGTCGGTCTGGGCAAGCTACAAGCCGCTTGATGGAGCGCTGAAGGGTCTGGAGATCGGCGGCGGGATGAATCATCAATCGAAGGTCTATCTGAACGTGGACAATTCGCAGGTTGCGCCGTCCTATACAACGTTCGACGCGCTCGTCGGCTACAGCTTCGGCAACTACCGCGTGGCGGTGAACGGCTATAACCTGACCGACGAGCTTTACTATGCGCAGGTCAATAGCAGCCGGGTCGTTCCGGCGGCGGGCCGCGCCTTTGTAGCGACCTTGGGCATTGCCTTCTGACAGTGCGGCCCGGCAGAAGGCAAAAGGACGGGTGGCGATTGCCCCCCGTCCCTCACCTTTGTCCTGGAAGGCCCGTCGATGCTGATCAAAGTTCCCTCCCTTCTCACCGCCCAGGAAGTGGATCAGTGCCGCAAGGTACTGACCGAGACGCAATGGGTGGATGGCCGGATCACCGCTGGCGTGCAGTCAGCCATCGCCAAGAATAATCTTCAGGTCCCCGAGGACGCGCCGGAGACCAAGCCGTTGCAGGACATCATCCTGCGCGCCTTGGGCAATAACGAGACGTTCAACGCCGCCGCCCTGCCGCTGCGCGTCTATCCACCGCTGTTCAACCGCTATGATCAGGGCATGGGCTTTACCGCTCATGTCGACAATGCGATCCGCTATATGGCCGCCGCGCGGCAGCGGGTCCGGACCGACGTGTCGGCAACGCTCTTTCTTAGCGATCCTGCCGATTATGACGGCGGCGAGCTCGTGATAGAGGACAGCTATGGCGAGCAGCGGGTCAAGTTCGACGCCGGCGACTTGGTTCTGTACCCCGCCGACAGCCTGCATCGTGTCGAGCCAGTGACGCGAGGCAGCCGTTGGGCCGCTTTTTTCTGGACGCAATCCATGGTTCGGGATGATGGCGATCGCGCGCTGCTTTATCGCTTCGACCGTTCCATCACCCTGACGCGCGCCGAACTTGGCGATAGCCATCCGGCCGTGCTGGGGCTCACTGCCACCTATCACAACCTTCTTCGGAAATGGGCCGAGCTGTGACGACCTTTCGACTCAACCAATCTGGACTTCTCTTCGTCCCCTCGACTTGGCAGCGGACAGCATTCATCCGCTGGCTGAAGAAGGTACACGCCTGGACCGGCTTTTGGGGCGCGATCCTGTTCTTCATGCTGGGGCTTAGCGGCGTACTCCTCAATCACCGGAGCGTCATGAAGATCGACACCGGCGACGCCGCCGAAGTCAGCGCAATGGACATAGCGGTGGATCCCGCCCGCATCCCCGATCAAAAAGCGCTTGGGCAATGGGCAAGCAAGCAACTCGGCTTGTCAGTAAAACCTCGCCCTCCCCGGCAAGAGGGCCGCCCCGAAGGACGGGACGAACGTCGGGAGGGCCGGGAAGGCAGCCAGCATAAAAGCTTCATGGGCCGAAAACAGGAAGAGGCTGAAAAATGGGTCCAGGTCTTCAATCAGGCGAACGGCCGGGTGACGGTGGAATATGTACCTGGATCACGAAGTGTTTCGGTACGGCAGGACGCGCATAACCTTTTTGGCTTCATCAAGAACCTTCACAAGGGGACCGGCGTCGGCGTCGGCTGGATCCTGTTCCTGGACACAATTGCGGGCGCGCTGGTCGCAATGAGCCTGACCGGATTTCTGCTCTGGACCCGAATGCACGGCAGCAGGCTGCTCGCCGGGGGCATCGTCATCGCAAGCCTTGGGCTGAGCATCGCGGCGGTCTGGCCCCATATGATTTGAACAGTCCGTTTGAGTGCTCCTGGTGCGAGAGGGTGTTTCTTCCCCCTTATCGGGTTCTGACGTCGCCTGAGCTGATCTCAGTCTCTGCTAAGGCAACGTCTCACGCTCAAATGCGTTGAGGGCCGGCCTGTGGAGAACAAGATGATGAAGCTCAAGCGATTGTGGCCCCTGGCCGCGCTGGTTGCACCGTTTGTCCTGACCGGGTGCGGCAAGAAGGATGACACAGCCTCGCAACGGCAGGCCATCGGCCATGCGTGGAAATATGAAACGAAGGGCGACACGAAGATCGCCTATATTGGAAGTGCCAACAGTGTTGCGACGCCGACCGCGCCGGACACCTTCGCGGTGCTGCTGCTCAACAGCCTGGACACAGGGGAAACGGGCGTGACCATCAAGACGGTTGGCGCGCCGTTTTTCTGCGATTTGTCGGATTGCAGCGTCACTGCCGTCGCGGATGGTGGAAAACCGAAGCTTTGGCAAGGACGAATGACGGACGCCCAGGACGGGATCTTCATTCCGCCGGCGCGCAGGGCCTTTGAAACCATCAAGGACGCTAAAAAGATCAAGATTACGGTAGGTTTCACCCCTAAGAGCAAGCAAGCCTTTGAGTTCGATGTTGCAGGGCTCAACTGGAAGACTTGAGCAGGATTACTTGTCGGACGGAAAATCTTTCGTCGGTGCTACGCCGATATGATCCTCTCCGCGTGCCTTGGCTGCCTCAATCTGGCGCTGGCGCTCTCGGTAGCGGGCACGCTGAGCGTCATCCCGTTCGTCATGGCAACGAGGGCAGGAAACCCCGTCGACATATTGGGGAGAGGCGCGGTCTTCCGGTGAAACCGGCGAACGGCAAGCGTGGCATAAGCTGTATTCCCCGAGCTTCAAACCCTGCCCGACCGCGACCCTTTGATCAAAGACAAAGCATTCTCCCTGCCACTTGCTTTGTTCGGCAGGGACAGTTTCGAGATATTTCAGGATACCGCCCTTCAAGTGGTAGACCTCGTCAAATCCTCGGCTTTTGACGAGGGCGGTCGATTTTTCGCAACGTATGCCGCCGGTGCAGAACATTGCGATCTTGCGAGGCTTTCCTTGGGTCAGCTGATCCGCATGTGCATCGAACCATTCCGGGAATGCGCTGAAGCTGTCGGTCTCGGGGTCTATCGCGCCCTCGAACGTGCCGATCGCCACCTCATAAGCATTGCGCGTATCGATCAGGATAGTGTCAGGATCGGAGATAAGCGCATTCCAGTCCTGCGGCTCGACATAAATGCCCGCGTTGGTGGCGGGGTCGAGTTCGCCGGCGCCCATGGTGACGATCTCTTTCTTCAGCCGCACCTTCATGCGGTAGAAGGGCATTTCGCGCGCACTGGAATATTTGGCGTCAAGATCATCGCAACCGGGCAGGCCGCGAATATGGCCGATCACTTGTTCCAGCGCGTCGGCGGCCCCGGCAATGGTGCCATTGATCCCCTCCCGCGCCAGCAGCAAGGTGCCCTTGATCCCCACCGCATTGCATAGCGTCTGCAGGGGCTCCCGCAAGGCCGCCGGATCGTCGAACCGCGCGAAACGGTACAAGGCGGCAACAGTGATGGGCGAAGCAGTCATGGCGAGCGCCTATACATTAGCAGCCAGCGCATTCAAAGCCGTTGAACCATGATCCAACACAGGGCATAGCCAATACATGGTTCCCCTTTCGTTCGCCGGTCATCAGCTGATCGCCCTGCCCGAGGCTGCCCTGTTCTGGCCGGCGCGGCGAGCACTGCTGTTGGCGGACCTGCATTTTGAGAAGGCGAGCTGGTACGCCGGCCATGGACAGATGTTGCCGCCCTATGACAGCCTTGCCACCTTGTCCGCTATTGCCACGCTGGCGGAACGGCTGGAGGCACGGGAGCTTTGGTGCCTGGGCGACAGCTTTCACGATAATGGGGGCACCGGCCGCCTCCCCCATGCGGCGCGGGAGCAACTGGTCGGCCTGACGCAAAGACTGCGCTGGACCTGGATTACCGGCAATCATGATGCCGCGCCCCAGTCTGGGCTGGGCGGCGATCTGTGTCCCGAGATAGAAGTGGATGGTTTGATATTACGACACGAGGCCGATCCCTGTGATCCACGCCCCGAACTATCGGGGCATTACCATCCAAAGCTGCGCCTGATGCATCGAGGCAGAAGCCTGTCGCGGCGTTGCTTCATCCGATCCGATCGCAAAATCATCCTGCCCGCCTTTGGCGCATTGACGGGAGGATTGGACGCCCGGCATCCCGAAATAGGACGCGCGATAGGGTCTTCGGGAGAGGCCATCATTGCCCTTACAGACAGGCTGCTGCGCTTCCCATTGGCCGGGTAATTTTTACCAAATCTTAACCTTATTCTCCCAAAATTGTACAAAATGGACATGCTTATGCTGTTGCACAAAGGTTGCAGCGGGAAAAATATAGGGAATTCCAAATGCTTCCCAATGGAAAAGGCGGACATATTGGCATTCAATGCAAAAATAGACCGGTTCAATGCCAAAATGGACCGGGCACCTTCGGGAGGGACCTTCGTGAAAAAAAGTCTTTTGCTACTTTCCGTTGGGCTTACAGCCCTAGCCTTTCCGGCCCAGGCCCAAGAAACCACTTCCGGCGATACAACGCCGCAAGATGCCGCTGAAACCTACGATCCCAGCGCGATCATCGTGACGGCCACCCGCCGCGCCAGCCCCTTGAGCGAAGTGCCGATCGCCGTGTCGGCCGTGACAGCGGAATCCATGCAGAACAGCGGCGCCTCCGACATTCGGCAGCTCAACCAACTGGCCCCATCGCTGCTGGTCTCCTCCAGCGGAACTGAAGCCAATGGATCGGCCCGCATCCGTGGCATCGGCACCGTGGGTGACAACCCTGGGCTGGAAAGCTCAGTCGCGGTCTTCATCGACGGTGTCTACCGTTCGCGCACGGGCGCGGGCCTTACTGATCTTGGCGAGATCGAACGTGTCGAGGTGCTGCGCGGGCCGCAAGGCACATTATTCGGTCGCAATACTTCAGCTGGCCTTCTCAATATCGTCAGCAAGGCGCCCTCCTTCACATTCGGCGCCAGTGGTGAAATCACTTATGGCAATTATGACTATTGGCGGCTTCAGGGGCGTGTAACCGGGCCCATCACTGAATCCATCGCATTAAGCCTCGACGGCGTCTGGTCGAAGCGTGACGGATTCCTGGACGTGGTGGACGCGTCCGGCGACAAGATTGGCGATACCAACGACCGGGATCGTTACTTCCTGCGCGGCCAGGCGCTATTCGAACCGACCGATGCATTGTCAGTCCGTATCATCGGCGATTATACCCATCGTGACGAAAGCTGTTGCGGCGCGGTGTACATCTCCAATCGTGAGGTAATCGACCCCACGCCGGGGGTTCCGGGAGATTTCGCGCCCAACGGCATCAGCAGGATCGCGACGATATTGGGGACGATCAGCGGGCAGCCGGTGGTAGTCGATCCCTATGACCGCGAGACGCGGATCACGCCGGGTCGCGAATATGTCAGCAAGCTCAAGGATTGGGGATTGTCCGGTGAGATCAACTATGATTTCGGGACCGCAAAGCTGACCAGCATCACCGCCTACCGGGATTACAAGTCGCGGGACTATGGCGATTATGACTATAATCCCGCCGATATTCTTTATCGCGATCCCAATACCTATCGGCAGTTCAAGACCTTCACCCAAGAGCTGCGACTCCAGGGTCAGGCCTTCAATGACAAGCTCGACTGGCTGGTCGGCGGCTATTATTCGAACGAAAAGCTGACGCTGGTCGACAATATCCGCTTCGGCAACGACTATGGCCTGTTTGCCACCTGCCGCATATTGTCGGCCAGCATCCCAGCGGCCCTGCTCCCCTGCAACAGCCGTACGGCGATGAGCGCCGGGGTCATCGATCCCTTCATCACCAATCCGGTGCTGAATGCTGGACTGAAGACCTTGCTCAACATCGGAGCGGGTGGCACCACCGCAGGCGACAACGATGCGCGTTACAAGCAGAATAGTGAGAGCATCGCTGCCTTCACACACAATATCGTGCATATCACGGACAAGCTCGATCTGACCCTGGGCCTGCGTTACACCCATGAGAAGAAGAAGCTCTCGGCGACCTTTGACAATGACAATGCGGCCTGCGCCGCACTTCAGACCCAGCTTCCCGGCGGGCCGAACGATCTGGTGGATTTTGCAACCAATCCAGCTCTTGTCGGCGCCACTGCTGCCCAATTGGCCGGCGGCATATTGGGCCTGGGATGTCTAGGCAACAGCAGCACAAGCCTTAATGCGCTAACGCTCAATGACAGCTTTTCGGATAATGAATTGTCCGGCACGGCGGTCCTGTCCTTCAAGCCGACGCGGGGCCTGCTCGTCTATGCAAGCTATTCGCGGGGGTACAAGGCAGGCGGCTATAATCTGGATCGGTTCGAATTGGGCAATACCGGCCTATCCGGGCTTACCACGTCCCCGGCCACCTATTTCTTCCCCCGCAGTAGCGCTGATGCCTCCACCCTGCGCTTCGCGGCGGAAAAGGTCGATGCCTTCGAGGTGGGGCTGAAATATAGTTCTCACATGTGGAGCGCCAACATTGCCGCGTTCCGTCAAGAATTCGATGATTTTCAGCTCAATACCTTCAACGGAACCAGCTTCGTCGTACAGAATATCAACGGGTGCGACGGAACGCTTTCTTCCGCGCGCACCTGCGCGAAGGACGATGTGGAGGCCGGTCTCGTCAGCCAGGGCATCGAGATCGAGTTGACCGCCTCGCCGGTGCGAAACGTCCGGCTGAGCGGCGGCCTGACCTACGCCGAAGCAAAGTTCCGTAACCGCCTGGTCGGCAGCAGTGACGGCGTCACGCCACTCGACCCGGCTCTGCTTCTGCTTCCGGGCAATATAAACAGCAATGCGCCGAAATTCGTAACGACCATGAGTTTTGCCTGGACGCCTGATATCGGTTCCTCCGGGCTTTCAGGGCTCATCTATTTCGACGGGCGCATGACCTCTGACTATAACACCGGATCCGACCTGTTCCCGGAAAAGACGCAGGATGGTTACAGCATTTGGAACGCGCGCGTCGGCATTCGCGGACCAGAGGAACGCTGGGCGGTGGAATTCTGGGGTCAGAACGTCTTCAACACCAAATATACTCAGGTGGGGTTCAACTCACCTCTGCAAGGTAGCGGATCGGTCGCGCAGGTCCAAGCCATTGGCGCGCCGAGCTTCGCAGCAGGCACGCAATTATTCTCCGCGTATCTCGCCGAACCGCGCACTTACGGCATCACCTTGCGTGGCAAATTCTGAGGCTTTTGCTCAGCCGTCATCCGCCTTGTAAAAGGGATGACGGCTATTTCGTTGCTCGAATGCAACCAGATTGCCCAATGCACGTTTAAGGGAGGCAGGTGCGGTCAAGCGGAACGGTTGGCCCCATGAAACAGCTCGCTATCACCATGTGCGCAGTTTTCGCGCTCCTTAGTACCGATTTGGCGTCAGCCCAATCTCTGACGCTGCCCGAAGGGATGGGCATTCGCCTCCAGACGCGTCAGGACATCTCTTCCAAAAATGCAAAGGTCGGCGATCCGGTTGAATTCACCGTGGCCGAACCGGTTAACATCGCCGGAACGACCGCCATTCCGGCCGGATCACCGGCTACAGGTGAGGTCACCCGCGTTCAGGACAATGGCCTGCTCGGTCGCTCCGGCAAGCTTGAAGTCAAGGTAACCAAAGTCCGCGTCGGCGAAACGGACGTACCCGTTCGTGGACAGCGCAACGTCAAAGGCAAGTCCGGGACGCTGGGCGCGGTTGGCGCGGGTGTAGTATTCCTGCCGCTAGCAGTCATCGTCAGAGGCCGGGAGGCCAAGATACGCGCCGGTACGACTTTTGAAGTCTTCGTGGATCAGGATGTCGCGCTTGGGGATGCCAAACCTGTTCTGGGGACCGCCGATCCCGCCGTTAGCGACAGTCCTGCCCTTGCAGATCCCTATCCCCATCAACAGCCGCCAAAGCCGCTACGCACGATAGATCCCTCAGCGCCCCTGGGATAAGCGGCCCGCCGGTTAAAGCAGTTCCACCGCCATCGCCGTCGCCTCTCCTCCGCCGATGCAGAGAGAGGCAACGCCTTGACTGACATGTAGTAGATATAGTGGCCCGCATCGAAAGGATTGAGCTATTCCAGCGAGAAGGCCAGTTGTTCGGGATAACCGCCTATGGCTTGCGGTCCTGGAAAGTTCGACAGCGTCACGCCCAGCAGCCTTATTGGCTTTCGCAACGGAAAGAGTTGCCGCACCAAATCTTGACTGACCGACAGCAGTTTGGTGCGATTGTTCACCGGCTCAGCCAATGTCCTGCTGCGTGTGATCTGGCGAAAATCGGCATATTTAACTTTAACCGTCACCGTTCGGCCGTACATTCCCGCCTTGTGGCACCACTCCCAAACCTCGCCGGCCTGGGCGGCGGTCGCCTCGGAAATCAGCGCTGGATCGACAAGATCGGTGGCGAAGGTCGTTTCCGACCCCGACGACTTGCGCTCGCGATCCGCCAAAACCGGCCGGTCGTCTTCGCCCCTGGCTATGGCATGATACCATGAACCGGATTTGCCGAAATGCTGCTGAAGGAAGGCGAGATCGTGCCGTTGAAGGTCGGAGCCGGTAAAGATACCCAGTGCATGCATCTTGCTCACGGTGCGCGGACCCACGCCATGAAAGCGGCCTATGTCCAGCTTGGCAATGAAGCTTTCCGCTTGCGCCGGAGTGATGACGAACTGCCCGTCCGGTTTGCGCTGATCAGAGCCGAGCTTCGCCAGGAACTTGTTGAAGGAAATGCCCGCAGAGGCGGTGAGGCCCGTTTCCTCCCGGATCCGGGCGCGCACCTCCTGCGCCGTCGCGGTGGCGGAAGGAAGGGCTCGTAAATTGGCCGTGATGTCCATATAGGCCTCATCGAGCGAAAGAGGCTCCACCAATTCCGTATAGTGGGAAAAGATCGCCCGGATGTGCCGCGATACCTCACGATAGACATCGAAGCGGGGCGGCACGAACAACAATTCGGGACATTTTCGCAAGGCCGTCGCCGAGGGCATGGCCGACCGCACGCCAAAGCGCCGCGCCTCATAGCTGGCGGCCGCGACCACTCCACGGGAGGCAGCATGCCCCACGGCCACAGCCCGACCGCGCAACGACGGGTCATCCCGCTGCTCGACCGAAGCGAAGAACGCATCCATATCCACATGGATAATCTTGCGAATAGTCGCTTCGCCCACGCGCGTTCCTCGTTCCATCGGCTGAGGCGGCAAGGGCCCAACCGCCACATCTCGTCAGGAACATAGCAAGAACTTTTTGACGCCACCAGATGGTTTGGTTGCTAAAGTATGGCCCGTGTAAATTCGGCAGTGACCGACTGACGCAAATGAATTGCATCAACAAAGTTCTGATCCTTGAACGCGTCCCGCATATCCACGAAGCGCAACCCTGATTTTTTCGCAGTTTTGCCTACGGCGTCGTGCAATTGGCCCAGAACCCGTCCCTCTGGATCATAGGTCCTGATCCACTCTGGAGAAACGGGAGTCAGTACGACGTCCATGGCCATATCCCGTTCCTTGGTGAGCTGGGCCAGATAGGAAAGCGAAGAAAGGCACTTTCTATCAAAGGCCTTCAATTCCCGATAATGCAGGCCCCGTGTTTGACGAGGTTCCATTGGACCATCGCCAAAGCGGTCGATTACCAACGCCTCAAAATGATTGGGGTCGCTCCGTCGGGCCGCCAAACCCTGGGCATTGCGCAGGAAGGTCACAGGATCAAAATAGCGCAGATAATAACGCCAGGCGGGCTTGTCACCGAACACATAGCCGTCCGCGTCACTGTAATTCAGTTTGCTGGCTTCCGCCGAACAATCCTGGAAATCGACCGGAGAGGCCAGCAGCATCACATGCTCGACGGACGGCAGGCGGCCCAACAGCCATTGCGCCGTCTCAGCGGTTTGAGCCACTGACTGACCGCATAATCCGGCATTATAGGGTCGAATGCTGGCGTCCGTCGCCATAGCCGCAGGACTGTTGAAATGCCGCCATGCGACCGACGATCCGATGACTAGCAGGTTGGGCGATTGCGGTGGCTGCTCCCGCATGATACGCAGTTTTTCGTCAATGCAGATGCTGTTGGACAATTGCGGCGGGGGTAATGCGTTTCGAGAATATAGAAACGCCGCTATCGCTGCCATGGATAGGGCGGTCATGATCCCGCCAGCCAACATCGCCAGCAGGTAGCGGCGCATATAGCGCCGGGGCGCAACGCCTGGCGCAATGATATCCGATGAACCTACAGGGATGAACATGTCGGGCTCAGCTTTGCTTCGATGAGGAAAATAAATTCCCCTACATTGTGCAGGCTCTCAAATTCGGAGGTCAGGAAACGGATGCCGAAACGCTGTTCAGCGGCCACGATCAACGAGATGTGAGACTGACTGTCCCAGCCGGCAACATCCTCGGCACGGGTCTCCGGGCCGATCACCAGTTCCTCATCGTCAAAAATGTCGCGCATGATTTGGGTGAGAGCATCGTAGATTTCAGCTTCGGTCATGCAGCCTCCAGAGTGATATGGTGTTTACCCATTTCCGCCCCCGGAATTGCCCGCCGCCAAAATGTCCCCGTCCCCACAGAGCCGCTCGGCGGGGACGCAGCTACAAATCCGAGCTTTTCATAATGCCGGGCTACCAGCCCGTTTCGCTCGGTCGCACGATACTCACCGAGCAACGACGCGAAACCGCGCTCGCCAGCGGCCCTCGCAAGCACCTCGAACGCCGCCGCCTCCACTCCCCTGCCCAGCACACGGCAACTCATAAGCCAGGTATCGATCAGCAGCTCACCCGGTTCCAAAGCAGGATCGGGCCGGGCAAGGATGACACTGATCAGGCCGCTGTCACCAAAGCGATCCCGCAGGCGAAAGCAGTAGCCCAGATTATCGGGCTCGGCCAGGAACGCTTCCAGCTCGGCTGCGGTACGACGGCGCGTTGTCAGGTTGAACTGGTTGGTTTTGTTGATCAGTTGGGCAGCGCGCGGCAGGTCGATCGGACCAATCGGCCTTGCGGCCATCGTCATTTCCAGGCTCTGCAGATAGCCATCCATGTCTGTTGTAGCGGAGAGCGCCTGACGTTGCGCATTGGCGGCATAGCTTCCGGCGCGGGTCAGGTCGTCCTGGGTGAGCGACACGGCTTCGAAATAGCCGGCGGCGGCCAGGCGTTCTGGGTAATGGGCAATATCCTCGGGCATTTCCGGCACGGCCACCTCGGCAAGTTCACGCCGGACGATTGCCCGTTCCGCAGGGTTGTCATCCACGAAGACCAAGCCGTCGAGCCCAATATTGATGGTGCTGGCAATGGACCGGATGTTTTCCGCCTTATCCGACCAATTGGCGCGGAAGCAGGCGATATCCGCATATTTCAGGATCATCTCGCCATGTTCGTCAAAGGCCTGGCGAGCAGTCGCATCGTCATTCTTGCTGCACACCGCGAGGATCACGCCTGTCCTTCGCAACTGGTCCACATAATGCTGGAACGCGAGATAAGCCTCCCCCTCGGCGCTCCCTTGGCCAAGGCGAATGCCAGCAAGGCCATCATCGCCGATCACACCGCCCCACAGGGTATTGTCAAGGTCAAGCACCAGGCATTTGCGCGACCGGCCAGTGAAGGCAGCCAATATCCGCGCGACATGATCTCCATAAAGCGGGGCGAACAGGGGATTGATGAGTTGTTTGGCATGGTGCCAGCGGACAATGTCTACTCGGTCGATCCCGCCAATATTGGGGGGAAGACGTGCCTCGACATCGAGCAGAGCCACCCCCTCCTCCCGTGCAGCCAGACGGATGGCCTGATTGAGCGCCATGCACATTGCGGTGGGAGAAGCCGGAACCAGCGCATCAAATGATCCAAATAGAGGAGGCGTAAGCGGCAAAAAGGTCTGCTGGATAATCTGAGCGCCATAATTGTCCTTCGCCCGCTTCCACAGATGGCGGACTTCCAAAACTGTTGAAGCAATCTGCCGTTCCGCCTCCTCCTGCGCGCCTATGGCTATTCTGGGTAGGACGGCATGGATATCCAGAGCCAGCAATATCACCTGCGGATCAAAATCCCGCAGCTCCGGGTCATCCCCCTCCAACGACTGGCGAAACGCACCATAAGGGCCGACATGTATCTGCGCGATAACGCCCCGTCCCAGGCTGGCCACGCGCATGGACGGTGCCAGATGCTCGGCGCTATGGGAGGATGATATAGCGACGCGCAATTTCGGCAGCCCTAGGGGAGCGATCTCGTTCGCTGGCCATGTTTGAAGAACATCTTTGAGCAACCGATCGATCTGGCCTGTGGCCGTCATGTCCCGATTGAATTGCAGCAACCGAATAACAGCTTGAAGCCGTTCGGTCGTGGATCCTTCCATCCTCCGAACGTCCTTGATCCGTTGGGTCAGATCAACGGTCGAAGGGAGCCAATCAAGCATCTGAACCATCACAGGCCTTCAAAACTGAAAATAAAGAAATTCCGTCGGCGCGACCGATGTTGCGTAGAGCATTACAACGACCGAAACCGCCCCCATCGCAACTCCCGTGGGAATGCTGGGGCTCCAACGGAACAACGACGAATAGCGTTCCAACCATGATGCTGGCGGATGCAGATTAAGCGCTGTGGGAAAGTTCCGAAGCCACTGAATAGAGTTGGGGAAAGCCCAGACGACAATGAGGAACAGTGCGATGCGCACGGCATGAGAGGGCGTGAGGGCCGTAATGTCACCAAAGCTGGCCCCCACGCCTTCCGCCAATGCACCTAATAGCGGCATCGTCTGCAGCCGTTGGGGCAAGGCTGCGCCATTGAGCCCGGCCATTCCAGAAAGAATATTCAGCGCCGCAGCTATATTATGGGCCCGGAAAAATACCAGAGCGACCATCACGCATAGAAAGGTAAGCCCTACCGACGCGGCAATATTGAGGGGATTGGCGCTTTCCAGTGGAAGGCCTTGATGCACTTTCCATTGCCGCCAGGCGTGCGCAACGATCAGATAAACGCCATGCAGAAGACCAAAGGCGACAAATTGCCATCCCGCACCGTGCCACACCCCTGAAATGAACATTGTGAAAATTGTCGGAAAAGCCACAAGCGCAACAAATGTTTCGGGCGACATCCTACCCCTTCGCGGCAATGGCAGGCCCTTTGTGGCGCGACGTCGCGTCATCGCGACAACGATGGGATTGTAAATATAGGCCGTCAAAAACCGCGTCAGCGTCATGTGCCAGCGGTTCCAGAAATCGATGATATTCCGTGCCTTATAGGGGCTGTTGAAATTGGGCGGCAGTGAAATGCCAAACAACAGGCCAAGACCGATAGCCATGTCGGTATAGCCTGAAAAATCAAAATATATTTGCAGGGTATAAGACAGCGCGCCGGTCCAGGCCTCTAGGAACTGGACACCGCCGATGCGCGCCTGTTCGAAAATCGGCCGGGCGTAAGTTCCGAAGGGATCGGCCACCAGGACCTTTTTGAACAATCCGATGAAAAACAGGGTCATCCCCACCGCCACCAAATCCCAACGAGGACGAAACCTGTCCGCATTGCTGAACTGCGGCAGCATTTCTCTGTGGTGCGTGATGGGACCGGCGATGAGATGGGGGAAAAAGGTGATGAACAAGCAATAGTTCAGGAACCCGTGCTCGGTCACCTCACCATCATTGGCGTCGACCAGATAGGCGATCTGCTGGAATGTGAAGAAGGAGATGGCGAGGGGCAGCAGGATCTGCGGCATTGCCCAGGAAGCGCCAGCAACGTCCGCCGCCGTCTGGATCACAAAGCCGGTATATTTGAAATAGCCGAGCAACGCGACATTGGCGGCAATTCCGGCAAAAAGGAAAGCGCGGCTACGCCGCCGCATCAATACGCCGCCAAGCCAATAATTGAACGCCATGCTGCCCAGCAGCAGCGGCACATATTGCGGATTCCACCAGCCATAAAAGACCAGGGAAGCCAAGGTCAGCCAAAGTCCGGCGGCGCGTTGAAGTTTGAAATAAGCAAGGATCAGGAAGCCACCAAATACCGTCGGCAGAAAATAAAACAGAAACGTAACGGAATTGAACAGCACCTACGGCTTCCCTTCAGCCGATCCTCTCCCCCATTTACACTGTATACACCCCATGAGATTGATTATTCTTGAGTTACTGTAAACTGGTCATGTGAGGTAATATTAGCTCAGATTGCTTTTCAATCAGCTTCAAACAATTGATGAGCTAGCGAATCGATCCAGCTTGGCTGCGCCTTTGCGACGGCCCGTTGGTTTTGAGCCATGACTATTTAGAATTAACCGAGCACTGCTTGTGCTTCCCGACAGAAGCCAAAACAAAACCGCCCGCCCAAAGGGGGCAGGCGGTCTCGGCTGGATGCAAAGCCGTCTTACAGGGCCAGACGATCCAGGCAGATCAATATTTTTGCTGGCGCTCGTACAGCGACTTATAATGCTGGATTCGGGTCACGCGGAGGCCCGGCATGCCGGAGCGGTCCACCGCCCGCTGCCATCCTGCAAACTCCTCAAGCGTCAAGCCATAACGCTCGCAAGCCTCGTCCGCGGACAGCAGGCCGCCATTGACGGCTGCAACCACTTCTGCCTTGCGTCGCACGACCCAGCGCGTGGTCGAGGGCGGCGGAAGGCTGTCCAGCGTCAGCGGTTCGCCCAGGGGGCCGACGACTTGAGCGGGCCGGATTTTTTGATTCTCGATCATTCTCACCTCAAACACGGCAACGGAGCCAATCACATGTCTACGCACATCGACTTGTCACAGGAGCATTGAACATCGGCTAAAGCGCCACGGTAAATGCTCCGTTCACGATTCTTGCCCCACCGTTAAATGCTCGGCGATCAGCGGACTGAAACATCCCGCCAAGCTTCTTGTCTTGACCTTCTCCACTGCCCTGGGCGCAAAGACCCGCGCCAAGGCAGTAGCAAAGTCGATTTGCTCCCCCGCACCATCCTTGCCCGCGGCCAGGCAGCGTGCAGTAGGACTGGCCGCTTGTCTGGCAGACGCTACGGCCAGCAGTACCGAAAGATCCGGTGCTTGGTCGCCCAGGGCTACCGGGCCGGGCGGCAAGCCTCTTGGCCGATGCGGGAAGTTCATGTCCATGAGTCGAATCAATAGCGACTAATGGATAAGGGCCGGTAAACCCGTCGGTTAGAAGCTGTTAAGCAGCCTCAACGCTTGCTTAACGGTGCCTCTGGCGCTGAGGCGCCAAGCAGACTATATGGCCGCGATCATGTCAGCCGATTTCCAGCTTGAAGGGCCAATGCAGGCCCGGCGGATCGTCGTCGCCATGTCAGGCGGCGTCGACAGCAGCGTCGTCGCCGCTCTTGCCGCACGTACGGGCGCCGAAACCATCGGCGTGACGCTTCAGCTCTATGATCATGGAGCCGCAACGGGCAGGACGGGAAGCTGCTGCGCCGGACAGGACATCCGGGATGCCCGCGCAGTGGCCGACAAGCTGGGCATCGCTCACTATGTTTTCGATTATGAAAGCCGGTTTCGTGAATCCGTGATCGAAGACTTTGCCAATGAATATATGGCGGGCCGCACTCCAATACCCTGTGTAAAATGCAATATGGGGGTGAAGTTCACTGACCTTTTCACCCTAGCGCGGGATCTTGGAGCCGACTGCCTCGCCACCGGCCATTATGTGCGGCGCGTCATTGGCGACGAGGGCGCGGAATTGCATCGCGGGGCCGATCCTGCCCGCGATCAAAGCTATTTTCTTTTCGCCACAACCCAGCACCAGCTCGACTTCCTGCGATTTCCACTTGGCGGCCTGCCCAAGCCGCAGGTCCGGGAGATCGCCGCTTCGCTTGGTCTTGGCGTGGCGATGAAGCCCGACAGTCAGGACATCTGCTTCGTACCCGACGGAGATTATGCCCGGATCGTGCGCAAGGTGCGTCCCGACGCAGACGACGGCGGCGAGATCATGCATGTCGACGGCCGCATCCTGGGGCAGCACAAAGGTCTTATCCATTATACCGTGGGCCAGCGCAAAGGATTGGAGATAGGCGGCCAGCCCGAGCCGCTCTATGTGATCCGCATCGACGCCGCCGAACGGCGAGTGATCGTGGGGCCACGCCAGGCGCTCGCCGTTCGCGCCGCGCACCTGTCCGACATGAACTGGCTGGGGGGAAGCTTCAGCGGCACATGTCAGGCAAAGGTTCGTTCGCTGGCCAAGCCTGTTCAGGCGCAATTGGACGGCGGCTTATTGCTATTCTCGCAGCCCGAATATGGCGTTGCGCCGGGGCAGGCGGCCGTCCTCTATGATGGCGACAGAGTGCTCGGGGGCGGCTGGATTGTGCAGACCGAAGCGGCCGAATTGGCGCGGGTGGCCTGATCCCGGAACAATCGGGGCAATAAGCCAGTTCTCCCTTCGAGGACGATCATGCTTCTAGTCTGGCTTGGCTCTTTGCTTATCATAGCGGGCGTTGCAGTGGCGGCGGTACGAACCGCGCGACGCGGCCGGCTCAGCAGTCCGGCTCCCAATACCAAGCACCCGCAAACGCTGGAACCGCGGGGGAGCGGCGATAGGTTAAGCCTGTTTTCCGACCTTCCAGGCATCGGGCTGGTGGCGGCAGGAGCGCTGCTGTTGCTGCTGTGGGCGGTCATTTGAGCAGCGGCCGCTTCTAAGCCGGAAAAAGTTCGACGAGGCGCGCGAGTTGCTGCCGAAGCGCCACTTGCTCCTCTTCCCCGGATATGCCCAAGCGAACAATCGTCAATCCTTGTTCTGGCGAAATCAAGATATATTGCCCCTGATGTCCGAGGCAAGCGAACAGGCTCTGGGAACCTCTATCCGGAAACAGCGCCTCCGCCGATCCTTCCGGTCGAGGTTTGTTCAGCCACATATGGCCGCCATAGCCCGCGTCCAGCGGCGATGAGGCGCGCATGAAGGTGACCCAGCGGGCAGATAATATCTGCCGGCCATTCGCTTCCCCATTGTGGCGCAGGAACTCACCGAAGCTGGCATAGTCCCGGGCCGTCGCATGCATGAAGCTGCCGCCGATCAGCGTGCCATGAGCGTCGAATTCGGGCGTCAAGCTGGTAAGTCCCAACGGCTCTGTCAGTCGTCCGCGCAGGAACTGCATCATCGCCTGGCGACGGGCCTCGGGATCATTGCTCGTCGTCAGCGCGCGGGTCATGATGTCCGACAGGATCATGCTGCTGGCGGTGCTATATTGGAATTTCGAACCCGGCTGCGCAGCCAGCGGCTTGCCTTCGGCATAGCCGGCCATGTCGCTTGCCCCGCCAAGAAACAGCATGCGAACCGTGTCGCTGTCATAGATGGGATCACCATTTTCAACATGCTCCAGCCCTGAAGACATTTGGAGCAAGTGCCGCAAGGTGATCATTCCCCTCGGATCGCCTGGCCGATTCCATGCGGGCACAGGGGCAGGCGCGTCCAGCACTAGCCGGCCGTCCGAAACCATTAGGCCGACCAGTACCGCCGTTATGCTTTTCGCAATCGACCAACTCAGCAATTTGCTGTCCGGACCAAAGCCCTCGTCATAGCGTTCCGCAATGACCTGGCCATTCCGCATCACGATCAGTGCGCGCGTTTTGCCAACTACGGCGTCTTCAAACAACGGATCGACGGCGGCGCGCAAGTCCGCCTCACTAACACCTGTGGTGCCTTGCGCCATATAGGACACGCGCGCCTGGCCAGAGATCGAGCGGGGGAAGCCCAGCCAAATCGCGCCGCAGATCGCAAGACTTGCCAGAAGCATCTTTTTCCGGTTCATGGGCCGCGCTCTACAGCATCATCACGGGGAAGGGGAAGCATGTTCAGTGCGCGTGTGGCAGGCTATGCGGCTGCGGGCCTGGGCCTGTTTGGCTTGGCCTTCCTTGTCTGGAGCTGGCCCGGCCTCAAGGCGCGAGCGGAGGCGGGCGCGGCTTACGGAGCGCGGATCGGCTGTTCCTGCCGCTATGTGCAGGGGCGACCCATCGAAAGCTGCGAGGAAGATATGGAACCGGGCATGGAAATGGTCATGCTGGATGACCAGCCGGATAGGCACTCGGTTACCGCGAACGTGCCTTTGATCGCCAGACGCACAGCCAGATTACGGCCCGGATATGGGTGTGTCCTGGATTGATGCCCTCATGGGAACTGCGCTCCTGCAAACACCCTATCGCCTAAGGCACGCCTTCTGCCTCTTGCTTGGCGCGACGGCGCTCCTCAAACCATTGCCGAAGCATTGCCTGCGTGCACCCGGTCTGGCCGTTGCTGCCGATGACGGAGCAACTATTGGGTAGCTGCTGCCGATTGGCGGCCTCCATGGTTTCCACACGGCTGGCCCAGCCCTGGCTGCCCACCGCCCTCTTCTTTTCGCGCAGTGTCTTCGGAATGCGGTAGCGCTCGCTTTCCGGCTTTCGCGCGCAAACAATGATGGCGCCATCCTCTGCCTTGGGACAAGGGTCATTCCCATAGACGACCAGTGTCTGCACACGTTCCGGCGCTTCTGCCCGCGCGGTTGAAGGCAGAAGGAACAGCGGAACCATAAGCGCGACGAAATGGCGGGAACGGGGCATGATGCATTTTAAGCCCCTTTCAGATGAACAGGAGATTTCTATCCCCCGCTTTTCTCCTGCGCCTTAAGCTGGCTCTCAATCGCTTCGGCTTCGGCGTCGAGCTTTTCAAGCCGCTTCTGCCGCTCCGCCTCCACGAGCCGCGACCAACTGACATTGTCGGAACCCATGCGTTCGGCCCGCGCCTCTCGCATTAGCTGGGCAAAGCAGCCGGTGAAACCGCCCGCGCCCACCGGTGAGCAGCTGTCAGTGCCGCTCCGTCCGACATATTCCAGAGCCTCAGCGCGGTTCGTCCAGCTCTGATTGGCAGGTTTATTGGGATCCTCGCGCAGCGCTTCGGGAATGCGGAAACGCTCGCGCTCGCTTTTCCTGGCGCACACCGTGATCTGGTCCGCCGTGCTTTCCGGGCAGGGATCGTCGCCATAGACGATGAGCTGGTTGATCTTGACCGACGCATCGTCGACCGCACCAACCGGTTCCCGCTCCTGGGCCGGGGCAGGCGCGGAAACGCTCAGGCCAGCAAAGAGCGCTGCAATCATCAGGCGTTTCATCTATCGTCCTTCCGCCCCGGTGCGGGGTCTTCAGATGCGCTTCGACAAGGCAATCGCGGTTCTGCATCCCAGCCGGATGAGGCCCGACAGCAACGGGTAGGCCGGTGCATTTTCCGCGCCGGAAGCCAGGGCAATGTCGCGATGCTCGGCCTCCTCCGCCTTAAAATCCCGCACCGCCTCGGCAAGCTCGGGGTCGGCATCGCCCATGTCGGCGAGTTGCTCTTCATAATGCCGGTCGATCTCGGTCTCGATCGCCGCCGTGCAAGCCATGGCGGCTTCCGGGCCGATGGCGGCCGTGATCGCTCCCAGTGCGAAACCCGCATGATCCCACAGCGGCGCCAGAATAGTCGGCCTGACGCCTCGCCGGGTCATCATCGCATCGAAATGAATGCGGTGCCGTTCCTCTTGCGCGGCCATTCCTGCTATGGCGCGGGCCATCGGATGGCGATCCCCCAGGACGGCGAGCTGCCCTGCATAGATTCTCGTCGCGCCATATTCGCCGGCCTGATTCACCCGCAGCATGGAAGTGCGGTCGGGCTTTTTCTCACCGAAACGGCTCGACGTCATGCTCGTTTCCCTTTGTATCCTGTCGTCAGGACCAAGATGGCGATAGCGGCCCCAAGTGACAAGATGGCGTTATAGCCCGCCAGCGAAACGCCGAACAGCGTCCATTGCGGCACATCGCAGCGCACCAGCGGCGTCGCCATGATATTAGCCAAAATGTCCTGCGTGCTGCCGCCCATGCTGCTGGTGGAACAGGCTGTCAGCCCCTCCCACCAACCATATTCCACGCCCGCATGAAATATGCCGATGCCGCCGCTCACCGCGATCGCCAGCGCCGCCAGCACCAGAAAGAAGCGCGCTGCTCCACCGCGGAACAAAAGGGCGAGCAATGCAAAACCAATGGCCGCCGCATGAGGCCAGCGTTGCCAATAGCACATTTCGCACGGGGCCAGGCCCCCGACATATTCGGAGAGCAGCGCTCCACCCAGAAGCGCCGCAGGGGCAAGCAACGCGAAAAGCCGCGCCAGCGTCAATCCTCGCATCTCTCTGATACCCCTATTTCTTCTTCTTTTCATTGGGGCGCGTAGCAGCCATGCGAACGGGCGATTTTGCGATGCGGCCAATCGTTTCCAGGGCATAATTAAGCTGGAAATCCTCTATCCCGTTTTTTTTCAGCTCTTCGGGCGTCGCCTTGAAACGGGGATCTTCCTTGGTGTCATCTTCCAATATGCTGTTGTCGACCTTTGTCTCATTGATGAGGTGACGACGCAAATCCGACTCCCGGAAGCGCGGCCGCGACTTGTAGTCGGGATCGGAGATTTGCGGTACGCGTATATCGGGCTCAATCCCGCCTTCCTGCACCGAACGCCCTGAAGGGGTATAATAGCGCGCCGTCGTCAACCGAAGGGCTGTCGTGTTGCTGAGCGGCAGGAGCGTCTGCACGCTGCCCTTACCAAAAGTACGTTCGCCCATCACCAACCCCCGTCGCTGATCCTGTAGCGCGCCCGCCACGATCTCCGATGCGGATGCCGATCCCGAGTCCACAAGGACGATCACCGGCAAGCCGCCAGTATCATCCCCCGCCTTTGCGAAATAACGTTCGATGTCGCCCTTCTTCCGGCCGCGCTGCGAAACGATCTCGCCGCGTTCCAGGAAGACGTCGGAAACATTCACGGCCTCGTCCAAAAGCCCCCCCGGATTGGAGCGCAGGTCAAGGATATAGCCCGTCGGCTTGTGACCCAGCGACTTTTCAACGCCCCGTATCGCCGCCCGCACGTCCGCGCCGGTATTGGCGGAGAAGCTGATGATGTTGATGACGCCGATATTGTCCTTCACCTCCCAGCGGACCGGCTTCAACTCAATGATCTCACGCGTGATGGCAACGTCGAAGGGCTTGTCGCGTCCCGGACGCACGATTGTAAGCTTGATGCTGGTGCCGGGCTCGCCCCGCATCCTGTCGACAGCGTCATCCAGCGTCCCGCCGTAAATGAGTTCACCATCGAGATGCGTGATATAGTCGCCCGCCTTGATACCCGCGCGGTCAGCCGGAGTATCCTTGGTCGGCGCAATCACCTTAACCGCGCCGTCCTCCATCGTCACCGACAGCCCAAGGCCGCCATAAGCCCCATCGGTCTGTGTCCGCAGATTTTCGAAATCGCGGGCGTCCAGGAAACTGGAATGGGGGTCAAGGCTCGACAGCATGCCGTCAATGGCGCCCTTGATGAGCTTTTCATCGTCGACCTTATCCACATAATCGGCCCGCACGCGCTGAAAAACGTCCATGAACTCGTCGAGCGTACGGTAACTATTTCCTTCGGCCTCCGCGAGCGCCGCCGTGGTCATCGGCACCAGCGCAAGAGCGCCTGTCAGCAATGCGGCTTTGATCAGGCTGTTCTTCATCGATTCAGGCGTCCTTGGCATACTTTCCGAAGATATAGGCGTATTGATGCCCCGTTGCAAAGCCAGTCTCCGCTTCAAAAAAGCGGCGCATTGTGCTCAAAGAGGCCTCGCTGCAATGCAAAAGGTCGATAACGGCGATTGCAGCATGACGGAACCGCCGTGACAGGCGGTCTGGAAAAAGGGGCAACGGCAAACCATGCGCTTGAGACTGGACAGGAAATGGATGTCGCGACTGCGCCGCGGCGATCTTTTCTCCCTGATAGAGCTATTGTTGCTGGCGCTCATGGCTGTTCAGCTCGCCCATTTGGTCTGGACGGTAGTGACGCCAGTAGGCCCCTATGGCGACTGGCGGCCCCGCCAGGCGGCCATCCCCTCCTCGGAAATACGCAAGGCGCTCTTTTCTTCTTTCGATCCCTTTTTCCGTACAAATGGACAAGGCGAGGGGCAGATCGTGACATCGCTCAATCTTACGCTGTTCGGCACGCGCATCAATGAAGGCTCGGGTGGCGGATCGGCGATCCTCGCCAACCCCGATCAGATGCAGGGCAGCTATGCGCCCGGCGACGAGATCCTTCCGGGCGTCACACTGAAATCGGTAAGCTTCGACCATGTCGTGATCGACCGTGGCGGGCGGGATGAAATGCTGTTCATCGACCAATCGGCGGCCGCTCCTTCAGTCCGGCCAGGAGACGCTTCTGCGGCACGACAGCTTTCGGGACCGCCTACTCTGCAGGATATCCAGCGAGGCATCAACTTTGCACCACGCATGGCAGGTGGCCGCGTGACAGGCATCAACGTCAGCCCATCGGGCAATGGCGACACATTCCGGCTTGCTGGTTTTCAGCCGGGGGATGTCATTGTCCAAATCAACGGACAGCCTATCTCTTCGGCCGGTGATATCCAGACCTTAACTGATCAGTTGCAGCCGACCAGCAGCATTTCCCTACAGGTCGAACGGGGCGGAAGCATTGTCCCGGTCACCATGATCCTATCGAGCCAATGACCAAGCATATTTTCAAAATCAGCGCCGCCCTTGCGCTAATCCTCACAAGTCCCGTTCAGGCGCAGCACATGCTCAATGTCCGCGACGCGGACATCCGGGCCTTCATCCAGGATGCAGCTCGCGTCACGGGCCGAACTTTCATCATCGACCAGCGCGTACAAGGCAAAGTGTCGGTGGTGACCGACAGGCCGCTGAGCAAGTCCGAATATTTTGAGATTTTCCTGTCCACCCTACGCGCCAACGGCCTTGTCGCCGTGCCCGCGCCAGGCGGAGCTTATCGCATACTTCCCGCCGACACGGCCGCTGCCCAACCGAGCCGGATCGGCGGCGCATCGGCAGCGCGCAACCAGTTCGTGACGGAGGTCATACGCCTGCGCTCGATCGACGCCGCTTCCGCACTGGAAACGCTCCGGCCGCTGGTGAGCAAGGAAGGTTCGATTACCGCCAATCGCGCGGGCAACAGCATCGTCGTGGCCGATTTCGCCGACAATGTCGCCCGCATCCGGCAACTCGTTCGCCAAATCGACCAGGACGGGGCGTCGGCCCAGATCGTGACGCTGAAGAATGCCGGCGCGCGTGAAATCGCGACTTCGCTGCAAACGCTGGTTGGCCAAGGGCAGCAGGGTGGCGCTGGTTACGCCGTTTCGGTCGTCCCGATCGACAGCAGCAACAGCATTGCCCTGCGCGGCGACCCGGCTACGGTATCGCGCCTGATCGCCATGGCGAAGGAGCTGGACCAACAGGCCGCGTCGGGCACGGAAATTCGGGTTTATTGGCTGGAACATGCCGATGCTGAAAAGCTGGTGCCGGTGTTGCAGCAGATGCTGGGGCAGCAGACGACCCAGATGGCTTCCGGCTCTAGCGCGCCTTCCTTCATGAACTCCGCGGCGGCGACCTCCACCGGTGGCAACGGGCAGATTGGCGGTGCAAACCCCTCATCCGCCGCTCCGGCATTGGCTTCCGCTGTCGCCTCCAGCGCCGGCATAGCTTCGCGGGGGCCGGCCGTGGTTACCCGCTATGAAGGCGCAAATGCCATCATAATCGCCGCCAATAATGATGTGCAGCGCATGCTGGGGGAAGTCATTCGGCAAATCGACACCAGGCGCGAGCAAGTGCTTATCGAGGCGATCATCGTCGAAATATCCGACACAGTGGCGAAAAAATTAGGCGTGCAGTGGCTGGTGGGCGGCAAGCAAGGCGGATTCGTCACCAACTATTCCAACACCGCCCCCAATATCATCACGGTGGGCGGCGCGCTGATCGCCGACAGGATCGGATCGACAACCACGACAACGACGACTACCTCCACGACAACGACCAGCGGACTGCGCGATGATCTTGTCGAAGCAGGCCTCGCAGCGGTGCAGAGCGCCAATGGCGGCCTGTTCGGCATGGCTGCCGATCTGGGCAACGGCAATGTGCTCGGCGCGATCCTGAACGCAGTGAAGAGCGACACCAATTCCAACGTGCTTTCCACGCCCTGGATCTACACGCTCGACAATCAGGAAGCGAAGATCCTGGTGGGACAAGAGATACCCGTCACCACCGGTGAGGCGCTGAGCGATAATTTCGACAACGCCTTCCGGACCGTGCAGCGAGAAAATGTCGGCATTCAGCTAGAGGTGAAGCCGCAAATAAACACGGGCGGTGCGATCAAGCTTTTCCTTCGGCAGGAGGTCAGCTCGATCTCTGGTCCGGTCTCGGAAAAATCGAGCGACCTTATCCTCAACAAGCGGGAAATCGACACGACAATCACGGTCGACGATGGCGAAATCGTCGCGCTGGGCGGCTTGTTGGACGATAATCAGCGTAAGACCGTTGAACAGGTCCCGTTGCTATCCTCGATTCCGGGCCTTGGCGAGTTGTTCAAGTCGCGTTCGAAATCCCGGACAAAGACCAATCTCATGATCTTCATCCGGCCCACCATCGTTCGCAGCAAGGAGGAGAGCCGCCAGCTTGCGGCGCAACGCTACAATTATATTCGTGCCCAGCAACTGTTGAAGGACCCGAAGAGCGAACCCAGCATAGACGAGCTGGTCCGTGACTATATGGGCGCCGTCCCGCCCACAGCGGCGCAGCACCAGCCAAGCGATCAAGTGATCGACGGCCGGGTCATTGTGCCGGAAGTTCGGGAATCGCAGTCTGTCGTGAAGCCGCAGCTTGTTCCTTCAGGCAAGGCTGAGCCGCAATGACCCCGGACGTTGGCGAGGAAGCAGGTCCCACCATGCCCCGCCTTGTCGACATACCCTATGGCTTTGCGCGCAAATTCGGTGTCGTCCTGCTGACGGGCCGCACAGGCGATCGTCCGGCCGTCGCCCTGCGTGAAGGCGGCGATCCACGCGTGCTGATCGAAGTCCGCCGCCATTTTGCCCAAAGCTTCGATGTCGAGATCGCAGACGCCGCCACCTTCGACAAATATCTCTCCCAGCATTACGCCATGGATGGCACCGCCGCCGCAGTAGCGGGGACGATGGGCGTCCCTGCCGATGAGCTAGACCTGCTGGCGACCAACCTTCCTACAGCCGACGACCTGCTGGACAGCGCGGATGATGCCCCCGCCATCCGCCTTATCAACGGCATCATAGCCGAAGCAGCGCGGCAGGGCGTCTCGGACATTCATATAGAGCCTTATGAGAGCGGACTTGTCGTCCGCATGCGGGTGGACGGCGTCCTGAAGGAGACGCTGCGTATGCCTCCGCACGTCGCCCCTATGGTCGTCAGCCGCATCAAGGTCATGGCCCGGCTCGACATTGCCGAGCGCCGGCTACCTCAGGACGGGCGCATCGGATTGACGTTGGGCGGCAAGCTGCTCGACGTGCGCGTCTCCACCCTCCCCAGCCGCGCGGGCGAGCGAGTTGTGCTGCGTATCCTGGACAAGGAAAATGCTGGCATCGACCTTGATGTCCTTGGCATGACCGGTTTCGCCGACCAGGTTTTTCGCAATGCCCTTGCCGAACCCAATGGCATCATCCTCGTCACCGGACCCACTGGTTCGGGCAAAACCACGACGCTTTACGCCGGCCTGCGGCAATTGAACGATGGCGCCCGCAACTTGCTGACGGTCGAGGACCCAGTAGAATACGCCATTGAGGGCGTCGGCCAGACACAGGTCAATCCCAAGGTCGGCCTTACTTTTGCGGCAGGCCTGCGCGCCATATTGCGCCAGGACCCTGACGTCGTGATGGTTGGCGAAATTCGCGACAAGGAAACGGCGGAAATCGCGGTTCAGGCGTCGCTCACCGGCCACCTCGTGCTTTCGACGGTTCATACGAACGACGCGATCGGCGCGATCACGCGGATGCGCGACATGAAAGTGGAATCCTTCCTGCTCGCCTCCACCTTGCGCGCCGTTATCGCACAGCGCCTCGTCCGCCGCCTCTGCCCGAATTGCCGTGAACCGGTTGAGGCCGACAGGTCGGTCAGCGGGCTTCTGGATGTTGAGCCAGCTAGCCTGATCTGGCAGGCCAGGGGATGCGGCGAATGCAATGGCACTGGATATAAGGGCCGCATAGGAGTGTTCGAAGCCGTCCGTGTCGACGACACCATCCGCCGCCTCATCAATGAGGGTGCGGACGAATCCAGCATCGCCCGTCACGCCTTCGCCAACGCTCCCAACCTGAGCAGTGCGGCGCGCGCGCTGGTCCGCAACGGACAGACCACAGCCGAGGAGGCGATCCGCATCTCCCGCCGGGAAAGCACAGAGGTGCTGGGCGATGCCTGAGTTCGACTATCTCGCCATCGATCCAGCGGGCAAGGAACGTCGTGGCTCTCTCACCGCACCGAGCGCTGATGATGCCAAGCTGAGCCTTGATCAGCGCAAAATGTTTGTCGTCAGGCTCGAACCTGGTAAGCCCAACCACGGCTACGCCCTTCTATCCTTCGCCCGGCGCAGGCTTTCCGCGAAGCAATTGACGCTCTTCACCCGTCAACTCTCGACCCTTGTGGAGGTCAGCCCGCTAGAGGAAGCGCTCCGGACCATCAGTCGCCAGAGCGAGCAGGATCATGTCCGCACTATCGTCGCCCATGTCCATGCGGGCCTTACCGAGGGCCGCCGTCTTGCCGATGCGATGGCCCTCGAGTCCAAAAGCTTTCCGCCGCTCTACCGGGCCATGGTGTCGGCGGGCGAAAGCTCTGGCAGCTTGCCGCTTATCATGGACCGCCTTGCCGAACTGCTTGAGCGCCAGGCGCAGGTGCGCGGCAAGGTGACGACGGCGCTGGCTTATCCCATCGTCCTGGCGCTGGTCGCCATCGGGGTTGTCGCCGCGCTCATGATGTTCGTCGTCCCCAAGGTGGTGGAACAGTTCGATACCGTTGGCCATAAACTGCCCTTGCTCACCCGCATCGTAATGGGCCTTTCGCATTTGCTTGCGAGCTATTGGTGGGCGCTGCTGCTCTTCCTCGTTCTTGCAGCCGCCATTGGCTGGCGCGCGCTCAAGGAAGAATCGATCCGTACCAGCGTCGATGCTTTCCTCCTCCGCCTGCCACTGATCGGCCGCCTTATCCGTGATCTCCACGCCGCCCGCATGGCGCGGACACTTTCCACGATGGTGGCAAGCCGCCTTCCGCTGCTTGAAGGGCTCGCTCTCACGGCCCAAACGGTCCACAACCGCGTCCTCCGTCACGCAACCGAAGACATTGTGGAAGCGATCCGGGGCGGCGGCAGCCTTTCCGCCGCGCTGCGCCGTGCAGGCGTCTTCCCGCCGCTCCTCGTCTATCTGACAGCAAGCGGAGAGGCAGCCGGGCGTCTGGACATGATGCTTGAGCGCGCCGCGGATTATCTGGAGCGAGAGTTCGACCGTTTCACCGCCACGGCGCTGTCACTATTGGAACCCGCGATCATCGTCATCATGGGCGGCGTCGTATCAATAATCGTGCTATCGATCCTGTTGCCAATCCTGCAATTGCAAAGCCTTACAGGTGTTTGAGGAATATATGTCCCGCTTCCCTTCCCGATTTTCACGACATCTAAGCGCGTCCCCGGCAAAGATGAGTGAAAATGGTTTTACCCTTGTCGAACTCATGGTTGTCATCGTCATTATCGGCCTGCTCGCCACGGTGGTGGTGATCAATGTCCTCCCCAGTCAGGACCGTGCCATGGTGGAAAAAACAAAGGCCGACATTGCAACGCTCAGCCAGGCGCTCGAAATGTACCGCCTGGATAATCTAACCTATCCTGGAGCAGCAGAGGGACTTGATGCGCTTGTAACGCCGCCGCCAACGCTCGCCCGGCCAGAGCGTTACCGCAGTGGCGGTTATATCAAGAAGCTTCCCGCCGATCCTTGGGGCCGGGCTTATCAATATGCCAACCCCGGACGGAGTGGCGCTTTTGACGTCTATTCGCTAGGCGCGGACGGAGCGCCGGGTGGCGAGGATGAAAATGCCGACATTTATTCCAGCGACATCTGATGCCCGGCGTTCAGATACACCCCCCAAAGCGGAGGAACACGGTTTCACGCTGGTCGAACTCCTGGTTGTCATTGTCCTACTTGGCTTGATGTCGGCCACGGTCGTCCTCACCATGCCCGATCAGCGCAGCCATATCCTGGAAGATGCCGAGCGCTTCGCCGCCCGCGCCCTGGCGGCTCGCGACGACGCAGTCCTTCAATCACGTCCCATGTCTCTTTGGATTTCCGCCTCGGGCTATGGCTTTTCGCAGCGCACACGGGGTCAGTGGACGCCATTACGGGATAAGCCCTTCGCCCCGACCAATTGGCGCAAAGGTACGAGCGCACTGGTCGGACAGACAGGCCACGAGCAACTTTATTTTGACAGCACCGGCCTTGCCAGCGAACCTTTGATGATCACGCTGGTAAGGGGAGGGCAGCGCGTGTCTGTAACCATCGACCTTGACGGCAACATCAATGTCGGTGCGTGATAAAAAGCCCGGGGAGCGACCCGAGCCACAGGCGACGAGCAGGGGGTATGGTGCCCCTGCCTGCGCGGAAATACCGTTTAAGGCTCGCGGTTTTACACTGATCGAAATGCTCGTTGCCCTCAGCGTTTTCAGCCTTGCCGCTCTCGCACTCTTGAAACTGCAGGGCTTCACTCTCGCCACCACAGCCGATCTCGACCAAAAGCTGCTCGGTCAGATAGTCGCTCGCAATCTTGCGGTCGAATTGCTGAGCGACCCTGCCCCGCCCGGACTCGGCCAGACCAGCGGCGATGTTGAAAATGGCGGTCAGCTTTGGCACTGGACCCGCAAGGCCAAGCTAACCGATGACCCCCGCATCATCCAGATCGACCTTCGCGTAGAGGGCCACGCCGGCACGTCCCCAAACGCGCTCACCATTGTGAGAATGGCGAAGTGATGCGGGCAGGAAAAGGCCGACGGCGCTCCCGCCCGCGCAGGGTCATCGAACATGATCAAGGTTTCACCCTGATCGAACTCATGGTCGCGCTGCTGATCTTTGGCTTGTTGGCCTCGGCCGGCGTGATGCTGCTCTCCGGCAGTGTCAGTGCCCAGGGCGCGGTCAAGCAACGGCTTGAGGACATGGCTTTGGTCCAGCGCGCCAGTGCCGCCATCACCGCAGATCTGGCGCAGGCCCAACCTCGCATCAGCCGCAATGTCGAGGGACTGTCCGTCCCCGCATTTTGGGGCCAGCGCGATCCGCAACAGCCTCTGTTGCGCTTCGTGCGCAGTGGCTGGAGCAACCTGGACCACGCACCCCGATCGACCTTGCAGAAGATCGAATATTGGCTGAACGACGGCCGCCTGGAGCGGGTCACCTATCCAATGGTCGATGGCAGCGTTCCCAATGCGCCATCAACCCTGTTCGAAAATGTCACACTGTTCAGCACACGCTATCGCGACGCCAAGGGCACATGGCGGGACGACTGGCGGTCGGTGCAGCCCGACCTTCTCCCCCAGGCGGTGGAAATGCGCGTAACGCGTGCTTCGCAACCGCCGCTGACACTGCTGTTTCTGGTGGGTCCGGGAAAAGACGCCTCGGTGCAGGGCGACGGCGAATGACGCAACGCCCTGCCACGACCGACCGCCGCAACGAACAAGGCGCGGCCTTGCTTACCGTCCTCCTGCTGGTCGCCATCATGTCGGTCATCGCCGCAACGGCGTTGGAAAGGCTCACCATCGCCACCAAACTGGCGGGCAACTCAAGCGCGCTCGATCAGGCCCGGGCCTACGCCTTTGCGGCCGAAACCATATCGATTGTCCGGATCGAAGATCTGATCGAGCGCGATCGGGCCAGGACCACCTTGGAGGGGGATTGGCAAGGCCGCACCAATCGGCTGCCCTTGCCCGGCGGCATCGCTACGGCGCGCGTTGTCGATGGCGGCAATTGCTTTAATCTCAACAGCCTCGTCACTGGCCAAAATGTTGAGGACCTTAAGGTCCGGCCGCTGGGCGTTCGCCAGTTCACTGCGCTTATGGAAGTGCTGGGCATCCCGCCGCGAGAAGCGGCAGGCATCGCTGCCTCGGCCGCAGACTGGATCGACAGCGACAGTCAGCCCGGCGGCGCGGAAGACAATGTTTATGCCAGCCTGCCCCAATTCTATCGCACCCCGAACCGCATGCTTCTGGATGCAAGCGAACTTCGCGCATTGGCCGGGGTCACTCCCCAAATCTATGCGACGCTTCGCCCATGGATTTGCGCACTACCAACCAGCGATCTTTCGCCGATCAATGTGAATACCTTGCTGCCCGAACAAGCGCCGCTTTTTGCCATGCTGCTGCCGGGACAACTCACCATCGAAACCGCGCGGCAAATGCTGGCGCAGCGTCCGCCCGCAGGTTATGGCAGCCTCGACGCGTTCTGGAAATTGCCCGCAGTGGCGAAGCTCACACCCAATGCCGAGGTGACAGCCCAGACGAAACTGACTAGCCGATTTTTTCGCCTCGACATTCTGGTCGAGCTGGGGGACGCGGAATTGACCGAACAGGCGCTGATTGACGCGGGGGAGCAACCGGCCAGACTAGTCATCCGCCAATGGGGAGAAGCAGGTTGAGCGCCGAAGGGCTCATCATTTCCATCCCGGAGAACGGCGATGCCGAACCTTTGTGGATGCGGGTCGCGGGTGGCGAGATAGTCGGCCACAGTGCCGGGGCGCGATGGCTCGATGACAGCGGGCTTACCGAGCTACCGCGCGATACCCGCGTCATGCTGGTCACGCCGGTCGGGCTCACCACCTTGCATTGGACCGACTTTCCGGATTTGACCCCCCGTCAGGGACGCGCGGCGGCGCGCCTGCTGGCGCTCGACAACAGCATTGGCTCTGCGGAAATGCTGCACATCGCAACCGCTGATACGGGCGATATGGACGACCGCCACAATGTCGCGGTCGTTTCGCGAACGCAGATGGCGCAATGGCTCCTCTGGGCCCAGCATCAGGGAATCGACCCCGACATCATTCTGCCTGCCGGGCTGTTATTGCCCCATCCGGACGAATGTTTTGTAAGCGGAATGATCGGCGGAGAGATCGTGTTACGGGGGCCTGATTGTGCAATAGGCGCCGCAGATCCGGTCGCGGCGCTCATCGTCGGCGAGGCTCAGGTCCGCGAAGTCACCGTCCGGGACGTTAACCGCGCCGCCATCGCAGCCTTGGCGTCCCCTCCGCTCAATTTGCGTCAGGGGGATTTTGCCAAGCGCGGGAAGCATGTGCTCGATTGGCCGTTAGTGCGCAGCTTGGCAGCAATGCTGGGTTTCATTGCCTTCTGCAGCCTGCTGATCGCGCTCACCCAAATAATGAAATATGATCTTGCGGCCGATGCGGTGGATGCCGAAAGCCAAGCTCTGGCACGCACGGTTCTGCCCCATGTCCCCGATATCGCCACGGCGCAGGCACAACTCGACGCTCGATTGTCCGAGCTTGGCGGCGGTGGCTTGGCGTTCTCCGGACCTGCCGCCGGCCTTTATGCCGCCATGCGGAACGTGCCCAACGCCAGTATCGCCAACATGGCTTATACCGCCGAAGGCACCCTCAGCGTGACGCTTTCCGCGCCGAGCGCCGATGATATGAACCAGGTGCTAAACGCTTTGCAGCAATCGGGCTTTCTGGTCACTGCCACACCCCAGCAGGACCAAGACGGACCGATACGCACCCGAGTGGCGGTGCGGACACCATGATCGCTCTTATAAAGGGTAAATGGGCGATATTTTCGATCCGCGAAAAATGGCTGATAGGCATCATGCTGACGCTGCTCGTCATGATCATTTTATGGCTGGGCGTCTTGCGCCCGATCGAAAGCGGCCTTGCCTCGGCAAAAGCGAGGCACGCCGCCGCCATTGACCGTTCCGCCGCCATTCGGGCGCGGGTAGCCGCAATCAAAACCCTGTCTGGTCAGGGCTCACCCGTTCGAAGGGGACCGCTGGACGTCTTAATTGGCCAAAGCGCGGCCGAAACGGGCTTCACTCTTAACCACAATGAACGGCAAGGCGAGGACAGGGTGGCCTTTATGACAGCTTCTGTTCGTCCCACCGCGTTTTTCGGCTGGCTTGCCTCGCTCGAAGCGCAGGGGATCCAGGTCGAGTCATTGAGCGTTGAGCCGACTGACAATGTTGTCCTTACCGCAAATGGTGTTTTGAGGGCGTCCGGACGATGATGGCGCTCCTTCTTCGCGCGCGCGGCCGGCTGTTCCTGCTACTCAGCTTCCTTTTCTCGCTGATTGCATTATTCCCTCTGCGCACCGCCTTCGACATGCTCGCTCTTCACGAAAACGCCCTTTCCGCCCGCGCTATTCATGGAGCCGTCTGGTGGGGCAGGATCGAGCAGCTGAATCTTGCGGGTCTTCCGCTCGGCGATGTCGAGGCGCGGCTTTCGCCGCTGCCGCTGTTCATCGGGCGTGCCCGGATGGATTTCGTCCGGCATGGCTCCCCCGATGACATGAAGGGAGCAGTCAGCGTCAGTAACAGCAGTTTCGGCATAGACGATGTGACGGCCAGCATCGGCACCGGAGAGACCTTCGCCCCACTGCCTTTCACCAGAATAGACCTTCAGGACGTCAGCGTGCGTTTCGCCAAGGGCGCCTGCATTCGTGCGCAGGGCCGCGTGAACATAGGCCTGACCCTCTCGACTACCCAAGCTTTTTCTTCGAGCCTCTCCGGCGATGCTGTCTGCAATGGCGCTGCCCTGCTCCTCGCGCTTCACAGCCAATCCGGCATGGAAAAGCTGAACATGCTGGTCGAGGGTAATCGAAACTACACGGCTGAACTTGTCGTCCGTCCCAGTGATGCCACCCAGGCCGCCGCTCTTGTCGACGATGGCTTTGTTCCAGCGCCGGGCGGTTATCTGCTGAAGCTCAGCGGCCAATTGTGAGTGTAGATCCGCTTCCGGTCTGGTCCTGGTCGCTGTCCGGTTTCGTCCTGGGCGCCATCATCGGCAGCTTCCTTGCGACACTCATTCTTCGCTGGCCCCAAGGGCGATCTGTTCTGGCCGGTCGGTCAGCCTGCGACGGCTGCGGTCGAGTTCTCGGCGTTGTCGATCTGGTGCCTTTGCTGAGCGCACTGGCACAAGGGGGCCGGTGCAAAAGCTGCGCCGCTCCCATCGACTGGCTGCATTTCCGGGTGGAGCTCACCTGTGGGCTGGCGGGCGCGGCCGCCTTAGGGCTGGCGCCAGGAATCGAAGGATTGGGCTGGGCGGTGCTGGTCTGGTTCCTCATCACCCTTGCCATACTTGACCATCGCCACTTTTGGCTTCCCGATGCCCTGACATGGCCCCTGGCCTTCCTGGGCTTCACTCTTGCCATGTGGGTCACTCCTGTCGCGCTGCCCGATAGAGTGGTCGGCGCTGCTTCAGGTTATGGCAGTTTGATGCTGATAGCCGTCATTTACCAATGGTTGCGCGGTCGGACCGGCATGGGCGGCGGCGACGCCAAACTGTTGGGAGCGATAGGCGCATGGTTCGGGTGGCAGCCATTGCCACTAGTGCTCCTCATCGCCAGTCTTACCGCCCTGACCGCCGCAGGGCTTCGGGCGGCGCGGGGCGGGGAGGTCTCTTCTTCTACGCAAATGCCGCTCGGCACCTACATGGCGATTGCCACCCTGCCCGCTTGGCTGGCGGCACGAATGCTGGGAATGGCCTGAAGGCTATTGGTCAGTGCATAGCGTCGTCGCCTGCCTGGCCGACGGATTCAATATCGCGTCCGACACCTTTGACGGTGTTGCAAGCGGCGAGCAGCGTCATGGCAATGGAAAGGGCGGCGATAATCGCAGTTTTCTTCATTAATGAACGTCCTAAATGATCAACAGCCGCGAATTATAAGGCAGTGCGCCTTTCCGTCTAATGAATAATGTGCCGCAGCCGAAACCGATCAGCATCAACTCAGCAATGCCTTGAAAACACTCTAAATGCTGATCCGATGCAGCATTGCGCCATTCTCGCGAAGCCAGCGCCGAGCGGGCAGCGGATCTCCTCCATAAATTTCGGCATGTCGCGCGTGGAAGGCGGGACCGTGGTCCATATGGGCGAGATGGGCGACCTCATGCGCGACGGTCGCCTGCCGCACGAATACCGGCGCGCAGATCAGCCGCCAGCTATAGCGGATATTTCCGTTGGACGCACAGCTTCCCCAGCGGGAGCGGGGATCGCCCATTGTGATCTGGCCTGGCTTGAGGCCCCACGGTTCGGCATAGGCGGCCGTCTCGTTCACCAGCGTCTGGCGCGCGAGCTCTCTTAACCAGCGAAGCGTCCTTGGACCCACCGCCTCTTCGGGGCCGCCGAGTTGCAAGCGGTCTTCATGGCGCTGGACCCGTCTTGGTAGAGTAGGCGACCAATCGATGCGAATGTTCAGTCCTTCCAAGGGAAAGACGGCGCCCGGTGCGAGCAGGATTGTAGCCGGCACAGCCGTCAACTGGCGCTCCAGCCAATCTGTTTGTTGGCATGCCCATTGAATGGCCTTGCGCAGACTGGCGCCTGTAGGAAGGCCCAAGCGGATTTCACCCTTGCCGGGATCCACTGACAGCCGAAAGGCGCGCGATCTAGCGTGCCGGCGCACCTTTAGCGGGTATGCCACACCGCCCACGGTCAACTGATCGTCAGAGCCCCCGTTCCACCACATGATGTTCAAGATCGCCCGCTTCTGTTTCCGATACCGTCCAGCCGCGTATCGACTGTCCGGCCTTGTGCACCGCCTCCGGATCGCCGCAGATCAGATAATGCCATTCTGGAAGCGGTTGTCCCGCGGCGCGCAGTTTATAGGCGCAACTTTCCGGCAGCCATTCAATGTCGTTGAGCCTGTTGAGCGTCAGGCGAAGACAATCAGGAACAAATGCTTTCCGCCGGCGATAATCCACGCAACGGGCGCTGTGGCGGTCCAGCAGCTTGCACGCAACATTGGTGGGGTAGATGCGGCCGCTATCTTCATCCTCGATCTTGTGCAGGCAACATTTTCCACATCCGTCGCAGAGCGCCTCCCACTGCGTGCGGTCGAGGTCCCTTAAAGGCTTTTCCCAGAAAGGAGTGTCGATCATTTCACCCATCGGTCAAGTTCGGCCAGCACTCGCTCGGGCGAGCCCTCGTCCTCTTCCGTACCCGGTTGATCCGTCGGCAAGATTGCCAGCGGCTTGCCCTCGGGGCCCATGAGATAGGGCGCTCTTAAATGGTTCATCAGATATTCGCTGCCCCCGGACCTTTCGTCCTTGGCATAATAGACCGCAAATTCCTTCGCGACATCTGCAATTTCATCTGAAGTGCCTGTCAGGCCGATAAGTTTGGGGTGAAAGTTCCCGACATAATTCTTCACGACCGACGGAGTGTCCCGTTGCGGGTCGATGGTGATGAAGATCGGCTGCACCTTTGCCGCCAAAGCCGGGTTCTGCTTTTCAAACAGCCGATAGCCCTGCATCAGCTTTTGCAGATCAAGAGGGCAAACGTCGGGGCAATAGGTATAGCCGAAATAGACTAGCCGGTATTTCCCATCGAAGTCGCTGTAGGAAACCTTCTTTCCATCCTGTCCGGTCAGGGTGAATGGGCCTCCGATGCTTGCTCCTTCAAGTGGAGGCCGCTCGCTCTTTTTGTCCGGATCGGATGCGTCGCCGCAAGCGGTCAATGGTAAAAGGCACAGAATGGCGATGGAAATAAGGGCTTTGTTCATGGCAAAGCCAGCCATGCCTTGCTAGGGAACGAAATTCAAATCGATTCCGCATTGCATGAACAGGGTGAGCGAAACATGACGGGTGAATTTGAGCCGCGTTCGTTTTTAAGGCGGGTCGCCGGCTTTGTGCTGGCGCTGGCGTTTCTGGCGCCAACCCTGGCGCATGCGCAATTTTCAGATAGCTTCAACTTCCTGAAAGCGGTCAGGGACCGTGACGGCGCCAAGGTGACTGAGTTCGTCGACCAGCCCGGCACCACCGTCATCAATACCCGCGATGGCAAAAGCGGCGAAACTGCGCTGCACATCGTCGTCGCCCGCCGCGACGCCATTTGGGTGAATTTTTTGCTAGCCAAGGGCGCAAAGCCCAATTTCGCTGACAATAGCGGGACAACGCCACTGATGCTGGCCGCGCAGTTGCGTTTTCTGGATGGCGCACGGCTGTTGCTGGCAAATGGCGCGCAAGTGGACAAGGCCAATGACCGGGGCGAAACGCCGTTGATCCGTGCCGTCCAGCTTCGCGATCTGGCGCTGGTTCGCCTGCTGATCGCCAATGGCGCAAACCCTGATAAATCCGATTCCTTAGCCGGCATGTCCGCCCGCGATTACGCCAAGCGGGACAACCGCACTCCTGCGATCGTGGCGGCGCTTGAAGCACCAAAACCCGTACAAGGAACTGGAGAAGTGCAGGGACCGAAATAGGATTGGCTTCGAACGATTTCGGTCTGTTCAAGCGAGATAACCGTTATATCCCCGAATTATCACTGATATAACCGGGGTCCAACATCGCCATAAGCCGCCGGGAAGATCGGCGTGCGAAACGCAGTATCTCGGCTTTGCGTCGAGCGGTTGCCAATGGCTGTGTCGGGGCCGGACGAATAATCTCTGCATCATATTGGTCGGCGCAGATGAGGCCGGTTCGAGAGGGCCACAGATTTTCGCTATCGAACAGCTTCAAGTCGAAACCTGCCGGCACGGCCCAGTAATAGCGGTCGCAATAGTCGAAATAATCAGGCCATTTGGTATCGCCTAGCAGGTCCTGCCGGCTGCACTTGATTTCGACGATCAGAATTTGCCCCTTGCCATCGACCGCCATGACGTCGGCCCTGCGTCCATTGGGCAGCGGCACTTCAGCTATGCCGGCTATGTCGTGCCGGCTGAAAAGCCGCATGATGCCCCGAGTGACTGCGCCCGCCGTTCCGTCGGCCAAAGGGTCTCCGGCATTCGCCAGATAACCGTCCAATCCCATTTTGTGTCCCTTCATATCGGACATTCAGAACAATGCATTGGAGGGGGGACTGGTGCCGTCCAGCCCAAAGCGGCGAAGTCCGTGCGCAACACGACCAATAGGGAACGAGTCTCCACTTCGCTATTGCCGCGACGGCGAACATGAACAGATTGAATAAGCATCCCTGCGTCGCAATGATTATTTGGGTCGGCGGCCTTTTGGGGGTCCTTTGCGCATGGGCTGCGCCTGGTGTCGTGGCGGGGCGGGACGCCGGTCCGCATTGGACACATTTCGCCGTTGACGTGCAAGCTCGCGCGGACCGCCCTCTGATCGCTCGATCAGAATGCCGCTTTCGTCCTCGCCGTTCGGATTGGCGGTGCGAACCAAGGCGTTGGCGAACTTGTCGGCGATAGCCCGGGGCACCTCAAAATGCGTTTCGTTCGCAGAGATCCGGATAGCGCCTACCTCGTTCTTGGTGATATGCCCACGACGGCACAAAAGCGGCAGGATCCATCTCGCATCGGCATTTTGCCGCCTGCCGACATCCATGCGGAACCAGACGGTATTTTCAAACCCGGTGCGGTGACGTTCCTTTTGCGCGGCCCGCTGTGCCTCCGGTGAACCGTCGATCAGATCTTCAGGCTGCGGCATGGCGGCGCGATGAGAACGAACAAGAGCAGCCGCAATGTCTTCCGGGCTGCGCTCCGCAAGCAAGCGCGCCGCCAGTGCGCGGTCTTCTTCATCAACCTCCACCGGCTGAAGCAGGGCGGATATCAGGCGCTCGCGATCTTGCCTGCGTATTGCTTCGGGCGTAGGCGTCTCGACCCATTCCGCATTGATGCGCGCGCCTCGCAACATGGATTCGACCCGGCGCCGGCGAGGATAGGGCACGATGAGGACGGCTGTACCCTTTTTGCCGGCGCGGCCGGTTCGGCCCGAGCGGTGCTGCAATGTTTCAGCGTCGCGTGGTATTTCGACATGTACGACCAGGCTGAGCGTCGGCAGGTCAATGCCGCGCGCCGCCACGTCGGTCGCTACGCAGACCCGTGCCCGCCGGTCACGGAGCGCTTGGAGCGCCTGATTGCGTTCGTTCTGGCTGTGCTCTCCCGACAAAGCCACCGCAGCGAATCCACGTTCCTGCAAAGTGGCGTGCAGACGGCGAACATTGTCTCGCGTGGCGCAGAACAGCATGGCTGTTTCCGCCTCGTGAAAGCGCAACAGATTGACCACCGCCTGCTCTATCTCCGCTGGAGAGACGGTGACGGCCTGATAGGCAATGTCGCCATGACCCCGTTGCTCGCCAACGGTGGAGATGCGCAACGCGTTACGCTGATAGCGCTTGGCCAGTGCGACGATAGGCTGGGGCATGGTCGCGGAGAACAGCAGCGTGCGGCGCTCATTCGGCGTCGCGTCGAGAATTTCTTCCAGATCCTCGCGAAAACCCATGTCCAGCATCTCGTCCGCCTCGTCGAGAACGGCGACCTTGAGTTCCGATAGGTCCAGCGCACCGCGTTCGAGATGATCGCGCAGGCGGCCGGGAGTGCCGACGACGATGTGCGCGCCCTGTGCCAACGCCCGCCGCTCCTTCGAAGCGTCCATGCCTCCAACGCAGGTGGCGATTTGGGCGCCCGCCTTATTGTATAACCAAATCAACTCGCGGCTGACCTGCAGGGCCAGCTCACGCGTCGGGGCGATAACGAGCGCCAACGGCGTACGCAGATAGGGCATCCGCTCCTTCCCGACCAGGAGGTCGTTCGCCATGGCAAGGCCGAAGGCGACGGTCTTGCCGGAACCGGTCTGGGCCGACACAATCAAATCGCGGCCATGAGCCTCCGTCTCCAGCACGGCAGTTTGCACGGGCGTCAGCGCGGTATAGGCGCGCGCGGTCAGGGCCTCCGAAAGGAGCGGGGGAAGGTCAGAAAAGTCCATAGGTTCCAAAAAACTGCTGCGCCGCCGAAGCGGCTGGAAAAGAAAAAGGACGCCCGAACATTCGCGGCGGCTCTCGGCGCTGGCTCAAACCTACTCGAAACCGACGCCTCGGCGACCGCATACAGCGCTCGAACGCATTTGGCTTCCATTATTTTCGACATGATCCGGCAACCGGTCGCACAGATGGGATCTGCGCCCATCACGGGAGTGTACGACCTGTTCCGGTACGAAACCTCCTCAGGCAGGTTGCTAAGCCGCCTTCCGCCGCTCCCCTGCCGCATCCCGCAGCATCTGGGCCATCAACCGGAATTCCTTCTCCCGAGGGCTGTTCTTTCGCCAAACCAGCGCGACATCGCGATAGGCATGTTCCGACTTCAACGGTCGCGCGGCAATGTCAGTGTTGGTCAGAATACCGTTGCGGATGGCCATTTCGGGGAGCATCGTCACGCCCAACCCATTATCCACCATCTGCACCAGCGTGTGCAGCGAGGTCCCCATCATCGTGGCTTCCGCGCGCAAATCCGGACGATTGCAGGCGGCGAGTGCATGATCCTTCAGGCAATGCCCGTCCTCCAGCAAAAGGAGGCGCGTTTCGTCGATGGACTCGGGCGTGACAAATGGCGGTGGATTGTGGGGGTCATCCTTGGGAAAGGCAACGAACAGAGGGTCCTGGAACAGCAACTCACTATCGACGTCACCGCAGGGAAAAGGCAGCGCAAGCAGCACGCAGTCGACATTCCCATGCCGCAGCGACTCAATGGCGGCCTGGCTCGTTTCCTCACGAAGATAGAGCCTGAGTTCAGGCTTTTCCTTGCGGACCTTGGGCAGCAGCTGTGGCAGCAGGAATGGCGCAATGGTTGGAATGACGCTCATGCGCAATTCGCCAGCTAGCGGCTTCCCTGCCGCCTGCGCCATTTCGGCCAGTTCTTCCGCCTCGCGCAAAATTCTGTGCGCTTTTTCGACGATGCGGTCGCCAAAAGACGTGAATCGAACCACCCGGCGTGTCCGTTCGACCAAAGTGATGCCGATCAGCGATTCGAGCTCCCTGATGCCTGCCGACAAGGTCGACTGGGTTACGAAGCAGGCGTCGGCAGCCCTGCCGAAGTGACCGTGTTCCTTCAGCGCGACAAGGTATTGCAATTGTTTCAGGGTCGGCATGTAGCTCGACATTCATCGCCCTCCTCGATTGTAGAGCGTCATGTAATCGCTTTTCCCACTAAAACCAAGCTGGTCTGCGCGAATTGATGGCGTTTCACTCGCGGTGAAAAAACGGCCGCATCTGGAAAAATGGCGCGGGTTAGACTACCTTGGACCGATACTCAGGTTTTAGGGAGCGCCTATGTTGCGCAATCTTGTGGTCTATTTGGACTCGGTCATGTCGCGTGACCCTGCCCCCCGCTCCCGCTGGGAGATTCTGCTGTATCCGGGCGTATGGGCGCTGGGTCTGCACCGCATCGCCCATGCCCTGTTCCTTGCCCGCCTCTATTTTCTCGCCCGCGCGGTCAATCACTTTTCACGCTTCCTGACCGCAATCGATATTCATCCCGGCGCAAGGATCGGTCGGAGATTCTTCATCGATCACGGCTTTACCGTCATTGGCGAAACCGCCGAGATCGGTGACGATGTCACCATTTATCAATGCGTGACATTAGGCGGAACCGACCCTGCAAACGGCATTGCCGGAAAGCGGCATCCCACCATTTCCGATGGGGCGATCATTGGGTCGGGCGCTCAGGTGCTTGGGCCGATCATCGTTGGACCTCGCGCGCGCGTCGGCGCCAATGCCGTGGTCACCAAGGACGTACCGGAAGGCGCTGTCATGGTCGGCATTCCGGCGCGGCAGACGCTGGTGGACGCGCAGGAATATCAACGTCACTTCGTCCCTTACGGCACTCCTTGTTCAGACATGTTCGATCCCGCCACGCAGAAGCTGGAGCTGATGCAGTGCGAACTTGAGCAGATGCGTAAGCGGATTGCCGAGTTGATGGAGGAACGCGACGAACGTACACGACATAAAAGCCTGCCGGAGCGTGACAGCGCCTGATGTATAATGTGACCCCCTTTCCATCGCCGCAGGGGGGGCTGCAAATCGGTTTCGAGCGCTTCGAGTTAATGCGGATCATGGACCTTTATGGGCGTATGGTGGCTGCGGGCCATTGGCGCGACTATGCCATCGACCTTGGCCGAGAGGCGGCGATTTTCTCTGCCTTTCGCAGGGCAACGGAACGGCCGGAATATCGGATCGAAAAGCATCCGGCGCTCCGCCATCGTCAGGGCATGTGGAGCTTGATTGGCGAAGCGGGGGCCGTGCTGAAACGCGGACATGAGCTGGTCAACGTCCTCGCTCCGGTGGAACGACGGTTGCTGAAGCTCGTCGGCGAATAAGACATTCCCTCCTGAACCCGGCGTTACTGCCGGCGGCAGGAATCAACCCAGCAAATCGAGGGCGAAGGCCCGGATGTGATCGCGCATGTCATCCCGGTCGAGGGCAAGGGCAAAATTCGCCTCTATATAGCCGGTCTTCGAACCGCAGTCGAAGCGGCGGCCTTCGAAGGTCACTCCATGGAAGGACTGTTTCCCGATCATCGCCGCCATGGCATCGGTCAACTGAATCTCTCCTCCCGCTCCCTTTTCCTGGCCTTCCAGCATCTCCATCACCTCCGGCTGCAATATATAGCGGCCTGCGACAATGAGATTGGAAGGGGCCGTGCCGGGAGCGGGCTTTTCCACCAACCCCTTGACCTCGGTAAGGGCTCCGTCGACCGCTCCGGGATCAAGCACGCCATAGCTTGAGGTCTGATCCGCTGGTACTTCCAAAGCGCAGATGAGATTCCCGCCCACCTTTTCATAGGCGTCGACCATCTGCTTCATGCATCCCGGCCGGCCGACCATGAACTCGTCTGGAAGAAAGACTGCGAAGGGTTCATCTCCCACAATGTCGCGAGCGCACCAAACGGCATGACCGAGCCCAAGCGGCTCCTGCTGGCGAACAAAGGCCGCGTTGCCAGGCATCAGCCGGGTTGGCTTCAGGACCGACAGATCCTTGCCCCGCACCGACATGGTGTGTTCAAGCTCATAGGCGATATCGAAATGGTCTTCGATGACGCCCTTGCCCCGGCCGGTGACGAAGATCATCTGTTCGATGCCAGCTTCAAGCGCCTCATCGACGGCATATTGGATGAGTGGGCGATCCACGACCGGCAGCATTTCCTTTGGCACCACCTTGGTGGCCGGGAGAAAGCGAGTGCCAAGGCCAGCCACTGGAAACACGGCCTTGCGGATCTTCTTGAGAGTCATCGATATTCCTTCTGCTGTAAACTGCCGAAGATGAAGCAGCCATCGCCGCTCCCCCTATTCCGGTCAAGCCAAGAAGCTGCCATTATCCCGCAGGATTGGCCGCGCTATCCGAAATAGCGTTTTATTAAGCTAAAGCGCCAGCAAACGTTCCCTGCAGGCGTCAAGCCGCGAAACTTCGCCAATCAGTTCATCAAGGCTGATGCTGATGACATTGTTCTTCGCATCGCGGCACAGGAACGGGTGATCTTCCAAATGACCATTGTCAGCCGGGCCCTGAAAGCCCTGCACCACCAATGTGCGGAACTTGTCAATCTGCTGGATCGTGCGTTCGACTTCAGCGATTTCCACCAACTGAACATTGTCGCGGCGGCATCGCATCGACACAATCGCACGCAGTTCGGATAGCATTTTGGCCATTGTGGGCTTGGTGCGACTGGTGGCGGACCGGACCTCCCCCGCCGCACGGCGCAACTGCCCAATCTTCTGTTCCAGCTGGACCTCCAGCATTCCCCAGGCGACGATCAATCGGCCAATCCCGCACAGCAAGGGGTCGTGCGCTTCACCCTCCACGGCTGGATATTGCTTCGCGAACCGTTTTGCCATGTTGTTCATGATGCCTCTTCCGTCTTCATCCTCGCGGGGGCCGACGGCGGAATAATCGTTAAAGTCCAACATGGTGGTGCGATCTCCGAATGGCCCGGTTACTACTTATGTCCACGACCATTAGAATGAGCATCCTCCGCCTGCACCCCCGCTGCTCGCGCGACAGGCACAAGCTGCCGAAAACTGTGCCTAAAACGCGACCGATGGGGGCGGATCCGCTTTTAGAAGTCGATCGCTATTCCCTTGCGTTCCCAGTCCCCATATCGGGTGGGATCAGATGGGTCCTTCGCATTAGCCTTCCCATCATCAATTGGGTCCGGTTCGGGGACAGGAGGGCTTTTTGACAGATGAGCCGGCGGTTTTACATGATCGGGGCGCTTGCCCATGCTAAATCCTTTCCACGTTGAAGCAGGACAGCACTCGTCCCACATTCAGCACCATGCCTCGTACATCAGGCTGAAGAGGAGTTTTGGCAAGTGAATGGATTGAAGACGGTCATGTTGCTCGCGGCGCTGACGGCGCTGTTCATGGCTCTTGGATACACCCTGGGTGGACCAAGCGGTGCGGTAGTCGCTCTGGTGGCTGCGGCGGGCATGAATCTCTTTACCTTCTGGAATGCCGACAAGATCGTGCTCAAAATGCATCATGCACGACAAGTGGACGAAAAGTCGGCGCCCGAATTCTATAGCCTGGTTCAGCATCTCGCCAACCGTGCAAGTTTGCCGACGCCAAAGGTCTACATCATCGACAGCCCTCATCCCAATGCCTTTGCCACCGGCCGCAATCCTGAAAATGCCGCCGTGGCCGCCACCACCGGCCTGCTTTCGATGCTCAGCCCCGATGAGATTGCCGGCGTAATGGCGCATGAGCTTGGCCATGTGCGCAATCGCGATACTTTGATCATGACCATGGTGGCGACTATTGCAGGGGCCATTTCCATGCTGGCCAATTTCGGGCTTTTCTTCCGAAGTGGAGACGATCGCGGCCCGGGAATCGCCGGAATATTGGCGGTGATCGTTGCTCCCTTTGCGGCCATGATCGTTCAAATGGCGATCAGCCGCACACGGGAATATGGCGCCGACCGGGTGGGTAGCGAGATCAGCGGCAATCCGCGCGCGCTTGCTTCTGCACTGCGCAAGATCGCCGGTGGCGCCGCCCACATTCCCAATCCCGTTTCAGAACGCAATCCAGCGGCCGCGCAACTCTATATCGTGCCCACGCATGTCAGCCAGCTTTTCTCCACCCATCCGGCGACCGAAAGCCGCATCGCTGCGCTTGAGGAAATGGCGATGGCCATGGGTTCGGCACCTCTCATGGATGCTGTCCCTTCGCAGAAGCGTAAAGGCGCCCGTTCAGCGCTTGCTCCCGCTGGCAAACCGACGCCGCGCCGGACCAGCGCACTTGATCCACATCGGCGCAGTCAGTAGAAATTCGTTTCGTTAACGATATAGTCGACTTTGCACCTCCTGCTAAATCCCTTAGGGGGCGCTGATGTCCCGTTATCCTGCTCATCCTGAAGGCCTTCCCGCCCGGCGCGCCGCGCTGAAGCTGCTCGACGCCATTTTGCGCCGGGGCGAACCATTGGAGTTGGCGCTTCACGCCGCGACGCAAGGCTTGCCGCAGCGTGCGGACAAGGCCTTTGTCCATGCCATTACAGCCGAAGTGCTGCGGCGCATGCCGGATCTTGACGCTCTGATCGACAGCGTCACACGCCGGGTTCTCCCATCCGATTCAAAGGCCCGAACCGTATTGCGGATAGCGTTGGCGCAAGCGCTGATCTTGAAAACGCCCCCTCATGCAGCAATCGCCACTGCCCTGCCGCTGGTCGATGGCGGCCCGCGCAAGCTGGTCCACGGCGTGTTCGGCACATTGATGCGGAGCGAGGCGAACCTCCCGGAAAAACCGACACTTCTACCCGAAGTGGCGCAACGCTGGGCCGGTCAATGGGGCGACGAAGTCGTCCTGGCTGCAGAGGAGGCATTGGCAGCGCCCCCGGCCATCGACCTTAGCCTGAAGTGCGGTGAAGACACTGGCCGCTGGTGCGAACAGTTGGGCGGCGTCAGCCTGCTGCCGGGGCATATACGCCTTTCGGCGGCATCCGATGTGACCCAACTTCCCGGCTTTGCCGAAGGCGCATGGTGGGTGCAGGATCTTTCCGCTTCACTGCCCGCACGTCTCCTTGGCGAGGGTCAGGGTCGCCAGGTGCTTGATCTTTGCGCAGCGCCTGGTGGCAAGACAATGCAGCTCGCCTCTCACGGATGGAATGTCACGGCGGTGGACCAGTCCAAAAAGCGTCTGGAACGGCTGAACGAAAATCTGGCCCGGACAGCCCTTTCCGCACACATAATCCAGGGCGATCTGCGTCAATGGAGTCCAGCCGCGCCGGTCGATGCGATCCTGCTTGATGCGCCCTGCACCGCCACCGGTATTTTCCGCCGCCACCCCGACGTACTGCATCGCATCGGTCAGCGGCAGATCGAAGAATTGGCGGAATTGCAGGCTGATTTGCTGCAACGTGCCGCTGGATGGCTGAAATCCGGCGGTGTGCTGATCTATGCCACCTGTTCGCTGGAACGGGCGGAGGGGGAAGCGCAGGTTGAGCGGCTGCTGAATGAATCAGGGGAATTTTCGCTTGATGCAGTTCAGAAGGACCTGCTTCCCCGCGGCATCGATCCGGCCCCAGAGGGGTGGGTGCGGACGCTGCCCACCATGTTGTCGCAAGAAGGGCGTTTGGACGGATTTTTCATCGCGCGATTGCAAAGGAAATAGCATAGACGCTTGCGCTAAGATCGTCCTTTACCGCCAGGCACGCCACGTTACGGCAAATCCCCTCCCAAAAAATGAGCAGGCAGACCAAATCCGCCTCACAGCGGTTGCGAAGCTTACGCCCTGTGGCTAATGCCGATTGGCATGCATAATCCTATCAAGATCGCCCCCTCTATTCTTTCTGCCGACTTTGCCAAGTTGGGCGAAGAGATTCGCGCCATTGACGAGGCAGGCTGCGACTGGATCCATGTCGATGTAATGGATGGACATTTCGTGCCAAACATCACAATCGGACCGGCCGTCGTAAAGGCGCTTCGTCCCCACACGAAAAAGCCGTTCGACGTTCACCTGATGATTTCCCCGGTGGATGCTTATCTCGACGCTTTTGCGGCCGCCGGTGCGGACATCATCACGGTGCATCCTGAGGCAGGGCCGCATATTCACCGGACGGTGCAACATATCAAGTCGCTGGGGAAGCTGGCAGGCATCTCGCTGAATCCGGCCACACCAGCGAAAATGTTGGATTACCTAATAGAAGACATTGACCTTGTCCTCATCATGAGCGTCAATCCCGGTTTTGGTGGGCAGAGCTTCATTGAAAGCCAGCTTCGCAAAATCGAGGCGGTGCGCAAGATGATCGACAAGACCGGCAAGGATATCCGCCTGGAGGTGGATGGAGGCATGGACGCCAGCACCGCGCCCCGCGCGATTGCCGCGGGCGCCGACGTGCTGGTGGCGGGCACTGCCACCTTCAGGGGCGGCCCTGAAGCCTATGCCGCTAACATTGAGATATTGAGGGGCGGGTGAACGATCAGTCGCCACTTGACCTCGCCCAGGACGGGATCGAACAGGGCAAGAGGCTGATCCGGCTGTCCGACGACAAGGGCCTATCGCTCGCCGAGCGCATGGCCAATCATTTTTATCGCCTGACATGGCGCACGCCGCTGCATGCCATGCGGCTGAAGGGCAAATATCCCCTGAAATTGTTGGCGGTTCCCGATGACCCGCTTCCTGGGGACGCGCGTGCGGGCAAGGCGTTGCGGGCCGGCTATTTCCTGTTCCGGGGCATGAAGCAACCTATCGATTCGCTCGATGTCGCCGATATGACGTTGGCTCCATCCTTCGTCGATTACATCCACAGCTTTCGCTGGCTGCGCGATCTGGCCACCGTGTCGACGAGGGAGCAGGCGGCTCCCATTGCCGAAACGATTATGCGCAAATGGCTTGCCGCTCATTCCGAAAAGCCGAGCGAACCGGCTTGGCGAGCCGATAGCGCTGGCTGGCGGCTGCTCTTCTGGACCGCGCATGCGCCGCTGATCCTGTCGAGCACGGACCTTGTCTATCGCTCCCTCGTCCTGAATTGCATTGCGCGCACGGCGCGTCATCTGGACCGCAGCGCCGACAAGGCGCAGGCGGGTCTGCCCCGTCTTGTTGCATGGGGCGGCATTGTCACGGCGTCACTGCTGATTCCCGGCGGCGGACCGCGCCGCATTTTCGGTGAAGCCGGGCTGGAACGGGCGATTGGCAGCGCTTTTCATCCCGATGGCGGCGCGGTTTCACGGTCGCCTGCCGCACAGCTTGAAGGCGTCATGCTGCTGGCCATGCTGAAGTCGGTATATGATGTGCGGCGGGAGGCCGTGCCTGATTTCCTGCAGATCGGAATGAGTCGGGCGGTGGCGGCTCTGCTCGGCATAACGCATGGCGATGGCGGCCTTGGAAGCTGGCAGGGCAGTGCCGCCACGGCCGATACCCTGGTGGAAGCGGTTGTCGCGGCTACGGGAATTCGGACCCGTCCGTTACGGCAGGCGCGGGACTGGGGCTATCAGCGGCTTTCGGCGGGACAGACGGTGCTGCTCGTCGACGCCGCTCCGCCCCCAGTATCTCATTTGGCGGTTGCGGGCTGCGCCTCAACCAATGCCATGGAAATCAGCGACGGTCCTTACCGGCTGGTGGTCAATTGCGGCGGCGCGGCGCTGGCCGGAGCCAATATTCCCGAGGATCTGGCGCAGGGTTTGCGCACGACCGCCGCGCATAGCACGCTGGTTCTCGACGATCGCAATAGCACGGCCATCCTCAATGACGGAACGCTCGGCCGGGGCGTAACCGAAGTCGAACTGGAGCGTCAGGAACTGGAACAAGGCAGCCGGCTGGAGATCAGCCATGACGGCTATGTCCGCCGTCTGGGCTTCATTCATCGGCGTCTACTGCTCATGGGAACCGACGGCCGGGAAGTCCGTGGCGAGGATATGCTGCTCCCCTCCGGACGGCGCAAGCAGAGTGCCACGGCCTTTGCGGTCCGCTTCCACCTCGCTCCGGACGTTGAGCCTACGCTGACAGCGGACAAGCAGGGGGCGCTGCTGCGCATCCAGATGGGGCCGCTCTGGCAGTTCCGCAGCGGTGGCGGCGCCCTTGCCATAGAAGACAGCCTTTGGGTAGACGGCGAGGGCCGGCCGCACCCGGCAAAACAACTGGTCGTGACCGGAGAAACGGCGGCGGGCGGCGCGAGCATTGGCTGGCTGCTCAAAAGGGTCGGATAAAGGAAAAAAAATGAGCGAAGTGAAAATCGGACGGGCGCTGCTGTCAGTGTCCGACAAGAGCGGACTTGTTGACTTGGGCAAGGCCCTGGCGCGCCATGGTGTGGAACTGGTATCCACCGGCGGCACCGCAAAATCGTTGCGTGAAGCTGGCTTGCAGGTAAAGGACATTTCCGACCTTACCGGTTTTCCCGAAATGATGGACGGGCGGGTCAAAACGCTCCATCCGAAGGTGCATGGCGGTCTGCTCGCCGTCCGCAACAATCCCGATCACATGGCTTCGATGCAGGAACATGAAATCGGCGCCATCGATCTGGTGGTGGTCAATCTCTATCCCTTCGCGCAGACCGTGGCGCGGGACGCGGATCGGGATGAGATCATCGAGAATATCGACATTGGCGGCCCGTCGATGGTTCGCTCAGCCGCCAAGAACCATGAAAGCGTCGCCATTGTCACCGATCCCGCCGATTATGCGCAGCTGATTGCGGAGATGGACGAGAAGAGCGGCGGCACCAGCTATGACTTCCGGCGAATGCTGGCGGCAAAAGCTTATGCGGCCACCGCCGCCTATGACAGCATGATCGCCAACTGGTTCGCCCATGTGGATCAGGGACAGAAATTTCCGCCGGTCCGCGCGATGGCCAGCCGTTTGGCCATGCGGCTGCGCTATGGCGAAAACCCGCATCAGGAAGCGGCGCTCTATCTCCCAATAGGTCCGGCTGCACGAGGCGTTGCCCAGGCGCAGCAGGTTCAAGGCAAGGAGCTGTCCTATAATAATCTGAATGACGCCGATGCCGCGCTCGAACTGGTAAGCGAGTTCAGGGACGGACCGCCCACCGTGGTCATCGTCAAGCACGCCAATCCTTGCGGCGTTGCTACCGCCGACAATTTGATCGACGCCTATCACCAGGCGCTGGCCTGTGACAGTGTGTCGGCCTTTGGCGGCATCATTGCCGTGAATCGCCCGCTGGACGCTCAGACGGCGGAAGCCATCAGCGACATCTTTACAGAAGTCGTTGCAGCGCCCGATGCCGACGAAGGCGCGCGGGCCATATTCGCAAAGAAAAAGAACCTTCGCTTGCTGCTGACCGGCGATTTGCCCGACCCGGCCCGCAAAGGCCAACAGGTCAGGGTGATCGCCGGCGGCGTATTGCTGCAGGATCGGGACAATGGGCGTGTGACGAGCGATCAGCTGAAGGTCGTCACCAAGCGCGCACCTACTGAGCAGGAATTGAAGGACTGCCTTTTCGCCTGGACGGTGGCCAAGCATGTGAAGTCCAACGCCATCGTCTATGCCAGGGATGGAGTGACCGCCGGTATTGGCGCTGGCCAGATGAACCGCCGCGACAGCGCCCGCATCGCCGCCGCCAAGGCGCAGGAAGCGGCCGAAACGAACAATTGGGCTGAAGCGCGCACCATCGGGTCAGCCGTCGCGTCGGACGCCTTCTTCCCGTTCCGCGATGGCCTGTTGGCTGCGGTCGAAGCCGGGGCGACGGCGGTGATCCAGCCCGGCGGCTCGATCCGCGACGACGATGTCATTGCCGCTGCCGATGAGGCGGGACTGGCGATGGTCTTTACGGGAATGCGGCATTTCCGCCATTGATGCTGCTTGGGGCCCAGCTTGTGTGGGGATGACGCAGGAAGAAGCCAGCCTGACGATCACTAAAGTTTCTACTCCGCCTTCCCCGTTGTGCCCTGACGCACAGCATTATACTCTTATGTCGCGCGATTCGGGGTCGACGCATTCATGTCCTGGGGGCATGGGGGATTTCTGATCGAGGACGGTTTGCCTGGCTAAAATCGTTCGCCCCAAGCGCGTGGCAGCGCCAGGGACGAACGATTTGGTTCCGCGCAAGGCCCCATAACGGCTCGGCTGCCATTTGCTTAAATGACAGTTAACCAATCCTTAGAGGATTTCCTTCACTCCCTTCAGACAGGTAGATTGTGTTGGGAGTTCCCGAATGACGCGTCCGGACCAGGCCGTGGATGTGGCGATTATCGGCGCGGGCCCCGCAGGGCTGACGGCCGCCTATCTACTCACCAAAAAGGGCTATAGCGTCACCGTCCTGGAGAAGGACCCGGTTTATGTTGGCGGGATCAGCCGTACCGTCAAATATAAGGGCTTCCGCTTCGACATTGGCGGCCACCGGTTCTTTTCCAAATCCAAGGAAGTGGTCGATCTCTGGAATGAGATTCTACCCGACGATTTCATTCAGCGCCCGCGCATGAGCCGCATCTATTACGAAGGCAAGTTCTACAGCTATCCCCTGCGTGCGTTTGAGGCCTTAGCGAATCTGGGCATCATCCGTTCCGGCCTGTGCATGCTGAGCTATCTGCGCTGGAAAATGAATCCCAAAAAGGACGTGCGCAGCTTTGAAGACTGGGTAGTGAACCAGTTCGGGCACAAGCTCTATTCCATCTTCTTCAAGACCTACACCGAAAAAGTCTGGGGCATGCCGTGCGACGAAATGTCGGCCGACTGGGCGGCGCAGCGGATCAAGGGGCTGAGCCTGGGCGCGGCGGTGCTGGACGGTGTCAAACGGTCACTTGGCCTGAACAAGCGGCCCAATGACGGCATGGCGACCAAGACCCTGCTGGAAACCTTCCGCTATCCCCGACAAGGTCCCGGCATGATGTGGGAAGCGGCGCGCGACTTTGTGACCAAGGGCGGGAACAATGTGCTGATGGGCCATGCCTTGAAGCAAATGAAGCACAATGCCCGGACCGGCCGCTGGCAGGTGCAGGCGACGGCGACCGACGGCAGCATCGTCACCATCAACGCAACCCATGTGATCAGCTCTGCCCCCATGCGCGAACTGGCCGGACGGATCGATCCGCTGCCTGCGACGATACCCCATGCGCTCAATCTGAAATATCGCGACTTTCTGACGGTGGCGCTGATGATCCGTTCCGATGACCTCTTCCCTGATAACTGGATCTATATCCACGACAGCAAGGTGAAAGTCGGACGCGTTCAGAATTTCCGCAGTTGGTCCCCCGAAATGGTGCCCGAGCCAGGGATTGCATGCGTCGGTCTTGAATATTTCTGCTTTGAAGGCGACGGCTTGTGGTCATCAAGCGACGCCGATCTTGTGGAGCTCGCCAAAAAGGAAATGGCGATCCTGGGCCTGTGCCGCCCAGAGGATGTGGTTGAGGGAGCGGTCGTGCGGCAGGAAAAGGCTTATCCAGTGTATGACGATGCCTATGCGGGCAATGTCCGGCAGATGCGAGAGGAACTGGAAGCCAGCTATCCAACGCTGCACATGGTCGGCCGCAACGGCATGCACCGCTATAATAATCAGGATCACGCCATGATGACCGCGATGCTGACGGTTCGCAATATCGAAGCCGGCGAGCGCATCTACGACATCTGGGGCGTTAATGAGGACGCCGAATATCATGAGGCGGGCGATGAAGGACAACGCGCCGCCCTGGCTTCCGAGCGACTCGTTCCGAGCCGTGTCGAAAAGGCGGCCTGACCCATGGTAACGGCGGTTCTCTCGCTCCTGCGCAACGTCACTTATTTACGCTATATCTTGTCGAGCGCGGGTGCCCTGGCCGTGGACATGAGCGTCTTCATGGCGCTTTTCCATTTGGGCCTGTATCCGGCAGCCGCCTCCGCCCTTGGCTATATCGGAGGGATAGCGGCGCATTGGCTGCTCTCCAGCCGCGCAGTTTTCACTGAAACCGTCGCGGCCGATGGACGGCAGCGGGACCGGCAAAAAGCGCTGTTCCTTGGCTCTGCCCTGGCCGGCCTCGCCATCACGACCTCGATCGTCTGGACGGGCGACATGATGGGTATGGATCCGCGCCTTGCCAAGCTGGCCGCCATCGCCATCAGCTTTCAGGCGACATATCTTATGCGCAAGAAAGTCGTGTTCGCCGGATGATCCCCGACAGCAAAGTGACGCCATGGCTTCGGCCCGTCACCCTCCTGATCTGGCTTGCCTGCTCGACCATATTGCTATGGACCTATCGCGGACAAATTGCCGAACTGGGCTTTCGAGATCCTGACGACGCCCTGCGGCTTGTCCAGGTTCGCGACTGGATGGCCGGACAAAGCTGGTTCGATGTCACCCAATATCGCATCAATCCGCCGGGAGGCGGCCCGATGCATTGGTCTCGCCTGATCGACGTTCCTATCGCAGCGCTGTTGTGGATCGCCACGCCCTTGCTGGGAACCGCCACCACCGAAAAGGCCGTGCTCGCGATTTACCCGCTATTGGTGCTGGGCTTTGCATTTTTTCTGATTGGCAGCTTGCTCAGGCGCATCGCCGGTCCGTTAGTGGCAATCATCGCCGTACTGCTGCTGGCTGTAACCTTCCCGGTGCTGATCCAATTCATGCCGATGCGGATCGACCATCATGGCTGGCAAATCGCCATGGCGACGCTGGCTCTATATGCCAGCCAACTGCCTTCGCAGCATAAGGGCGGCATCATCAGCGGCATGGCCGTGGCACTCTGGCTAAACATATCCAGCGAGGCGCTGCCCTATGCCGTGCTGTTCGGCGCATTATATGGCCTTAAATATGTACTCTGGGCTGATCAGTTGGACCGGCTTGCCGCCTATCTGATGACATTGTCATTCGGCTCGGCCGGATTGATGTTGGCTACCCATGGCTGGGCCGAATCGATGGTGATCTATTGCGATGCGATGTCACCGGCCTATGTCGTGCCGCTGTTGATGGCGACATTGGTGTTCGTCGGCCTCAAAGCCGTCATTCCAGATGACAAGGCAATCAATCGTGTCGCCATCACTGCCTTGGCGGGCGCAGCGGCGCTGGTTCCACTCTTCATTCTGGGTCGGCAATGCCTCGCGGGGCCATTCGAAACGCTCGACCCGTTCGTTTACCGCTACTGGTATTTGAAGATTAACGAAGGTCTGCCCTTGTGGCGTCAAAGCCCTGAAACCTTCGCGCTTAGTCTGACCGGTCCTGTTCTTGGTTTTGTCGGCTATCTGCTTGCCATCCGGTCGCGGCGGCGCGCGGGCGGTTTTGGACCTTGGCTGGAACTGCTTTTCCTGGCCACAGGAGCCGTGGCAGTTGCCATTCTGGTTCTGCGCGCCATGGCGGTGGCGAATATCTTCATGCTGCCCGGAAACGCCTGGCTGCTCTATATGGCATTGCGCAAGGCGCGGGCGATCGGGCGGGCTGCTCCCAGGATCGTTGCTACCGTAGCCGCTTTTACCCTGGTCCCCGCAATGCCGACGGCGTTGCTGGCGGATGTTCTTTCAAAGCCACAGGCGAAAAAGGAAGCAGAAAAAAAAGCTGAAGACACATGCCTTTCGCCAAAGTCGTTGCAGGGTCTCAACGCCCTGCCCGCATCGACCTTGTTCGCGCCGCTGGACATCGGGCCGATGCTGCTGGTTTACACGCACCACCGGGTGATCGCGACCAACCACCACCGCAATCAAGCCGCCATGGCCAAGGTGCTGAAGGCTTATATGAGCAAGGACGAACAGGCCCACGCCATTATCGCGAGGACGGGTGCTGATTATCTGGCCTACTGCCATGATCGGCCTGAGATTCAAAGCTATATGAAGGATGGTCCGGCCGGACTTGCGGCCCTGCTTGAGCGAGGAAAGCCGCCTGCCTGGTTAAGACCCGTTCCAATGCCGACTGGCGAAACCATCCACGTCTATCGGGTTGTCCGTTAGGGTCGAAACGCAATCGGCTTTTAAGCGAGGGGCCGGAACAGCATTGCCGCGCCGTTCATGCAGTATCGCTTGCCCGTCGGCCTTGGACCATCATCGAACACATGTCCCAGATGTCCGCCACAACGGCGGCAATGCACCTCGGTTCGGGGAAGGCCGATCAGATAGTCGGTGCTGGTGCGTACTGCGTTGGGCAACGGCTTCCAGAAGCTCGGCCAGCCGGTACCGCTGTCAAATTTGCTCCCCGAGGAGAAAAGCGGCAGCCGGCACCCCGCGCAGAGAAAGACGCCCTTGCGATGCTCCTCGTTTAGCGGACTGGAATATGGCCGCTCGGTTTGGGAACGCCGGAGGATAGCATATTGCTGGGCGGTCAGACGCTTCCTCCATTCCCCTTCGGAAAGGCTGAGTTCGAACCGCTCCTCGGCACCCGTCGGCAGTGGTACTCCGGCGAGCGTTCCAGCCGTGAGCAGGCCAGCCGACCCTATAAATGCCCGCCGTGATAGCTGCATGGCTTCGTCTCCGGTGCGTTGGTCCTGACTTAACCTGTTACAGCTGAACCTGCGATGCACGGCTGGTCAGCCGCTTCCAAAGACCGGCTTTCGCACCATCGCCCCTACCCGATTTCAGCACGTTGCGACGGAACAGTCGCACACCGATGCGAATGATGATCCCGATCCACATGATCTGCCAGCCGAGCGCCAAAAAGTGAGACCAAAGGTCCGGAAACTGGGCCGCGCGTGCAATCATGGTGAAGGGCGAACTCAGCGGAAAGACGGCCGCCGCAATCTCAGCGATGCTGCCGGGCCTGCTTGCCGCATAGGACGCAAGGAAGAACACCACTACCTGCCCCATGGTGACGGGCATGGAAAGCGTCTGCACCTCACGTACCGTGGAGGCCTGTGCGCCGATGCTGATGAACAGGGCCCCCAGCAACATATAGGCCATCGCAAAATAAAGGACGCCAAGCAGCAGGAAGATCGGCCAGCCCACAGCGGGAGGCGGGGGAGCCGAGGATAAACCAAATGTCGCCAAATAGAAGATGCCTGCGCCCCCACCCCAAATCGCTATGCCTACCAGCGACATGCCCAGCATTGCCATCAGCTTACCGATGAAGATGGCGTCCACCGGGACCGCAGCGGCCAAAATTTCTATGATTTTGTTGGTCTTTTCTTCCACCATATTCGACAGCACCATGCCGGCGAGCAGCATGGTGAGGAGGAACAGGAGGACCTGTGCCCCCCGGCCGATCAGCATCTGCGTCTGCTCGCGTGCGCCCCGGCTGCCCTCCACCACATGGTTCTGAAGTTTCGTCACCGGAAGCGCGTCGCCCGCGCGCGCCGTACTGACGAGCAGCGACAGGTCGCCTTCCAGCCTGCGGATTTCCGTCTCTCGCCCAGTAAGCACAGGCCGTTCCAGCGTGCCGGAGAGCACAGCAAGAACGCTGTTCTCCCGCCGCTGCAGCATGGCTTTCGGTTGTGTTCCCTGCGGCGCTTCCTTCAGGATCGGTTGGCCGAACGGCCCGAGTTGCTCCAGAAGCCTGGCATTGGCGCGATAAAGGGCCTGAACCTCCTGAGGGCTCATCAGCACCCCCACGGATGGGCGCTTGCCGACACCTGCCATGTCATCGCCCAATTGCCCCGCAATAAAGCCTATGACGACGGGGAAAAGCGGGCCCAGCAAAAAGAAGATGAAGGCCTTGGAAAAAATCACCGCCGTGAAATCCCGGCGCGCTATGATGAAGGCGGCGCGGAAAAGCTCCTTCATTCCGCCGCCTCCCGCGCGCCATCTGCTTCCATTTCCCGCGCGGCCGCCTCGCCCGCAATAGCCACAAAGGCGTCATGCAGGCCCGGCCGCTCAATCGCCAGCGCCTGAACGCCCGCATCATTTTCGACAAGCGCCTTCAGCAATGGCTCGACACCCCCCTCAGGCATGGTGAAGTGCCAGACATTGCCGTCGACATGCGTATCGGGCGGAAGAGCCGCGCGCCAAGCGCCGTCACTCCGCCGCGTCTCTAGCCGTACCTGCGGACGCAGCCGGTCCCGTGCGTCTGACACGCTGCCTTCGAAACGCACTTTTCCCTTGGCAATGATGGCGATCCGTTCGCAAAGGCGTTCGGCATGGGCAATGACATGCGTCGAAAAGATGATCGTAGCACCTTCCGCCGCCTTTCGCTTGATCAGCCGTTCCAGCTTGCCCTGATTGATCGCGTCGAGGCCCGAAAAGGGTTCGTCCAACACGATCAGGCGCGGCTCGTGCACGATCGCGCCCAATAGCTGAACCGTCTGCGCCATGCCCTTGGACAAGATGCGAACCAGCTTGTCAGCCGCATCGCCAAGCCCATGTTCCTCCATCAACAACCGCGCGCGCTTACGACCTTCGGCAAGGGGCAGGCCACGCAGCGCGCCCATGAAGGCAATCGCATCATAAGCCTTCATCGAGGGATAAAGGCCACGCTCCTCCGGCAGATAACCAACCTTACGGACCATCTTCAGCGGTCGTTTCTCGCCCAATAACGACCGCTCTCCGGCATCGGGATCGATGATGCCCAGCAGCATGCGAATAAGTGTAGTCTTGCCCGCGCCATTGGGGCCTAGTATGCCATAGATACTGCCCTGGGGCACGGCGATGTCGACCCCGTCCACAGCGCGGAAGGAGCCGAAATCCTTGACAAGCCCATGCGCTTCGACGGCATAGGGCGAATGCATGTGCCCTGTCATAAGGGCAGGATAGTCGCGGCAAATGACAAGACAAAGCAAAAATATCACGCAACGCATCAAGGCGCAGGCCGCCGCTCTAGGTTTCGCCGCCTGCGGCATTGCGCGCGCGGACGCCGCCCCCCGGACCAGCGAACGCCTGGTGCAATGGCTGGCGGAAGGTTGTCATGGGGATCTGATCTGGATGGAGGAGCGGGCCGCGCAACGCAGTTCGCCGCGGGGCCTTTGGCCGGAGGTGCGGTCGGTCATCATGTTGGGGATGAGCTATGCTCCGGCGCGCGATCCGCTTGCCCTGGCCGAGGCGCGGGGCATCGGCCGCATATCCGCCTATGCGCAGGGGCAGGATTATCATGATGTGTTAAAAAAGGCGCTGAAGGCCCTCGCCCGCTGGCTGGTCGATGAGGCGGGCGGCGAACTCAAGGTCTTTGTCGATACAGCGCCGGTGATGGAAAAGCCGCTCGCCGAAGCCGCGGGGCTGGGCTGGCAGGGCAAGCACAGCAATCTGGTAAGCCGCGAGCATGGCAGCTGGCTGTTCCTTGGAGCTATCTACACCACTTTGGAGCTACCGATGGACGCCCCCGTCAAGGATCGTTGCGGAAGTTGCGACGCATGCCAGCGCGCCTGCCCGACAGACGCGTTTCCCGCGCCTTACCGGGTGGATGCCCGGCGGTGCATTTCCTATCTCACCATCGAACATAAGGGACCGATCCCAGAGGAATTTCGCACCGCCATCGGCAATCGCATCTATGGTTGCGATGATTGTCTTGCTGTGTGTCCCTGGAACAAGTTCGCCAGCAGCGCCGCCGCCAACAAGGCGTTCTTTGCCCGCGCGGAGCTGACCGCGCCTGCTCTTGGCGACCTGCTCGATCTGGATGATCCAGGGTTCCGCACGGTCTTTTCCGGGTCTCCCATCAAGCGGATCGGCCGTGATCGCATGGTCCGCAATGCCGCCATCGCGGCAGGCAACAGTGGCGATCTTAAATTTGAGGCCCAACTGGAACGGCTTTCGACAGATGAAAGCGATATTGTTCGCGAAGCGGCGTTATGGGCACTGGATCAGATCCAGAAAAATGGCTGTTCTACCATCATTCGAAGTTGAAACTGCCGCCCGGCACGTCAATGATCTGCGCCAGAGGAGAAAACAAATGCAGCTGATCTACCCCGTGCCGCTGGATTGGCGCGAACGTGGCAAAGTCGATGCTGAAAGCTATGCCAGGGACTATGCCCGTTCCTTGTCGGATCCAGAGGCTTTCTGGCTTGAGCAGTCGCGCCGCCTGGACTGGATAAGCCAACCCACCATAGCCGATGAAAGCAGCTTTGACGCAAGCGACTTTGGCGTACGCTGGTTTGGCGACGGAGTACTCAATGTCTCCGCAAACTGCCTGGACCGGCATCTGGCCGAACGCGGGGATGACATCGCCCTTATCTGGGAACCCGATGACCCTTCGGAATCGCCAAGACGTTTTACCTATCGCGATGTCCATGCCGAGGTATGCCGCTTTGCCAACGTCCTGAAGGGCCAAGGCGTAAAAAAGGGTGATCGCGTGACGCTTTATCTGCCGATGATCCCCGAAGCAGCGTTCGCGATGCTGGCCTGCGCGCGGCTGGGCGCTGTCCATAGCATTGTTTTTGGCGGCTTTTCTCCCGACGCGCTCGCGGGCCGCATCACCGATTGCGACAGCCGATTTCTGATCACAGCCGATGAAGGTCGCAGGGGCGGCAAGACCGTGGGGTTAAAGGCCAACGCCGATGCAGCGGCAAAGCTGGTCACCTGCCTTGAAAAAATGATTGTCGTTAAGGCGACCGGTGGCAATGTCCTTATGCAGGCGGACCGGGACCACTGGTATCATGAGCTTGCCCAGCAGGTGAGCTCTGAGTGCGAACCCGAGCCGATGAGCGCCGAGGATCCCCTCTTCATTCTTTATACCTCGGGCTCGACCGGCAAGCCCAAGGGCGTGCTGCATACTTCGGGGGGCTATCTGCTCTGGGCGAGCCTGACGCATGAATTGTGCTTCGATTATCGGCGCGGTGAAATCTATTGGTGCGCGGCAGATATAGGCTGGGTCACGGGACACAGCTATATCATCTATGGCCCACTCGCCAATGGCGCGACCACCTTGATGTATGAGGGTGTGCCGAACTGGCCGAGCCCATCGCGTATCTGGGAAGTCGTCGACCGGCACCAGGTCAACATCCTCTACACAGCGCCCACCGTGTTGCGCGCGCTGATGCGCGAGGGCGATGATTATGTCACCGCAACCTCCCGCAAAAGCCTGCGTCTTCTGGGCAGCGTGGGAGAGCCGATCAATCCGGAGGCATGGCGCTGGTATCATGAAGTGCCGGGCGAAGGGCGCTGTCCCATTGTGGATACCTGGTGGCAGACCGAAACGGGCGCTGCCCTGATCGCCCCGCTGCCCGGCGCCACTGATCTGAAACCCGGTTCAGCCACTAAACCATTGTTCGGCGTGGAGCCGCAGATCGTCGATGGTGAAGGCCATGTACTGAAAGGCCCCTGCGAAGGAAATCTGGTGATCGCTCGAAGCTGGCCGGGTCAGATGCGCACCGTCTATGGCGACCATGAGCGTTTTTTCCAGACCTATTTCAGCACCTTCCCCGGCAAATATTTTACGGGCGATGGGGCGCGGCGGGACGAGGACGGCTATTATTGGATCACCGGGCGCGTCGATGATGTCATCAACGTGTCAGGCCACCGCATGGGCACTGCCGAGGTCGAAAGCGCCCTTGTTCTCCACCCCAAGGTCGCAGAAGCCGCAGTCGTCGGCATGCCCCATGAAATCAAGGGGCAGGGCATTTATGCCTATGTAACGCTGAATGCCGACCAGGAACCGTCAGAAGAGCTGCGTAAGGATCTGGTCCGCTGGGTCAGGCAGGAGATCGGCCCCATCGCCACCCCCGACGCCATCCAATTCACCACGGCTCTTCCCAAGACCCGTTCTGGCAAGATCATGCGCCGCATCCTGCGCAAGATCGCGGAGGGCGACACCTCCTCATTAGGCGATACATCGACGCTTGCCGATCCCGGCGTGGTGGATGGCCTAATTGCCAACAGGATAGGGTAGAGCCTGATAACTTCAAGTTACTCGGTTGGTCCCAAGCGAAGTCGAGGGACGACGGGTAGATATGGCATATCCCCGAATTACTGCGCGACCCACTGGGCGACCTGATCGGCGACGTCATTAGCGGCGTCGTTAAGCGCGCCGCCCACTGGGACGGCGTCGATTTCGCTTACCGGTCGTGTCGCGGAAAAACGCTTCTTTGTCACGGTGGAGCCGTCCGAACCCAGCAGGGTCGCATCATAGGTGACAAGCGCCTGCCGCGAACGGGCATCCACGCCGAAGCGAAGAAGCTCCCCTGACAATCTTGTCGCTGGCTCACCTCCGAACAGACCGGGGTCTAGGATCACCCGATTGGTCTTGGCGGAGATGACTTCCGAAAGGAGCCGCTGAAAAAGGCGGCCAGGCTGATCCACCCATTGCCCGCCCTTGAGGTACGCCACGGAAACATCGTCAATCTGCACTGGCACCCTGCTGGTTTCCAGCATGCGCGGTGTTTCGGGGAAGCCGACGATGAGACTGTTCCCCGTTGCGCCTGTCCGCAAAGTGCCTCCATCCAGGCTCGCCTTGGCGCTCAACGAAAGCAGGCGCTCAGGCGGCTTGGCTCCAAAGTTCACGCAGGCGGCAACAGGCATGGTGAGCAACAGAAGAAGAAGGCGGCGCATAGGCTGTCTCATTTCCCTTCATAATCCGGCAGCTTGGGTGATCCCAACAGCGATCCGGCTCCCTGCTGGTCGACTTTCTCCGCAACCGCGCTCAGCGACTTGGACATGGTGCGCAGGTCGCGGACGAGCAGGTCGACCTCCGGCATGGTGCGCGTGGAGAAGGTGTGAAGGCCGGGACGGGCCTCAATCATCGCAGCGTCAAGGTTTTCCATGCTTCTGCGCGCCGCCTGCACCGATTTCTGCAGATCGGCGACCAGGGGGCGCCCTTGCTTGTCCAAAATATCGTTGCTCGTCGCCGCCAACCTGGAAATTTCATCGGCCGCCTTTGCCGCTTGCGCCACGGCCAGGCGGGTTTCCGCCAATGTCGCTGCAATTTCGGGAGCGCGATCAGCAAGCGATCCGGACAATTTCTCGACATTGTCCAAAATCGCCGCGATGCTCCTTTGGTTGCGGTCCGAAAGCAACTCGGTCAACCGTTCGGTGAGGGTGGACAAGCGTTCTACCAAAAGAGGCGCGTTATTAAGGAGCTCACCCAGCGCACCTGGCTTAGTTGGAATGACCGGCACGCCATCGGGGCACTCGATTTCAGGATTTTGGATAGGACAGGTGATCGGCGGCGCACCTTTGACCGCGCCGTCAAGCTGGATTTCAGAGACGCCGGTGAAACCGACGCCCTGAATCGTCGCCGTCGTTCCTTGTAGAACCGGAAGATCTTCCTTCACCGCTATTCGGACATGGACGAAACTCGGGTCCCGATCCCACAATTCGATTTCCTGCACCTGACCGGATGGAACCCCGGAAAAGCTGACGCTTGAGCCCTTGGCCAAGCCGTTCACAGACTGCTTGAAATAAATGTCATACTGCTTTTTATCGCCCTCGCCCAAACGGGCGAACCAGAAGGCGGCAATGATCACCGCAGCCAAAAGAGCCAGCACGACACTGCCGACCAAAATGTGGTTGGATCTTGTTTCCATCAGTCCCTACCGCCCTTTGGCTGCTTATGACCGGCCCCGCCGCTTCCGTCTACTGCCGAGGGCTCCGAGGCGCCCCTGGCGGCACGGCTGCGCGGACCGTTGAAATATTCCTGGATCCAGGGATGGTCCGTCGCCAGCAATTCATCGATCGTACCCACGGCAATCACGCGCTTATCGGCAATTACGGCGACCCGATCGCAGATAGCATATAGCGTATCGAGATCATGAGTGATGAGGAACACCGTCAGGCCAAGTGTGCGTTGCAAGCTGCGCGTTTGCTCATCAAAAGCGGCCGCGCCGATGGGGTCTAGCCCCGCCGTCGGCTCATCGAGGAACAAGAGATCGGGGTCCAGCGCCAGGGCGCGCGCAAGCCCTGCACGCTTTTTCATGCCACCCGAAAGCTCTGCAGGAAATTTGGGTCCTGCCTCGGAAGGAAGGCCGGCCATGCGGACCTTGTAGGCCGCGATCTCGTCCCGGAGATGAGGGTTGAGCCTGGGGTAATATTCCCGCAGTGGCACCTCGATATTTTCAGCAACCGTCAATGTCGAAAACAAAGCGCCGCCCTGGAACAGCACGCCCCAGCGTTTGCGGATAGCAAGCACCTCGTCATCGGCCCGCCCAATCATGGGTTCGCCGAAGACCTTAATCTCTCCCAGATCCGGAGACTGCAGGCCAATGATAGAACGCAGCAATACTGATTTGCCAGTGCCCGAACCGCCCACGACACCCAATATTTCTCCGCGCTTTACCTCCAGGTCGAGATCCTCATGCACCACCTGATCGCCGAAGCTGTTGCGCAGGCCGCGTACGCAGATGGCGATGTCATTGCCCTCAATCGCCTGTTCTACGCGCTTTTCTTCGGCCGCAGCCTGTTCCTCTTCCTCGGTCATATCCAGCCGACCCAGGTGAAGAAGACCGCAAAGAAAGCATCCAGCACGATCACGAGGAAGATCGCCTGTACGACGGCAGATGTCGTGCGCAGGCCCACTTCTTCGGCGTTGCCCTTGACCTGCATGCCTTGAAAGCAGCCGGAAATGGCGATGATCATGCCGAATACGGGGGCCTTCACCAACCCTACGTAAAGGTCGGTGATGGGCACCACTTCACGCAGGCGCTGGATAAATGTGATGGGCGGTATGTCGAGCGAAATGGCGCAGAGAAACCCGCCGCCGACAATGGCAATGATTGACGAATAAAAGCCCAGCAGCGGCATCATGATCACCGCGGCAAGCGCCCTGGGTACGACAAGCGCTTCCATCGGGGATACGCCGATCGTCCGCATGGCGTCGATCTCTTCGGTAAGCTTCATGGTGCCCAATTGCGCAGCGAACGCCGATCCGGAACGCCCCGCGACCATGATCGCCGTCATCAATACGCCCAGCTCCCGAAAGGTCAGCCGGCCCACTAGATTGACCGTCAGAACTTCGGCCCCGAACTGCCGGAGCTGAACCGATCCCTGTTGCGCGATCACGATGCCGATAAGGAAGCTCATCAAGCCGATGATGCCAAGCGCGGACACGCCCACGACCTCGAACCGCTGCACCACCGCATTGATGCGGAAGCGCCCGGGATGACGCATGACATTCCAGAACGCCACCAATGTCCCGCCAAAAAAACCAAGCAGTCCCAGCAAGGTCTGCCCCGCAACCGCGGTCGCCTCGCCAATTTCTCCCAGAACGCGGCGGAATGGGGAGACATAGGGCGGATGCAGCTGGATTGGCTCGTCTGCCCTGCTTACTTCATCGATCAGACGTTGGGCGTCGGCGTCAGCGCCTTCGATCCGTGCATCCTGGGCGCGGGCAGTGCGGTGGACCAACCATGCTCCGATGGTATCGATATGATCGACAGCCGAAATATCGAGCGCAATGACATCGCCCCCCAGGCTCGCCAAGCGGTCCGGCAAATCATCAAGGTGAGCAATAGACAGATTCCCGGTCAGCCGAATGACCCGGCCGCCATCCATTGCCTCCTCGTAATAATCCGCCCTGTTGGTCATTTGCGCTAGACAGTGGGATATTATCGATGGCACGGCAAGCGCAAAGCGGCGGAATTTTGTTCAAGGAACAGGAATGCAACGAAAAATCTGGATGCGCTGATGACCAAGCCGATTACCAGACTGGCCTTTTACGACATGGATCGCACGATAACGGTCAAGGGCACTTACACCCCTTTCCTGCTGCATGTCGGCAGGCGGCTGGCCCCCTGGCGGCTGGTGCTGGCGGCTTGCATACCCTTTGTAATGCTGGCCTATATACTGCGCCTGATACCCCGGTCCCGCCTGAAGGAAATCAATCAGTCGCTGATGATTGGACATAATGTGCGCCGTGCGACCCTGCAGCCGCATATAGAAAGCTATGCCGATAAGGTGATGGCCCGAAATGTGCGCAGGGGCGCGATCGAGCAGATCGCGCAGGACAAGGCCGCAGGCTATCGGTTGGTGCTCGCGACCGCCTCTTACCGGCTCTATGTCGAAGCGATCGCCGCCCGCTTGGGTTTTGATGCGGTTATCGCAACTGATCATCTCAGTCAGGACCTGGACTATGTGCGGGCCAAGATCGCCGGTGAGAATTGCTATGATGCGGCCAAGCTGCGCATGATTCAGGACTGGATGGCCAGTCAGGGCATCAATCGCTCGGCCTGCCACATCCGGGCCTATTCCGATCATGTTTCGGATGCGCCCATGCTGGAATTCGCCGATGAGGGCTTTGCCGCCAATCCACATCCGCCCCTCGCCAAATTGGCGCAGGTGCGGGGATGGCCGCGGTTTGACTGGCCCTGAGTTCCTGATCCGGCGAATGGCGTCCCAATCGCCAATTTATTCTGGATGTTTCTAGCCATAGCATTCATAGCCGCGTTATGCAGCAGGGCCCCCTCATGATTGCCAAAAGCAAGGACAGCGCCGAATTCCCCCTGGGATTCGTTGAATTCGTTGCGCTGATTGCCTCAATGATGGCGCTCAATGCGCTTTCCATCGATCCGATGCTTCCCGCCCTCCCGGCGATAGGAGAAGCGCTGGGCATCGCCGAGGAAAACCACCGGCAATGGATCATAAGCAGTTATTTCCTTGGCATGGGCGTGGGAGCAATATTCTACGGTTCGCTTTCCGATCGTTTCGGACGCAAACCCGTGTTGCTCGTTACATTGAGCCTGTATCTTGTAGCGACAGTGTTCTGCACGGCGTCGGGCAGTTTCGCCATGATGCTGGCCGGCCGCATAGCCGCCGGTTTCTTTGCCGCCGCTGTACGCGTGGTGGCGATCAGTATCGTTCGGGATCGCTTTGTCGGCGACCGAATGGCGAGCATCATGTCGACAATATTCATCGTCTTCATGATCGTTCCTGCCCTCGCACCCGCATTTGGACAGATCGTGCTCTACATCGCCAATTGGCGCTGGATCTTTGGCGTGCTTTTGTTGTTGGGGTCAATTGTCACGCTGTGGGTCGCATTCAGATTGCCCGAGACCCTGGCTGAGGAGAACCGCATCGGCATACGCATCGCTGATATCGCGGCGACCTTTGGCCAGATTGTCGCTCACCGATCATCCTTTGGCTATATGATGGCGACAGGCGTAGCCATGGGTGCGCTGATCGGCTTCATCACGTCCATTCAGCAGATCTTCTTTGACGTCTTTCACGAGCCCGACATCTTTCCCTTCGCCTTTGCTGGAATGGCGGGCTTTCTTGCCGCGGGCAGCTTCTTCAACAGCCGCCTGGTCGAACGCGTCGGCGCCCGCAGGTTGAGCCAGGGATCGCTGATAACGTTGATCCTTGTCTCGGCGGGGCATGTTTTGGTCATTCTTTCGGCAATGGAAACCGTATGGACCTTCAGTTTTTTGCAGGCCATATCACTGCTTTGCTTTGCATTAACCAGCTCCAATTTCGGGTCCATCTCCATGGAGCCGTTCGCACGAGGAGCCGGGGCGGCATCGTCCTTCCAAGCGTCGCTGACGACGTTATTGTCGGTGCTTCTGGGTGCCATCATCGGCTCCCGATTCGACGGGACCACGCTGCCGTTGGCGATAGGCTTCCTGCTTTGCGCCATTGGCGCCCTGCTCTGCGTTCTTTGGGCGGAGCGCGGAAAGCTGTTCACCCGGCCCCACATCCCAAAGATGCCGCTTCCCTGCCGATAGCCTTGCTTCGAGGCCGGAAACCCGCCCTCAAGGCCAATGTCAACCCAGGCTCTTGCTGACCTGTTCGGTGACGTCCTTTGAAAGGTCGGGCGTGGACAGGATGCGCCGTAGCTCCGCCTGCATCTTTCCTCCCCTCTGCTCATCGAACCGACGCCAGCGGCCCAGCGGCGGGACGAGCCGCGCGGCCGTTTGGGGATTGAGCTTGTCGAGCGCGATGATAGCGTCCGCCAAAAGCGTGTAGCCCCTTCCGGATGCGTGATGAAATCCGAACTGATTGGCCGCAAAGGCCCCATAAAGCGCCCGCGCCCGATTGGGATTGGAAAGCGTGAAATCCCGGTGGGTGGCGAGTTCTGCTATCTGGTCAACCGCATCCTCCCGCGCGGCCAGAGCCTGGGTCTGGAACCATTTGTCGAGTACCAGCGCGTCATGGCGATAACGGTTGTAGAAAATATCCAACGCCGCCTCCCGCTCTCCGCTGAAACCGTTGGCGAGCACCGATAGAGCGCCCTGTCGTTCGGTCATATTGTCGGCCTGCTCGAATTGCGTGAAGGCGCGCTTCGCTGCGTCAGGCGTTGCCATGGCGTTCAGATAGGCAAGCGCCACGTTGCGCAACCGCCGCGCCCCCTTTGCAGCAGGTGACAACGAAAAGCTGTTGACGGCTGTGCGGGCATGGACCGCTCGCCATTCCTGCTCCATCCGCTGGCCAATCTTGCGCCGCAATTTTTCCCGGGCGGCATGGATCGCGTCAGGATCGACGATGCTCATCTGATCGCCCAAATAGCTTTCGCTCGGCAAGGTCACCGCGTCGGCGATGAAGGCATCATCCAGCCCAGGGTCAGCCAGCGTCCGGCGCACCGCCTCCAGAACCGGAACATCGTCGGAGGCTCGACCCGAGATCATGGCGATAAGGACATTCACCATCAATTGCTGCATCGCCTCATATCGGGCGAAGGGGTCGTCATCATGCGCCGACAGGAACGCAAGCTCCTCCTGAGTGCGATTGGTTTCCACGATCACCGGAGCAGAAAATCCGCGGTTGATGGAAAGGACCGGAAGATCGGCAAAGCCTTCGAACTCGAATTGCTGCCGTTCGCTGGTGAGCAGCAACAACTGTTCCCCAGGATGCTCATTGCTGTTCCGATCGAACAAGGCGACGCGAAGCGGAATGGTCATGGGATGCTGGTCGGTCTGGCCCGACGCAAGCCGATTATGCTGTTCAAGCGAAAGCGTAGCCCGTCCGGTCGGCGCGTCATGCGTCAGCAAAGCTTTCACGCGGGGCGTTCCTGCTTGCTCATACCACAGGCGGAACTGCGAAAGATCAATGTTCCCGCCATCCTCCATGGCCCGTACGAAATCCTCGCAGGTTACCGCCTGGCCGTCATGCCGGTCAAAATACAGGTCGGTGCCCCGCCGAAACCGCTCTGTCCCCAGCATCAGCGCCATCATGCGGATGAGTTCAGCACCCTTGTTGTAAATGGTCGCCGTATAGAAATTCGAAATCTCCATGTAGGATTCCGGTCGTACCGGATGCGCCAGCGGTCCATTATCCTCCGGAAACTGGGCCGCCCGAAGCACGCGGACATCCTCGATACGCTTGACCGCCGCAGAGCCCATATCGGCGGAGAATTGCTGGTCGCGAAAGACGGTGAAGCCCTCCTTCAATGACAGCTGAAACCAGTCGCGACAGGTGACGCGGTTGCCCGACCAGTTATGGAAATATTCATGCGCCACCACGCCTTCGACGGCATCATAGTCCGCGTCAGTGGCGGTTTCAGGATCGGCCAGAATGTAGCGTGAATTGAAGATATTGAGCCCCTTATTCTCCATCGCGCCGAAATTGAAGTCGCTCACGGCCACAATATTGAACACGTCGAGATCATATTCGCGCCCATAGGTCTTCTCATCCCAGGCCATGCTGTTTTTGAGCGCGGCCATGGCATGACCCGTCCGCGAAAGGTCCTCCTCGCGCACCCATATGCCCAGCTGGACCTTGCGCCCGGACAAGGTGGTGAAGCTGTCCTCATTGACCTTCAGATTGCCCGCCACCATTGCGAAAAGGTAACAGGGCTTGGGGAAGGGATCATTCCACTGCGCCCAGTGCCGGCCATCCGCAAGCACGCCGTCGGCCACAGGATCGCCATTGGCCAGCAGGATCGGGAAGGCGGCGCGGTCGGCTTCCATCCGGACGCTGTATTTGCTCAATATGTCGGGACGGTCGGGGAAAAAGGTAATCCGCCGAAACCCCTCCGCCTCGCATTGGGTGCAGAGCAGGCCGCCGCTGGCATAGAGTCCCATCAGCTGCGTGTTGCTTTGGGGACAGATTTCGACCAGCGTTTCCACTTCATGGGCCTCGCCCGGCAGTTCCAGTACAAGCGCCCCTGCCTGCAGGTTCCAGCCATCCTGGTCACGGTCGGCCCCATCGACTTTCACCGCCAACGGCACCAGCCCGTCTCCGTCCAGTCGCAAGGGCCGGCTATGCTCGCCATTGCGCGTGACCTTCAAAACCGCGCGCACGCGCGTCACTGCCGGGTCCAAGGCGAAATCGAGCGTGATCTCCGGCACCAGCCAGTCCGGCACGCAATAATCCTCGCGGCGAATGACGATGGGACTCGGAGCTTGTGCGTTTTGAATATCGGCCATCATTTTTTCCTACTTTGCCGCGTCACGGCGCACAATAACTTGCGAGGGTCTTTTCCGCTCCAAATGACGGAGAGATGAGGATAAGACGACGCCATGCCTCACATGATGATATTCGGTCTGGGTTATACAAGCACAAGGCTTGCCGCGCGGTTGCGCGCCATAGGCTGGCGAGTGAACGGGACGCGAAGGGTTGCAGATGGAGAAGCCACGGCTTTTGACGACCGTAAAACCGTGTTGGACCTTATTGCCGATGCGACCCACATCTTGTCCTCCGTACCGCCTGACGGGAATCGGGATCCCGTTTTAAAGACTTATGGCGCGGCGCTGGCGCAGGCGCCCGCTATTTGGACCGGCTATCTGTCTTCGACCGGCGTTTATGGTGACACGGGCGGTGCTTGGGTGGATGAAAGCGCGCCCATTGGCGGGGGCCGGCGAAATGCCAGAGCCGAAGCGGATATGACGTGGCAGGCATTGCGAAAGGATGTGAGGATTTTCCGGCTCCCTGGAATTTACGGCCCAGGACGCAGCGTGCTTGATCGCCTAAGATCGGGCAAGGCGCACCGCATCGAAATGCGAGATCAGGTGTTCAGCCGCGTTCATGTCGATGATATCGTGTCAGGCATATTGGCGGGGCTTCATGGCCCGTCCGGCCTGTACAATCTCACGGACGATCTGCCCGCCAGCCAGAATGATGTCATCGAACATGGCTGCTCCCTGCTCAACATCGCTCCGCCGCCATTGATGACATTGGAGCAAGCAGCGCTCCTGCCCCCCGCACGCGCCTTTTATTCGGAGAACCGCCGTGTGGCGAACGGCAAGGCCAAGCGCGTACTGCAATGGAAGCCGCAATATCAAAGCTATAAACAAGGCTTGGCGAGCCTGATCAGGGAATGATCCTCGTCCGCATTGCGATGGCCATCCCCGCGAGCGAGAGCGCCGCTCCGATCGCTGGCAAGGCTGACCAGCGATATCCTTCAAAGAGCGTCGAAAGCAGCATCGCGAGGACTGGCACAACCAGGTTGACGTAGGATGCCGGGCCCGCGCCGATGACCTGGATCAAACGAAAATAGAGAAGAAATGTGGCGACGCTTGCTGCAAGCGCCAGATAGATAAGCCCTGCCCAATAGCTGGGCCGGCTGTCGAACACCGGCGGTCCGTGGAATATCAGGGCGACGGCCGCATCCATGACCGCGCCGAACAGCATCCCCCAGGCCAGGAGGGCCGCCATCGGCAACCTTCGCGCGATCTGCGCGCCTTGCATCACGTTCGAAATCGAACACACCATGATTCCGGCGAAGGACAGAATGATGCCGAGCAGCACCTTGTCGGCCGCCACCTGCGATACGCGATATTCGTGCAGCAAAAGCAGCGCGACTCCGGCAAGCGCAAGGGCGGAGCCGGCGAGGAAGCGCCCGCTTAACGGCTCACCAAAAAAAGCCCGGGCCAGTAAGCTATTGGGAATAAGGAGCAGCGCGTAAAGCAGCGCTACGATGCCCGAGGTCAGGAACTCTTCCGCCAGATAGACCAAATAATAGTTGAGCACGAACAGGGTCAGGCCCAGCCATAAGGCGAAGATCATGCCTTCCCGACCGACCTTCAGGGAAATAGCTTTCACGCGGGCCAGCAGGAACATCCCTGCCGCCGCGACAAAAAATCGGTAGGATAGTGACCATGCAGCCGGGACGCTTCCCAACTGACCCAGAATGACCAGCCAGGACGATCCCCAGATCAAGCTTGTAATGGCAAAGGGAAAGAAAACGCTGCCAGTCCTTGCTGACCTCGCCTTCATAACGCGGCGATGGCCTCGGCCAGGGTCTGCACATCCTGGGCGCTATGATGCCAGCTCGTGACCAGCCGCGCCGATCCGTCATCCCAGTCATAAAAGTCGAAACCTGACGCGCGCAGAGCTTCGCTTTCATGGGGCGCAAGCCGGATGAAGACTTCATTGGCCTGTACCGGATAGAGGCATCTCGGTCCCGCCGCCTGGGCAAGAAGCGCGGCAGCTGCATTGGCGGTCTGGGCATTTTTTAGCCATAGATCGCCCTCCAGCATCGCAAGAAGCTGCGCCGCCAGATAGCGTCCTTTGGACAATAGATGGCCACCCCGCTTGCGGCGGTATAGCGTAGCCGCCCCCAGTCCAGGCCGGAAAAAGACCAGCGCTTCGCCGATCATGCCGCCATTCTTCACGAAGCCAAAGCTCAGCGCGTCCACACCTGCCCGCCAAGTCACATCGGCGGGATTGCAGCCAAGATACGCCACCGCATTGGCAAATCGCGCGCCGTCCATATGAAAGCCCAAATTCCGCTCGCGACAGAGTTGTCCAAGGGCCGCCACCTCATCAGGCGTATAGACCAGGCCATATTCACTTGCGTTGGTGATCGACAGCGCGCTCGGCCGTACCTGATGCACATCATCGCGAATGGTGGCCAATAAGGCCGAAACCGCCCCAGGCGTCAGCTTCCCGTCGGTCCCCGGACATGTCATCAACTTGGCGCCATGTGTGTAGAATTCAGGCGCGCCGCATTCGTCTTCCTGAATATGGGCTCGATCATGGCATAATATCGCGCCGTGCGGTGGACAGAGCGCTGCCAGCGCAAGGGCATTTGCAGCCGTCCCGGTCGGCGCCCACAAAGCCCGAACTTCCGTGCTGAAAAGCGCGGAGAAAGCATCGTCGAGCTGCCGGCTCCATTGGTCGCCGTCATAGGCCGTGTCGGTCTGATTTGCCCGGACAAGGGCTTCCATCACTTGAGGGCAGGCCGGAGCGGCGTTGTCGGAGAAAAAGCGCATGGACCGTTTCTGCGGTCGGAAGGTTCTCAAGGTCAATGGCTTAACTCTCCGCAAAACGGCTGGACGCTCTAAACGGTCATGCTAGTAAAGCGCCATGACCGCCAATGATCCCTCCGCACCTGCAGTGCGCTACAGCATTGCCGCCATCATCCTCCACTGGCTGCTCGCCGCGGCCCTGACTTTTCAATTGGCGATGGGTCTTGGCTTGGAGGATTTAGGAGCGAAAGCTTTTGCCCAATATCAGCTTCATAAATCGGTTGGCATAGCGATCCTCCTGATGACGCTGCTGCGGATCGGGGTGCGTTTAGGGGTGCCTCGCCCCTCTCCCGCCGAGCGGGGCTGGCCAGGATTCCTCGCATCGGCCGTCCATGCCGGTCTTTACGTTTTCATGATCGGCGCTCCGCTGACCGGATGGATGCTCGTATCGACGGCGAAGATAAAAGTGCCCACGCTATTATTCGGGACGGTCCCACTGCCCCACCTGCCCCTGCCTGATGGTTTTGGCGGGCTTTCATCCGGCGCACATGAAGTGCTGGCATATCTCGGCATAGCGCTCATCCTTCTGCACATAGCCGGAGCGGTCAGGCACCATTGGCTGCTGCGTGACGGGCTTATATACCGCATGACGCCTGTGCGATCCTGGATGGCCGCGGTGCTGCTTGCGGCATTGCTGCCTGCGGGATGGGTCGCGGGTCGGACATTGTTGACCCCTTCGCAAACGCCTGCGGCAGTACCGTCCCCTAGGGCAGCGCAAGTTCTGCCAACAGCTGACGTTCGCCAAGTCGCAGATATTGCGGCGGTCAATGAAATGACGCCCGCCGCAAAAGAGACAGAGGCTGAAGAGACCGCAGAGGCCAAGGATGACCGCCCGCCGCCGTCATGGACCATTCTTCCAGGCGGCACGCTGAATTTCGCCGCCGCCTATGGCGAGGACAGTTATAATGGCAGTTTCGGCCGTTGGTCGGGTGAAATCGTCATGGATCCGGACAAGCCGGAAAGCGCCAGCATCCGCATCGACATCGACATGGCCAGCGCCACGATGAACGACGCTACGCAAAACACTATGCTGGCCGGTGAGGATTTCTTTGCGGTCTCGCAGTATTCCAAAGCGGTATTTCGTTCGACGAAGGTGCAGAAGATCGGCGCCATGGCCTATCGAGCCAATGGGACACTAACTCTCAAAGGAATTTCAAAACCTCAAACCATCCGATTTGACCTGGCGGGTAGCGGGCGCAAACGGCACGTCAGAGGGTCAGCAACGGTGGATCGGCTGGGCCACAATGTTGGATCAGGCAGCGACTCGCAAGGCATTGCGCCCAACGTCAATGTCAGTTTCGCATTTGATGCAGAGACCATGACATCGACAAACTCATCAAAAAAATGAGCAATCTCGGCCAAGTTGACTAGAACAATATCACCAATAGGAGAAGTATCAGCAAAGCTGTTCCGATACCAATATACATGACTAATTCCTGTGCTTATATTTACCTCATCCTGAAATAACGATCCCAACCCCATAACTGTTCCGTGCCCATACGCGAGCCTATATCCCTTAGACAAGCCGATAGGGATCGAACAAAATCTTAACGCCTCAAGCGCATTATCGGTAAAGCGCCGAAGCGAGCGGCTGGCATGCCGACTCGTCATACAGGCGCTTGCGCCAACGCCCGCTTTGTGGCTTTGGGTCCGCGTCTCAAACCTTATGGACGATTATGCTCGGATTCGCCGCCTTCGCTTTCAGTTTCCTGACGATGTTCATTTTCTCCAGCGTTACCCGCAATAAGCGGGATCGGCGCGCTCATTCGCCAAAGCTGCAGCTCGCAGGCTATTTTCTCTGTGGCATCCTTTTTGGCAGTGCAGCATTGCTGGCCATGGTGGCGGCGGTGGGCATGGTGCCGCTGGGCTGAACGCTCCTGTCAGGCCAAAGGCCTGATCCGCGGGTGCTTGTCGAAATTCTCGAACCTCTCGCCAACCTTCACTTCGGCGACCTGCGCTGCGTCCAGCTTCGCCTTATGAGCGGCCATTTGCATCAGCATGTCCATTCGGATGGAATAAAGCCTCGCCAGTTCCTGATGAGCACGCCGCGCATAGGCGCAGCCTGCCTGCTCGATGCTTTCCAGTTCCTTCTGGTAACGCTGACGCAGATAAATCATGTCGGACATATTGGCGCGCCCTCCCCGGTGCTCACAGCTTCAACGAGTGACGCGCCGCGTTTAATCCCGGACCAAGAAGTAAATTGACCTTGTGTTCTACCAACCGAGGCAGCGACGGTGTCGCTCGTGCCGCTAACATTTGTCATAACTCAGATGAAGGCCGCGCTTGCGATGATGGATGACGGACATGCTCTGGGGCCGATCGGCCTCAGAATATGTTATCATTAACCGATCGCATCTTAGGATCAGTGACGATGGCCACCGAACTGAAGCCAAAGGCCGGCGCGCAGCCGCCGACATTTCACGACGCTGACCTGATATCTTGCATAAACGCGCTTCTCGAGCTCGATCGAAAAGTTGCGTTCCTCGTAAGGGAAGTGCAGGCACAAGCCCGAGATCTGCTGGCGGCGTCGCACCAACATATCGCGGCCCATCGCCTTGGTATCGGCAAAAGCGATGCGATAGCCAAGCTGAATGAGATGATGCTGACCCACCGCAATAAAGCCGGGCCAGTCGGAGCAGATGGTGAGGCATGGGAGCATGGATTCCTTGAAGCCTGGGCCATCGCGGCCCGGTTCATCTATCTCATCCAGCCACAGACTGGCCAGGAACGGGACGATGGTTTGGAAGAAGCGGCTAATTGGCACGATATCAGAGCCGACAGGCACCGACGCCATGTAGGTAGCCAGACAAACGCACTCCGCCATGAATATTACGCCGCCGAAATCCGCTCCCTGAAGGGCCACGTGGTTGGTGCGGAAGAGCCTGATGAATTGAGGCAGGGACAGAAAAGCACGGATACAGGGCCAGTGACATCTATGGTCATTCGCCGCGGTCGCGACATTAATGCTGAATTGACTTGGAAAGACGACAACGACAAAGCAGCTGACGAGAGCTAGGGCGTAATCGCATCGAGCGATGCTTCAATCGCCTCAAGCACTTCCGCCGTTTTCGCTACCCGATATGACAGGCGAACCATCCATTTCGCCGGCTTCGTATACCTCGCCGCCGCCGTGATCTGGCTACGTTGAATGTCGATCCGGCCTAATAAGACGCGGCACGCCTCTGGCCTTGTTGGGCAGCAGCGGCTCAATCACGCGCCACTCGAAATCGGTCAGATCATATCGGCCATGCCGACCCTGAATCAGCTTTCAGGCCGAAATGAAAGCGAGCATCATTTGGATGGAGGTGAGCTATGACGGCACGGGTAACCGGATTGAACCATATCACGCTGGCAGTCGCCGATGTTGAAAGGTCATTGACCTTCTACCGCGACCTGCTCGGATTGGCCGTGCGTGCTGTTTGGCCAAATGGTGCCTATCTCGAAGCTGGGCCGCTTTGGCTCTGCCTGTCCCATGACACTGAGACGAGGACATCGCCACATCCCGACTATACCCACCTCGCCTTCAGCGTTTCCGAGGCAGACTACGCTAATCTGAGCGAGTGCCTAGTTGCTGAGTGCGTTGTGTGGAAGGAAAACAAGAGCGAAGGGGCATCCACCTACTTCCTCGATCCAGACGGGCATAAGCTTGAAATCCACATCGGATCGCTTGAAGCGAGACTGGCCCACTATCGCGACAACCCATCCAAGGGGGTAACGGTTTTCGACTGACGGAACTCGGGCCCTTTATGAGTTCACGACCTATATAGTCGTCGTGGAAACAGGGGCGTAACACTCGATACCTTTAGCCGAGCCATCCCCCGCTGCCTACCTCTTGGCGGACATGGCTCAGCATGATGTCACGAGCTTCTTTACGTGAAGAAAAACGGAAGTCTTTGCGCTCGGCAGACTCGCGCCAGAAAATATCGATGCTGGAGGCTCCGTGACCTCGAACATAGGAAATGGAAACGTGGCACAAAGTGCGCTGCCGTTTCTCTGTTTGATTTTCTTCCGATGTGGGAGGCGCAAGGCTGTCCATAGAGAGCATCGCTTCGATCCGTTGGATCAACTCAGCGACTACTCTATTACCAGCAACAGCGCAGTCCTCTTCCTTATGAGAATGTGATTTCGGGGAACTGCTTTCAGTGCTCCCCGCCAAATCTTTCTTGTTTGGCATAATGCTTCCCTGTCCGGTGCGAAACCCGGATGGCAGTGTTCGGTCGATCGCCGTTTTCCTGCCAGTCCTTGGCCCCCCTCTTGAGCAGATCCCGGCACCCCACATGCCAGTATTCCCACCCGGGGACTGCTATATGCCATGGACACCCTTCATCTCAATATGGCTGAAAGCATTGTGCGCGACTCTTATGGGCTATGTCCGGCTGGTGAATTTGGGCCGGTGCTTTTGTCAGGGTCATTTCGCCCTTGCTCTACCGGCTTATCCTCGGGCGGTTTTGTTTCGAGCAGATATTTTTCGGCGAGTCGCAACAGGGACAGCATGACCAGCCCCAACACGATGCCAACCGCCACCAATGCGTATTGGCCCGCCCCGCAAGCGATGCCGATCGTGGTGGTCAGCCAGATATGCGCGGCGGAAGTAAGGTTCTGTACGGTGCCCGACTGTACGAAGATGAGGCCGGCCGCGATAATTCCAAGTGCTGTCGCCAGGCCTTCGATGACGCGAAGGGGGTCGGGCTGTGCGCCCGGCTGACGCAGTTGATAGAAAAGCAGCAGCGAGGAAATAGTGAGCACTGCCGCGCTAAGAGCGATCAAGCCGTGAGTGCGAAGGCCAGCAGCGCTGCCCCGCAATTCCCTATCGAGCCCCAGCGCGAGTCCGGCAACGGTTGCGGTCCCCAGCCGCAACACTATGTCCGGCATCAGCCCCAGCAGGGGCAAATTCTCGTTGAGCATGTCCGCCGTAATGCCCTCCTGCAGCCGCTTGTCGCCGGACAATAACGGCCCAAGCCGCTATTCGTTTCTCAAAACTGTCCAAATATGACCTGCATCAACCAGGAAAGCCCTCAGCCGCGCGATCGGAGGAATTCCAGGATTTCACCTGTATGCTGCCGCTGTATCAGCAGGGAGGCCCCGGTATAAATAAGCCCACCCAAGGTCGCGAGCAGCACTATTTGACCCCATTGCGAGCCGATCGCCAATCTGTCGATAACCGCGGTTATTACAGGTAGCATCAGGCAGGCAGTTAGCACGGGACGTCCCACATCACTGAGAAAGGACAAATCAAACCGCCCCAGAAGACGGCGGGGAAAAAGCAGATAGCCCACGACGAAGATGAAAAAATTGACTACCGCCAAGGCCCAGCTGACCATGACCACTGACCCGGTAAATCTGGACACGAAGACGATCGTCATGGGGACAATCGCCAGTAGGGCGAGGTTCCAGTAAAATGGCCATCGGAATTTTCCTTTGGCCAGAATCAGGCCGATGTTGATGCTCGCGGCCGAACGGAACAAAACCGCCACGGACAGCACCTGCACGACCGGAATGACCGGGGCCCATCCCGGACCAAGCAAGGCTGGCACGACCAGCGGAGCGACCACAGCCAAACCCAGCAGCAGGGGTGCATTTACTGAAACCAGCAGGCGCAATCCTTTGCGATAGCCCTTCAGCAGCTTTAGGTTGTCATCCTTGACCTTGGCAAAAATGGGAAAGGATACCTGCGTAAGGATGGGATTGATGCGCTGGAATGGCTGCATGGCGAGGTTGAAGGCCAGGTTGTAATAGCCCAGCGCCACCGGACCCAGGAACGCTCCGACCGCAAGCTGATCGACACGGGAATTAAGCGCGTTGAGCAGTGCTGCACCCACTCTATAGATGCCAAATCGCAAGAATTCATCGATTTCCGAAAACGCGCCCCAGGAGCCCGGCAGCCAATGTTGACGGGCCGCCACTACCCACAGAAGCAGATTCAGGGCGACCTGGCTTGCCAGGGTGGCAAACACCAGCGCCCAGACGCCATAGCCCATAACCGCCAGGTAAACCGCAACCAAAAGACCGACGATCTGACTGCCAGTGCGAAACAGCGCGAGTTGGCGCAGCATCAGTTCGCGCCGCATCAACGCTTCGAACTGGACCACCAAGGCGCCGATCAACAGAATGAGCCCTAAGGTACGGGCCATTGCCGTAATCCTTACCGTTTCGAACTGATAATCGAGCCATGGAGCCGCCAGGAAGAGCAGGCCATACATCGCCGCACCTACGGCAATATTGACCCAATAGAGAGTGGAGAGTTGGCGTCGGGTAGCCTCAGCCTTCACCACCAGCACATCGGAAAAGCCTATTTTGACGAAGACGTTGCAGATCTCAAGAATCACCATCAACAGTGCCACCGCGCCGAAATCCGCGGGCTTCAGATAGCGCGCCAGGATTGAGATCTGCACGACACTGACTAGTGCGGCAGCGATGGAGCCGAAGGTGGTCCATTTAGCGACGCTTGCGGCCTGGCGGGTCAGGTTTCCTGGCATCTGGTTCCCGCGAGCATTGGAGACTGGAAACGATCCGCGCGCGTGAGAAATGGGCCGCTACCGGCTGAACTCATGAAATTCCAAGGATCGTTCTGAATATCCAGGAACTCGTAGAGCGCCTTTACCTCAGAAATGAGCAACTGCCGGATCACGCCAGCTTCTTCCACCGACAGGTCAGTGTGATCGAACTCTGGCAGCGGCAACCTGTTGATCGTGTCCCGTAGCTTGAGCCTTACTATAGGCGGCAGCATGTCCTTGACTAGATCGGGAACAAGGCTTCCGAACCGCTTTCCCCAGGGACGATAAATCGCTTTACCCGCGCGGCTGTTCTGTTTCCTCGGATCAGGATTGATATGCGCCTCCGGGTCGACCCCCAGGAACGTGAATACATCGCGCATGGTTCCTTGAACATCCGCCACAAATTGTTCGAACAGGATTACGCTTATATTTCTGTCGCTAAAATAGCGCCGATAATTATTCAGGTTGGTCCAATAGTGACAGGCACCCAAAAAGGTCGGGTAGGTAAATACGGCCTCGCGATAAACCGTAGGCATTTTCATGCCGTAAAATTTTTTCTCCGCCCAATGACCGGTGCAGAGGGTTTGAGCCCACACCGACCGAAATCGTGAGAAGGGCTCGCGGACCAGATAGATGATTTTTGCTTCGGGGGAAAAATGGTGGATGTCTCCTGGCACGTTGGGAAATGAAAGGGTTTCACAATAAATGGGACTGGATTCGCCGCGGAAGGCATGATCACCCCCTTCGCTGAACATCGACAAATATTCTTTGAGATCGCGAGGGGCGGGACGATTGAAATAACAAAGCTCTTTTTTTTGCGACATGAAGATGTCGGGATGCTGGCTGAGCAAATCGTGGAAGAAGGTAGTGCCGCATTTGGATGCGCCGATCACAAATAAATTGGGCCGAGCGGCGGTCATGTACACCTCCTACTCTCCGATAATATTCCTTCCAGCGGCGCGGATGAGCGCAAGTATTGGAAAGTACCAGAGTCGCGTGATGCTTGCAGCTTAGCCTAGCCTTGGTCCAATGACAAAGCGGCTCCGGCTCAGGGCGACAGCTCTTTCGTCATTCCCTTCGGCACAGACGGGTTAGCATTTCCGTCTCAACGATGGACCCTATAGTCCGTTTGGAAAATCACGCATGAGCTTTCCGGCGCAGGGAACTCCAACATTTGATGCATGACGTGTTGCAACTGAACCGATGATCCAATCAACTCACCAGTGCCGCAACGTTCACCGGCCGCCCATTCCGGCGTAGCTCCACTATAATTTCAGGCTTTCCTTGCCCCGCAGACCCTATGGGGTCGCCCTGTCTCACCGCCGTTCCGACGTCGACGCTCAGCCTATCCAGATTGGCGATCAAGCTGGTCCAGCCATTACCATGGTCAATGATGATGATTTGCCCGTAACCGCGATACTCGCCCGCAAAGGCGACACGGCCCCGGGTTGGCGCCACGACTTGCGCCAAGGGCTGCGTAGCTATGGTGAGCCCCCGCGCGCGAACCCCGCTGGCTGACAGCTCGCCCATGCCCATCACCACTTCTCCCATAACCGGCATGCGATAGGCGGGCGCGCCGCTGCGCAGCGGGCGGAAGGGCGACTGAGGCAACGCCGCGGTTCCTGGCCTAGCCGGACGCACTAAGGGTCCCGGCAATTGGGCCAATTCCTCTCGCACATTCCCCGCGACGCGCAGTTGGTCCATCAGATCGACAATATCGCGCGCCTGTTCACCAAGGGACACGGCGCGATCCGCCTCCAAATTAGCAGTGCTGACAAGGGCGCGCGCCGCGAAGCGCTTACGCATCTCCATCTGACGCAGCTCAGTCCTTTGACTGGAAAGCGCTATTCGTCCCGCCGCCAGCGAGGCCTGGGCTTGATCCGCATCGGCCCGAAGCCGCCTGCCCCTTTCCAATTCGTCCCGGAGGTCTGCGGTCCGTGCGCGGATCACCGGCAATACGCTCGCAAGTACGCCACGAACATGGGCCAGGTCCCGTATGGATCCGGGCTGGACCAGCGCGGTAGCGGTCGGGCGCCTTGCCATCAGTTGAAGCGCAGTCATCAATCGGACGATCGGCTCCTGCCGTTCGGCGAGACGATTATTCTGGAAACGCTGTAACCGGGCGATAATGGCTATTCGCGCCTGCGCCGCCTGAATGTCGGCTTCGACAGCCTGGATGCTGGCCGCGAGCGCCGCAGCTTGCCGCCGCGCCCGCTCTGCTTCTTGACGCGCAACGCCCGCCTCGCGCTTCAGCCTCTCGCTGCGTGCCCGGGCATTTTCAGCCTGTTTCTTGGCCTCTATCAATGCCTGCTGCTCTTCCTTCAGCGTCTGGGCCTGGGCCGTGGCTGCAATGGCAAGGCCGACAGGGATAATGAAAAGGAACGCGCGTTTCATGTTGCGCTATCCTTCGCGATGATAAGGATGATTGGCAAGGATGCTCGTGGCCCGCCACAATTGTTCGGCCAGCATTGCGCGCGCCAGCATGTGCGGCCACGTGGCCCGGCCAAATGCGATAAGCAGGTCCGCCCCCTGGCGTTCCGCCTCACCGAAACCATCGGCCGCTCCAATCAGGAAACGACATTCCCGAATGCCCGCATCACGCCAGCCTTCCAGTCTTTTTGCAAAGGTCATGGACGAAAGCTGCTCACCCTTTTCATCCAGCATGATGGTAACGGTTGCAGGCGGGACCGGCGGAAGCTTGCCACCCTTGTCGGGCAGTTCGCTGATCTTCACTGGCCAGCTGATGCGCTTTACATAGCGTTCAACCAGATCCGCTTCGGGACAGCGGCCTATCTTGCCGCGCGCGATGATGTGCAGTTGCACCGGTCGCCCCCCTCTTAGCGATTATTCAGCGACCTGATGATAGAGCACTTCGCTCCTGATATGAATGGTCCGCGAGGCAAGACGGATTTCCACGAGAAACGTGCAAAGCGCAATGATCATAAGCATCATCGCCGCAATAAAGAGCAGCGCGACCGCCGTCGCCATATGCACCCCAAAAAGCTGAGCCGAGAAGAGCAGCATCACCAGCGTGCAGATTGCGATTGCACTTGCGACGCTAAGGAAAATCGAACCGTTCACAACGGACATCCGCCGATCCAGCTTGCGAATTTCATCGACCAGCCGGTCATGTTCTTCGCCAACGGTTTGCAGGACCAGCTTTTCCACCACCCGCGCTCTGTCGATCACTCGTGCCAGACGGCCAGCACAGACATTCAGAAATGCGCCGATGCCGGCCAGCAAGAAAACCGGCGCCACGGCGAGCTGAATGGTCTGGGCAATAAGAGTGACAGTCTCCATTGCGAAACTGCTATAGCCCATGATGGTGCGGGACAAGAGCCATGCCGCATTGCGCCTTACAACAGAGCGCCCTTGCCTTCCGAGCCATATTTCGTCATAGGGCGTCATCCGGGGTGAAGAGCGCGACTCTCCACCCCTGATTTATTGACGTAAGACGACAGCCGGAGGGGCGTTCGCATGGGGCGACGTCAGCAATCGGCCAACACGGAAAGCATGAAACCATGCCGCAATATGAGCATGTATTTCTTGCGCGTCAGGACCTGGCCCAGGCCCAGGTAGACGCGCTCGCGCAACAGGCGACCCAGATTGTCGAAAGCAACCAGGGCAAGGTCACCAAGACTGAAAATTGGGGCCTGCGCAGCTTGGCCTACAAAATCGCCAAGAACCGCAAGGCGCACTATGTGCTGCTCAACATTGATGCCCCCGCTGGCGTCGTGGCGGAGCTGGAGCGTCAGACCGCAATCAACGAAGACATCATCCGCTATATGACGGTGAAGGTCGACGAGGCGGAGGCTGGCCCCTCAGTGATGATGCGCAAGAGCGAGCGTGGCGAGCGCCGCCCGCGCGATCGTGACGGCGAGGGCCGTGGCCGTGATGGCGAAGGTCGTGGCCGCAGCCGCGACATCGACGGCGAATAAGGAGAAACCAAACCATGGCACGCCCATTTTTCCGCCGCCGCAAAAGCTGCCCCTTCGCCGCCAAGGATGCGCCAAAGATCGATTATAAGGACGTTCGCCTGCTTCAGGGCTTTGTGTCCGAGCGCGGCAAGATCGTACCCAGCCGCATCACTGCGGTTTCCGCCAAGAAGCAGCGTGAGCTGGCCCAGGCCATCAAGCGCGCGCGCCATATCGGCCTGCTTCCCTATATCGTGAAGTAAGGAGCACGAATCATGGAAATCATTCTGCTCGAACGAATCGAAAAGCTGGGCGGCATCGGCGACGTCGTATCCGTCAAGAACGGCTATGCCCGTAACTATCTGCTCCCCAACAAGAAGGCTCTGCGCGCCAATGAGGCGAACAGGAAGGTCTTCGAAGCCAATCGTGCGAATATCGAAGCCGAAAACGCCACCAAGCGCGCCGACGCCCAGACCGCATCGAAGGACGTCGAAGGCAAGCAGATCGTGCTGATCCGCCAGGCGTCCAATGCGGGCCATCTTTACGGCTCGGTTTCGGTCCGCGACATCGTCGAAGCCTTGCAGGCTGACGGCGTTTCGGTTGTGAACAAATCGATGATCGTTCTGGAACGTCCCATCAAGACCCTGGGCGTATTCGATGTTCGCGTCGCGCTCCATCCTGAAGTGGCCGTGACCATCCAAGTAAACGTCGCCCGCTCGCCCGAAGAAGCTGAGCTTCAGAAGGAAGGCGTGGACGTAATGGCCGACCTGTTCGAAAAGGACGAAGCCGGCTTTACCGAGGAATATGACCCCAACGCCGAACCCGGCGAAATCGCCGCCGAAGTATTTGAGGAACGCTCCGACGAAGCTTGAACCTTCTTCAATACCTTACAAGAAGCCGCCCTTTGAAAGAGGGGCGGCTTTTTTTGTGCCGCGACGGTGATCTGTAATTGCTCCCGCTTTGAACGGAGTGGACGGTTAAGGCCTTCTATTCGCCATTGCGGACATTCCATTGGGCGGTCAATGTAGTTCGATGTGGTATCTCGCACTCAAGGCCGCGCTTTCCGGCATCCTCATCGCAATCATCTCGGAAGTGGCGAAACGCTATCCCGGCGCAGGTGCGCTTATTGCTTCGCTACCTCTCGTTTCGGTTTTAGGAATGATCTGGCTTTGGCACGATCGTCCGGATGTCCAGAACATGGCCGCACATGCGCAAGCTACATTCTGGTTCGTCCTGCCTTCCCTTCCCATGTTTCTGCTCATTCCCCTGCTTCTACGGCATGGTTTCAGCTTCTGGATCGCGCTGGTCACCGGATGTGTCCTGACCGTGATTCTTTATTCTGGCATTACCTGGTTCGGCCCACGATTTGGCCTGAGACTATAGGACCGTATCGGTTTGAATAGCGTTAGGCAGACCCATCCTCAGTTGTTGAAACATCTATGATCGACCGCGCCCTTGCATTATGGCAACGGGATGCACCAACGCGAAGATCGTCCATTCCTCCCCTTGCTGCGAAGGGCATTGCGTGGGCGATGCCCTTCCTGCGGAAAAGCCCCTCTGTTTCGTCGTTTTCTAAAGGCAGTGGAACATTGCAAAAATTGTGGACAGCGGTGGGATGGACATCAGGCGGATGATTTCCCAGCCTATCTGGTCATCCTGCTGCTGGGCCACCTGATCGTACCTATAGTTGTGGAGGTGAACATGATGTTCAGCCCGCCCATCCATGTGCAAATGCTGTTCTGGCCGGCTTTAACCGCCATTCTGGCCCTGCTGATGATTCAGCCGGCCAAGGGCGCGGTTATTGCGTTTCAATGGTCCCGCCGCATGCACGGATTTGAAAAGGGCTAACTCGCCCCCCGGCGATCGAACGCTTCCAATTCATATGCGATGGATACTTCCACCAGCCGTTCCCAAAGCTCGGCCACCAGCGTTTCCGGCACGCCCAACCGCACCGCTTCTACTCGCGCGTTGGCAATTACCTCCGCCTTCCGGTCTTCATCCCGCACCATTGAGCGATCCGGCTTGATCCGCGCGGCCGCACGCATATAGCCAAATCGGCGAGCGAGCAGCACCAGCAATTCCCGATCAAGCGCGTCGACACCGGCGCGGACTTCAGTCATCGTCCGGCATTGATCGGCTGCAATGACATGGTCATCCTGCATGGCGACGCCTTAGCATCTTCGTGGCAGGTGTCGAGCGGGGATTAGGCTTGACTCTGCCGTTCCCCGCCGCCATAGGCACGCCTTCGCAATTGGCCCCGCACCCCGGTGAAGCGGTGGCCCTGTCGGACCAGCTCCGATCAGAGCGGAATACCGGGATTACAATCATCTTCCCCAAAAAGCGGGAACCGGTTTTTGGACCAGGAAGGTGATCGGACGTAGTAGCAATTGTAAGGAATACGAAATGACGAAGCGCACCAGCGCCAAGTATAAACTCGATCGCCGGATGGGCGAAAACATCTGGGGTCGCCCGAAATCGCCAGTCAACAAGCGTGAATATGGGCCTGGTCAGCACGGCCAGCGCCGCAAGGGCAAGATGTCCGACTTTGGCATTCAGCTGCGCGCCAAGCAGAAGCTGAAGGGCTATTATGGCGACGTGACCGAGAAGCAGTTCAAGAAGGCCTATATCGAGGCCGCCCGTATGAAGGGCGACACCGGCCAGAACTTGATCGGCCTTCTGGAGCGTCGTTTGGACGCCGTGGTCTATCGCGCCAAGTTCGCTCCTACCATTTGGTCCTCGCGCCAGTTGGTCAGCCACGGTCACATTTATGTGAATGGTGTGAAGTGCAACATCGCCAGCCGCCTGGTAAAGCCTGGCGACGAAATCAGCCTGGGCAAGAAGGCGCAGGAAATGACGCTGGTCATGGAGGCGCAGAGCCTCGCCGAACGCGATATTCCTGAATATGTAGCGCCGGACGGCAACACAAAGGTTACTTATGTCCGCGTTCCCACGCTGGACGAAGTGCCTTATCCGGTACGAATGGAACCCAATCTGGTCGTCGAATTCTATTCGCGCTGATCCAAATGGTGGAATTTACGGAAATGGCGGTCTCTCCGGAGGCCGCCTTTTTTGTTGGGACGATGCCCTGATCTGAGATGTCAGCAGCACCGAAAATGCCAGCCGGCATCGCAAAAAAAAGAGCGGCAATATAGCCGCTCTTTCAAAATCCGGTGGAAAAGCCCTCAATCTTCCGGCGCGATGGTCACCTTCAGGCCGTCCAGTTCCTCGCTGAAGTTGATCTGGCAAGAAAGCCGCGAAAATTCGTTGCGGTGATCAGAACTGTCGAGCAGATCATTCTCATCTTCGCTGATGGCGACAAGCTTATCGGTAAAGGCCGGATCCACATGAACGTGACAGGTGGCGCAGGAACAGCATCCGCCACACAGGGCGAGCAGTTCATCAAACCCATTGTCGCGAAGAATTTCCATGACCGACAGGCCGTCAGCGGCTTCGATCGTCTTTTCTTCTCCCTCGCGGGTCACAACCGTCAACTTCGGCATTTTCGCCCTCCTAAAATCTCACCACGCCGCTAATAGGGAGCAAGGCACATAAATCAAGCCCAAGCGACAATGGACAGCTAGCTGACCGACTGGATCGGAATATCTTCATGGGACTGAACGCTGAGCAGTTGAGAGCATCCATGGACGCATTGGCGGCGCTCGAACCTGGCTTCGGCACGGCGCTCGCTCGCGTCGGATATCCAGAGCCGCGAATCCGCCCTCGTGGCTATGAAACGCTGCTGCGTACGATCGTGGGACAGCAAGTCAGCGTCAGGGCGGCCGCTGCCGTTTGGGACAGACTCGAAGATTTGCTTGGATCGGGCTGTCCCGCCTCTCAACTGCTTGCCAGCGATTTCGATGCACTTCGCGCCTGCGGTCTGTCCCGGCAGAAGCAGGGATATGCTCGCAGCCTTGCCGAACTGGTCGTATCGGGAGCGCTGGATCTCCATAATCTGCCCGAAGATGATGAGGCGGCTATTGCCATGCTGATCGCCATAAAAGGCATTGGCCGATGGTCGGCCGAAATCTATTTGCTGTTCGCCGAGGGCCGCCCTGACATCTGGCCCGCAGGCGATCTTGCCGTTCAGATCGAGGTTGGACGCATATTGGGCCTGCCCGATCGGCCTAGCGAAAAAGCGACTCGGTCCTTGGCGGAAAGCTGGCGGCCGCACAGGGGTGCGGCGGCGATAATGGCCTGGCACCATTATAATAATGACGGCTCGGGCGCGCCGGTATAGCTATCGCCGGCGCAACCTCACAATCCTGCAACCGACCGCCGCATCGGGATAAATATTCGGTTTGCTGCTCTCGACCGCTACGGCGATCACCGGCGCAAAGGCCCAGCACAACTCAGCCACGCGGTCGCAAAAATGTTCCTGAAGCGCGAACTTCTGGCCGCTGGCCAGCCTGCTGATCTCCTGGCGAAGGAAGTCGTAATCCACAACCTGGGTAATTTCGTCTTCGACAGGCCCATCGTAAAGTGAGAGCATTTCCACGGTGAGCAGAACCGGCTGCGGCCGTTCCTGCTCGGATGCATGGATGCCCAGAAACATCTCCACGCGATAATTGTCGAGCCTGGTCACATAGGCATGGGCGATGTTGACGCCTTGGGGAAGAAAACGGAACAGCAAGCTCACGCGCTGGGTTCCTTCAAAAACATGACATCCCGCGGCTGATTCATGAAACGCTGTCCTCCATCGACCCAGATACATTGCCCATTAATGGCCGGGTTGCTTATCAGCATCCGCACCGCTTCGGCCACATGAAGCGGTGACGATGCCCGTTTTAGCAGGTTATCGCTGGCCACCGCGTCAAATTCGACCGTGCCCTGCCCTCCGCTGGGCAGAGTTATACCGGGCGCGACCGCATTCACACGGGCATGGCCAGCAAAATCCTGAGCCATCAATGTGGTCGCGCCGGCAAGGGCATAGCGGCTGAGCGAGTAGCTGAAGAAGTCGGGATTGGGATTGGCAAGCTTCTGGTCAAGAAGGTTGACGATGGCGCCCGTCGTATCGAGTGGCAATTGCCGCACAAATTGTTTCGCCAGAAGCGCAGGAGCGACAAGGTTTGCGCGAAGGTGCGTCTCCAGCCGTCCCTGCGTGACATCTCTCGCTCGGTCGAATTCGAACAATGAGGCATTATTGACAAGTGCGTGCAGCGGCGCGTTCAGGGCTGCTACCGCTGTGTCGATCAGCGTTTCCGCTTCCTCCGGATCGCCGAGGTCAGCCCGGCATAGCGCCACGCGGCAGCCCCATCTCAACAGCTCTGCCTGCAATGCCTTGGCCTCGCGCCCCGAACGCCGATAGTGAATGACGACACCATAGCCGCAAGCAGCCAGAGTCCTGACGATCACTGCACCGATGCGCTGCGCCGCTCCGGTGACCAGCACATTTCCGAGCGGGATATCCGCTCCCGCCATGGTTCAGCCCACGCCCATTAGCGCCAGTACTTCCTCACGGCTTTTTTCATCATCTCGGAAAACGCCCATCATGCGGCTGGTTTTCATTGTAACGCCAGGTGTGCGGACCCCCCGAGCAGTCATGCAGGCATGCGTCGCTTCGATAACGATGGCGACCCCTTGTGGCTGGAGGTGCTCCCAAATGCAGTCTGCGACTTGGGCAGTAAGTCGCTCCTGGACTTGCAGCCGGCGTGCGAAGGCATGGAGAACCCGGGCAAGCTTGGATATGCCGACGACATGATCGCGCGGCAAATAGGCGATATGGGCAACGCCGATAATAGGTGCCATGTGGTGCTCGCAATGCGACTGAAACGGAATGTCTTTCAGCAGCACAATCTCATCATAGCCGCCCACTTCCTCAAAAACGCGGGAGAGGTGATGCGCCGGATCCTCGGCATAGCCTTGGCAATATTCTTTCCAGGCCCGAGCGACGCGCTGGGGAGTGTCCAGTAACCCTTCACGAGCAGGATCGTCCCCAGACCAACGGATCAGCGTTCGTATCGCCTCTTGCACCTCTCCGGGAACCGGAAGTTTAGCAGGCGACTCAATGAGGTCGCCATCCTCGTCCTTGCCTGAATAAGCCAAGATCGTTCTGTCCCATCTTTATGTGCCGGGGATCATATGGGCGCGAAAACCTCAAAAGGCCAGTGCGCCGGGACAGAATTCATAGGCACGACGAAGATGGGGCCCCCAAAAAGCCCGCCGCAAATTCACATTGCGGCGGGCAGGACTTTCCTCCCCAGGAAAGTTCGTGGCGGCGAAGCGGGTGCTTATGCCGCGAACTGATTCATCGTGTTGTGGGCGCCGCCCGCCTTGAGGGCCGCTTCACCTGCGAAATATTCCTTATGATCATCGCCGATGTCTGAGCCCGACATGTTCTGATGCTTGACGCAAGCGATGCCCTGGCGGATTTCCTGGCGCTGGACATTAAGGACATAGCCCAACATCCCGGCCTCACCGAAATATTCACGCGCCAGATTGTCGGTCGACAGGGCCGCGGTGTGATAGGTCGGCAGGGTGATGAGGTGGTGGAAGATGCCCGCGCGCTTGGCCGCATCGCGCTGGAAGGTACGGATCTTCTCGTCAGCCTCGGCGGCAAGATCAGTAGCGTCATAGTCGACGCTCATCAGCTTGGCGCGGTCATAGGCCGACACATCCTTGCCCTCCGACTGCCAGCGGTCGAACACTTGCTGGCGGAAGTTGAGCGTCCAGTTGAAGCTGGGCGAGTTGTTGTAGACCAGCTTTGCATTCGGGACGACTTCCCGGATGCGGTCGACCATGCCCGCGATCTGTTCGATATGCGGCTTTTCGGTCTCGATCCAGAGCAGGTCGGCCCCGTTCTGAAGCGAGGTGATGCAATCGAGCACGCAGCGGTCCTCGCCGGTTCCCGTGCGGAACTGGTAGAGGTTGCTGGGCAAGCGCTTGGGGCGCATCAGCTTGCCGCCGCGATTGATGATGACGTCGCCGTTTGCCCCAATTCGTTCTAAGGCGGCGATGTCTTCGATCTCTTCGCAGTCGAGGAAGCTGTTATACTGGTCGCCGATGTCGCCCGGCTTGCGGCTGAAGGCGATCTGCTTGGTAAGGCCAGCGCCCAGCGAGTCCGTGCGGGACACGATGATGCCGTCCTCAACGCCAAGCTCAAGGAAGGCGTAGCGGCAGGCGCGGATCTTGGCGAGGAAGTCCTCATGCGGCACGGTGACCTTGCCGTCCTGATGGCCGCACTGCTTTTCGTCGGACACCTGGTTTTCGATCTGGAGGGCGCAGGCGCCTGCTTCGATCATCTTCTTGGCGAGCAGATAGGTGGCTTCCGCATTGCCGAAGCCCGCGTCGATGTCCGCGATGATCGGGACGACATGGGTTTCGTAATTGTCGATGGCGGCGAGGAGCTGCTTTTCCTTGATCTGGTCGCCAGCAGCGCGGGCTGCGTCAAGATCGCGGAACATCATGCCGAGTTCGCGGGCGTCAGCTTGCTTCAGGAAGGTGTAGAGTTCCTCGATCAGGGCGGGAACCGAGGTCTTCTCGTGCATCGACTGGTCGGGCAGGGGGCCGAACTCGCTCCGCAACGCGGCGACCATCCAGCCTGAGAGGTAAAGGTAACGCTGCTTGGTCGAGCCGAAATGCTTCTTGATCGCGATCATCTTCTGCTGGGCGATGAAGCCGTGCCAGCAGCCCAATGACTGGGTGTAGTTGGCGGGATCGGCGTCGTAAGCGGCCATGTCCTCGCGCATGATTTTCGCTGTGTAACGGGCAATGTCGAGGCCGGTGCGGAACCGGTTCTGAAGCTGCATGCGGGCAGCGGATTCGGCGTCAATGCCGTCCCAGGTGCCGTTGAACCCCTTTATAAGCTGACCGAGATGGGCGATTTGATCGGAATATGCCACGAAAATGCTCCTTCATGTGTAAGGACCCGCCGCGCAACCCAAGGGCGCGCGGCGGTTTTTCCTCCCCAGGAAAACGGTTTTTAAGATCAGGCCAAGCGGCCCAGACGGTGATAAAGGGCGCTGTATTTGCTGGATTCAGGCTTATCCTGAACTTCCTTCAGGTAGTGCGCCACGGCCTGCTTCATCAGCGCGAAGTCTTCGGTGGAGAAGACGGCGCGGGGGCGTTCCTGCTGCTCGGTCATGGTTTTTTCTCCTTTGCATCGGTTGCGTCTCGCTGCCGCCGGATCTGCGGTGGCGTTGATTTAGAAATGCGGGAGGAAGGGGATTCTGGCCACAGCTTTTGTAAAGAATTGTGGAGAATAGGTGCTGGGTTTGCGACACACGCTTGTCGGATTGTAAATAAATTGACAAGTGGAAAGGGGCTGCTATGGGTGGTGAGATGCCGCTCAGGTGATGTGTGCTCCTGCGAAGGCAAGAGCACAGGAGTCACAAACGTGCACCAAGATCACCTGGGCTCCTGCCTTAGCAGGAGCATAATTGCTCTTTTCCTCAGTGTCGCAAAAGGCCCAACAACAGCCGATACCCCCAGGTAACCCATGGCCGAACTGAAATTCTTTGCCGGACACACCGTGAAACGACTGCGGCGCAAAGCGTCGATGACGCAGGTTGCGCTGGCGAACGCGTTGGATATTTCGCCCAGCTACCTTAACCTTATCGAGCGCAATCAGCGGCCCTTGAGCGCGGCGTTGATGTTGCGGCTGGCGGAGCGGTTCGATTTCGATCCCAGGACGCTGACGGATGACGTGCCGGGCGGCGGCATTGACGGGCTTCGCCGCCGGCTGGGCGATCCCATGTTCGCCGACCTCCAAATCGACCGGACGGAGATAGAGGAATGGCTCGCCGCCGCGCCGGGTGGAGCGGAGGCCTTCGCGCGGCTGTTCGACCGAATGGCGGAGGGCAGTGCGCCTGCGGATGTCGCCGTAGAGGCAAGGCCAATCGCCCTGGTCCGGAAGGAAATCGAGCGATGGCGCAATCATTTCGCCGATCTCGATATGCAGGCGGAAACGCTGGCTGACGAATTACGGCTAGGGGCAGGCGACCTTTACGGCGCTATCGCCGAGCGCCTTCGAGTGAAGCATCAGCTTTCAATTCGCATCCTGCCCGCGGAGGTCATGCCCGACCGGCTCCGCCGGCTGGATCTGCACGCGCGGCAATTGCAGCTTTCCGAGATGCTCGATCAGGCATCGCGAACGTTTCAGTCGGCATTTTTGTTGGGGCAAATCGAGGCCAGGGAGGAGATCGAGGCGCTGGTCGGCGGCGGGGGCTTTGCCGAGCGAAGCGCTGAACGCTTTTTTCGCCGGCACGTCACCAGCTATTTTGCCGCGGCAGTGATGATGCCCTATGCCCGTTTTCTGCGCGCTTGTGAAGCGAGCGGATACGACCTGTTGCTGCTCCAGCGGAGGTTTGGCGCGGGGTTCGAGCAGGTCGCGCATCGACTGACGACGCTGCAACGCGTAGGGGCGAGAGGGCTTCCGTTCTTCATGTTACGCATAGACAGGGCAGGACAAGTGTCCAAACGCTATGCCGGGGCATCGAACGCCGTGCTCGTGGAAGCGGATGGACGCTGCCCTCTCTGGTCAATCCATAGCGCCTTTGAACGGCCGGGCGAGATCCGTAAACAGCTGGTTGAATTGGAAGGCGGTGAGCGCTGGTTCACCCTCTCCCGCACCGTTCAAGGCCATGGATTTGGTGCTGGACAGGGAGCGAAGTTCGCCATCGCATTGGGCGTCAATGCGACTCTTGCTTCGCAGCTTGCCTATGCGCGGGGCCATGATTTGATGGGAGGAGATACAATGCCCATCGGACTTGGCTGCGCCGCCTGCACCCGGACAGCCTGTCCGCAGCGGTCCGCGCCGCCGCGCGGGCGAACGCTGAGTTTCAATGAGCGGGAACGAGGACTGACGCCATTCGAATTTGCGGGAGACTGAACGGCAATCAAAGTTCGATAGGCCGGCAGGCCTCTTCCAGCCATTTGAGCGCCTCTCCCTCAAGTTGCGGTCCCACTATTTCCCGCACGCGGGCGTGATAGGCGTCCAGCCAGTCGCGTTCAGCGTCAAAGAGCATCGATCCTTCTATCAGATGGCGGTCAATGGGCGCGAAGGTGAGCGTTTCAAAGCCCATCATCTCCTGTTCCGCACCCGGCACTTCGCGTCCTTCGACGAGCACCAGATTTTCGATGCGGATGCCATATTCGCCCGCCTTGTAATAGCCGGGTTCGTTGGAAAGGATCATGCCTGGTTGCAGGGGCTCGTCGCCGCCGCCAAAGGTGGCAATCCGCTGCGGCCCTTCATGAACGGACAGGAAGCTGCCGACCCCATGGCCAGTGCCATGGGCATAATCGAATCCTGCCGCCCAAAGATACTGGCGGGCAAGGACATCGAGCTGCGATCCGCGCGTGCCCTTCGGGAATTGTGCGCGGGCAAGAGCGATATGACCCTTTAACACCAGAGTGAAGCGCTGCCGCATTTCCTGGGACGGCGACCCGATTGCGATGGTGCGGGTGACGTCCGTGGTGCCGTCCCGATATTGCGCGCCTGAGTCCACCAGATACAGGGTGCCGGGTTCAATCGGGCGATTGGTTTTGTCCTCCACACGGTAATGGACCACAGCGCCATTAGGCCCCGATCCGCTGATGGTGTCGAAGGACAGGTCAATGAGGCAGCCGGTATCCTCGCGAAAGGCGCGCAGCCGGTCAGCGGCGGACATCTCGGTCTGTCCACCCTTTGGTCCTTCAACCGAAAGCCAATGGAGAAAGCGGGAAAGCGCCGCACCGTCGCGGGCCTGCGCCGCCTTGTGTCCGGCAATTTCCACAGCATTCTTCACCGCCTTGGGAAGGACCGCAGGATCGCGCAGTTCCAGTACGCTTGCCCCACCCTTTTCCAGCCGCTCAAAGATGGCTGCAACGGCCCGTTCAGGATCCGATGCAATGCGCTTTCCCGCAAACTGCTCCAGATCGCCTGCGAAACTCTTGCGATCATGGACACGGACTGCGTTCCCGAGATGCTGGATAACGTCATCGGCCAGCTTTTCCGGAGCGACATAAAGGTCCGCGGTGGCGTCGGCATGAATGATCGCATAGGCAAGCGCGACCGGCGTGCGATCCACGTCCTGCCCCCGGATGTTAAAGACCCAGGCGACGGAGTCGAGCGCGGAAAGGACAGTCGCATCGGCCTTTTTAGAGGTCAGCCAATCGGCAATCTCCTGCCGCTTATCGGCCGCATTGCGACCGGCATAATGCTCTGGATGGACGACAAGCTTGGCTTTGCTGGGTTCGGGACGGCCAGGCCAGACCGCGTCAACGGGGTTGCTGTCCACGGCGACCAGTTCAGCGCCCTTTTCCGCCAAAGCGCCGGTTGCCTGCTTCACCCATGCCCTTGTGTGCAGCCAGGGATCATAGCCGATGCGCGCGCCGTCTGGCGCATGTTCGCGCAGCCAGGCAGCGACGCTGCTCTGGGGTACACCGACATACTGCCAGTGCCGGCCGTCCACCTGTTCGCGCACTTGCAGGGTGTAGCGGCCATCAACGAAGATCGCCGCTTCCTCCGGCAGCACCACGGCCGAACCCGCCGAACCCTGGAATCCTGTCAGCCAGGCCAATCTCTGAGCATAGGCGCCGACATATTCACTCATATGCTCGTCAGTCAGCGGCACGACGAAGCCATCCAGGCGATCGCGGTTCAACTGTTCACGAAGCGCTTTCAGCCGATCTTCATAGGTGGACATGCGGCATTCCTTGATCTTATTCCATAAGTTCCAACATAGGAGGGCAAGGCGTTGCTTGCCAACGCTTCTCTTGCTTCCTTTTCCGTTCAGAAAGATCGAATGACCGAATTGCCCCAACCGCCCTGCGCCGAGCGACGGCCCTTTAGCTATGAACGCCATGGCCATGTCATCGATGACCCGTGGAACTGGCTGAAGGATCCGGCCTTTCCCAAGGTGGAGGATAAGGATGTGCTCGCTTATCTGGAAGCGGAGAATGGTTATTTCGACGCCGCCATGAAGCCGCACAGGCCGTTGGTGGACAAGTTGTTCCAGGAGATGAAGGGCCGGATCAAGGAAGACGACAGCAGCGTGCCGCAAAAGGATGGCGACTGGCTTTATTGGCGCGAGTTCGAGGTCGGCGCACAATATCGCAAGTGGTTCCGCAGGCCCGCTACCGGGGGCGAGGCGCAGTTGATCCTGGACGAACCCGAACTGGCGGCGGGCAAGGAATATTTTCGCCTCGGCGCGATCTCCGTCAGTCCCAGCGGCCGTTATCTGGCCTTTGCCATCGACGACAATGGATCAGAGCGGTTCGAAGCGCGGGTGCGGGACCTGAAGACGGGAGAAATGCTGCCCGACGTCATTCCGGGGACCTTGTCCTCGCTGGTCTGGACGTCCGACAATCGCGGCTTTCTCTATGGCCTCGCCAACGAGAACTGGCGCACGGACAATGCCCGGTTGCATTGGCTGGGCGATCCCATCGAAAAGGATGTGGAACTGTTCAACGAGGAGGATGAAGGCTTTCGCGTCGGCATCGGTCTCACAAGCTCAGAGAAATGGATTACCATTTCCACCGGCGACCATGTGACGAGCGAAATCTGGCTGCTGCCGGCCAATGACCCGCTGGCCAAGCCCAAGCTCGTTTCGGCGCGTAAGCCGGGCCGCGAATATGATGTGGATGAGCATGACGGAACGCTGTTCATCCACACCAATGACACCGGCCCCAATTTCCGCCTTGCCACCGCAAGCATCGACAATCCGGGCGAATGGAGCGAACTGATCGCCGCCTCTGCCCATTTCTACATGACCGACGTCACGAATTTCAAAGACTTCTATGTGGTGGAAGGCCGGGAGGACGGGCTCGACCAGATCGAGATACGGGATTACGCCACCAACACGCCCAAACGCATTGCCTTTCCCGAAGCCAGCTATGTCGCGGGTTTGGACGAGAACCCCGAATATGACGTGAAGAAGATCCGCATCGGCTATGAGTCGATGGTGACGCCCGACACGATCTACGACTATCATCTGGATAGCGGTACGCTGGAGGTCTTGAAGGTTCAGGAAATCCCGTCAGGCTATGACGCTTCGAAATATGCGACCGAGCGGCTGCATATCACCGCGCGGGACGGCACGGAAATCCCGGTCTCGGTCGTCTATGCCAAGGATTTCAAGAAGGATGGCAGGGGGCCACTGCATCTCTACAGCTATGGCGCCTATGGCTATGCGGTGCCGCCGGGATTTTCAACCAACCGGCTGTCGCTGCTCGACCGGGGTTTTGCCTATGCCATCGCGCATATCCGGGGCGGCGATGACCTGGGCCAGCAATGGTATCTGGACGGCAAGCTGGAAAAGCGGACCAACACGTTCCATGACTTCGTCGATGTCGCGAAGGGCCTGATCGACCTGAAGTTCACCAGCGCCGGCAAGATCGGCATTGCAGGCGGATCAGCGGGCGGCGAGCTGATGGGCGCGGTAGTCAACTCCGACCCGGAGCTGTGGGGGGCGGTTGTAGCGCATGTTCCCTTTGTCGACGTGCTGAACACAATGCTGGACGATACGCTGCCGCTGACGCCCGGTGAGTGGCCGGAATGGGGCAATCCCATCACCGACAAAAAGGCTTTCGAGCTGATCCGGGGCTATTCGCCCTATGACCAGGTGAAGGCCCAGGATTATCCGCCGATGCTGATCACCGGGGGCCTCAACGACCCACGAGTCACCTATTGGGAACCCGCTAAATGGGCGGCAAAGCTGCGCGCGGTGAAGACCGACGGCAATATCTTGCTGCTGAAGACCAACATGGGCGCGGGTCATGGCGGCAAATCGGGCCGGTTCGACTCCTTGGAGGAAGACGCGGAGGAAATGGCCTTCATTCTCTGGCAGTTGGGCATTGCGGAATAGACCAATGTCCAAGACCTACGCGATGAAGATCAAAGCCGCGCCCGAGGACATTGACGAGCTTGGCCACGTCAACAATGCGGTGTGGGTGAAGTGGATACAGGATGTTGCGACCGCTCATTGGACAGCGGTCGCCGATCCTGCCCATGCCGATGCCTATTTGTGGGTCGTGACCCGGCATGAGATCGATTATCGCGGCAATGTGCACGAAGGCGAGACCGTCGTGGCGCATACATGGGTCGGCGAGGCTCCCCGCGGAGCCCGTTTCGACCGAATGATCGAATTTCTTGGCCCCGACGGCAAAGTGAAGGTGGCGGCGCGAACCACCTGGGCAATCATAGACCGGACGAGCGGACGCATCTTGCGGGTGCCGAAGGACGTCGCTGAACCATTTCTGTAACGCGTCTTATCCGGTACTGGCAAGTCCGTCTTCCAAGCACTTGCGACGAGCGAGGCAAGCCCGCCCTTGACGCGGACTCCCTGTCGGTAGCATTGTGGCGCACAAGAACATTTCAGGCACATCTTCAGGGACGGACATAATGGCCGGGCAGGCATCGGCGAAACGCACTCCGGAATGGCGCGAAATGTTGAAGCGCAGCCTGTTGAGAAGCGGCGAACTGATCGGTTCAATCCTGCTGGTCTGCGCAACGATCTTTCTGGCTCTGGCGCTGCTCAGCTACCAGCCGACCGACGCCTCCATGAACACGGTGGCCGGCGGACCGATCGCCAACATGATGGGCGCGCCAGGCGCATGGACCGCGGATTTTCTGTTATGGTTGATGGGCGTGCCGGGCGCGCTGCTGCTACCGCTGATGCTGGTGCTGGCGCGCCGGATGTGGGGCGAGGATGAAACCGCAGGTTGGCAGGGTCAGCTTATCCGATGCATGCTCGGCATTTATCTGATCGGCCTTGGGCTGTCTCTGTTTCAACCAGAACCTTTGGTGGCACTGCCAGCAGGCTGGGGCGGCATCGCAGGTCTCATCACAGCCAAGGCAATTGGCAGCCTCTCCGCCAACGCTCCTGGCGACGCGGCAGAGTGGATTTCGGTCACGCTCATGGTGGTCAGCGTCTTTGGCGGGCTTTTTATCTGGTATCGTAGCCTGGCGCTTGAAAAGCCGCTGTTCAGGCTGGAGAAACCGACACTGCCCCGCTTCCAGCTTGCCAAGCGCAATGATGCGCCTGCCGAAACACGATCCGGTAATATCGACGCAACGCCGCGTCCGGCAGTCGCCATCGCCGAGCGCCCGCCAATCAATATCCAATCGCCGCAACCCGCCACCCCGCGCGCTCAAAACCGGGAGGTCAGGCAGGACGACCTGTTCGGCAACTCGTCGCTGCCCTCGCCGGACCTGTTGCAGCAGGCCCCGCCGAACAGCGGCGTCAAGATCGACAAGGCCAGCCTGGAGCGCAATGCACGTCTGCTCGAATCGGTGCTCGACGACTTCCATGTGAAAGGCCACATTACCGAAGTTCGGCCGGGTCCGGTCGTCACCATGTATGAACTGGAACCTGCGCCAGGCATCAAGGCCAGTCGCGTCATCCAGCTGGCGGAGGACATCGCCCGCAACATGTCGGCGCTCTCCGCCCGCGTCGCAACGATCCCGGGCCGTACCGTCATCGGCATCGAACTGCCCAACGCCAATCGCGAAGCGGTGGTCCTGCACGAACTGGTTTCGGGTGAAGCCTTTGCCGATCAGAACGCGCAGCTCCCCATCATCTTGGGCAAGAATATCAATGGCGACCCGGTAATTGCCGACCTTGCGCCGATGCCGCACCTGTTGATCGCCGGTACTACGGGATCAGGCAAGTCGGTGGGTCTTAATTGCATGATCCTGTCGCTGCTCTATCGGCTGACGCCGGACCAGTGCCGGATGATCATGATCGATCCCAAGATGTTGGAACTCAGTATCTACGACGACATTCCACACCTCCTTTCGCCGGTGGTGACCGAGCCCAGCAAAGCCGTTCGCGCGCTGAAATGGGCGGTCGAGCAGATGGAGGATCGCTACCGGATGATGGCGTCGGTCGGCGTGCGGAACCTGTCCAACTTCAATGAAAAGGTTCGCGCAGCAAAGAACAAGGGCAAGCCGCTCGGACGGCGAGTGCAGACCGGGTACGACCATGAGACCGGGCAGCCCATATATGAAGAGGAGCAGCTCGATTTTCATCCGCTGCCGCAGATCGTGGTCATTGTGGACGAGCTCGCCGACCTGATGATGACAGCGGGCAAGGAAGTAGAATTCCTGATCCAGCGGCTTGCGCAGAAAGCGCGCGCGGCCGGCATTCACCTCATTATGGCCACCCAGCGGCCCTCAGTCGATGTCATCACCGGCGTTATCAAGGCCAACCTGCCAACCCGGATCAGCTTCTATGTCGCGTCAAAAATCGACAGCCGCACGATTTTGGGCGAACAGGGCGCGGAACAGCTTTTGGGTAAGGGCGACATGCTTTACATGCCGGGCGGCAAGCAGATCACGCGCGTTCATGGGCCTTTCGTATCCGACGATGAAGTCCGCGCCGTCGCGGACCATTGGCGCGCGCAGGGCAAACCCGATTATATCCAGTCGGTCACCGAAGAGCCCGAGGACGGCAGCTTTGCGCTGGATGGCGTGGACCTGTCGGACGACGGCCCGGATGCTCAGCTGTATCGCAAGGCGTGCCAGCTGGTGTTCGAGAACCAGAAGGCTTCCACAAGCTGGCTCCAGCGGCAACTCCGTATCGGCTACAACAGCGCGGCGCGGCTTATTGAGCGGATGGAAAATGACGGCTATGTCGGCTCGCCCAACCATGTCGGACGGCGCGAAGTGCTGATGGATGAGATCGGGCACCCCAAATAGGGCGTTCCAGGATGCGGGCTATGACTGAATGTGAGGTGCCGTTCCCAGGCAGCCGTCATTTCTCGCCATGGCCCAGCGCCAGATAATCGTCTGACTGCATTTCCATAAGCCGGGATACGGTTCGCTCGAACTCGAACGCGCCATCGCCTGCTTGATAAAGCGCTTCCGGCGTCGCATCGGCGCTGGCGAGCAGTTTCACCTTATATTCGTAGAGTGCGTCGATCAGGGTTTTAAAGCGCGCCGCTTCATTGCGCATATCGGGGCCGAGCTGCGGAATGCCGACAATGATGATCGTATGATATTTACGCGCGATGGCCAGATAATCGGATGCTCCGCGCGGTTCCACGCAGAGGCGCTTGAAAGAGAAGACCGCAACGCCTTTCAGCGATTTGGGAACGAACAGCTTTCGGCCGCCATGGACGTCGATCTCTTCAGAGGGCACGTGGGCCCGGTCTTCCGGCGGATAATCGGTCAGGCGGAAAAAGGCGCTCGACAGGGCGGCCGTCGCTTCCGGGCCGTTGGGGACGTACCACATGTCGACGCCACCCAAGCGTTCCAGCCGATAGTCCGTAGGGCCATCAAGCGTGATAACATCCAGTCGCTCTTCGAGCAGATCGATGAAGGGCAGGAACAAGTGCCGGTTCAGCCCGTCCTTGTAGAGATCGCGCGGAGGACGATTGGAGGTGGTCACCACCGTAACCCGCTGGTCCAGCAACGCTGTGAACAAGCGGGACAGAATAGCGGCGTCGGCCGTGTTATTGACCACCATCTCGTCGAACGCCAGAAGGCGCGCATGCTCGGCAATGGCCGCCGCCACTGGAGGGATCGGGTCGCCATTTTCCGATTTGCGGGCATCGCGCAGCCGTTCGTGCACTTCCAGCATGAACTCATGAAAATGGACGCGGCGCTTGCGATGGATTTTCAGGCTATCGAAAAAAAGGTCCATCAGCATGGACTTGCCACGCCCTACCCCGCCCCACATGTACAGCCCCCGCGGCGGCGCCGGGGCCTTGCCCAACATGCGCCACAGAACCGAGCCCCGAGCCGGTACGTCCTCCAGTTCCTGCTGAAGGACGTTCAGCCGCTCGGCCGCTGCGAGCTGATCCCGGTCAGGCCGCAATTCCCCCGCAGCGACCAGGGCGTGATAGCGCTGGATCGTTGATGGCACTGCGGGTCAGATCTGCCGCTCGACCACCATTTTCTTGACTTCAGCGATGGCCCTGGCAGGCGAGAGCCCCTTCGGACAGACGTTCGAGCAATTCATGATGGTGTGGCAGCGATAGAGGCGGAAAGGATCTTCCAGTTCATCCAACCGTTCGCCCGTCATCTCGTCACGGCTGTCCGCCAACCAGCGATAGGCCTGCAACAGGATGGCGGGACCAAGAAACTTTTCGGAATTCCACCAATAGCTGGGGCAGCTGGTCGAGCAACACGCGCACAGGATGCACTCGTAAAGCCCGTCAAGCTTTGCCCGGTCCTCCGGCGACTGCAACCGCTCCTTGCCCGAAGGTGCGGGCGTGACGGTCTTCAGCCACGGCTGAATGGAACTATATTGCGCGTAGAAATGGGTGAAGTCAGGAACCAAATCCTTGACAACGTCCATGTGAGGCAGCGGCGTGATCCGAACCTCACCTTTGCAATCTTCGATGGCAGTCGTGCAGGCAAGACCGTTTTTGCCGTTGATGTTCATCGAGCAGGAACCGCAAATACCCTCACGGCAAGACCTGCGGAAGGTGAGCGATGGGTCCTGCTCACTCTTCATTTTGATAAGAGCGTCAAGCACCATCGGACCGCAATCGTCGAGATCGATCTCGAAATTGTCGTAACGAGGATTCTCGCCCGAATCGGGATCGTAACGATAGACCTTGAACGTCTTCACCCGAGTCGAGTCCGTCGGAGCCTTGTGCACCGCCCCCTTGCTGGTGATCCTGCTATTCTTCGGCAATCTGAATTCGGCCATATCTCGTCCTCATCTGATGGAATTGCCGATAACCAAACATGCGACGAAGGCAAGACTTTCTTTGATTGGCGGTGAGTCGATCGGCCTTCGTTTCCTCTGTGAGAAACGGGAAGCGCCGAATTGCGACGAAGGGAGCAACCGTTTGCTCCACCATATATTGATCTAGGCCGGTGGGCGGATGCTGGGCTCACCCGAGTTGAACTTCGAGGATAAGACGAATGGCTTCCTCGCGCCGTACGGTTGCAATTGGAAACTATGATTTCCGATCCAGTGGCACCGTTGCTAACTCTATTGAAATCGCGACAGCGGCGGCAGCGGCGGGGCTACCTGTGGAACTGTGGGCGATCCGGGCAAGGGGGCCGCTGCTTGATCGTGTTCCGCAGGACCTACCCATAGTGGAAATTGGACGCGGTCATTGGTCAGCGGGAAACCGCAAACTTGATATGCTGCTATGCGCAAAAAATCTCAGCGCAACTCTCCAGCGCGAACTCCCCAGTGTTTTCCTGAGCGGGGGTAACCATCTGCATCTCGCGGCGCGTCTGGCGATGAGCATCGGCGACCAGCGAAAAAGGATTCGCTTTGGAATTCGGGCAAGCAATTCATCGATGCGGCCTGGCAGCAGGCGAAATGCCGACATGCCGCTCGGGCATCGCTGGAAATATGCAGGCGCCGATTTTGTCGTCGCCGTCTCAAGAGATTTAGCCACCGAAATAAGTCGCTCGCTTCCGACTTTGAATGTTCGCTTTATACCCAATGGCGTCGATGTCGGCCGCGTGCGACGGTTGGCCTCCGACCCCTTTGATCATCGATTTTTCGGGAAAGCTAAGCCATGCCCAGTGATTGTAGCCATGGGCCGGATTTCCCGGCAAAAAGGATTCGATGTCCTGATCCGGGCATTAGCTCATATATCACCCGAAGTTCGCCCCCGGCTCATCATCATCGGTGAAGGTTCGAAGGCCGAAACAGCTAAACTTCATGTCCTTGCCCAGACTTGCAATATAGCTGAAGACGTGGATTTTCTGGGCTATCTACCTAATCCCTTCGCAGCGATGAGCAGGGCCGACCTGTTTGTCTGCGCATCGCGGTGGGAAGGGGCCAGCAACGCGTTGAATGAAGCGCTGGTCTGTGGGCTGCCGATCGTTGCAACCGATTGCCCGACCGGCAACAGGGAGGCTTTGAAAAATGGGCAATATGGAACTCTCGTTGCACCAGACGACCCGCTCGCGCTGGCTCATGGTATCATGGCAGAGTTATCGAATGGGGACCGAGCAGCAATGGGACCGGAAGTGGCTGGGGAACTCAATCTCCAGGCTCGTTTGAACGAGTGGGTGGAACTACTTACATATTATCATCGACAAGCTATTGCGTTGCAATGATCGGCCAAAGTTTTGAGGCTCAGCGATGAGGCAGCTTTTAAAGGCCCACAATGGTGAGTGAAGGGTGATAGTGAAAGCGCACAATTCGGCCTAACATGATCTGTATTTTAGCTGAAAGCCACTTGATTGTTGGAGTCCACAATCCTGCGCACTGCGCCAGAAAAGGAATGGATATCTCGTGCCCCAAGCAGCCCAGCTTCATTTCGCCGGATATAACGACACGGAAATCTGGGGAATGGATAATGCGGAGCGGGTGCGGAGGCTTGTCCGTGCCGCAAGGCTGAGTCCCGGTACGGAAGGGGATCCAGTGTTATGGGTCAATCTGGAGTTCGCTTTCGATCCACTGTGGTTTCAGTACATATTGAAGAGCCCCGGTACGTTGCTGATGGCCAAGGGAAGGCCGGCGCTTGCACTGCTGAGGTCCAGCAGCGACGCGGCAAGGCTGGATAGCATGTTCGCGCGAAATACCGAGGCGCCTGCAGCTCTTACCGTGATCAACCATGACCAGCACCCGGAAATTTACAACGACTCCTTGCGTAAACTGGAATGTCCGTTTGTGGAGGTACTGAATCCCGCAACGATTCGGTCAATCGAGCGGCAGAGCTATTATGGCGCTTACAAGGGGGTCACCGACATCCTTACCAAATATCTCTGGCCGGAGCTGGCGCTGGTCCTGACGCGATTTGCCGCGCGCATCGGCATGACGCCCAATATGATCACCACAATCGGAGCAGTTCTGTGCGTTTATGCGACAGTGCTGTTCTGGCAGGGAAATTACTGGCCGGGGGTCGCGGCTGCCTTCGGCTTCATGGTACTGGACACTGTCGATGGGAAGCTTGCGCGCTGCACCATCACCTCATCGGCCTGGGGGAATATCTTTGATCATGGAATTGACCTCATCCATCCGCCATTTTGGTGGTATGCATGGGGTGCGGGGCTGACCAAAGTAGGCCTTGGTCTTGGCCATGACGCGTTTCTGACGGTCATGGCGGTCATAATCATTGGCTATGTGGTCCAGCGCCTGATTGAAGGAGCATTCATCAGATCTTTCGGCATCCATATCCATGTCTGGCAGAAATTCGATTCGATCTTCCGCCTGATTACCGCGCGGCGTAATCCCAACATGATCATCCTTGTCGTGGCGCTGATACTGAACCGTCCGGATGTGGGGCTGGAACTGGTTGCATGGTGGACAGCCTTGTCCTGCTTGATCCACGCCGTTCGCCTGGCCCAGGCATATTCCGCCAAAGTCAGGGGTGGCAGAGTGGCAAGCTGGCTGGAGCAAGGCGCATGAACGAAACTATTCGAAACTTCGGCTATCCCGCCACTTTGGTGCATGAATATGTCCATTGGGTCGCGCTGGTGCGTCCTGCGCAGTTGACGCTGGGATCGCTGATCCTTGCCGCCAAGTCGGATGCCACCGATTTCAGCGAGCTTGCGCCTGAAGCCTTTGTGGAATTGAAGCAAGTCACCGCGGATTTGACCGCCGCCCTTACCAAGGCTGTCTCCCACGCAAAGATCAACTATTTGATGCTGATGATGGTGGACCCGCATGTCCACTTCCACGTCCTGCCCCGTTATGATGGGGAACGAAGCGCTGCAGGATTGACTCTTGCCGATGCCAGCTGGCCCGGCCCGCCTGACCTATCCCAGGCCAGGAAACTGAACGAAGACGAGACACCTGCCCTTGTCGCTTGGTTGAAGGGCTATTGGCGGAGCCGGTAACGACCTTCGTCCACCCATTTCCTGGTAAGCGCGCGGGCGATCTCCACATCATGCGGGAAATCCACTTCCGCCCATTCCAGGCCCTGGATTGAGACGGTGCCGATCTCCTGTTCCAGGGCCAGCATGTCGATAGCGCGCAAGTACCAGCGCTCAACGCCTTCGGGGGTGCACATCATCTTTTCCACCTGCTTGCGGAAAATGGCAGGCCCCTCTCCCCGGAACGCAAGCATCCCGATGGACTCCGCATTGGCAACATCTGCGCTCAGGCGCTTCCCAATGGACATCAGCTTTTCGCCTTCCCGATGAACCTTCATATCGTCCTCGTCATAGGCGTCCTTGATATCTATCGTCACGGTAATCAGCCATCGTGCGCCATCGATTAGCTTCGCCACGATCTCGTCAGACACAATGGTGTCGCCGTTCAGAATAATGAAGTCGCGGTCCATGGCGTGCCGGGCGATCCAGCAGGAGCCGAGATTGTCGGCGACTTGATAGAAGGGATTGAAGATCGTTTCGATCTCCACCCCCTTCACCTGCGCCAGATGCGATTCCACCCGTTGTGTTCGGAATCCGGTCACTATTAATATATGCCGGATGCCGTTCGCCTTAAGCGCGTCTAACTGCCATTCGATCAATGTGCGGCCGTTGAAATCGATCATGCATTTAGGCATATCAGATGTGAGCGGCAACAGGCGTGATCCTTGTCCGGCGCTTAGGATAATGGCTTTGCTGATCGTCATCGAAGTTCCTCAGCAGAATGAACCGGCGCAAATGACTCAACGGGCTCGTTAAGGGGTCATGGCCGGCGGCAAACGGTACATCGACAAGTGCCTGCCGCTCCATTATGTCGACTTACGATCCTGATCCTTTCCAGTGCGGAACGGCAGAAAAGAACAGGCCTATGGTTCCCGTTGGAAAACCACCCTCGATCATGGGCGACAGTCCTCTTGCGCGGATTCTACACAATACCGCATGGCTGCTGGGTGGCAAGGGCGTAGGCGCACTGCTCAGTCTTGCTTATCTGGCCATAGTGACACGGACATTGGGGCCATCGGGCTTTGGCCAGTTTGCGCTGATCCTAAGCACTGCGCAGGCGATCAGCACGATCGTCAGCTTTGAAAGCTGGCAGGTCATCGTCAAATATGGTCAGGGGCATGTCCTCAAAAAGGATTACGACCGCCTAGGACGGCTTTTTGGCTTTTGCATCGCTATCGATATGGCGGGGGCTTTAACGGGATGCGCGATAGCCGCGGGCGTGGCGATGTGGCTTGGCCCCGCTTTCGGGTGGACTCGGGAAATAGCGATGCAGGCTGTCGCTTATTGCGCCGTCATACTGCTCACGATTCGATCCACGCCTACCGGCATATTGCGACTGTTCGACCGCTTCGATGCGGGGGCGCTTGCCGAAACCATGATTCCTGTCGCCCGGATGGCTGGAGCGTTGATCGCATGGATCACATCCCCCGGCATTACGGCATTTCTGGTCGCTTGGGCAGCGGCGGAACTGGTCTGCGGCATTACCTACTGGGACCTTGCCCTGCGGACAGCCAAAGCTCGTATCGGCAAATGGGAGCGGGCGGGCATCCTTCAGGTGCGGAATGAAAATGCGGGAATCATGAGCTTCCTTACAGCTACCAACCTTAGCACGACCGTCGGTTCGCTCAGCAGGCAGATCTCTGTCCTGCTCGTGGGCTTCTTTGTTGGAGCTGCGGGGGCCGGCCTTTATCGCCTGGCTCATCAACTCAGCATGTCGCTCACCAAGATATCCGGCCTGCTCTCACGCGCCATCTTCGCCGAGCTGGCGAAGGTACATGCCGGGCAAAGCGCCAAAAAATTGCGCAAGCTGTTTCGGCGAACCAACCGGCTGGCGATCATTGCCGGAGGCATCATCATCGCGCTGATAGTGGTTCTGGGCAAGCCACTGCTGCTGTTGATGGCAGGCCCGGAGTTTGCTGGAGCCTACCCGCTTCTCCTGCTGCTTGGCATGGCCGCCTCCATCGAATTGATCGGCGTCAGCTTTGAGCCGTTGCTGATGGCGACGGGGCACCCACGCAGCATAGTCGCGATCCGTTTGATCAACGCCCTGCTGTTACTGACTGCTCTTGCGCTTTTGCTGCCAAGGCTTGGCGCCGCAGGGGCCGCCACCTCCAATCTGATCGTTGCCGTCACTGGCGTTTTGATGCTGGGCATTGCAGCGCGGCGATATGCGCGCAAAATGCGCGAGGCGGCTTAGACCAGAGCACCGGGCGTGTGCCACTTTTCGTTCGTGTCGAGCGAAGTCGCGACACGTCTACCCACCCGCTCTAAACAGGAAGCCGCTGATGAAGTATGGCCTCCGCCATCGCCAAATCGGCCGGCTTATCGATATCGATGCAGGCCTCTGGCTGGGGCATGGAGACAATTCGGGCATTAAGACCAAGGCGCCTGCCAGCCATTGCGGCGGCCCGGTGGATCGTCAACACACGGAAGGCGGCACCAAGCAACAGCATCGGCCCGAAGGCTCCGACGATCTTCATGCCTTTCTTGCGGTCCTGTTCGACGCTCTGCCAGAGCGAGAGCAGCGGCTGCACCTTGTCGTTGGCAAACCAGAACAGGTTCGCCCCGGACCACCAGCCCTTCCGAAATTTGAGCCAGGTCCGGCGGGAAGCGGGATAACGGTCGAGCAACACGCGGCGTTCGACCATGCCGACGGCCACGTCCGCCTTTGTTGCGCCCTCAATGAAGCTGTCGATCATGGCGTGGGTCAGCAGCACGTTATCCGCCGTTGTGACCAGCGCGGGATATGCGTCCTTGCCGAGGGCGGCGGCCAATGAGCTGCTGATACCGGAACCGCTGGCGATGAACTGCACGCGCGGATCAGCCTGCCATAGGGCATCGCCGCTGGAGCGGGACAGCAATTCCGTATCTTGCGCGAGTATCAGGACGCCCCCGATTTCGCGATGCGTGAGGAGCGTCCGCGCAACGCGGGACAGCATCGTTTCTCCCGCAACAGGAACAAGCGCTTTCAGCGGTACGCCAGCGGCATCCGCCATTGGATCGCGGCCGGGCCTGCTGCCGGCCAGGACAATGGCGCAAATGCCTTTCGTCGCTGTCTCGCCATGCTCAAGCTTCATTCACGCCCTTTCATCGGCATTTGCATGTATGTTGTCATTCCAAAAGGCAAGCCGACCGTCGGGCACTTTTTGTCACGATGTTACGTTATATTCGGCATGGTCCAGCCCTGGCTTATAGCGAATCGAACAAGCGGTAGCCACGACCCCGCCCTATGCGACGCTATTGAAGAAACAGTTGCGAAATATAGCCGCGACATAGTCCGCATAATCTCTCTACCTGATGATCCACTACCCGATGCCGCCGAAGCAAAAGCGTCCGGAACGGAGTTGATTGTCATCTTCACGGGCGATGGCACGGTAAGCATGGCCGTAGATGCGCTGGAGGGCTGGCAAGGCGACCTTCTGGTCCTGCCGGGCGGCACCATGAACCTGCTGTCGCGCAAATTGCATGGGGCGCGGGAGCCGCTAGCGATATTGGAGGCCGCGCTGAAGCCGGAAGCGCAACGCGCAATTCTGCCGGTAGCGCAAGGGCATGGACTGAGGTCGCTGGTGGGTATTGTCGCGGGGCCAACAGCGGCCTGGGGCGAGGTCCGGGAGGACATGCGGCAGTTGAACGTGGGCGGTCTGATCGAATCCGTACCGCAAGCGCTGCAGGAAACGCTGCAAGGCGATCCGGTGTCGGTAGACGGCGTTGAGGGCGAATTCGAAGCGGTGTTTGTAGATCCCCAGGCGGAGGGACTGAGAGTCAACGGCATCCATGCCGGTACGGCGGCGGAATTGCTGCAACATGGCTGGGCATGGTTGAAGGGCGATTTTCGCGAAGGACCCCACACGCCTTTGATTTGCACCCCGGAAGTCGTGTTGAGACGAGAGGGGGCTTTCGCGCTGCTGGTAGATGGCGAGCAGGCGGAGGCAGCCAGTCCCTGCCGCTTTACATTAGGGGCATGCCCATTGCGATTCATTGCGACGCGCAAATAAAGTTTTGCCGAAACAAAAAGGGCGGCCCCATCGGACCGCCCTTTCCATAGTGAGATATGCTCGCGGCTGATCAGCGCTTCGCTAAAATGGTCCTCAAAATTCCGACGTTTTTTCAAAATGTTAAAGAGATCCAAAATTTTGCGTGTAAGAAACGTGTAAAGGCTCGCCTAGCTCGCCGCTGCACTGGCCTCCAAACGCAAAACTGGCAAGCAAGTCCGTTCAATCGTCGCCACGGCAGCTTCCATTGCCTCCGTGACCTCATTGACCTCACCTTCTGGTGGTTTGATCGCATACATTCCACGACGAAGCTTTTTCGTGAATTCAGCGTCTGTGCCGCCCTCGTCGTCAACGTAGCTGTCCACATCAACCTGCACGATCCAAAATTGATGGTTCAGCTTATCAATCGCCTGCTCCAGTTCTTCGCTGAACAATGCTCGCGCCATTGGAAGACACTGGTCAAGCGCCTCGCGCTCATCCTTTGTGCGATTGATCCTGTTGTAAAATGCCTGAGCAGTCACCAGCCGCTTCTGCCGCTCCTTCGTCTGCGTGTCCCAGCCATCCTTCTCTTTCATCTGCTCTTCAGCAGCGTGCAACTCGTGACCCCACATCATAACGCCACGCACATATCCAAGCGCGCGTCGCGCCTTATAAGTCGCCGTCAAAATTCGCTCAGCCTGATCTTGCTTACGCTCAGCCAACTTCTGCGTGCGCCACGCATCAAATGTGTTTGCGCCCTTGATCGCAGCCCATACGACAGCACCTACACCGCCAAGAGTGCCAATGCCTTGCAGCATCGTTCCCGTCGCTGCCCAATCAACTGCCGCATTGCATATCGCGTAAGGCACTCAACTTTCCTTTACAGCAACATCGCCATCCTCATCGCCCTCACCTTCATCAGCGATGTATGACTTCATTTTACTGATGAGATGAAACATAAAGTCCGTCATCATCAAAGCATTCAAACTCGTCTGCCTGCTGCTGTATGATATTATGCCGTGTAACGATGCGTGACGATTAGGCACTGGATCATTCGCAAATTTGGAAATCTCCGCTGCGTCTTCTCCAACGCGCGCGTAGAGATGCTCTTCCATTTTGGTGAACAAGTTCATTCCAAACTCGTAAGACAGCAAATCGCCTGCTGGTAAATCACGTGCAGCCTCACTGACGCCTGGCAAACTCGTTATACCAAACGCCTTCAGCTTTCCTTTGGGCGTCTGTTCAGTAATCGTCCGCTTGCCGCCGTATATTTCGTTGCTTGCCACCCTTTCAATCTCTGGAAAAAGCGTCCTTGGAACAGCACGATATAGACCGTGACGATGCGCGCTCAGCGCCTCTCTGAAGGTTGCCTTGGCCTCGTTATCAATCTGATAGCCGTCCAGATTTTCTAAAAACTGGCCTTCGACCTCATCCCAAGCCTCAGCATAGTGCGTTGCTATCGCCTCATTAGCTGCTGCTACGTCGCTCTCTTCCACATCAATCAAGTAGAATGGCGTCGTATAATGCGGCAACCAACCCGTCTGCTCAACAAGCTCCGCCTTCTTCCGCTCCTCCGCGATACGCGCAAAAACCTGCTGAAACGGTGCCAAGCTCGATTGCACCGTAGCCTGCCAAGCTTTACCTATTGACTGAATGCTTTCAGCAATGGCCTGACTGTTTTTCTGCCAATCAGATATTACGGTCGTAAACGATGGCGGCAAAAATGGCCGCACCACCATCGTATCTTGGATACCTTTCAATACTTGCGGTTCGACAAATGCAGAACGCCACCGCTGCGTTGCCTCAGTGATTGCATTAAGATCGAGGGACTTCGTTAGCTTCGGAGCTTCCTGCGCCTGCTTAACAATCCCCAAATCAAGCGATTTTTGTATACTCGCTGCCTGTTTCGCAATCTCGCCTAGTTTCAAAGATATTGCACGCTCAGGATCACTCATACCGCCCCCTCCCCGGGATCTCGTGGGTGCCAAGATATAGCACCAGATTACGGGCTGAATATGAGACTTTACGAGTTCCACGCGACAAACCTCGCAAAGCATCACTGCTGTTAAGCAGCCAAGTGGTTAGCATTGACTTGTTTTGATATCCGTAAGCTGCCGCTCATTTTCGCGATCAAAACCAGAACACGTGTAATCTCACGTACTAAGAACGTGCAAACGAAAAAGGGGGCCATTTCTGACCCCCTTTTCCTTAATTTCCAAATGTTTAAGCGGAGATTCCAGCTTAGCGCTTCGAGAACTGGAAGCTGCGGCGAGCCTTGGCGCGACCATATTTCTTACGCTCGACGGTGCGGCTGTCGCGAGTAAGGAAGCCTTCCTTCTTCACGGCACTGCGCAGAGCCGGCTCATATTTGGTGAGCGCCTGGCTGATTCCGTGCTTGACGGCGCCAGCCTGACCGGACAGGCCACCGCCCTTGACGGTGCAGATGACGTCATATTGACCCTGACGTTCGGTAACGTCGAAGGGTTGATTGATGACGAGACGCAGCGTCGGACGCGCGAAATAAACAGCCTGGTCGCGGCCGTTGACCGTGATCTTGCCGGTGCCGGGCTTCACCCAAACGCGGGCGACGGCATCCTTGCGGCGGCCGGTAGCATAGGCGCGGCCGAGCTTGTCCAGCTCCTGCTGGCGCAGGGGAGCAGCCTCAACAGCAATCGGAGCTTCTGCACCCAGGGTGGCTGCAGGCGCATCGACGCCGGCGGCGATGTCCTTCAGATCGGAAAGGGACTGGCGGTTATCGGACATTATGCACCCACCTTGTTCTTGCGGTTGCGGGAAGCGATATCGAGCACTTCCGGATTTTGAGCTTCATGCGGGTGGCTGACACCGGCAAAAATGCGAAGGTTGCGCATCTGCTGACGTCCCAGGGGACCACGGGGGATCATGCGTTCCACCGCTTTTTCAAGCACGCGTTCAGGAAAGCGGCCTTCCAGCACCTTCTGCGCGGTAACACCCTTGATGCCGCCGGCATAGCCAGTGTGCTTGTAATAGACCTTGTCGGCGAGCTTCTTGCCCGTGAACTTCACCTTGTCGGCATTGATCACGATGACATTGTCACCACAATCGACATGCGGCGTGTAGCTCGGCTTGTGCTTGCCGCGCAGAATATTGGCGATGATCGACGCAGCGCGGCCGACAACCAGCCCGTCGGCATCGATAAGAAGCCATTTCTTTTCCACTGTCGCCGGGGTGGCCGGCTTCGTGGTCTTCATCAGCGCCTTCATGGCCCTAATCTCCTGATGGGGTAAATTCCCCGATGAATGAAACAAAAGAACGCCGCCCGGCAAAGGCAGCGCTATGGCGCCCTATTGGGAGCGAATCGGCAGGAAGTCAAGAGAAAGGGCGCCTTTCATGACGGGTATCATAATACCTGACCGCTCAGCCAGCGCGCATAATCGGGAGCCGATTCGATGTCCCAGGACAAAATGGCAGGAACTTCATAGCTGTGCAGCTCAGCCAACCTTGTCATCAGCCGTTCGCGTTGGTCCATACGGGTCTTCAGCAGAACAGGCGTTTCGCCGTCCTCCTGCATTTCTCCTTGCCATTGGTAGATGGAGGTACAGCGCGGAAGAATGTTGACGCAGCCGGCAAGCTTTTCCGTCACCAATTGCCGGGCAACCTTGTGCGCTTCCTCGGCCGAACCGAACAAGGTGTAGACGAGCACGAGTCCCTTCATGTCCTCAAGGTAGCAAGCCTGTGGCAACAGGCAACCGTCGCGATCAGCAGCAGGGCCGCCACCGCCTGGTGAGCGACCGCCACCCAGAGGGCGACGCCGGTCAGCAGCGTCGCTATTCCAAGAGCGATCTGCAGAGCCACCAGAGTCAGCACGGCATAGGGAGGGCCTTTGGCTCTGGCTCGCCAAACGCGAAGAGCAAGCACCACCAGCGTGGCGGCGGCGGCCCAGGCAAACCAGCGATGTACAAATTGAACGATGATCGGATTATCGACGATGTTACGCCAAAACGGCTCCAGCATCGGCACGTTCGCGGGAAACAGGCTGTCCCCCATAAGCGGCCATGAATCGAACGCGTAACCCGCCCTCAAGCCAGCCGTGAAAGCGCCCAGACATATCTGCCCCGCCAACATGAGCAGCGCAAACAGGGCGAACCCCGGCAGGCCCGCTGGTTTGGCATCGGGATCACGGCCAAGCAGTTGAAGATCCGACGCGGTCCAAACCACCCCTGCCATGATAAGCAGCGCATTGAGCAGATGCACGGCCAGCCGAATGTGGCTGACGTCGATCCGGTTCACGAGGCCAGAGGCGACCATCCACCAGCCAATGACCCCTTGCAGCGCGCCCAGGGCCAGCAGCACGGCGAGCCGCCAGCCATAGCCCTGCGGTATAGCGCGCTTCCACGCGAACCACATGAAAGGCAAGGCGAAAGCCAAGCCGATGAGACGGCCCAGCAACCGGTGAAAATATTCCCAGAAATAGATGAATTTGAATTCCGCCAAGGTCATGCTGTGGTTGACCGTCTGATATTCGGTCGTACCCTGATAAAGCGCGAATTCCCGCATCCAATCGGCCTGGCTGAGCGGAGGTATCGCGCCCGACACCGGCCGCCATTGGGTAATGGAAAGTCCCGATTCGGTAAGGCGCGTAATCCCTCCCACAACCACGATCAGAAAGATCATGAAGGCTATTACATAGAGCCACCCGGCAATCTGCAAAGGGCGGGGTGACAGCGATGCGGGGCGCGCGAGCAACATGAGCGCGGCCCTTGCACCTTCAAGCGAAACCTTTCAAGAGGCAGCAACGTTTCAATGATATGTTGTATCGCACCCTCGTTTGTGCTTAGACGATCTGATGGATGAAGGGACAAAGATGGTTCAGGCATTGCTGAGGGAAGGACGACTCGACCGGATCGCCATCGGGCTGTCGGGACTGTGCCTTGCCCATTGCCTAGCCACCTCCGTCATAGTCGCCTTGCTTGCCTCGGTGGGCGGTTTCTTCCTGTCGCCCCTGTTTCATGAGATCGGGCTGGGATTTGCGATACTTCTGGCGGCCATCGCGCTTGGTCACGGCGCCCGTTCGCACGGCATGCGGTTGCCGCTGCTGATCGGTTTCCTTGGCCTTGGAGTGATGAGCTGCGCCTTGATCCTGGGCCATGGATGGTTGGAAGCGCCACTTACCATGACGGGCGTCTCCATATTGGCGGTTGGCCATCTCATGAACTACCGGGCGGCGCGCTAGGGACGGCTCTCTTGCCCCTTGCGCAGGCGCAACTATATCTAGGCCTCTATGGGCCGACACCACCACCTTGAACCAACTGGCGAATCGCTTGCGGGCGCAGCGCAGTACATGCTGGAGCAACAGGGCGAACAGTGGACCGACATGCGCGCGGCGATCTTCGACGTCCTTGCCGGCTTCGACAAACCGGCGTCGGCCTATGACATTGCCGATCTGGTTTCGCAAAACCGCGGCAAGCGCGTGGCGCCCAACAGCGTCTACCGAATCCTGGACCTGTTCGTGAAAAGCAATCTCGCCACACGTGTGGAAAGCGCCAACGCCTATATCGCAAATGCCCATCCCGGATGCGTCCATGATTGCATTTTCCTGGTTTGCGGCCAATGCGGCGAGGCGACGCACATCGACGATGATACATTGACCAATATGGTCCGAAAAATGGCTCGGGATCATGGATTTTCGCCTCAACGGCCAGTAATGGAAGTGCTGGGCCTCTGCGCCAAATGCGTATGAGCCTTTGAGCCGTTCGACAGTGGTGGAAAAAATAGCTACAGGGCCAAATATGCCTCAATCGCCCGCGACCCCTTTGCTGGATCAGGTGAAGACGCCTGAAGATCTCCGCCGTTTGGCACCCCACCGCCTGCGGCAGGTCGCCGACGAATTGCGTCAGGAGGTCATTTCCGCGGTCGGCGTCACGGGCGGGCATTTGGGGTCGGGCCTGGGCGTGGTCGAGCTTACCACCGCCATCCATTATGTGTTCAATACACCCGAAGACCGGCTGATCTGGGACGTTGGGCACCAATGCTATCCGCACAAAATTCTGACGGGACGGCGAGACCGCATCCGGACATTGCGGCAAGCCGGCGGCCTTTCCGGTTTCACCAAGCGGTCGGAAAGCGAATATGACCCGTTCGGGGCCGCGCACAGCTCCACGTCGATCAGCGCAGCGCTTGGCTTTGCCGTCGCGAACAAGCTGGCGGGTAAGCCCGGCAAGGCCATAGCCGTCATTGGGGACGGCGCGATGTCGGCAGGCATGGCCTATGAAGCCATGAATAATGCCGAGGCGGCTGGCAATCGGCTGATCGTCATCCTCAATGACAATGACATGTCGATCGCCCCGCCCGTAGGTGGTCTTTCGGCCTATCTGGCGCGCATCGTGTCGAGCCGTGAGTTTCTGTCCGTCCGCGACATTTTGCGTCGGCTCGCGCGGAAGCTGCCCAAGTCACTGCACATCGCGGCGCGAAAGACGGACGAATTTGCGCGCGGCCTGGCGACCGGCGGGACGTTGTTCGAGGAACTCGGCTTTTATTATGTGGGACCGGTCGACGGTCACAATCTCGACCATCTCATACCGGTGCTGGAAAATGTTCGGGACGCGGCGGAAGGTCCGTGCCTGATCCATGTCGTTACGCAGAAGGGCAAGGGCTACGCTCCGGCCGAAGCCGCCGACGACAAATATCATGGCGTCCAAAAGTTCGATGTGGTGAGCGGAGAACAGGCGAAAGCGCCTCCCGGTCCGCCCAGTTACACCAATGTCTTTGCCAAAGCGCTGATCGCCGAAGCACAGCGCGACGAAAAGGTCTGTGCAATTACCGCCGCCATGCCTTCGGGCACGGGCCTCGACAAATTCGCCGCAGCTTTTCCCGACCGCTGTTTTGACGTCGGCATTGCCGAGCAGCACGCCGTGACCTTCGCCGCAGGCCTTGCGGCGCAGGGAATGCGGCCATTTTGCGCAATTTATTCGACGTTCCTGCAGCGCGCCTATGACCAGGTGGTGCACGATGTGGCGATCCAGAATCTTCCGGTCCGTTTTGCCATCGATCGGGCGGGCCTGGTGGGGGCCGACGGCAGCACCCATGCGGGAAGCTTTGACGTCACGTATCTCGCCACATTGCCAAATATGGTCGTCATGGCGGCGGCGGACGAGGCGGAACTGGTCCATATGGTCCACACATGCGCTCTGTACGATACAGGCCCCATTGCCCTCCGATATCCGCGGGGGAATGGGATGGGGGCAGTTCTGCCCGAAGTCCCCCAACAACTACCGATCGGCAAAGGGCGCATCGTACGGGAAGGCAAGAAGGTAGCCATCCTGTCCCTGGGCACCCGGCTTGAAGAAGCGCTGAAGGCCGCCGATTTGCTGGACGCCAAGGGCCTTTCGACAACGGTCGCCGACCTGCGATTCGCAAAACCGCTTGATGTCGAGCTGATCCGCAGGCTGCTGACCAGCCATGACGTCGCGGTCACCATCGAGGAAGGAAGCATTGGCGGTCTCGGCGCGCATGTTCTCACCATGGCGAGCGACACGGGACTGATCGACGCAGGATTGAAGTTACGCACACTGCGTCTGCCCGATATGTTCCAGGATCAGGACAAGCCCGAACAGCAATATGCCGATGCAGGGCTGGATGCGGCGGGTATAGTGGACAGGGTGCTGACGGCCCTGCGCTATAATGATAGCGGCTTGATCGAAGGCGCGCGGGCGTAAAAGCAGGGTCCTCCTGGATCGAACCGTCTGTTCAAGGGGCACTATCTGCTTATCGCGAGAGCGGACCGCCGATCCGGTCGGCTTCCTCTGTTCAGCCTTCAGGGCGCAACTCCGACACAAAATCGTCGCAACGAGAAAATGCGGAGGACGATCCCCTGAGTTACTTAAGGCGCCGCCCGCTGGCTTGTGCCATTCGCGGCCACGCGCATCGGCGTTACCGGCTGGTCCGGCAAGGCATCGATTTCCATCCAGTTCTGGAACGGCAAACCATAATAAAGGTCGAACAGCTCCAACTGCGCACGGAAAGGCTTGCTGCTTTCGCTGTTCCACAACATAGCGATGCCGGTGCGGGTTTCGGGATCGAACATCATGGTCGAACGATATCCGGCCACAGCGCCCGAATGCCCAACCAGCCGGTGGCCCGCATAAGTGAAGCTGCGCCAGCCAAGCCCATAGGCCGGGTCGTGCAGCGCCCGGCCGAGGGCCGTGCTCCCATAGGGTCGCAGGGTGCCGACCAGCGGGTCGTGAATGGCCTTCAGCACTTTAGGCGGCAGGACCGACGGGTCCTCACCCATCTGCGCCTGCATCCAGCGTGCCATATCGACAATATTGGAATTCACCCCCGCCGCCGCCGGAACCTTGTAATAAGCGTCGGTGAGTTTCACCGGATAACCGTTGCGATATGGTCGCGCCCAGCTGCGCGCGCAGGTCAAGTCGCCAAGGCCAATGCTCGCTCCAGTCATGCCTAGCGGTTGGAAAAGCTGCGTCTCCACCGCCTCGGCATAGCTGTGATGCGTGACCTTGCCGATGATCTCGCCTGCCGTGTCATAGGCGATATTCTGATAACTATGGCACGACCCCGGCGGACAGATCAGCGTCAGTCCGGCCAGTTCATGGCGGATTGCAATCGGATCACCGCCCCCTTCCAGCTTGCCGTCATATGCGTTTTTCCACAGGCCCAGCCGATGCGAAAGCACGTCGGACAATGTCGCCACCTGTTCCGCGCCGCCTGGAAGGCGAAGGCTGCTGCCATAAGAGGCGACCGACCGATCGAGGTTCAGCTTGCCCTCCGCCGCCAACTTTGCGGCCAATGTGCCGGCAACGCCCTTGGACAGCGAGGCCCAGCGGAAGACGGTATGCTGAGTGACCGGCTCGCCGGTTTCCTGCGACGTCACGCCATAGCCACGGATAAAGGCCAGCTTGCCATCCTCTACCACCGCAATGGCGAGGCCCGTCATCTCCCGTTCCGCCATCAGCCGGTCGAGCCGCGCGTCGAGGACATCATAATTGACCACCGATCGCCAGGCCTGCGCCTCTGGCAGGGGTATGTTGGCGGCCCGCGCAATCGCGTTGCGGCCGGAGCCCGCATCCGATGCATAATGTTGGTAAAGGAACAAGCCCCCAGCAGCGAGGGCGACAAGGACCATCAGGCGAGCAAACCCCAACCGGCGGGTCGACCCACCTCTTGTCCCTCTCCGTACCCTTCTGCGACCATGGCTTCTGCTCATCCTGGCAAACTACCGTGCATTTCGGCCATTCCGCAAGGTAAATGCGGCGATCAGACTGGAAAACGAGTCAGCTTGTATAATGCACCCACTGGCCGGCCTCCTCCTCTTTCGCAGCCAGGCCGGAAAGCGGAATAATCAATGACTCTTCCGTGCATTTGGCAAATTCAACCGGCACCGGGCTCTGGACAGCCACGGCCCAGCGAGTAAAGCATCGCCCAATATCCGCAGGGAATGAGGGAATCGCCATCGTGACTGTCATCAAGGAAGCCGACCTTATCGAAAGCGTCGCCGACGCGCTTCAGTTCATCAGCTACTACCATCCAATGGATTATATCCGCGCCTTGGGAGTGGCTTACGAGGCGGAGAAAGGTCCGGCCGCCAAAGACGCCATTGCGCAAATCCTGACGAACAGCCGTATGTGCGCCGAGGGGCATCGCCCCATTTGCCAGGATACAGGCATTGTTACGGTCTTTGTAAAATGGGGTCAGAATTGCCGCCTCGACAGCGACAAGAGCCTGCAGCAGGTCGTCGATGAAGGCGTGCGTCGCGCCTACCGCAACCCGGAAAACCCGCTGCGGGCCTCCATCCTGGCCGATCCGGCGTTCAGCCGCGTTAACACCAAGGACAACACGCCTTCCGTCCTCCATGTCGAAATGGTGCCGGGGGACAAGGTGAGCATCGACGTCGCGGCCAAGGGCGGCGGGTCGGAAAACAAGTCGAAGTTCAAGATGCTGAATCCTTCTGACAGCATTGTCGATTGGGTGCTGGAGATGGTGCCGCAGATGGGCGCCGGCTGGTGCCCGCCTGGCATGCTGGGCATCGGCATCGGCGGCACGGCTGAAAAAGCTGTGCTGCTTGCCAAGGAATCGCTGATGGGCGCGATCGACATGGCGCAGCTGAAGGAGCGCGGACCGCAGAACAAGATCGAGGAACTGCGGATTGAAATCTTCGACAAGGTCAACGCGCTCGGCATCGGGGCACAGGGGCTTGGCGGCCTCAGCACCATCCTGGATGTGAAGATCATGGATTGGCCAACGCACGCGGCTTCCAAGCCCATCGCCATGATCCCCAATTGCGCCGCCACTCGTCATGCCCATTTCACGCTGGACGGATCAGGCCCCGCCTATCTGGAAGCGCCGAAGCTTTCCGAATGGCCGGATGTCAACTGGACCCCCAGCAAGGAAGCGATCCGTGTCGATCTCGACACTCTAACGCCCCAACTGGTGCAAAGCTGGAAACATGGCGACCGTCTGCTGCTCAACGGCAAGATGCTCACCGGCCGCGACGCCGCGCACAAACGTATCGCCGACATGCTGGCCAAGGGCGAGGAACTGCCGGTCGAATTCAAGGGCCGCGTCATCTATTATGTTGGCCCCGTCGATCCGGTTGGTGAGGAGATTGTTGGTCCAGCAGGCCCCACAACCGCCACGCGCATGGACAAGTTCACGCGCATGATGCTGGAAAAGGGCCTTCTTGCAATGGTCGGCAAGGCCGAGCGGGGTCCAATGGCCATTGAGGCCATCAAGGACCATAAGTCCGCCTATCTGATGGCCGTGGGGGGTGCTGCCTATCTGGTCGCCCGAGCGATCAAGGGATCCAAGGTCGTAGGCTTTGAGGATCTCGGCATGGAAGCGATCTACGAGTTCGAGGTACAGGACATGCCGGTCACCGTCGCCGTCGATGCCGATGGGCAAAGTGTTCATCACCTGGCGCCGCTGGTGTGGCAGGAGAAGATCAAGCGGGAGAAGTTGTTGGAGGGTGCATAAGCATTCCGGCCGCCAGCAGGCTCAATCCGTGAGCCCGGCGGCCTTTTTTGGTATAACATTGCCCTAATTCCCTTTTATTGACGCACGCATTATAGAAGCTCTGTTCACCAGTTTCGCCGGAGGGGTACCGAGTCGTGGTGAAGGGGGAATATTAGGCGTGACTAAATTGCGTTTCCGCGGCGCATTACTGGCGCCTGTCCTTTGGGGAGGACCCATGGCGCCTTCCCTTGCGCAGGCACCAGTGCCATTGGCGCTTCAGAGCCTGGAAAAAGGTGCCTGGGAAGCCGCACCCAGGGCATCAGAGGAAAAAGTGCGGAACATCTGCCTGGGTGATCCGAGGCAATTATTGCAACTGCACCACCAGCGCAAACACTGCACCTTTCATGTGGTTGAGGATCGAGCGAACAGTGTAATCGTCCATTATAGCTGCCCCGGCGCAGGCCAGGGGCGTACGATGCTGCGGATCGAAACCAGCCGGCTTGTGCAAATCCATACGCAGGGCGTCGCCAGTGGAGCACCCTTCGCTCTTGCCTATGAAGCGCGTCGTAAGGGCGAATGCCGCTAACCATATCTTCAAACAATGAGCTTAAGTCAGGCGGAGTGCTGCTTGTGTCGGCACGCTTTACTCCCTTATCAGGCTGACAAAGCCTAACTGGGTCGCCCATCAAATGGCGGCCCGATTTTTTTGGGGCTGGCACGCGCAGGATAACGTCATACGCCTGCGCAGCCGACAATCCGCACTACCCTTGAAAACGGGACCGCAGGCGTGTAGCGCCCGACGCATGCCTGACCAGCCCAAAAGCGCCGTCGTTCTACTGTCTGGAGGCTTGGACTCCATGGTTGCCGCCGCGCTTGCGCAGGAACAGGGGTTCGCGCTCCATGCGCTGACCATCGACTATAATCAGCGCCACCGACTGGAACTGCAATCGGCCAGTCGAATCGCAAGGGCGCTGAATGCGGTGTCGCACATCGTCCTGCCGCTCAACCTGAGGACATTTGGCGGATCTGCCCTGACAAGTGAAATAGAGGTGCCAAAGGACGGCGTGGGCAGCACCATACCGGTCACCTATGTCCCCGCGCGCAATACCATCTTTCTATCACTTGCTCTCGGCTTGGCAGAAGCGAGGGAGTCCCGGGCCATTTTCATTGGAGTGAATGCGCTCGATTATTCCGGCTACCCGGACTGTCGGCCCGAATTCATCCAGTCATTCGAAGACATAGCCAAGCTCGCCACGCGCGCCGGCGTCGAAGGCAATGCATTCCAAATCCACGCCCCACTACAATATTTGAGCAAAGCGGAAATTGCCGCAGAGGCGCAACGGCTGGGGTTGGACGCGGGCATGAGCTGGTCCTGCTATGATCCGACCACCGACGGAAAACATTGCGGCCTGTGCGACAGCTGCCGCCTGCGGCACAAGGGATTTGAAGAAGCGGGCATTCCGGACCCCACCATCTATGCGACGCTGCCATGAGCTACGCCGTCAAGGAAATGTTCCTTACCTTGCAGGGAGAAGGAATTCAGGCTGGGCGGCGCGCGGTATTCGTCCGTTTCGCCGGGTGCAATCTTTGGTCAGGACGTGAGCAGGACCGGGCCGAAGCCGTCTGCCGCTTCTGCGATACCGATTTCGTTGGTACTGATGGCGACGGCGGCGGGAAATTCGCCGACGCCGCGCTATTGTCGGACGCAGCGCTGGCACTTTGGGGTGAAGTTGCCGACGGGCAGCGCTTTGTCGTCCTGACCGGCGGTGAGCCAATGCTCCAGGTCGATGATGCGCTGATGGAGGCGCTTCATGCCCGCCAGTTCCAGATTGCCATCGAAAGCAACGGCACCTTGCCCGCCCATCCGGATTTGGATTGGGTTTGCATCAGCCCCAAGGCAGGGAGCCAGGTCGTCCAGCGCTCGGGCGATGAACTCAAACTGGTGTGGCCCCAGCCGGGCAGCGACACAGCAGAAATCGAAAGCTGGTCCTTCGACCATTTCCTGATCCAGCCACTCGACGATGCCAATGCCAGCGCCGACGCAAATCATAAAGCCGCGATCGATTTTGTCCTCGCGCATCCCAAATGGCGGCTGTCGGTACAAATGCACAAATATGAAGGGCTGCGCTAAGGGATATCTGATCGAGTGATCACCTCCCCCATCTGGCTGCCCGCCACCCTGATCGCTGGTGTTTTACAGGCCTGGCGCACTGCCGTGCAACAACGCGTGCGTGCGACATTGTCGGTCAATGCGGCCGGACTGGTCCGTTATCTCTTTGGTCTGCCGGTGGCATGGCTGCTGCTTGCAATCTATGAGGGTGTCATTGCGCGCGATACCTTTCCGGCCATCGGACCCTTGTTCCTGCCATTCGCAGCTGCGGCAGGGCTGGCGCAGATCCTTGCCACAAATTTGCTGATCATGGCCTTTGGCTATCGCAATTTCGTCGCCGGGACCGCTTATTCGAAAACGGAGGCGTTGCAGAGCGCGATACTGGCCTTGGTGCTGCTTGGGGAAACGTTAAGCCCATTGAGTTGGCTGGGCATATTGGCGGGCGTTGCTGGCGTACTTGTGCTCTCCGTCGGCGGCAAGCATGTCGGGCTGGGCGGGCTGACCCGCGCGCTCGGTCAGCCCGCCGCGGTGTGCGGCATTGCATCGGGCTTCCTTTTTGCGATGACCTCCGTGGCGGTAAAACGCGCCACCTTTGAAGTGGCAACAGCTGATAAGGTGGAAGCGGCCCTGGCCGTCCTGGCAACCACAGTGTTCCTGCAGACGCTGATGCAGGGCGGCTATCTTTTCTGGCGTGAGCGGGAACAGTTCGCACGGATCGCGGCAAGTTGGCGTGTATCGGGACAGGTCGGGCTGCTTGCGTCGCTAGGCTCCGCATTTTGGTTCGCGGGTTTTGCCACCGCCCCTGTCGCATTGGTGCGGATCGTGGGGCAGGTTGAGGTAATCTTCACCTTGGGCTTTGCCCATTTTTACCTTCGTGAAAGGCTGGCGCGAACGGAGGCCGCTGGATTGATGCTGGTAGGCCTGGGTGTGATCCTGGCCCTCGCTGGATCAGGATTTCGATAGCCCATTGCAAACCACCGGCAGAAGCGGCTAAGCGCAGCGCATGGGAATTCTCGGCAAGATCTTCACCTGGTGGGACGGAGCCACCATCGGCACCTCGCTTTATAGCGCCCGCCACGGCACTAAGGCGGGTGAGGACCATCTGGGAAATGTCTATTACAGCGGCAAGGATGATCGCCGCTGGGTCATCTACAATGGCTCGAACGACGCCAGCCGTGTTCCTCCGGAATGGCATGGCTGGTTGCACCACACCTTTGACGATGTGCCCGAAAGCTTCCTGCCGCCGCCCCGAATCTGGGAGAAGGAGGCGATCCCTAACCTCACTGGGACGCGATTGGCTTATCGTCCGCAAGGCGCGCTGGAAGCGGGCGGCCGCCGCGCCGCTGCCACCGGCGATTATGAAGCCTGGAGCCCCGACGCATCATGAAGATCCAGCTGGTGGGAGCGGTCCTGCCTGCCCTGTTTCTTGTCGGCTGCAACGATCAGTTGCCTAGCGACAACCAGACCAATGAAGGTCCGGTCAGGATCGAAAATGCCGCTGGCTTCACTAACCACGATCAGATTGCCGGACTGCCGGGCACTCCAATGGCCGAACGGGAAGCTGTGATCGGCATTCTCAACAAGCGCAACGGCCTGACACGCGATCTCAATATGAAACCTGGCGAAGCCCTTCGCGTGGGCAAGGCCATTGTCCGCCTGCGCGCCTGCGAAGCGACTGCCCCCTGGGAAGAAGTGCCCGAAACCGGGGCTTTTGTTCAGCTGGACGTGCAAGGTAATGACAAGAAATGGCGTCGCGCCTTTTCAGGCTGGTTGTTCAAGGAACGCCCCGAACGCAATGTCGTACAGCACGAAATCTACGATGTCTGGGTCAAAAGCTGCACGATGAATTGGCCCGATGCCGGCCCCGACACCCTCAAGGTCGGCAAATCTGGAGGAACCTCCGGGGCAAGCGAGTCCAGCGCCGAAAAATTACCGGCGGAAGGCAGCACTGATGCCAATGAAGCGCCTCCTGCCGCACCCACCGCCGCTGCCCCTGCACCGGCCAACGCGGAATCCAGCAACGACAGATAGCGCGCCTGACTAATCTCGACCGCTCCCAGCGAGCGGAGGTGATCGGTCATGAACTGGCAATCCAATAATTCGAAGCCTCCGGCTTTCAACCGGGCGACCAACCAGGCCAAAGCGACTTTGGAAGCGTCGGTTTCCCGGCTGAACATGCTTTCTCCGAAGAAGGCGCGTCCCAGCGATATGCCGTATAAACCGCCCACCAACCGCTCTCCCATCCAGCACTCGATGCTATGAGCATAGCCCATCGAATAAAGTGTAAGACAGGCTTCCTCGATCGGCCTGTTGATCCAGCTTTCCGGCCTGTCCGGCGTCGCCTCGGCACAAGCGCTGAGCACCGCGGGAAAGTCGCGGTCGGCGGTGACGCGGAATATGTCGGAACGGATCGTTTTGCGCAGCGACCTGGAAAGATGCAGCCCCTCCAGCGGTAAAATAGCGCGTTTTTTGGGCTCTACCCAAAAAATCTCAGGATCATCCCTGCTGTCGGCCATGGGGAATATCCCCATCGCATAGGCCCGCAGCAGAATATTGAGGTCAATCGTCATTCCTGAAAGGGTAGCAAAGATTCAGATGCGCGCCAGTAGCAAGGGTAGCAATTGGCCTGGTTATTTGGGTAGCCTGCAAGGTCAAGCCTATTCCTCCGTCAGCACCTCGCCTGGCTGCGCACTTACGAAACGGCGCGCCAGTTCGAAATCATGCCCTGCGCGCAGGAACGCGCCGATCTGCTTCTTCTGTAACTCTCGGTCCGCAGCTTCTGTCGAGAACGGCCCGATCCGCCGCTTGCGAGCAAAGGTTTCGGCAGCGCGCCACCGCTCCTGCGCCGCTTGCTGCCTGGCCACCTCGCGCTCGTCCTCGGCTATTCCGGCAGCGCGCAGATCCTCTTCGACCCGACGCATGCCATAGCCCCGGCGACCAAGCGAAGCGGTCCGCATGGCCGCAAACGCGGCATCGTCGACATAGCGGAGATCGGCAAAGCGGGCGACCAGCGACACCACATCGGGCGCTCTTTCCCCGTCCCAGCCGCATTCGCGTATCTTACGTTGCAAATAGGCGCCCAGCTTGGCCTGCGTCGTAGCATAGCGGCCCGCATAATGCAGCGCCAACTGCTCCAGCCGTTCGCTGTTCAGGGGAGGTTTCTGCTTCTTGATATAGTCTCTGGTCACGCGCCACGATTATGCCACAGTCGGGCCGGAATTTGAACGCGGCTTCCGGTCTAAAAGCGCACATTAGCAAAGGCTGGACAGTTTCAACGCCATGGCGCAGGAAGACAGCCGGTTTCGGATATTAAAGGGAGCGACCGGAATTGCAGAATGCCAAAGTGATGGTTCGGGACGCCGCACCGTCTGCAACGCCGACAATTGACGGCCTGCCGCGGCGCTTTTCCGATTTCGAAACGCTCGGTGAAGCGCTGGATTACGCCGCGCGTGGCCAGCGCGGCTTCAACTTTCATGATCCGCGCGGCAATCTCGCTCGTCCCTACCCCTTTTCCGAGCTTCGCGAAGATGCGTTGCAATGTGCCTATCGCCTGATCGGTCATGGCGTTCGTCCACAGGACAGGATCGCACTGGTCGCTGAGACCGCGACGGATTTCGCGGCGATGTTCTTCGGCATTGTCTATGCTGGCGCGTGGCCGGTGCCATTGCCATTGCCCACCAGCTTTGGCGGCAAGGAAAGTTACATCGATCAATTATCGGTTCAGCTGAAAAGCTGCGACCCCCGGATGCTGTTCTATCCAGCCGAACTGGCCGACATGGCCGGGGACGCCGCCCGCGCCTGCAAGGTCGAAGGCCGCACCTATGAAGGGTTCCTGGCGCTTGAGGCTTACCAGACGCCCCTGCCGCAGGCCAGCACCGACGATATTTGCTATTTGCAATATTCCAGCGGTTCCACGCGTTTCCCCCATGGGGTTGCGGTAACACACCATGCGCTTTTGAATAATCTTTCGGCACATAGCCATGGCATGCAACTGACCGACAGCGACCGCTGCATCAGCTGGTTGCCCTGGTATCATGACATGGGGCTGGTCGGCTGCTTCCTCTCGCCAGTCGCCAATCAGGTGTCGGTGGATTATCTCAAAACGGAGGATTTTGCGCGGCGTCCGCTTGCTTGGCTTGATCTTATCAGCCGCAATTCCGGCACCTCCATCAGCTATTCTCCGACTTTCGGCTACGACATCTGTGCACGCCGCATGTCCAGCCAAACCAAGGCATCAGACCGTTTCGACCTGTCGCGCTGGCGGATAGCCGGCAACGGCGCGGACATGATCCGGCCTGACGTGATGCAGGGCTTTGTCGACGCTTTTTCGGATGCAGGCTTTTCCGCCTCTGCCTTCCTGCCGAGCTATGGCCTGGCGGAAGCCACGCTGGCGGTCACAATCATGCCGCCGGGTGAAGGCATTGTCGTGGAACTGGTTGAGGAAACCGACCTTTCGGGCGGGGACAAAGCAGAGGATCGCCCACCCCGCTACCGCGCCATCGTCAACTGCGGCAAACCCGCAAAGGACATGGTCGTGGAGATTCGCGACGAGGACGGCGCCATTCTTCCCGAAAAAGCGATCGGCAAGGTGTGGACCGCAGGGCCCTCGATCATGACCGGCTATTTCCGTGACGCAGAGGCCACGGCAGCCTGCCTCGTCGACGGCTGGCTCGATACCGGCGACATGGGATATATGTCCGAAGGGTATCTCTACATCGTGGGCCGCGCCAAGGACATGATCATCATCAATGGCAAAAACCATTGGCCGCAGGACATTGAATGGGCCGTGGAGCAATTGCCTGGGTTCAAGGCAGGCGACATCGCCGCCTTTTCGATCACGACGCCGGGCGGGGAAGAAACCCCTGCCGTTCTGGTACATTGCCGCACGTCGGACAATGAAGAAAGAAGCCGCCTGCGTGACCAGATTCGCGACAAGGTCCGCTCGATCACTGGCATGAACTGCGTCGTGGAATTGGTCCCGCCGCGCACCTTGCCCCGGACAAGTTCAGGCAAACTCAGCCGCTCAAAGGCAAGGAACCTCTACCTTTCGGGCGAAATTCAACCTTACGACGTCGCAGCCTGAAGGAACAGCCGGCGCGGTGTGGGCAGTCTGCCGCCCTGTACATTATTTTCGGGATTCCGACGGAGCCGCATCGGCATAAGGGCGGTTCGTGCATCAAATATGACGGAAAAGCTGGAGCGGGTAGCGGGGATCGAACCCGCATCACAAGCTTGGAAGGCTAGTGCTCTACCATTGAGCTATACCCGCATTTCAAAGGGCGTTGACCCTTCAGCTTCATCCGTTTTCAGGGCGGTTCACATGCCGTCCTGCAAGACGACCGCCAACTGCCACGACTATGGCCGCGTCGTCAACATATACATTGTGAATTTCAGTCATCTGGAAAGTGCCGTCACAAACCCTTCCACATATTCCCTGAGGCGCTCGCGTGCAGTCTCATCGGTGAGGTTCCCCTGGGCGTCGAACGCTTTGCCCGCACCTGACAGCATCAAACGCCCTTCTGTCCACAATTCCATTCCAAGGGTTCTGAGCACCGGTAGCCACGCATTCTGCGCCAGTATCGTTCCGAATCCTCCCAATGAGGCTCCGATGACGGCGACTGGTTTGCCGCCGAAGACGCGTTTGATATCCGCCGGCGGTCGCGAGCACCAGTCAATGGCGTTCTTGAACACCCCGGGGACACTATTATTATATTCCGGGGTAGCCAATAGAAGGCCGTCCGCCTTGGCGATTGCATCCTTAATCTGGGATACCGCCAGCGGGATGCCGCTCGCCTCTTCATCATCGCCATTATAGAGCGGCACCGCGGCGATCGATCCAATCTCCAGATTGGCGCCCTCGGGCATTAGCGCCTGGGCGGCGCGAAGCAGTCCGGAATTATAGGAATAGCGCCGAAGGCTGCCTGATAGGCCTAAGATAGCCGTCATAAATACTCCATCGTTGGGAGACAGTGGCTCCAATATTCTTTTTTGTCCAGTAACGTCCGCTCATCCTGAGTCCAGCCATGGAACGCTATGGGGGATAATCATTGGCGGCAACGACCGCGCACGCCCTGCATCTCAGCTTAGCGGAAACATTCCCACCAAGCTGCGTTCTGAAATTCGAACCCTACAGGAGGATGACGATGTCGGATATTGGCGAATTAAAGAAACATCTCTGGAAGAATATGGAGGAAGGACCCTATGTAATGATAGGGCTGGAGGGCGGCGGGCATAGCGAACCCCTGACGGTGCAACTGGACAAGGATCAGGCCGACCGATTGTATTTTTTCATCGGCAAGGACAATCGGATGGCCCGAGGCGGAAAGGCAATGGCGCAGTTCGTGTCCAAGGGTCAGGACTTTTTCGCCTGTCTCTCCGGCCTCGCCCGCATCGATAATGATCGAGCGATCATAGACAAGCTTTGGTCCAATGAGGCCGAGTCCTGGTTCTCCGGAGGAAAGAATGATCCCAATCTGGCGCTCCTGCGCTTTGACATTGAAGACGCCGAACTATGGGAAACTGACATATCCCTTTCCGGCAGGCTGAAAATGCTGTTCGGCGGCAAGATCAATACTGGCGAAGAAGGCAGCCACGCCCACGTGGGCACAACCGTGATAAAGGAATAGCGACAACTAAGCCTTTGACTTGCCGACCTTTGATCAGAGGATGCCTGTAATTCGCCGAAGCAGCATTTCATGGCCTGGGCGTCTGATTCCTAGACTCGTGACTGAGCGTCAATAAAACTGCCAATTCGCTACGATAAAGAAGATCAATATGGCAAGCGCGGTCCACACCGCGACAATGATGACGGCGCCGGCGCGGCTGACCGGCCGTCTGGTCTCTGCTTCAGCGACGGCCTTATACTCGGCCCAGAGCCGTGGCGGTATCAGTTGCGTGAACAGCCAAATGCCAATGGGCAGGATCAAAAGATCATCCACCAGCCCCAGCACAGGCACGAAGTCGGGAACAAGGTCGATAGGGGACAGCGCATAGGCGGCAACCAATGCGCCGAATATGCGTATCGGCATTGGAGTTCGCGGATCACGAACCGCCAGCCATACCGCATGTGCATCGACGCGCACGCCGTGAATAAATCCTTTAAGACCGGCTTTGGGTTTGCCTTCCATTCCTTCTCCTTTAAGGCTGCACAACCATGATTGAAATAATTTCCGCAAAGGTCGAGCGCTGGAAAGTCAACGGCGCGTTTGTCATCAGCCGAGGCGCAAAAACGGACGTCGATGTCGTCGTTTGCGAAGTGACCGACGGCGCCTATGTGGGCCGGGGCGAAGGCACGCCGATCTACTATGAGGGCGAAACGGCGGAGTTGTGCGCCGAATCTATTTTGATGCGGGGCAAGCAGCGACGGAAGATCACGCGCGAGGACCTCCTTGACAGCATGATGGAGGGCGCAGCGCGGAACGCGCTCGATTGTGCCTTGTGGGATTTGGAGGCGAAACAGGCGGGCAAACCAGTATGGCAACTGTCCGGGCTTCCACAGCCCAAGGCGCTTGTCACCGCCTTCACGATCAGCCTCGCCGACCCTGCCCAGATGGAAGCCGATGCGCGGGAAGCGGCAAAGACATACAAGCTGCTTAAATGCAAGCTCACTGGCGAAGGCGACCGGGAACGGGTAGCGGCGGTTCGTAAGGGCGCCCCGGATGTGCGGCTTATCGTTGATGCCAATGAAAGCTGGGACGATCTGGATATCGAGGCGGAAGCCCACGCCATGGCCGCATTCGGCGTGGAATTGATCGAACAACCGGTGTCGGCGGGCGAGGAGGATCTGTTGATCGGCCTCAAATCTCCCATTCCCTTCTGCGCCGATGAAAGCTGCCATACGCATGAGGACCTCGACCGTCTGGAGGGCTATCAGGCCGTCAATATCAAGCTCGACAAGGCCGGAGGCTTAACAGAGGCGATGTTGCTTGCGGAAAAGGCGCGGATGCGCGGGTTGGACATAATGGTCGGCTGCATGTTGGGCACGTCGCTGAGCATCGCTCCGGCCTTTCTGCTGGGGCAGAAGGCCAAATGGGTGGATCTGGACGGCGCGTTGTTATTGGCCAAGGATCGTCAGGGACGGCTTGGCCAGGAGGGTGGCTTGCTTCATCCCGGCACTCTTTGGGGCGACGGCGAATAGCGTTTTTTCGGTGTGCTGGCGGTCATTCGAGCGCGAACCGAATATTGGAACGGCTCATTTGCGCTAGATATTGTTTTAGAAACGTATATGTTGCGTACAAAGTCAGATCCAGGGACTGATCTGCCGTTGGAGAATGGGAGAGCACATCGAATGACTCAGTCTTTTCATATGCTGGTGGCGGGTCGCGCGGAAAGCGGCCGAGCTTCCTTCGATATTGTAAACCCTGCCTCAGGAGAGGCCTTTGCCAAATGCCCCCGTGCCGACGAAGCTCTTCTGAATGAAGCAGTTGAGGCAGCCAAAGCCGCATTCCCGGCTTGGTCGCGCAAGCCTATAGAGGAGCGGGCGGGGACCATAAACGCTCTTGCCGATCAACTGCAGTCGCGAGCGGAGGAGTTTGCCCGGTTGCTAACCCAGGAGCAGGGCAAGCCGCTGAATCAGGCGATGAATGAGGTAATGGGCAGTGTCTTCACGCTCAAAGCTTTCGCTTCCATGCGGCTTGAACCTAAAGTGCTGCGGCAGGAAGGCAGTTCCACCGTCGTTGAGCACCGTGCTCCGCTGGGCGTCGTCGCCGCGATCACGCCTTGGAACTTTCCCCTTATCCTGCTTATGAATAAGCTTGGTCCCGCGCTGCTTGCCGGAAACACCATGGTTGTGAAACCGGCCCCGACCACGCCGCTTACGTCATTGTTGTTCGGCGATATTTGCCGCGAGATCCTGCCAGCCGGCGTGGTGAACATCATTTGCGACGAGAACGATCTCGGCTCCGCCCTCACCAGCCATCCGGATGTGGCCAAGGTCGCGTTCACCGGATCCACCGCTACCGGCAAGAAGGTGATGCAGTCCGCGGCCGGGACGGTAAAGCGGGTCACCCTGGAATTGGGCGGAAACGACGCCGCTATCGTGCTTGACGATGTCGATCCGGTGGAGATCGCCGGCAAGGTTTTCCAGGGAGCGATGACCAATGCCGGCCAGATCTGCGTGGCCGTCAAGCGCGCCTATGTGCCGGAGTCCATCTATGATCCGTTCTGCGACGAACTAGCAAGGCTGGCCAACGCGGCCGTGGTGGACGACGGCGCGCGCCAGGGCGCGCAAATAGGCCCCGTTCAAAACCGTATGCAGTTTGAAAAGATCAAGGAATTCCTGGCTGATGCCCGGGAGAAGGGCAATGTCATCGCCGGGGGCGAAGCGCTGGACCGCCCAGGCTATTTCATTCCGCCTACGATCGTTCGCGATCTGCCGGAAGATGCCCGACTGGTGCAAGAGGAACAGTTCGGGCCGGTGCTGCCGGTGCTGTCCTATAGCGACATAGATGACGTTATCGCTCGGGCCAATGACTCCGAATATGGTCTTGCTGGCACCGTCTGGGGCCGGAATCTGGACAGAGCTATGGAAGTGGCGATGCAGATCGAATCCGGCACTGTTTGGGTCAACCAGCATCTGGCAATCGACCCCAATATTCCTTTCCGCGGCGCCAAGCAGTCCGGCTTCGGCGGCGAGTTGGGGCAGGAAGGCCTGCATGAATATACCCAGGCGCGGATCGTGAACGCCGTTGCGCTGGAACCAGCGCAATAATAATCCGGTGGCGGCGCCTTCCCTAACAACAGAGGAGGCGTCGTTGCGCTTTCACGAAAAGACCGTGCTTGTCATCGGCGGCAATAGTGGCATTGGGCAGGCGTCAGCGCGAGCCTTTGCCGGAGAAGGGGCAAATCTTTTCATCACCGGTCGGGATCAGCGGACGCTGGACGCGACAAAAACTGAAATCGGCGGTGCCTGTACGGCCTTCCGTGCCGACGTTTCCGATCCGGACAGCCTTGATCCGGTAATAGCGGCGATCAAGGAAAGGCACGGCACGCTTGACGCCCTTTTTGTCAATGCCGGCGTTGGAGGTTTTTCGCCCGCCCGTGAACTGACGCCTGAGCTTTGGGATCATATCAACGACATCAACTGCCGGGGCTGCTTCTTCGCGGCGCAAAAGGCGCTGCCGCTGATGACAAAGGGCGGATCGATCCTGTTCACCGGGTCCATCGGCAGCGTACTCGCCTTGCCAGGCAATACCGCCTATGCCGCCGCTAAAGCCGGACTACGAGCCGTCGCCAGGATCATGGCCAAGGAACTGGTGGATGACGGCATCCGGGTCAACATGATCAGTCCAGGCCCAATCGAGACACCCCTGATGAATCGGAATGCCGGCATGGACAGCATTGCCGTCGATGGTCTGCGCCAGACGATGATCGCGGCGGTTCCGATGAAGCGCATGGGCGAGGCCGATGAAGTAGCGCGCGCCGTTCTATTCCTGTCCTCCCAGGAGGCAAGCTTCATCACCGGCGTCGACCTTTTTGTCGACGGTGGTTGCGTGGAATTATAAAACGCTGATCCGTTAGCACCAAAGAATTGTGTGATCTTACAAGCCAGCACTTCCTTCTCGACCAGCCACTGCCCCAAGCAGATTTTTACCCCGCTATAGCGCTCAACATGTCAGCAGCAATTTCGAAGAACCACGGTCGAAACGCTTGCAAAGGCAAATGCAATTGCGCGAAGGCAGAAAGGCAAATGTTCGAGACGACTGCATCGTCATCGACGATACATGCCGAAGGAGGGAAAGATGCCAATGCAACGGTTCAAGAATAAGTCGGTGATTGTCACCGGTGGCGGATCGGGGATTGGTCGGGCCACGGCAATCGCGTTCGCACGGGAAGGCGCAGATGTGTTGGTAGCCGATATACGCGAAGATCGCGCCCTCGAAACGGCTGAATTCATCAAGAAAACGTCGGACAAGGTTCAAGCTTACAAGGTCGATGTAAGCGACGCCACCCAAGTCGAGGGCATGTTTGACAATGCGGTCTCGCATTTCGGAAAAGTTGATGTGTTTTTCAGCAACGCCGCCGTTATCGACAAAGGGGCTTCATGCAACGAAATCACGGATCAGTTGTGGCACAAGATTATCAACGTTAATCTCTCCGGCTGCTTCTATGGCGCTCGCGCCGCCCTTCCGCATCTCAGTCGGACGAAGGGCAACATTGTCATGACCGCATCGGTTGCCAGCCTCGGCGGCATGGCTGGCGGCGCGGCCTACACGGCGTCAAAATACGGTGTTGCGGGGCTGGTCAACCAACTCGCCTGCGAGGCAGCCGCCGCTGGTATACGGGTCAATGCAGTGGCCCCTGGGGGAGTCCGCACGAATATATTCGATGAAATGGAAAATGTTTCCCAAATGGAGGAAATGGTCAAGGCAGTCACGCCTCTGGGTCGATTTGCGGAACCAGAAGAGATAGCTGAGCCGGTGTTGTTCCTGGCTTCGGATGCCGCCAGCTTCATCACTGGCACGGTGCTTCGTGTCGACGGAGGCTGGCGCTCCAAATAGGAGCGGGCACACGGTACCGACTCTTGCCTGCCAATTTTCGGTAGTATATAGGTCCTATGTGCATGCTAAGGGGACTGAGGACAACGATATTAAGCGCAGCCGCCCTTCTACCGAACATCTAATTTCGGCGGCAGTGGGCTACCGGACTCCGGCACGGTCGAAGGCTTTCCCTTTGTTCGAACAAGAAACTGAGAAGAGAGATAATCATGGCTGATACGGGTTCATCTTCGGGCAAGATTCTGGTGACAGGTGCTTCGGGGGGCGTAGGAAGGTCCCTCGTTCGGCAATTGCTGGAGCGAGGATATGGGGTGCTTGGTTCAGCGCTGAACCAAGCCGATCTCGACAATGCAAAGGCCGAGGGCCTGGAGAATGCTGATTGGTTCGTCGCCGATTTTTCCAATGCTGAAACCGGCAGGGCCCAGGTGAGCCAGGCTCTTAATCGCAGCGGCGGCCCGCTCGTTGCCGTGGTTGGTTGCGCTGGCGTGAACCCTTGTGGTCCTTTGGAAACGACGCCGATTGAAGTGTTTCGCCGCGCAATGGAAATCAACGCGGTCGCCAATCTTGTGATCTACCAGCTATGCCTGCCCTATTTGAGAGAGAGCAAAGGTCGGTTCATCTTCGTCAGTTCGATGGCGGGCAAGGTCGCATTTCCGCTTCTAGGATATTACACGGCCTCGAAATATGCCTTGGAAGGACTGGCCGATGCCATGCGGCTCGAAGCTGGTCAGTGGGGCGTGTCCGTGTCGCTTGTCGAACCCGGCGCGATCGCCACAGACATGGTGCATGGTTTCGGTGCCCTGCTCGATTCTCGACTGGCCGAGTTGGATGAACAGGGGCGAGAAAATTATGGCGACTATTTTGCACAGCAAAAAGCCTTTTCGGCAGCCGCCGATGCGATAGCGCTTACGCCAGACGAGGTTGCCGCGACGATCGTCGGAGCGCTCGAGAGCAAAAATCCGGAAACACGCTATCCCCTTGGTGGAGCAGTGGATCTCCTTGAAAAACGGCGATTGTCATCGGATCGAGAGGTAGATGCGATGCTGAACCAGTTGCTTCCGGGATGTCGTGCCAACGCGTAAATGTTCGACTGACCTGGGGCATTGGCCTGGGTGACCGGTGTCAGCCGAGCAACGCCTCAAAATCCAGCGCGGAATAGGCTTCAGGAGTGATCCGCTCGCATGCCTTGAACAGGCGGGTGCGCAGCAATGTTGTGGTGCCGTCGGCATTGTGATCCTCCAGCAGCTTATCATTGCCTTTGCCGCCGATCAGCGTGGTGAGCAGCACGGCCCCTTTCTCCCGCGTGATCGGTTGATGAACCTCGACCGTCGTTTCAAAGGCGACATCGCCCTCGCGAAAGCATAGGTCATCGTAGAACCACTCACCCTCCAGCGTATAGGCCGTGGCCGTGCAATGGTGGCCATGTATGGGGGTCACCGTCCAAGGTGGCATTTTAAAGTTGAGGACAACGATATTATTCTCCTCATCCACCTGCAACACGCGGAAGAAGGTATTGGGTATCAACGCGTAAGGCAGCCAGGGCACGTCGTCCGATGGGATGCGCCGGACGGCATGCTCGTCGTGAATTTCTGTTGTAGAGGCGTTCATACTCATACTCCTCATCAGAACCGATAGGCGAGCGAGCCGCCGAAAGTGCGCGGCGCGGCTGCCGATCCGGCGACCCCGAATGCCGAAGTCGTCACATCCAGAAAATAGCGAGCCTTCGTTACATTGTTGACAAAAAGGCGAGCTTCCACGCCGGACTGCTCATTTTCGAATGACAGGCCCAAGGTCACGAAATGATAAGCCTTTTGTCGGCTGAGGCGCAGCGGCCCGCCCGCACCGGGCAACAAGTCATAGTCGCTCGTATAACGATCATTGGCAGTGATGGTGCCCTTCCATTCATCTGTGATCGGGAAACCATAATTCGCACCGACCGAAAAGGACAGTTCGGGTGCACGTGGTATTCGGCCGCCCGAAAGATCGGCCGTACCCGGGGCTAGGCCCACGTCATCGACGGGTGCTGGGCAGCCAGGATAGCCGGGCGATGCATCGGCCTTGGGGCAGTAGATCGCCGCCCCGGTATAGTGGCGGAAGCGTGCTCTTTCTACGAGGCCGCCGGCATGCAGCGTCAATGCGTCCGTAACCCGCAAGGAGGTGTTCATTTCCAGCCCGTATATGCGCGCGCTCGCGGCATTTTGGGCGCCGATGCCGCCCGTTGCGGCATTGACGTAGCTGACCTGGATATCCTTGTAGTCATAATAGAATGCGGCGGCGGAGAATTGAATGCGTCCATTAAGGCCATTCGCCTTCAACCCGGCCTCATAGCTGGTTAGCTCTTCCGGCCGCAGCGGGTCGAGCGGCGTGAAGGCCGGACTATTATAGCCGCCGCTCTTTACGCCCTTGCTGTAACTTGCATAAATCGTGCTGGTCGGGGTTTCGCGGGACAGCACGACGCGCGGTGTGAAGTTGCGGAATGTGATCTTCTGCTCCACGAACGGCACGGCGCCGAATGCGATGGTGCTGCCTGCATTGTTGATCGCCCGCAGCTTCTTGGTGTCGATGTTGTAACGGCCACCGACGGTCAGCTTAAGGGAATCCGAAAGCTTCAGATAGGCTTCGCCATAAGGGGAGATTGACGCGAGTTTCACCCGGGTGGTGCCGCCTGCATCCTGCAGCGGGCCGAATGCGCTTCCAAAAACGCGGATCAGCAGGCTGTCCTTGTCAAGTTCGCCGCTCAAGCCGGCAAGAAAGTTGAACGGTCCGTCAAAGCGGGTGCGGACATAGGCGTCTTCCGTCAAGGTCGTGCCAAATTCCTCGGCACGGCTGTTGTAGAGGTCGCCGCGCGCGAAATCCTGATCGACGAAGATGGCATAATGAAAATCGCGAACGCCCGTAACGCTGACAACGTCGAAACCGTCGCCTTCATATTTCAGGTTCAGTGTGCCGGCGAGATAATGAATGTCGGTCTTCCGCGTCTTCGTCTGATCGACCTTGTAGAAATCCGTCGGGGGAGTGGTGCCATACGCGGCGCAGGACACGCACAGAGGCGCCGTCACCAGCGTGCGGCGGGCCAGCGGATCGTTCAACTCCTTGTGATATTCCACCGAAGCGATCGCCGTTAGACGGCTGCCAGGTGTCCATTTGAGTTTCGCACGCACCGTGCCGGCATCGAAGCCACTTAGCCGATCGCCATTGGCGACATTGCGGGTATAGCCTGCAAGGTGGGTATATTTTCCAGCCACGCGCAGAGCCAGGTCACTGCTGATCGGGATGTTCAGCATGGCTTCACTGCCCAGACGTCCGAAATTCCCGGCTTCTATCCTGACCATCCCTTCGAAGCGCTGGGTGGGGTCGTTAGTGTTGACGAGCACGACCCCGCCGGTTGCGTTGCGGCCATAAAGCGATCCCTGCGGCCCGTTCAGCACCTCAATGCTCTTGAGGTCCACGACATCGACCGAAGCGCCGACCTGACGCTGGAGATAAACACCGTCGACATAAGTGCCGATACTCGATTCCAGGCCCGCATAGGCTGAGTTGGAACCAATGCCGCGGATATAGACCTGCGCCGACCCGCCGCTGTCATTATAGACGACCGAGGGCAGCAGAACCTGTGCATCGCGCACGCTTTGAACATGCAATCGCGCGAGCTCTCCTGCGTCGATTGAGCTGGCGGCGACCGGAGCCCGATCAAGCCGTTGGCCTGCCTTTGTGGCGGTGACAACGATCTCCTCCGGCTGCGCAGCCTGTTCAGGTGTTTCTTGCGCCATTGCCGGAACGATACCCAGCAGCATCAGGCTGCCCCCCAGGATATATTTCATTTGCCCCCTCTCCTCACTACGCGCAATATTTCGCTTGTTTTCAAGTGGCGGACGTGCTGGTTCACGAGGGCCTGAAAACCCATGAAAACGGCATGACCAATTTCGCCGTGACAATCGTGCGAGAGGCAATCAGAGGCAACTTTACAATCTAGGTCCTAGACGCCAAAAATAGTGCAGAACGCGCCAAGCAATCACCGAAGCGCATTTAGGGAGGAACAACTATGCTGGTTGCGCCCACGAAATTACGAGGCGATCTGCTTAGCCTGGCCGAACTGGGATTGGATCCCCGCGCATTCCTGAAGGATTCAGGCGTCAGCTTCGAGGCAATCCTAGCCCAGCAGCCTGTTTCGCACACTAAAATGGCGGAGCTGTACACCATCGTCGCGGAGAACGCTCCTGAGGACTTCGCAATCCTATGTGGCCGATCGATCAAGCTGCAATATCTGGGCTTGCTTGGCTACCGGCTAAGCAATTGTGGCACGGTCGGCGAGCTATTGGCGGACTGGGTCGAATATTGCGGCCATATCGGATATCCTTTGAGCGGCGCCTTCGAAGTCCTGGGCGACGAATGGCGCATGACGTTCCATGCTCGTTATCCGCTGCCGCTGAACGCGGAAAATTTCTGCGTGTCCTCCACTCTGGCCGGCTTTACGCAGTCAGTGTTCAACTTGAGCGGACATCGCATCCGGTTGCGCCGGATCGGGTTTCAAGGTCCCGAGCCGCGACGACAGGAGGCCTATGCGCAACTGGAGGCCGACGAGCTAATGTTCGACTGTCCCGTTCCCTTCGTCGAAGGGACACGGGCCGATCTGGATCGGCAGATTGCGGCGGCCGATGTCAATCTGCTTAGAATATGCGACGAGCTATGCCGTCAAAGCTGGAGCAGCTTCGAGGGATCACTTACAGATCGGCTGGGCGCTCTATTTCGTGCAGAAGGACCGCTCGACCTCTCTCGGGCCAGCAATTTACTCGGCATGAGTGTCCGCTCACTGCAGCGGCATCTCGCGGCCGAAGGCAATGGCTATCATGAAGTTCTGGACGATTACCGACATGTGCGGGCGTTGTATTTGCTTCGCCAAGGCAAGGCAAGCAAGGTGATCGCGCACGAGCTTGGCTTTGAAGACTGCGGCAGCTTCCGGCGGTCGTTCAGGCGCTGGACCGGAGCATCTGTCTCTGAATGGCTCAATGAACATTGAAGACCGACAACCCATTTTGGACAAGAAGTCCGCACCCTGAAGCAGCGTTTCGGAAATGCGCTCCAGGCGCCAAATCTCGACCGCGGGATCGCCCATCAAGGTTGACGCGACCATATCTATCGATAAACCTGGGTACTAAATCCAAGTAAAATAAGGGCACAGAATTGAGCGGCGAATCCACACCTGAACGGATACTCTCAACAGCCCTGAAGCTTTTTAACTGCAATGGCGTCGACAGGGTTCCTATTTACAAAATCGCATCGGACCTGGGGATAAGTCCGGGGAACCTGACCTACCATTTTGCGCGAAAGCAGGACATTCTCTACTCCTTGATCGACAGGCTGGAAGCGGAAGCAGCCGAAGTGCTTGCCAGTCCCCGAAACCCGGGCTCCAAAGAGTTGGCGCGATATGTCGTGAACTTGTTCAGCTTGATGTGGCGTTATCATTTCTTTTTCGAATCGCTCACCTATTTCACAGCGACCGATGCGCGCATCGCCGAAAGCTATCAGCGCATTATGAGAACCGCTATAAAAGGGTCCATACAGCGCATCGAAGATGCCATTGCCTGCGGCGATATTTCCCCGATGATTGCGCCCAACAGCCCGCGGGTCCTTGGCGAAAACATGTGGGCCGTCTGGGTAAACCGTCTTGGGACGGTGCGTTCAGGCTTTGATGAAGCCCGAGGCCGTGCTGCCGCTGTCTACGATTGCTGCATCCACCATATCAGTCTCGTTCAACCTTATGCCAGCCAAACCTATATTTCCCGCCTGCACGAGGCTGTCCGGGAAATATTGGACGCAGAGGCAAAGGCAGAGGCTTTGGTTTGACGCCATAAGGTGTCGGCTTCGTCTTCGTGAAAATATATTACCTAATCACGGTGCCGAGGAGTCGATGAGAATCGCACGCGAAGACAAGGAAAGACGCCACGCTGCCGCCGGCCGCATCTGCGGGAGGCGCTGCGCGCGTCGAACGGGTAAAGCCGAGCGTTTACTTACCTCGCAGCCGGCGCGCCAAGGGCGCTATGACACCGCCTGTTTCATAACGTCCGGCGCGATGCGGCATGCCTCACGATAGTCTTCCGGCGTGTCGATATCGAACGAGAGACCTTCGCGCTTAACGATGCTGGCCCGACCGCCGCTCGCGCGGAGATGGCGTGCCATGCTGTCCGTCCCGAAATGGAAGGCAAACCCCGCCGGGTCGACGAAGGCAAGCGCGTTGGTGCCACTGCCGTTGCGATCCGGCGCTATCGCACAGCCTGCCTTCTCGGCTTCCGCGAGCAAAACAGAAATGTCCGGCGGGTGAAGGAGCGGCAGGTCCGCATGTATTATCAGCATTGGCCGGCCCGGTCGACTGAGGGCCAGGGCGGTAAGCTCCGCGTTCAGACCGCGGCCTTCATCCAGAAAAAAGAGGCCTCCCCAGCCCGATGCAGGAACATCCGAGAGCAAGGCCACCTCATCGACCTCGACACAGGCGGCAAGGACATCGCGCACATGTTCGAACATGCGCTGACTGAACTTTCGCCGCTGATCGGGTGAGAGGATACCGGCAAGGCGGGTCTTGCGTTCGGCGGCTCCCTTGAAGGGAATTACCGCGGTCCAAATCATCGGCGCAGTCTTTGGGCGAGCGCCAGCACCGCCTCCGCAACCCTGCTGCGATCCGCGAGCGTGATCATCAATGTGTCCGCCGCACTCATTTCAATGCCGATATCCTCGGCCTCATCGCGTTCGTCGACAAGCATTCCGTCGATAATCCCGGCATAATGGTTGGCGATAGCGGCCGGCGAGACGGGAACACCCAGTTCGGCCATCATTTTCGCAGTGGGCCCCTTGACGGCCTTACCGCCGACAATCGGGGTGACCGCGACCACGGGTGCCGTTCGTTTTTCCAGGGCTGTGCGGATCTCGGGCACAGCGAGGATGGGATCGATGCTGAGATAGGGGTTGGACGGCGCGATCAAAATGGCGTCTGTGGCTGGATCAGTGATTGCCTCAACCACACCGGGTGCGGCCCGGGCCGCCGTGGCGCCATCGAACCGTATCGCGCTCACCGCCGGGACGCAACGGCGCTCGACGAAGTAGCGCTGGAACGGCAGATCGCCCTCGCCGGTGGTCACGACCGTGGAAACGGGATCGTTGCTCATGGGCAATATGTCCACCCCTACCCCCCAGGCACGTGCGAAGTCGGCGGTGATCTGGGAAAGGGTTTCGCCCCCGCGCAGCCGCATTGTGCGCAGCATGTGCAGGGCAAGGTCGCCATCGCCCAGCTGGAACCAGTCCTCCCCGCCCAGCGAGCGTAGCGCCGTCATGAAGCTCCAGCTTTCATCCTCGCGGCCCCAACCCTGAGCAACATTTGCCTTGCCTGACAGAGTGTAAAGCAGGGTGTCCACATCGGGCGAGATGTAGAGGCCCAGATGCTCGAAATCGTCGCCGGTATTCACAACTGCCGTGATCCGCTCGGGCGGCATGACCTGGTAGAGGCCAAGAACCAGTTTGGTCCCGCCAACGCCGCCGGTAAGGACTACAACCCGCCCCGTCATCGGAACAGATCCTCCTGCAAGGGCCGTACTAGCGCCGATGCGGGGCGTGCCCCTTCAGGCCAGCTCAATCCCCTCACGAGCGCCGCGGGCACCCCCTCTGCTCCCTCGCCCATCGCCAGCCCGGCGGCCGTAGCCACCATGTCGGCGAGCGCGATCTGGGTCACTTCGAGCGCCCGGCCGTCGCGGTCATGTTCGCCCCTTTTGTCGAGAAGTGCTGGCAGCCCGCTCGCCCCCAGCGCAACGCCGACGACGCCCATCCGCCAAGGGCGTCCGAAGCTATCTGAAATCACCACGGCGGGCGCCTGCGGGAACCGCGTCGACAAGCTTACCCTCAGGCGTTCGGCCGAGGCGTCTGAATCCTGTGGAAGCAGCAGGGCAAGATCGCCGTCCCGGCCGCCAATATTCGAGCGATCGACACCCGCATTGGCCATTATATGACCGCATCGGTGCTGCGTGATCAGCACATGGGGAACCGCCCGAAGCACGGCGCTAGATTCAGAGAGCACGACTTCGACCAGTCGCGGATCCTTGGCGGTGATTTCCGCCAGGCGAAGGGCTTCGGCCCCGGGCTCGACCTTCGCCAGATCGACAAAACGATCCTCAGACTTCGACACGATCTTCTGAGTTACGACTAGAATATCGCCCTCTTGGAAGGGCGCCAGGCCCAGGGCGATTATTCTGTCGGCGAGAAGGTCATCGAGCGAAGCATTTGGTTCAACTTCGTCAATTCCGGTCAGCGGATGGATTTGTATCATTGGGCAAATTGGCTCGACTTGCGGGGGTGCTTGAATTTGCCCGTTGCTATCACAGGTTGCCCGTAATCCGAATACCCGCGTCGCCTGCGTTGTAGTTTTTGTTGATGAAGATGAGGATGGAGGTGAGGGCTTCTGCGGCGGC
>NZ_JACHOV010000005.1 GCF_014200045.1 Rhizorhapis suberifaciens
TGTCGGCTCAATCTGCGAACTCTACTCCTCAGACGAATGCTGGAATTATCTCAAACACGCTGGGTATGTTGCAGATTAATGGCTCGTTGCTCTAGATGTCGATTGGGATCTCCCTGCCATGCTCGCCGCACAAATGCAAAGCGCGTGAGCTTAGCCTCTACGTCCGTCCCGGCCGCCCCCATGCCCAAGGATGAACCCGCACGCCCATTCAGCCCGCAATTGGTGCTCGGGCTCACCCTGAGTGCGATAATCCTCTTCATCGATGGCTATGACCTTGCCGCACTACCGCTCGCGCTGCCGCATATCGTGCGGGAACTCCAAATTCCCGCCGCCAATTTCGGGTTTGCGCTCTCTGCCGTGCTTGTAGGACTTGGGGCGGGCGCCGTGCTGCTCGCGCCTATTGGTGATCGCTTCGGTCGTCGACCCACGATCATCGTCACCGTTGCGCTGATCGGGCTCACGACGATCGGGACGGCGAGCGCAAACAGTGTGGCCGGCTTTTCAACCTGGCGGCTGCTGACGGGACTGATGCTCGGCGCGTGCCTTCCTAACGTGACCGCACAGGTCGCGCTCTGGGCTCCGGAAGGCAAGCGGGCGAGCACAATTACGATCGTCTCCCTGGGCATCTCCATCGGCGGTATAACGTCAGGACTGGTAGTACCGCTCCTGGTGTCGTTCGGCGGCTGGCGCGCCATCTTTTTACTGCCTGGCATAGCCACCGTGTTGCTGGCTATAGTCTTATTCTTCCTGACCCCGCGCAAGGGTTCGCTGCCCGAACGGCAGGACGAAACATCCGTCACAAAGCCTGCGCGCAGAGGCGGCCAGTTGCTTGACATATTGCGCCCCCCGCTGCTCGTCGCGACGGTCACCTTCGCCCTGATCTATGGCCTCAATGCATTTGCCATCTATCTGACGAGCAGCTGGATCCCAACGCTGCTGCCTAAGGTTGGCTTCTCGCTTGGTCTCTCCGCCCGCTTCATGTCGATTGTGAATCTTGGTGGCCTTGTCGCTGGCCTGGTGATTGCCAAATTGGTGGATAGGAGCCGGGTAACGAGGGTACTAAGCGCAGCATATGCAACAATCGGCCTTGCGTTTGTCAGCCTTACATTCGTGCCGCCGAACCCCTGGACTTGGGGCGCTTTATTGTTTCTTTCAGCAGGTGGCACTGCGGGCGTTCATCTGGCTCTCGTTGGGATCGCGACCGATTTCTTCCCGGCGCGCTACATGGCGACGGCCATTGGCTTTGGCGTCGCGGTGGCGCGCATCGGCGCAATTGGCGGGCCAATGGTCGGCGGGTGGCTGATCGCTTCAGGCATCAGCGTTACTGGCTTCTTCCTTTATGCTGCACTCGCCCCCGCCGCATGCCTCGCTGCGACCTGGCTCGTGCCTGCCGCCCAGCGCGCACGACACTAAACCATTCAGGACGAAACAAATGATGTCCCTTTTCGATGAGATCGAGAATTTTCCCGAAGTGCCGGGGATTGAGCTTGCGTTGGAAGTACGCTTGCGCTTCCATCCCCTGCCCCGCCTGAAAGACCTGCCCACCGGTCCAGACAAGGGTATGGTCGTTGTCTCGGCAGGAGAATTTCGCGGTCCTACGCTTAATGGCGCGGTGCTTCCAGCTAGCGGCGGGGACTATGCAACATTTCGCAGTGACGGGGTGGTCCAGCTCGATGCGCGCTACCTGCTGCAGGAAGCGGACGGCACGCCGATCATGCTTCACAACCGGGGTTTCATCTGGGGGCGCACGCCCGATGTGATGCCACGCTTCAGCCGGTTCGCCAATGGCGCGAGCGATGAGACTGTCAGTCCGGACGAATATTATTTCCGCACGTTGACGAGCTTTGACGTGCCGCGGGGAAAGCATGACTGGCTCGCCCAGCACGCCTTCATCGGCGCTGGTTCACGGCTAGCGGATGGCAATGTCGTTCGCTATTACAAGATCCTCTGAATGGACGCCTTTGATGGCAAAGTCGCCGTGGTGACTGGCGGTGCAAGTGGTATTGGCCTTGGCATCGTGAGGGCATTACTTGCAGCGGGTGCACAGATTGCGGTGCTTGATCTTCGCACAGATCATATTGCGCAGGCGCAAGCCGACCTCGTAGAGTATGGGGGGCGGCTCGTTTTCATACAGATCGATGTCAGCGACCGGGCGGCTATGGCGCAGGCGGCGCATACGGTAGTCGGTCACTTTGGGCAGGTCGATATCCTCGTGAATAATGCAGGCGTCGGCCTCCAGCGTAGCTGGGCTCAAGTAAGCTATGCCGATTGGGACTTTGGCCTGCAGGTCAATCTTGGCGGCGTCATCAATGGGATCATGACGTTCGAACCGCTGTTGCGCGCCAATGCATCAGGCGGTCATATCGTCAATACCGCCTCCCTTGCCGGGCTCGCGACAGTGCCTGCGGCGATGGCGATCTATGGCACGACCAAAACTGCGATCGTTGCGCTCAGCGAGGCCCTCGCGCCAGAATTTTCCGAAGCTGGCATCGGCATGAGCGTGCTGTGCCCCGGCCTAGTGCGCAGCAATATCCTCGATATTGACGCCAACCGACCTGCTCGCTTCATGGGGGATGTGGCGGCTCGTGCGACGACCCCGGAGGATCGCGAACGCGACACATCGGACACATGGATGGCCCCCGACGATGTGGCCCGGATGGTGTTGGAGGGCATCATTGCCAAGCGGCTTTACATCATCACTCACCCGACGCATCGCGACAAGTTCGAGGCGCGGGTTGAAGCAGTGCTGGAAGCTTGGCCTTCCGCCTAGGGTGAGTGACGGGAGTTATCGTTCGACCAGTCCGCGCCGCCATCGACCCGTCGATCTCCTGGGTCGGCAAGGATATGCGTGATTGTTTCAAGGCGGTAACTGTCCCACTGCATACCGCCATTGTCGGTACGATAATCTGCCGCCACCCGGGGCTGACAGAGATATGCCCCTGCGCGCGCCTTTGCAATTGCGCTGTAAAGCGCGCCTCGGAAGAGGGGCAACGAGAGCCGGGCGGCATGTTGGGGCGCGAGTTGATCATGGCCCTCCAGCAACGCCAACATTTCTCGGATTTCCTGCGGTATATTTTCAGTCAGCTGCACTCACGCAATCGGTGAAGGCGCGTTCACGCGCACGCGGAGCGACCACAGCTCCTGGCGCTCATCGTTAACGCCGCCATCGCCACCTTGGTCGCGCTAAAGAGCCAGATGAGGGATGCGGTGCAGCCCCCGGCGGGGGCGTGATATTGACTATTGTGTGCAATGGAAGAGCTTGCCCGCGCCAATGCCGCGCAGCGGCATCCGTCGCGCCCTCCACAATCTCGCCAATCTTCGGTCTCAGATCCCTAGAAGACAAGAATGACCGACCCAGCATCATCCGCATGGGTAGCGAGGTGGCCAGGCTTCTTGCAGATGCGATCTCCAAGCGCCTGCGCTGCGGACCAGTCGGCACTATCGCTTCTGTCAGCGTACGCCATGCCCAGCCGCGACGATCTCATCAACCACAGTCTGCTTGGGGATATTCTACCAGTCCCCACGAACGCTGTTGCCGCCGAGTTCATCGACTATCACATGGCGCCTCCGCGGGCAACGCACCTAGCCTAGCGACCGCACCGCGCATAACCGGCCAGACCAGCACGCGCATGACTCACGCCGCGAGTTCCGCAGGCCGCACCCGCGCATTGTCGAGCTGTGCGCGAGACACCCAGCTGCCATGCACCTGAGCCCGCATTGGCAGCGGCATTGGCACACGCGCAATCGGCCCCTTGGCGATAGCCCCCGCCTCTACAATCCATAGCTCGGACTGAAACTTATTGTCGCCATTCTGGCGATCGACCACCGCGAGCAGCCATCCGTCATGATCGGGCGCGGTCGAGGGAACATGCACCGGTTCGTTGATCGCCATACCAAAGTCCATTGGCATCATCTCGATCCGGCCATTGCCCGGCTCGATCCGCAACATCGCGTTGAATGCAGCGCCCACCGGCCCGCCCGGCAGCGGCGGGCCACCTTGGGGATTCATGCTCATATACCAGGCGGCGCGATAAGGCCGACCCTGGTCGACATCGCGCAGGCGCGGCATGTCGCCCGGCGGACCCATCACCCGCTCCTCATAACTTTCGCCATCCTTGCTCATGTCGAACGTCCAGCGCGTAAGCCCGCCACCAATCTCGCGCTGTTCGCGCTGGATGCCGCCTGCTTCGCGCATGAAGCCAAACGCGTTGGTGTCCGAAAGGCACAGGTCGAGATGCACCAGATCGCCATCGTCGAATGCGTTGACGAGATGGAAGGCCGAGATTCCGGGGCGCCCACGAAACCAGCGCATCTCCTCCACCTTACCATAGCGTGGCATGATGCCGACCCAGCTTTCCAGATCCTGATGATGCGCCCAATGCGCGCCGCCTGCCTTGAGCCTGTCGAGGTCGGCCGTCGTTGGGAAGATCGGGAAAATCGCGTATTTCTCGCTGATCGCAAAATCGTGGATGGTTGAGCAATAGGGCTGCGCGAACCATTGCTCGCTAATCAGATTACCGTCCTTGTCCGCAATGCAATAAGCGACATCATTGGTGCACAGGCCCCCAGCCTCATAACCAAAGAAGAACATTTCGCCCGTTTCAGGGTCGATACGGGGGTGGGCCGTGAAAGTCTTAGAGCGCAGCGCGCCATAAAAGTCCCAGCGCCCGATGGTCTTCAGCGTATGCGGGTCAATCTCATAGCCGAGGCCATCCTCCTTGGTCATGAACAGGCGCCCCGCGTGCCAGACCGGCGTGGTGTTGGCGACAGTGCGATCCTTGCCCTCGACGGCGGGATCATCCGTAAAAGGATTGCGATATTGGCCAAACAGCGCCCGCCGCGCATCGCGTTCCAGCTTATAACGCTCAGTCTCGACGTAACGGATCGCATAATCGACCTTGCCGCCATTTATGTCGAAACGGGCCACCATGCCATCGCCGGAAAGGACGATATCATTACCATATTTGGGGGATAGGGCAGGATCGGGCACCGCGCGAAAGAAGGCGCCATCAACCTCGGGCGGTATTTCCCCAATCACATCAAGATTGCGCACCGACCATTCGATGCCGACCGGTGTATTCAATCCTGTGAAATGAATGCTGTTTGGGAAGTTCGGCACCATCAATCTCCTGTATGCCCCTTATTGGATAACAATAACATTCGTTACCGTTAAAGCCAAGCTCAGACCTCGTTTTTGCGCAGCGTGCGGATCACATGATCCGACCCCTTATCGCCGATCATGATGGCCGTCGCATTGGTATTACCCTGCGGCAGCGTCGGCATGATCGACGCGTCAGCGACCCACAGCCCTTCAAGGCCAATCACTTTCAGATCGGCATCGACAACTGCCATCCGATCATCTTGGCGACCCATTTTCGCCGTGCCGACAGGATGGTAGAGCGGGATGGAAGCCATGCGCACGTAATCGCGCAATTGCGCCGGGTCGGTCATCCCCGCACCGGGCCGCAACTCGCTTTTAATGAAGGGGGCGACGGCCGGCTGCTCTAAAATTTCTCGCGCGATAGCAATGCCCTCGATGATCTGATCGATATCATCCTCGCTGCTCAGTTGCTGATGCGCGATGACCGGCGGCGCCAGCAGATCAGCTGAGCGCAGCGTTATGCGCCCACGGTTCTTGGGACGCATCAGACCGACCAGTGTCGAGATTGACGGATCTGGGCGCAGCATCAACCGGCCTTGTTTATCAAAATCGAAGGCGAAGGCAGCGAACGATATCTGGAGGTTAGGCGCTGGCAGCTCAGCCCTACTTTTCACAAAAGCCTGCGCGTGGCCGATCGCGGTCGTTAGCGCCCCCTTGCGTGCCAAGGCGAATTTCATGACTTGCCACGCGCCGCGCAGGCCCTTTGCATCGCTATTGAGCGTGACCGCTTCGACATCGTTCACAACATGTATACCCACATGATCCTGCAGATTGGCGCCCACGCCCGGCCGATCGCATACAACGTCGACCCCCACAGCCCGCAAATGATCGGCCGGCCCGATGCCGGACAACATCAACAAGCGCGGAGTGTTCATCGCGCCAGCACTCAGCACGACGCCATGTCGCGCATTCAGTTGCTTTTCCTGCCCATCGTGCCGATAGGCGATGCCGGTCGCCCGGCCATGCTCTACGATGATGCGTAACACCTGCGCCTCGAGCAGGATGTGCGGCGCATTGTCGCTCTTGCGCTCATGCAGATAACCGCGGGCAGCGGAACAACGCGTGCCGCTACGCTGCGACACCTGGACATAATCGACCCCTTCGGCATGCTCGCCGTTCAGATCGGAGGAGCGCGCGATTCCTGCCTGCTGAGCCGCCTCGATCCATGCATCGGTAATGGGATAGCGCGCCCGCCCTTCCGACACCGCAATCGGCCCGCCCGTGCCGCGCCAGGCATTCGCGCCGCGCTCATTATCCTCCATGCGGCGGAAATAAGGGAGGACGGAGGCATAGTCCCAGCCTTGCGCACCATCCCGCGCCCATTCGTCATAATCCCACTTATGTCCGCGAATGAACATCATGCCATTGAGCGCGCTTCCGCCACCCAGCAGCTTGCCTGCAGGCCAGATGTCCGCGCGCCCGCCCAGGGTCGGGTCGGGCTCCACCTGATAGCACCAGTCAAATTCGGGGTTCTGCACCACCGCGCTAGTGAACGCGGGGACCCGCGAGCGATAATGACGATCGGTACGCCCCGCCTCAACGAGCGTGACATTCAAGCCAGCGTCGGCGAGCCGCCCTGCCATCGCAGCGCCGCCCGATCCGCCCCCGACGACAATGAGGTCCGGTTCTTGCATCATGCGTCCTTCATTTCCTTAAAAGCCAGATTTGGTCGTCGCATTCAGCGCGTCGACTGGTTCGCCTTCAGTCTCGAGCTTCCGTTCCTGCGCTCGCGTCGTCACCTGCTCGGCAATCAGCCAGGCGCGGATTGCAGTTGAATCTTGCGCGGTCAGAATATCCCCGATGCGGCGCGCGACTGGATGCTAGCAATCCCACAAGCAAGATCTGCCGGGGCCTCGTGCGCGCTCGGACCCGTCTTGCGAAGTTCCGGCGCATTGGCGCGAAGCGGATTGAAATGGCAGCAGGCGCAAGTCCCAGAGAATATTCCCTGCCCACTCGCCAACACCGCCGGTGTGCCGCCCGGCGCCTGCCCAAGCGGCTCGGACGCGACTTCGCCCCCCTCGTTGCGGGGTGATCATTCTTCAAGACGGCCAGATTATCTGGTCGGTCGGCGAAGATCAGTGAGGTGTAAACGATATGCTGCGCGCCCCGCGCCCCTCCTGCTTCTAAGACGTTGCAGTGCCGACCCATGCGCGAGCCGACGTGTGCAATGTTGATTTGGAGCATCCGTTCGCCGCCCTTCATCGCAGGAAGCGTTCCAGGATCATCGAATTCCGCCTGACGGACATCTGCGCCGCGCTCCGCAAAAGTGCGCCCGCTTGGCTGGCATGCGCGATAGCAGAACGAAATCCTCCGGTATCCATGCCGTCGGTAAAAGCTCAGCTGCAGCGCCACCAAAGGAGCCGGACGCTCCGGTCACGATGGTTTTTCCCATGGGCGTCCTCTCACTAATCATCAATGTCGTTGCACATGATTGTAACGATTGTTAGGATTGCGTCAACATGTGTGCCTGTGGAGAGGAAGGAATATTGCCGTCATTGTCGATTGAGGGCCGCTTTGCCCGGCAGGACCTGGTCGCCGCATACAGCTGGGCGCTGGACATCGGCGACGTCGAGGCGTTCCTCGCCTGTATCACACCATGTGCGGATGTGAGCGAGGAAGAGTTCGACGAGCCGGACGTGTGGGTGGGCCATGATGGCATTCGTGGCCTCACCGAACATTATCGCGACGCTGAGGGGTTCCCGAGGCACCAGCATCATGTGACTCAGGTCCAGTACATGCGGCAGGGTGAGGGCAGCTGCAAAATGCGCAGCTTTGCCTTCCTGACGGGATGCGAGGACGAACTGCCCTACCTGTTGCGCTTTGCAGGCCGGTGTGATCATCACGCGTTCAAAGTAAGGATGGCAAGTCACGGTTACAGCAGCGCATCGTACGTCTGTGGGATGGTGATGTGCTCAAAAGCTTCCCCGCTCGTAGCGAATGGATGCCGTGCGAGCGGCCCGATTCGCTAACTTTCAAGCGCTGAACCGCCACTCGCAAAGCAAACGGCAGCAAAACTAATTCTACGGCGGGATATCATGAATGACGATCAATAGCGGCGACAACTCGTCGCAGCCTAAAAGCGGAGCCGCGCGGAGCCTGTTCTTGGGTCTGGCCTTCGGAATGCTTTCTGCTCTTGGCCCCTTCGCGATCGACCTCTATCTGCCCGCCATGCCGACGATGGCGCGTGCAATGGGGGTGGATAGCGGCGCGGTGCAGCGGTCACTCTCCGCCTTTTTCCTCGGGCTCGCCATTGCACAAATTCCGCTCGGGTGGCTCGGCGACCGCTTTGGTCGACGCAAGCCCTTAATCGGGGGCCTTGCATTGTTCGCCGCTGCCTCGCTTGGCTGCGCTCTGGCACGCGATATTGACCAGTTGGTTGCCCTACGCTTCCTGCAAGGCATGGGGGCCTGCGCGGGCACGTCCAGCGTCCGAGCGATGATCCGCGATAAGCACAGCGGCCATCATGCCGCGAGACTGATGGCCTTCACCTTTCTCATCATCGGCATTTCCCCAGTGCTTGCGCCACTCGCTGGCAGCTACTTGCTCCGAGCGACCTCCTGGCAGGGCCTGTTCGTCATCTTGGCGAGCGCAGGGGTGACGGCGGTACTCGTGGTTACGCTGTTCCTCCCCGAAACGTTGCCGCCAGCGCGTCGCGTCGCGTCGCAATCAATTTTGCAGGCTTCCGCTTATCTTCTAGCAAAACCCACTTTCGTCGCTTGGGCCTTCGTTGCAGGCATGGCGACAACGATCCCCTTTGCCTTTGTCACCGCTGCACCCTTCCTCTTCTCCCAAGGCTATGGGTTGACGCCGCATCAATACAGCCTGCTCCTGGCGCTGAACGCGATCGTCTCCATCGTCGCAACGCAGTTCGCGCCCTACCTGATGCGGCGGCTGGGCGTGCTGCGACTGGTGACAATTGTGGTGATTATCGCGACCGTGGCCACCGGCATCATCGCGCTCGCTGCGACCACGACCACGCATATGCCGCTCGCACTTTTGCAAGGCTATTCCATGCTGATCTTCGCTGTATCGTAAGCATACGCCGAGGACCGCGGCGAAGATGGATCAGGCGGCGAGAGCGACCTGAGCGGCCCGCCAGTTCCACGGGAGCAACTCGTCGAGATGACTGACGGTATGGTCAGCGATGCGGGCGAGGACATCGGCGAGCCATGCCTGGGGATCGACGTCGTTGAGGCGACAGGTTTGGATCAGCGAATAAGCGACCGCCGCTCGCTGACCACCTCGGTCGGAGCCGCAGAATAGCCACGACTTGCGCCCAAGGGGCACACAGCGCAGCGACCGTTCGGCGGCGTTGTTGGAGAGGCAGACCCTGCCGTCATCGAGGAAGCGGGTGAACGCGTCCCAGCGGCGCAGCATGTAGTTGATGGCCTTGGCGAGATCGTGGTTGCGCGAGATCCGGGCGAGCTGCGCGTTCAGCCAGGCGTGGAGCTCGGCCATCAGCGGGGCGCTCAGATCCTGCCGCGCGGCGAACCGCTCGGCCGCGCTCTTCCCATTGATGCCGCGCTCGATGTCGAACAGGGCGTCCAGCTTCTGCACCGCCTCGAGTGCGATAGGGTAGATGATCCCGGCTTTCTCGCCGCGGCTCTTCTTGCGCGCCGCGCCTTCGACGTCGGCGAGTTCGAAAAACTTCCGGCGCGCGTGGGCGAAGCATCCCGCTTCCAGGATGGACCCGGCCAGGCGATCGGGAGCATAGAGCTCGCCGTACCCGGCATAGGCGTCCGCCTGCAGGATCCCTGACCAGGATGCGAGGTGCGCCTGCGGATGTTCGCCGCGGCGGTCGCGTGAGTAGTAGAACACCACGGCTGGTGGATCGGCGCCGCCGAATGGACGGTCATCCCGGACGTAATCCCATAATCGGGCGGTATCGGTCTTGCCCTTGGCCATGACCGGCACGGTGGTGTCGTCGCCGTGCAATCGCTCGGCGGCAAAGACATGGGCCTCGATCAGCCGGAAGACAGGCATCAGCGCGAAAGCAGCCGCGCCAACCTGATCGGCGAGCGTCGATACGCTCAGCGGCACACCTTCACGGGCAAACCGGTCGGCCTGGCGGTTGAGAGGCTGGTTCTGGCCGTACTTCTCGAACAACAGCATGGCGAGAAAGCTGGGGCCTGCCCATCCGCGCGGCACGACGTGGAAGGGTGCTGGCGGTTGCGTGATCTTCTCGCAATCCCGGCAGGCGAACTTCTCGCGGACGGTCTGGATGACCTTCCACTGGCGCGGGATCACTTCCAGCGTCTCGGTGATATCCTCGCCTAGCTTCGACAGCTTGGCGCCGCCGCAAGCCGGGCACGAACAGGGCGATGGCACGACAACGCGCTCACGCGGCAGGTGCTCGGGAAAGGGCTTCCTCACCGGGGCCTTGCGCTCGAAGCTGCGAACGCTGGCGGTCTTCTCGGCGGCGGCCTCAGCGACAAGGGCGTCTTCGCTGGCGTCGGCTTCGAGCTCCTCGAGCTGCAGCTCCATCTGGTCGAGAAGGCGGCGGGTGCGTTCGGCGCTGGCGCCGTATTGCTCGCGCTTCAGCTTGGCGATCTGCAGCTTCAAATGAGCGATTAGCGCTGCGGTGGCACTCTCGCGGGCATTGGCATTGGCCAGCCTCGCTTCGGCTTCGTCGGCTCGCAAAACGGCTGCTGCAGCGAACGCCAGCAGCGCTTCCATATCGTTCGGCAGGGCAGAAATGGCGGTGACCACGAGGCTGAGTGAATCACTTGTCGCTCCTTCCCGCAAGACCAAAATGCGGGGGCGAACAGTCTATCCGGCGCTCTGGGGACGCCAGCTATATTGGGGATTACGCCAGTCGATGCCCTCGAGAAGGCAGGCCAGTTGTGATGCCGTCAGCGCCACGATCCCGTCGGTCGCCGAGGGCCAGATGAATCGGCCCTTCTCGAGCCTCTTGGCATAAAGCGACATCCCGATCCCGTCGTGCCAGACGATCTTCACCAGCGATCCGGCGCGGCCGCGGAAGACGTACAGGTCGCCGGCGAAGGGATCGCGGCGCAGCGCTTGCTGCACGATCAGCGCCAGGCCCTGCATGCCTTTGCGCATATCGGTGTGACCCATGGCGATCCATACCCGCGCGCCCGGTGGGATCACCGCAGCGCCTTCAACGCCGCTGTTGCCAGCGCCGGCGATGCTGATGGAAAGATGGTGATGCGACGGCCGCGCGGCAGATCGATGACGATGGCTGCGCTCGAGCCCAACAATGGGGTATCTCCGCCATTGATCACCACGGCCTCGGCGAAACCAGGGCCATGCCCGTCGTCGGGTGCAGGTGGCGCATCCACCGCGAGCTTGCTGCGCCAAGTGTACAACTGCCCCGTCGAAATCTCGTGCCGCCGCGCCACCTCGGTAGGGCAAGCACCGGGCGCGAAGGCCTCCGCCAGGATCTGGAGCCGCTGCTCGTCACTCCACCGCCGGCGGCGCTCAGGTCCTGAAAACACCGTGATCTGGCCCACCTACCGCTCCTATGTGCGCTCGTACGAGCTCTCTTAAGAGCGGGCCTTCACCTGCACGACAAGGCGGCCGCCGCCGGATGGATACGCTGTATCTGGACTGATGTTGACACCATCTGCCATCTCGGCGCTCGACGCATCCGAGCAGGGTGCCGGCGCCGCCGCTGGTCTGCTCGGCACCCTGCAGCTTGGGGTGACAGCAGCCGGGAGCGTCGCGGTTTCGCTTTTCCCCTCCTTCACGATGACACCCCTCATCAGCATATTGGGCGCGGGATTCATTTTGGTCTTGGCGACGATGGCCATGCTACGCCTGAGCGAGACAGTTGAGAACGCAGGTTAATCCTCAGGGGGTCTTGTGCGATCCAGGAACAGCGAAACCCCAGCGTCATCGCGCGCTTCGAGCGTGTCGATCAGTTTGCTAAGCATGGCATTCAGATTTGTGATCTCCGCGGGCTTCAAAGCAGAGACAAGATAGTCCGCTACCGAATCCGTTTGGGGACGCATCGCCTTGTACAAGCGCTCGCCTTCCGCGGTCAGGCTCAGTGTCTTGCGTCGCCGGTTCGCCTCGTCCCTATCCACAGAGATGCGACCATGCTTTTGCAACGTTGCAACGGCCCTTGAAACGCTCATCGGATTTACCCCGGTCAGCTCCACTAACTCATGGCTCGCAGTATGAGGAAAGCGTCCAATGAGCATTAGCAGGCGAAACTCGTTGAGGCTGATCTTGTGCCGATGTTCCAGATAGGTCGCGAATGGCGCCATCAGCTTGTTAGCAAGCTTCAGAACGCCATGCAGCGCGACGGACGAAGGGCTTTCGCGCGTTTGCGGGGTTGGCGGGTCATCCACCGCGGCTACTGCTGTACGGGCGATATTCTTGGACATATTTTCGCCTAACACATCTGGGTGCCAGTGAGTCAAGCACCGGCCATCACGCTATTACACGATCAGCGCTCGTGAATTTTCCATCCGCAAGACGCTAGTGAATATATCACCACATCTGCTGCACCTCGCTCTTCACAATGGTAACGAATTACTCCAGCCCTTCCGCTTTGAGCATGTTAGCCATCGGGTCGCGCAACTTCTACCTCGATGAGGGCTCGAGCGCGACTAGCTTGTCGCCGGTCGTGAAATTTTCGATGATGACGCGATCCCGTCATCGCCGTGGGGAAATCCGTAGGATCGCTTGACGCCTCCCGAGCGCTCAAATCGATCGTGAACAATGTCATCCGCGCGCGCCGCGCATAATATCTTGAATACCGTCATAATCCCGATCGTTGAACGCCCGTGCGTAACGCTCATAATCCGCCTGCTCCATCATCCTTCCCCCGCTCGTTTTTGGTCCTTGCATAAGTCATTAACGATCGTTACTATTAATGAACGAGCCCGCCAGGACGAGCGGTAAGAGGGACTGAAAAGTGAGCAGAACGCCGCGCGGAGAGCGCACGCTGAAGTTGGCCAAGGACATGTTCAAGCATGTGCTGGCTCCTTTCGATGCCAACGCCGCAGATCGCTGCATCACTCCCGATTATACCAGCACAACCAGCGCGTCGATAACGGGCTGGAACCGCTCAATACGCTTCTGCGGAAGGTTCCGGTCCAAAGCCCCGCTGCAGCGCACGACGTCAAATGCGCCTTTGGCAATGGCGGCCATGTGATTGTCCATTATCAAGTCCGCCGGTGGCCATGTCAGACGTTAAGCAGGATCTACCTGCAGGACGCCCCAACCCCCACTCGCAATTTTAGCGCCAGACGGGAGAAGGCATATGCGTTTTAAAGACAAGGTCATACTCGTCATTGGCGGCAATAGCGGAATAGGGTTGGCCAGCGCACAAGCCTTTGCGGCGGAGGGCGGCATCGTCCACCTCACAGGGCGAGACCCAACGACGATCGAAAGCGCTGTCACCAGCATTCCCGGAGCCTCGGGCTACCGCTCGGATGTTTCCGATCTGGACAGTCTCGAGCCCGTGCTTGCCTCCATCAGGGCCCAGCATGGGCGGTTGGATGTGCTTTTCGCCAATGCGGGCGTTGGCGGCTTTGCGTCGGTGCGCGACATCACACCGCGAGATTGGGACGAGGTTCATAATATCAATTTGCGCGGCTGCATCTTCGCGATCCAGAAGGCGCTGCCGTTGATGGGCGTCGGCGGATCGATCGTGGTGACCGGATCGATCGGTGCGCACGCATTCGTGCCCGGCAACACGACCTATGCTGCCGCCAAGGGTGGTCTCGCTGCTGCACTAAAGGTGATCGCGGGGGAGTTGGTGAGTGAGGGCATCCGTGTCAACCTCGTAAGCCCCGGCCCCATCGAAACGCCATTGCTATATCGCAATCCCGGCCTGACCGGCCATGCGGTCGACAGGCTGCGAGAAGCGATGATCGACGCGACACCGATGGGCCGCATGGGCAGGCCCGAAGAGGTGGCCCGCGCTGTACTCTTTTTCGCGTCAGAAGATGCAAGCTTCATTACTGCCGCCAATCTCTTCGTCGACGGCGGTACGCTCGAACTAAGTTGAGAGGACGAAACGGAATGGACAGCGTTTTTTCGACGATCGACAACCCCAAGCTGGAATTCGCGATGGAGGTGCGTCTGCGGTTCCCGCGCGTGCAAACCATTGCGAACAGCCCCTGGGGCGGCACCCACCATGTGCCTCGCCCGCATAGATGACGGATTCGACTTGGGCATCGGACAATATGCCGAGCGTCACGAGTTGCGGCGGCAGATGCGGCCGGTAGGAGGGCTTGGGCGGCGCGACCGAAGCCATCGCCGCGGACTGGACCAAGGGTGTCGGATGCGCACTCGCACCGGGGATCGCGATCGACTGGAGTGCATAGGGTTCATAGATGCTGTCCCCCAGGCGTTCCGCAGGCGGCGTCCAGTCGACGATGTCATAGGCCAGCTCGACCGGTTCCGGCTCGAAGGTCGAAGGCACGGAGGCGGTTGAGGCGGCGCGGATTCTGGTCCGGGCTGCCTTGACCGGCAGGGCCGCGACTGGTGACGGTGTGGTGGGCGAGCGCGGCGGAACCTGGGCCTGGACCCAGGCGAGCAAGGTCGCGGTGTCGGGCGCGACGCCAGCGCTTTCAGGAAACTGACTGGGATCTTCGGCCGGCAGCTTGTCGATAACGGTCAGGCGGGTGTCGATCGTCGTGCCATGTTTCGCATAGACTTTGCCGTCGATGGCAGCAGTGAACAGGATGCGCCCCGTCTCCTGCAACCGCGCGAAGGCGTCGCGCCAGACCGGCGCATCGGGCGCGCAGCTTGCTCCGGTGATCGCCACCAGACGGCCGCCCGGTTCCAGACGCGCCAGCGCTGAGGCGATGTGGCGCAGCGCCGCGTCCTTCATGGTGCGCTCGACATGCGCCACCGCCGAGAAGGGCGGGTTTATTAGCACGACGCTCGGGCGGACGGCGGATGGCAGCCGATCGTCGATCGAGGCCGCATCATGGCCCGAGACCGGCACATCCGGAAACAGTAGCCGCAGCAAGTCCGCGCGGGTCTCGCCCAGTTCGTTGAGCGTGAGCCCTGCCCGCGCCAGCATGGCATGGACGGCGAGCATGCCGGTGCCGGCGGACGGCTCGAGCACATGATCGCCAGGGCTGATTGAAGCCGCCACGGCCGCGACAAAGGCAAGTCCGGGCGGCGTCGAGAATTGCTGCAGAGCCTGGGAGGTTTCCGAGCGGCGGGTGTGCGTGGGCATCAAGGCAGCGATGCGCTCGATCAGCGCCAGCGCGTTCAGCGCCGCGCGGCCGACAATCGCCTGACCATAACGGCGCAGGAACAAGATTTCGGCGGCCTCGCAGGCGTCATAGGCGCTTTTCCAGTCCCAGGCACCCTCGGAATCGCTCGCGCCAAAAGCTTCAGTCATTGCCGCGCGGATCTGCACCGCATCGATGGCACACCCGGCCTCGATCGCCGGCAGAAGGCTGCGCGCGGCGGTCAGCAGGGCATCCGCCCGCTCCGCAAAGCCGGACGCAGCAGCAAGAGGCGCGGCGCAAAGCGCCGCGTCGGACAGGATATGGGTCATGAGTGAAGGTCTCCGGGAGAGCGGGAACAGGTGAAACCCGCCGGGTGCTCTCCCTCTTGAGGGCCCGGCCGGGTTCCCCCGTACCGGTCAGGACTCTTCCTCTCACGCCGCTGGCGCGAATGATCGCTCAGACAGCCAGATTGCCGCACGATTCACAGCACTACGGCGCGCTCAAGCGGGTGGAGTATAGGCTTCGTAGGGGTTGCCGGGGGCAAGATGACCGAACGGCGTCATCACATAGTCGCCTTGATCGCGGCCAACGGCGCAGATTACGTAGCGGGTCTCGCCGCTTTCCACCTCCGTGCATTCCATCAGCGCCAGATCGCCCGCCTTGGCAGCCTTCACCAGCGTATCGAAGTTGGTGCGGGCATAATCAGGGATAGCCATAACCGATCTCCCCGTTGGCCTGAGCTTCCTTGTAGAAGCGGTCGAACAGCGTGTTGGTCGATTCCGAACGGATGGTCTCGGCAGTGATCAGCATGGCGAGCCCGCCGAAGCCATCTGATCGCATCTTCGAACAAGTGAAGGCCATGGTCACGGTCAGATGGTCGAGGTCTGGCGAGCGGCGTACGATGTCCTGCAGCACGTCGGCCCAGAGATCTCCACACATGTCGAGTTCGATGTCATCCTCGCCGAGAATCGCATCGGGCTGCTCTTCGAGCAGCTTTTGCGCAAGACGGCTGGTGTCGGGCTTGGCCGCATCGAGGGCTGCCCGGACGTCGCCAACGGGCATGAAGATAAGGTCGTTGGCACCGTCCTCGCTGTAGTAATAGGCAGTCTCGTCAGCGATTTCCTCATCGAACACCTGGGCGAGGAACAGGCGTTCGATCGGCAGCATGGCGCTGAGCGGAATAAATGGTTCGACCACGGTCGGAGTGTAATAGTCGGCCATCGTCTGGCTCCTTGATATGTTTTGCCCCCGGCGATGGGCGCCGAGGGCAGTGGTTGTTTAACAATGCGCGAGCGCCGTTTGTCAGGCGGCGACGGCATCGAACGGATCGACGTCGCGGTGGATCGGCTGCGCGCGGCCCATCCAGGGTTCGGGCCGGACGCAGCGCACCCAGTCGGCGAAGCTCGGGATGAACCCCAGATCCTCGCGAACATGCTGCTCCCCAATCAGGCGAACGGGAACGACGCGCCCCGTCGAGACGGTGATCGTCGCGCCGAAAAAGCGCTCGAGCATGAAGATGCCCTCGGCGTGATGACGCAGTGCGCGGTGCCGGAAATCCGCGGTGATCGCCTTGGATTCATCGAACCACTGGTGGAGCGGCAGATAGTCTTCCGGCTCGCCGCCCCATTTGCGGACCGAGGAAAGCGCATGGTGATAACAATGTCCCATCATCGCCTCCTCACCATTCGTGCGCGTAGTTTTCGGACGAGGTGAACCGCTCATTATAGTCGAGCGAAATCGTCCCGGCGGTCACGTCGAACGTGAACTCGCCATAAGCCCCGTCATTATTTTCCCACCCGCAATGCGTCTGGCGGAGCAGGTCATAGGCGAGGTTCTCGATCGATTCGCTTGCCGACAGGTTATTGGCGGCTGGCTGGTCGGCACCATGGTCCAGCATCCTCACTTCAATGGTGCCGCCAGGCAATTCGGCTGGCTGATCGCCGATGAAGGCGGCGACATCCTCGATCTGGCCGCTATCGCCATAGCCGTCGAAGGTGACGGTTACGAGCGTGAGACCCGCCGAAGCGAGGCGGGCGAACAGCCGTGCCTTGTTTTCGGGAACGAGCTTTGCGGCATCGGCTTCCCACTGCGAAAAACGTTGCATGATTGCCGCCATGTCGATGGCGGGCTGGGTTGCGTCCGTCATTGCGGATCTCCTGAAAGGCAAAAGCCCGACGCAGGGGTCGGGCTTTTGGGGATTGGTGAAAATAGGATGAATGGCGGTGCCCGATCATTCTCGGAGACCACCAGAGGCGATGTCGGCGATCCATTCGGCCGCCTCGTCGAAATCGGCGTCGTCGTCCTTGACCTGCCGCGCGAGAGCGATGGCGCCGGGGCGGCCAAGCTGCCCAAGTCGCTGGAGCGCGAGCAGCAACACAGGCGCGAGTTCATCCGGCGTCGCGGTATCGATCTGGGAAGTTCGCATCATTTGACTCCTGAAAATGCGAAAGCCCGACGTGAAATGCGCCGGGCTCGAATGATGAAGGGAGGATGGACGGGGCGGCCGAAACCGCCCCGCCCGGATGTCAGGCCGCTGCCGCGAGGCCTTCACCGCCGTCATCGACCGGCTGCGCATCGTCATCAAGAAAGGCCGGCAGTTCGGCGGCTTCGGCCTCCCCTGCCGGATCGTCGGCAGGCGCATCGAGCAGTTCGGGCGTCCGCATCGGCTCGGGAAGCCAACCTGCGTCCTCCAGCAGCCGCTCGGCCTCGTTCGCCATGTCGCCCTTCTTGAGATGGTCGATCATCTCGGCGAACTTCGGTCCCTTGGCCTCGGCGACGTCGGCAAGGATGCGCGGCTTGGTGACGCTGCGGAAATAGCCCTCGACCGTCGGACGCCAGCCCGCGCCGACCAGATCGAGGCCGACGGCCCGCGCGAGGACATGGCTGTGCGCGATGCGCCGCTCGACGCTATGCTTCGAGATGCGGCCATTGTCATACTTCGGCACCACCTCGTGCTGTGCGTTCAATGCCTGCGAGGCGCAATGCGCGAACAGCGCCGCCTGCTCGGCCCCGTCGAACTGTAGCAGTGCGTCCCACAGATCCTTGTCGCTGTCCGGCAGCCGGTCGGCCCAGCGCTTGTGGCGCTCAGCAATCGCCTTGGCCGGCGCGCTGTCGCGCAAGCCCGAAGGCGCGAAACCGAACGACACCTTGGTGAGCGACAGTTCCAGGCAGGATTCGCGGCTGTAGGTGTAGAAAGTGCTGAGCACGAAAGCGTGCAGCACCGCCGCGAATGCCGTGGACGGGTTCTGCGCGAAGGCATCCTGTAGGGCAAGCGTGCGCCAGGCGGTAAGCTCGGCGATGAGGCGATCGGGAAGGGGTTTGAGGATTTCACCATCCTCCTCGTCATCTCCGACAGATGCCGCGCCGATCGGCACGACATTGGTCTCGGCCGTGCCAGCCAGCGTATCGCCTTCCTCTCCGGCAGAGGCGCCGTCGATGCCGCAAACGGCATCGGCCTCTCCGTCTTCGGCCTCGATCACCGGCTCATCCTCGGGACGGACATAGCCGCGCTCGATGCAGAGCGATCCATCGACCTCGATCGAGACGAACACGCCGGCCCGCGCCATCTCTTGCGCGTCGAAGGTCAGCGGTCGTTCGACCAGCGCGCCGATCTCAGTGTCGATAGCGGCAATGCGCTCATGCACCTCATCCGGCACATTCGGGTCGTCGGACCATTCCGTTTCGATCTTCTCGGCCTCGGCCTCCAGTTCCGCGAGCCGCGCCTCCTCTTCGGGAGTGCGCGGGACTGACACGCCGTCAATCTCGCGCAGGCCGTCGGCAACACCCCAGGGCAGATCGACGGCGGTCGCGACCCACTTCCAGCCCTCGCCGCCGATCTTTTCACCTTCGGCCTGAAGCTTCTCGGTGACGAGCCGGTCGAGGAGGGCGGGATCGGTCAGCCAGCCGCCATCGTCATCCTCGAACAGGTCGCGCATCACGCCGCCTCCGGCTTCGACATAGGCCTCGACCCCGACGAACCGCACCCGCTTGTCCGCAACGCGCACGCTGTTCTCGGTCAACTTCTGCCGGATGTAGGCGCCCGACCGGTTGTAGCTGTGAGCGAGCAGTTCCCAGACCTGCTCCTGGCGCTCATGGTCGTCGGAGACGGAGAAGGCCATGAGCTGCTCCAGCGTCATGCCGTCCTCGGCATAGATCTCGTGCAGCTTGGGCGAGACCTTGGCGAGCTTCAGCCGCTGGTTCACGACCGCCGGCGTCACGAGAAAGTGCGCGGCGATCGATTCGATATCCTGGCCCTTGTCCACCATCGCCCGCATGGCGCGGAACTGGTCGAGCGGATGAAGCTGCTCGCGGAAGGTGTTTTCCGCATAGCTGTCTTCTTCGGCGGAGACGACATCATTGGCCGCCTTGACCACGCAGGGAATGGGTGCGTCCTTCGCGAGCCGCTTCTGCTTCACCAGCAGTTCGAGCGCCCGGAACCGCCGGCCACCAGCCGGCACCTCGAACTGGCCGGTCTCCTGGCCCTCCGCGTCGAGAATGGGCCGCACGTTGAGGCTCTGGAGCAGCGTGCGGCGGACGATGTCCTCCGCCAGTTCGCCGATCGATACGCCGGCCTTCACCCGGCGGACATTGGACTGGGACAGATGCAGGCGGTCGAACGGAATGTCGCGCGAGCCGCTGAGGATGAGTTTCTGGGGCGCTTTGACCATGGGGCTTCTCCATGACGGGCCGCCGAGAGACTCTCTCCCGGCTTCCCAGCCCGTCATGAAGCCAAGGGCTTCCCTCTTCCTCTCAGGGCCTGCCGCAGGCAGGCCTTAACGCGACCCGACGCTCCGATACCGCAGGTCGGTATCAATGCTCTTGCCATTAAGTTCGCTATTGTCCTCATTCTGCCGTGGAGCGAATCGAACGACAGGAATTGTCTGCCGTCCTGCTGGCGGCGCCCGGATGGGCGCGCATCGGTCTGACGATGCCGGACGAACGGATGCGCGAGCGGGCCGCCGATGCATTGGCGGCAACGATCATCGAAAGGCTGGACGGATTATCCCCTCCCGATGTGAACCAGCTCAACCTTCCACTGTGAGCGGAGATGTGGGCCGCGCCGCGACGTCGAAGACGCCGCGGCGAACGTCGAAACGCTCGGAGAAAGTGACGACATTGGTGCGGCCCTCGCGATCGACCTGCGTGAAACGCAACACATCGCCTTTCAGGATTTCGATCGTCACCGGCGGCAGCTCGTCGCGGGGATCGTGGAAGGTCATGCGGTTCTTGGGCATGGGGGCGACTCCAAAACTGCGACCCATGACATAGCAGATGATCGGTGCCGACGCTTCCCCACGGGCTACCCTTGCCTCTGTCCACAATATTGAACTATATAAGGACAAAAGGAGGCTCGCATGAACAAACCGATCACGCTCAATGTCCGGATCAGCGGCGCGCTGGGCGAGTTCGTCGCGGCCAATGTCGGCGATCAGGGCGCCTATGAGAATGTCAGCGAATATGTGCGCGACCTGATCCGACGCGACAAGGAGAGGAGCGAGGCAGAGCAGTTTCAGCGCCTCAAAGCGGAGCTGACGCGCGCCTTTGCTGCGCCCGAAGACAGCTATGGCGCATTGGATGCCGAGGCCGTGATCGCCCGCAATCGCCGGGCGTGACATGACGGCATTTCGCGTTTCGGCGATCGCGAGCCAGCGGCTCGACGAGATTTTTGTCTATACCCGCGACACATGGGGCCAAGAGCAGGCCGAAACCTTTATCCGCGGTCTGTTTGCCTGCTTCGACCGGATCGCGCGCCGCGAATTGCTCTGGCGCGTGATACCGGCCGAATTCGACGTCGACGGCTATTATTGCCGCCACGAACATCACTATGTCTATTGGCGGTTGCTCGCCGACGGCGCTGTCGGGATCGTCACCATCCTGCACGAACGCATGCACCAGATGGACCGTTTCCGCGAAGATGATGGCGCCTGAGATCGCCGGTCAGCGATCGCGTGAAAGCGTGCTCGCGCCCGGCGCCGATCCCCGGTGGAGGATCCGTTCGCCCTCGACCAGCGACCCAGCACGGGAGGCCGCCTCGGCATAGGCCGAGAGCGGAAACCTGCCCTCGAAGAGGGTATCGCGCTCGATGCCGAGACCGAAGGGAAGCTGGATTGATTCCAGTTCCTCCAGCGCAAAGCTCCCCAGCTCCGGACAGCCGAAACCGAGATCGGCGAGGCCGAAGAGAATCCCGTCCTCATCCAGCTCCGTGGCGAGCCAGGTGGCGGGGCCAAGGGGATTGAAGAAACGGACCACCGGCACCGGGTCGGGTGCGGGTTCACCGCGGCGGAGCGCCTCGCAGCGGGCGCGGTGGTTGGCGCGCAGTTGGTCGCGCAATTCTTGTGTGAGGAGGATCATGCCGCCAACTCCTCCGCCTGGGGCTGCTGGGCATGCATCCAGTCGGCGGCAGCCTGTGCCTTGCTGGCCGCGGTGAAGATGGCGCGTGCGTCATCTTTTAGCGCTCGCAACCACGAGGCAACGTAAGCGGCGTGGTCGGGACGCGGGTGATGGGCGATGCCGAGGTCGGCGAGGACAAACGAAGCGGTCAGTTCGGCGCAAATCTCCTCGATTGCGAGACTGTCGCGCTTGAAGCGCTCCTTGAAGTTGCGATCGAGCCGGTGTTCCGCCCCGACCGCATGGGCAGCTTCATGTAACAGCGTGGCCGTGAAATGGGTGGCATCCTCGAACGCCGAGAAGGGTGGCATGAAAATCTGATCGAGATCGATGCGGTAATGCGCGTCGTATGCACCGTATGTGACGGGAATGCGCAAGGCGTCGAAGAAGGCATCGGCGTGCGTAAATCGTTCGTTCTCGGGCAGAACTACGACTGGAGCCGGCTCATATCCATCCACTTGGGCGAGGTTGAACACGGTGAAGGCGCGAGCGAACATACGTCCTGGCCCTGCTTCGCCATCGTCATGGTCGTCGTCGGCACGCGACGCAGCCTGCTTCCAGAACACGACCGTGGTGCCACGCTCTCCCTTGCGCACCTGGGCGCCGAGCGAAGCCCATTGACGGTAGGTGCCCCACAGGCCACTGGAATATGCGCTGGCTTCCGCGGCGATCCACAGCGCCAGCACGTTGACGCCTCGGTACTTCCTGCGAGAGATCACGTTCTGCGGCCTGGTAACGGCTGTGCCATCGTGATGCCAGGGCATACGCCAGTCTCCGGCGCCGGCTTCGATGGCGGAAATTATCTCGGCGGTGATGCGCGAATAGACGTCGGCACGCGCGGCCGATCCGTTGGTTCGGGTCATGGCAGGTCTCCATGACGGGCCGACGGCGAGCCTCTCTCGCCGTGCTAAACCCGTCACGGCCAACCGGCCGCACTCTCCCTCTGGCGGGGCGTTACGGGGCGGCAGCCCCGTTCGAAGGGGTCCGGGGAGACGAGGAACGCGGCTCACCGGCAGGGGAAGACATTCCCCTCCAGACTCAGAAAGACCTTCGCCAAGGAACGCGATTCAACGCCAGATTTGGAGGGGTCGGTGGTCGCCCGGTGGTCGCCCGCAGCGTTCGGCGCGAATTGGAGGCTCTTACGAACCCCTCTAATCCACTGATTTTCTTAGGAAAACTGGAGCGGGCGAAGGGATTCGAACCCTCGACCCCAACCTTGGCAAGGTTGTGCTCTACCCCTGAGCTACGCCCGCTCTGGCGGCCAGCAGCGTTAGCTCACTGGCAGGTGAGGCGCGGCAACTAGCATCGGTTTAGGACATCGGCAAGCCCCTTTCGGCCTTTTCTCAAACAATTTGTTTTGCCCGTTGCGGAAGCGAAGCGGAGTCCCACATAATGTGCTATTCACGTTGGTGGCAGGAGACGATCATTGGCGACGCTGGGACTAAGCGAGGCTGAAAAGACGGCGGTTGAGGCATTCAGGCGAGACGTTGTCGAGCCATCCATGACGCAATTGGTCATTGTCGATTTCTGGGCGGAATGGTGCGGTCCTTGCAAGCAGCTCTCCCCGGTCATTGAGAAGATCGCCACCGAATATGCGTCCAAGGGTGTGAAGCTGGTCAAAATCAACGTCGATGAAAATCGCTTTATCGCCAACCAGTTCCGGGTGCAGTCCATCCCAACCGTTTATGCGCTGTTCCAGGGCCAACCCGTAGCCGACCTGACTTCCGCACGCACCGAAGGCCAATATCGACAGATGCTGGACCAGCTACTGGGCCAGCTGCCGGTTCAGTCGCCCGAAAAGAGCGCCGCTGAGCAGATCGCGCCGCTGCTGGCCATGGGCGAGGAGGTGCTCGCCAATGGGGACGCCCAACGCGCGCTCAGCATTTTTACCCAGATCATCGAAATGGCGCCGGGCAATGCTGAAGCACAGGCGGGTCAACTCCGCGCTCTGGTAGCGATGGGTGAGATCAGTGAAGCCGAACTGATCTACGCCGAGCTGCCCGAGGATATGAAGAAGAACGCCGCGATGGGACGGGTGCGATCGGCCCTGGATCTGGCGCAGGCCGCCAAACCGATCGACAATCTTGCCGAGCTCCAACAGCGGGTCGCCTCCAATCCGGACGATCACGCCGCGCGGTTCGAACTGGCGGGCGGATTGATGGCGCAGGGCGACAATGACGGCGCGGCCAATGCGCTACTGGAAATCATCCGCCGCGATAGGGATTGGAATGATGCCGCCGCACGTGGCCAGCTTCTCAAGCTATTCGAAGTTGTGGGCCTGGAAGATCCCTGGGTTTCCGCTCAGCGCCGTCGCCTTTCCGCTATCCTTTTCGGCTGATCGAACGCCGCTCCCATGACTGTCCAGCGCATCTCGATCTTCCCTTTAGCAGGTGCGCTGTTATTTCCGCGCATGCATTTGCCGCTGCACGTCTTTGAGCCGCGTTATCGGGCACTGGTAAGCGACGCAATGGCCCGTGACCGCAAGATCGGCATGATCCAGCCCCGTGGCCTGGGTGTGTCGCCACCCCTTTTCGACGTCGGCTGCCTCGGTCGCATTGCCGATGTCGAGGCGTTGGAGGACGGCAGGTTCAATATCGTGTTGGAGGGTATTGCTCGCTTCCATGTACTCAGGGAGTTGGACGTAACGACGTCTTTTCGCCAGATCGAGGCTGAACTGGAGAAGCAAGCGGGGGTGGAAGACGTGCTGGCCGGCATTGAGCGCGCCGCACTGGAGCAGGAGGCGCGGCGGTTCGCTGAGCTCCAGGGCTATACCGTCGACTGGAACGCCGTCGCCAGATTGGATGATGAGGCGCTGGTCAACGGAATTGCACAAATTGCTCCTTTTGACGCGGCCGCCAAACAGGCCCTGCTGGAAGCGGACAGCCTGAAGGGCCGTGCCGAACTGGTAATTCAACTGATGCAGTTCTTTGGACGTCATGACGGCGATGATCAGGCGACACTGCAATGAGGAAGCCTGATCCGGAATTGTTGAGGATTTTGGTCTGTCCCCTGACACGCGGGCCGCTCCGCTATGACGAAGAAGCGCAGGAACTGATTTCCGAGCAGGCCGGATTGGCCTTTCCTATTCGCGATGGAGTTCCGGTCATGCTGGTGGAGGAGGCGCGGCGACTGGGCGAAGGACTGGGCGAAGAAGGTGCCTCAAAAGGACCACTGGCCTGACATCCTTGCCGGACGCCAGGCCAGAAAGCGCGCCCCTACAGCGCTGCTTCGATAGCTTCCACAATCACCGGCGCGTCCGGGGCAACATCCGGAGCGAAGCGCGCGACGATATTGCCCCCCCGATCAATCAGGAACTTTTCAAAGTTCCAGGTCACTTCCGGAATAGGATTTGGCGCAATACCAAAGCCCGAAAGCTTCTCCCGCATGGCGGCTCCGCCATCCGGCTGTGCGGCCGGAGCGGTGCGGATGAGCTCCGCATAAAATGGATGCTTGTCTTCGCCGGCAACGCTGATCTTGGAGAACATGGGAAATGTGACATCATAGGTGGTGGAACAGAATGTTGCGATATCCTCTTCCGTGCCCGGCTCCTGCCCCGCGAAATTATTGGCGGGAAATCCCAATATTGTGAAACCCTGCTCGTGATAACGTCGATATAGCGCTTCAAGCGCTTCATATTGCGGCGTCAAGCCGCATTTGGACGCAACATTGACGATCAGCGCCACTTGGCCCTCATAATCTCCCAGCGAAGCCTTTTCTCCCTTGATGGTGGTAAGGGGAATGTTGGTCAGTTCCGTCATTTCGCGTCTCCATGGATTGCAGGTCAATTGGATTGCAGGTCAGAGGGTCAGTCCCTGCAGCAATTTGGGCACTTCACCCGATTCACCTCGCGCCTCACTCATAAACCGCTTTTTGAGGGGCGGCAGCTTGCCGATGATTCCCATTCCCGCCCGCCGAACCACGGAAGCGGCACCTCCGGGCAAGCCAAAAAGGCGGATCACGCTGTCGCTGATCCCTGACACCATCAGATTGTCGAGGCTGCGCCAGCGATCATACCGCTTGAGGAGCTGCGCATCGCCAGGATCCAGGCCAAGGCGCATCCCATCGACAAGCACCTCAGTCAGCGCGGCGACATCGCGAAACCCAAGGTTCAACCCCTGCCCTGCCACCGGATGAATGCCGTGGCCTGCATCGCCCACCAACGCCAGCCGCGTATCGATGATCTTGGCACTATGGTGAAAGCCAAGGGGAAAGCTGGAACGCGGCGCCGCCAGTTTGATTTCTCCCAGCAGCCCCCCCATGCGCCGGTGCATTTCAGCGACAAAGGCGCGCTCATTCAGCGAAAGCGTTGCGGCCGCCCGTTTTTTAGGCACAGTCCAGACGATGGCCGAGCGTGTTCCGGGCAGCATCGGCAGCATCGCGAAAGGTCCATCGGTATGGAAGATTTCGAACGCCGTATTCTCATGGGGCTTTTCATGATGAATAGCAGTGATGATGGCTACTTCATTATAGTCCCACCTTGCGGCATTGATGTGCGCCGCCTCCCGCGTGGGGGAGTTACGACCCTCCGCGGCGACCAGCAGCCGGCCGGACAGTAGCGTTCCATTCCCAAGGAACACTTGCACACCCTCTAAGCTTCGTTCAACGCGTTCTGGACGGGCGGGTATGTGAAGAGAAAGCGTTTTGGCTTCCCTTGACGCCGCACGAAGCGCAAGGCGCAGTTCGCGATTCTCGAACATGACCCCCAGAGGATCATCATCTTCATGGGTTTCGAAATCCAATGTGCCGGGTGACAGCCCATCGCTTACCCAGATTCTGCGGATCGGACAGCCTTTGCCTTCCAGGTGCCGGCCCACGCCGATGGCCTGGAGCAAGCGATAGCTTGAGCTGGAAATGGCCGAGACCCGGCCGTCGAAATCCGGCGCGACGGTTTTTTCCGGATCGACAGGATCGACCACGGCACAACTTATGCCATGGGTGTCCAGAGCGAGCGCCAAGGTCATTCCCGCCAGGCCGCCCCCGAGGATAATGACGTCGTTATGTTGCATGTCGCTCCCATCCCGGTACTAAAAATTTGCCCCCTATGTAGGGGGACGGAAGGATCATGGAAAGCGATCCAGCTGGTGGAGCCCCGCTTAATCGGAAGCGAGGCTCCAGCACTAGTTAATACATATGCTGACCGCCATTCAGCGATAGCGTTGACCCGGTGATAAACCCGGCATCCTCTGCACACAGGAAAGCGACGCCGCGCGCAATTTCTTCCGCATGTCCCAAGCGGCCAACGGGGATCTTGGCTATGATTTTTTCAAGCACCGGCTCTGGGACGGCCGCCACCATATCCGTGTCGATATAGCCAGGGGCAACGGCGTTGACGGTGATACCGGACTTGGCGCCTTCCTGCGCCAGCGCCTTGGTAAGACCGTGAATGCCGGATTTGGCCGCAGCATAATTGACCTGGCCATATTGGCCGGCCTGCCCATTAATGGAGCCGATATTGACGATGCGTCCCCAACCCCGTTCGCGCATGCCGGGGAAGCAAGCCTTTGCCATATTAAAGCAACCGCCCAGGTTCACGCGGATCACTTCATTCCAATCATCGAAACTCATCTTCAGCAATATGCCGTCGCGGGTAATGCCTGCGTTGTTGACGACAATGTCCACAGGTCCCAATTCATCGCTGATCTGAGCGCAACCGTCCTGGCAAGCGCCGAAATCTCCAACATCCCATCGATAGCTCTTTATGCCGGTTCTTTCCGAAAAAGCCGCAGCCTTCTCGACATTGCCGGCATAGTTGGCCGCGACCGTTATTCCCATGTCCCTCAGCGCCAGGCTGATCGCTTCGCCAATTCCCCGGGTCCCGCCGGTTACTACTGCTACTCTGGTCATGGGTTTCTCCTTCGACAAAAAGTCAGGCCGCCTTATCGGCGCGGCCACCAGCCGGACAGTTCGCGACCCAGAATCTTGCCATACATGACGATAGCTTCCTCCTCTGCGTTTAGACAGGGGAGGAAAGCGAATTTTTCTCCACCGTTTCGCAAAAAAATCTCCTCCGCCCTAAGGGCAATTTCTTCAAGCGTTTCAATGCAATCGGCGCTAAAGCCGGGAGTCGTTACAGCAATATGACGGACCCCCTGCTTGGCCAGTTGGACGATGATGGCGTCCGTTGCGGGGGTTAGCCATTTGGCTCTTCCAAAACGGGACTGGAAACTCACCATAAGCTCTCGCCCCAACGCCTGGCTCAGCAGCCGTGCGGTCTTCTGGCAATGGCAATGATAAGGATCGCCAAGGTCGAGCGTGCGTTGGGGCATGCCGTGGAAGCTCGCCAGCAGCACCTCCGGCGTGAAATCCAGCGCGGCAAGTTGCCTTTCGATAAGCGACCTCAACGCACCGATATAGGCCGGATCGTCATGATAGGGCGGAAGCGTGCGGATCGCCGGTTGCCGTCGCATGGTTCCAAGCACGCGATAAACCTCATCCTGAACGCTTGCCGTAGTCGCCGCGCAATATTGGGGATAGAGTGGCGCAATGAGGATGCGGTCGCACCCGGCCTTTGCCATTTCGCCCAAGCGGCTTTCGATGGAGGGATTGCCATAGCGCATAGCCCAATCGACGATCAGGTCCTCGCCCATATGAGCTTGCAGCGCCTCTGCCTGGTCGCGCGTGATCGTCGCCAAGGGCGAACCTTCGGGACCCCAAATTTGCGCATAGGCATGGGCCGATTTTTTCGGCCGGACGTTCAAAATGATGCCGCGAAGAATCGGCTGCCACAGCAAGGGAGGAATTTCTATCACGCGCGGGTCGGACAGGAATTGCCGCAGATAGCGCTTCACCGCTTGTGGCTCCGGCGCGTCGGGCGTGCCCAGATTGATGAGCAGCAATCCGGTCTTCGACAAAGGAGTTTGAGGGTGATTGTCAGGAAGCGCCAATTATCATTTTCCAAGCAGGGGAAGCGTTCGGAAACGCTCCCCGGTTACTGTGAACAGAGCATTGGCTATTGCCGGGGCCATGGCCGGCACACCGACCTCCCCCACGCCGCCTGCATCTTCGCGGCTGCGGATAAATTCGACAGTGATCTCTCCAACATCAGCAAGACGCGGCAGATTCAAATCGCCAAGCCGCATTTTCCTGGGCATGCCGCGCCTGTAGGGCGTCACGCCCCCTAGCGCGGACGTAAGTCCGAAAATCAAGCCGCCCTCGATCTGCTGTCGGGCAATGTCGGGATTGACGTGCATGCCGCAATCCACCGCGGCCACGATCCGGCCAACGCTCAACCGGTTTGCCGCCAAGCTCGCTTCGACCACTATGGCGATATGGCTGCCCGACATGCTGTGACAGGCTATACCCTGCCCGCTACCGGCAATTCCGCCTTGCCAGCCGCCGAGCGCCGCCGCCGTAGAAAGGCAGTGTGCAAGACGCGGGTTGTTGCTCAGCATCTGCATGCGGAAAGACATGGGTTCGACGCCGGAAATCTTTGCCAGTTCGTCGATGAAGCATTCGTTGAAAAAGGCCGAGTAATGATCGGCATTGCTCCGCCAGCGACCCGAAGGCAGCCCGACGTCCACTGGATAATGATCTACGGCAAGAGCGCCCATGCTGTAGGCAGGAACAAGACCCGATATGGCCGCCCGCTCTGCCGTCCTACCCCCCCTTGCCCTCGCTTCATGCGGCAGGACGCCGTCCGCCATTCGCGCCCATGTCTCGGTAAGAGTTGAAGGCGCGGCAACTTTGGCGGACCAACCTTCGATAAAGCCGCCGCGTCCCAATTTTGCGGCCATGCGAGCATGAGCGGGGGGACGTGGGCGGTCGTGGATAATATCCTCCGCCCTAGACCAGAGCAGCTGTACCGGCCGGTTCATTTCGCGGGAGATGACTGCCGCCTGCGCGGCCGCTTCGGCCTCCATCTTTCTGCCGAACGATCCCCCGGCAAGCATTGGATAAACCACGACCTCTTTCTCGGACAGGCCGAGCGCCCGCGCCACTGCCGCACGGGTGAAGGCAGGGGCCTGCGTCGCGATCCACACTTCCGCCTCCCCGTCATGGACATGGGCGGTCGCCGCCATCGGCTCCATCGCAAGGTGGAGCGCGGGAGCCACTTGATACTCGCTGGCGACGATCTGCGCTCCGTCGAATATCGCCTCCAAATCTCCTTCATGAACGAAACGTTCGCCCTCACCGCCATCCAGCGCCGCTTCCAGCGACTGTTCAATGAAGCTGTTGTCGATCAGCCGTCCTTCCATGGTGAACAGCGGATCGAGCAGATCAAGCGCCTTGTTCGCTGCCCACCAGTTGCTGCCCGTGACCGCCACCCAGCGTTCCTGCTTGATGACCTTCAGAAAACCCGCGACTTTTTTTGCCTCGGCCTCGTTGAAGGACTTGAGCGTCGCATTGCCGATCGGCCCTTGCCTTATGGATGCGAACACCATACCCGGCAGGCGGACATCGGCAGCATAATTGGCCGATCCGTCAATTTTGGAAGGAACGTCCAGGCGCGGCAGGTCACGTCCTACCAGGTCATCATCTGATTTGGGGCGTAGCGGCAACAGGTCAGGTGCATCATATTCCGCCGCCTCGGCCGCCAATTCGCCAAAGCGCAGCTTCTGATCACCCAGCACGACGAAACCATCCTTCGTGTCGCACGCTTCCCAGTCCACATCCCAACGCGCCGCCGCCGCCTTGCACAGCAGCACCCTGGCTGCCGCGCCCGCCTCACGATAGCTCCCCGCGAACATGCGCAGCGAAGTGGATCCTCCGGTCAGCATCACCGAATTGCGGATGGCATATTGACGCACCGCCCAATCGCCAGCCCTGCCCATCAGGGTGGGCATGTCGTTGCCGAGCCATTCTCCTGCAAGCAGGGTGTTGGCGTATATGGGGCTAATGGGAGCGGGCTGCACCGCAACCGTTCGCCAATCCGCGCCAAGTTCGTCCGCCAATATCTGCGGCAGGACAGTATAAACCCCCTGCCCCAGTTCCGCCTGCGGGACGATTACGACGACCTGTCCGTCGCGCCCGATTTTCAGAAAGGCGTTCATGACATGCTCGCCTTCGGCGGCATTGAGATTGGGCGAATAGCTGCGCGGCCAAAGCGCCCAGGCTATTAAAAGGCCAACGCCCGCGCCGCCGCCGATAACTATGCTTCGGCGGCTGACCCCCCCACATTTTTCGTCATTGCCCCGCACGCGCGTCATGCCGGTGTGATAGAGGGGGAAGCGGCGGGGTGGAAGAGGCGAACTTTCTCGAAAGGAGGATTTTTGATCCCAACGTTCAACCTTCGACCGGCGCTATGCCAAGCCTTGGTATTTCCACCTTCGGGCAACGATTCATCACCACCTTGAGGCCAGCTCTCTCTGCACGCGCCGCCGCATCATCATTGATGACGCCGATCTGCATCCAGACCGCCTTTGCCCCGATTGCAATGGCAGCGTCCACCGCTTCTCCGGCAGCATCGCTCCTGCGGAAAATGTCGACCATATCAATGGGGACGCCGATCTGATCCAGACTGGCCCAAATGAATTCGCCATGCACATGTTCGCCCGCAATCAGTGGATTGACTGGCAGTACACGATAACCCTGCTTCTGGAGGAAAGCCATTACGCCATAGCTGGGCCGCATCGGATCGTCCGATGCGCCAATCATGGCGATGGTGCGCGTTTCACGCAAAAGCTGCGCAATGTCTCCGTCACGGCTCAAGGGCATAAGGCTTCTCCTTTGCGCAACAAGATAGGAACGCAATTGCCGCCTTCCACCTGTTGGGCTCAGCGCCGTCTATTCTCCATCCACCGAGCGACCTTCTCGGCAACCGCCATAAAGGGTGCAGCTTCGGGATCGTCCGAGGCGGCGGGCGGCTCTCCGGCGTCCGAGGCGCGGCGAATGGCGATGTCCAACGGAATACGGCCCAGAAAAGGCATTCCCATGGTGCTGGCCGCGGCTTCGGCTCCGCCCGTCCCAAAAGGATCCGACACTTCGCCGCAATGGGGACAGGCATAGCCCGCCATATTTTCAACAAGGCCGATCATCGGAATATCGGCTTGTTCGAAGAGGTTGACGGCGCGGGTCGCGTCGATCAGCGCCAGATCCTGCGGCGTGGAAACAATGATAACCCCCTCGGGCTTGTGCTTCGACATCATCGATAGCTGCACATCGCCGGTGCCGGGAGGAAGGTCGACGACAAGAACGTCTATGTCGCCCCATTGGGCGTCGATCAACTGAGTGAGGGCATTGCTTGCCATCGGGCCGCGCCAAGCGATCGCCTGGCCGGGCTTGGCCAGCTGACCCATGGACAGCATCGGCACCCCATAAGCGTTGGGAACGGGTACGAGCTTCTTGTCCTCGGCCTGCGGCTTTACTCCCTCGCTGCCGAGTAGCCGGGGTTGTGAGGGGCCATAAATATCGGCGTCGACCAGCCCCACATTCTGCCCCAAACGCTTCAAGGCGATGGCCAGATTGGTCGCCAGTGTGGATTTTCCAACGCCCCCTTTACCGCTTCCGACCGCGATCAGGCGCATAACCTTCTTTTCCGCCGTCATGGCGATCCGCACTTCGTTAATGGCTTCAACGGATTTCATCTGACCGCGAATGCCCGCCTCCAGCACTTCGCGCTGCATGGGACTTAGGCCAGTGACGTCAAGGACAAGGCTCAGTACGCCATCCTTTAGGCGGGTGGCGCTCGTGCGGCCCTTGCCCGCTGTTTGCAGTAGTTCTTCGATGTGGTTCAAGTCAGTCATGGCGGCGGCATAGTGGAATATCGTGGCAAAGGCACTGTTTTTCCATGGCGCGGCTTCCTATACAGGGGGCATGATGAAAATTTCCGGGTGGATGGCGCAGATCGGCGCCGCGATGAGCGAGGGTGGACCGTGGGGCGGGCGCGGAAGCGGCGGTTCGGGGGGCGATGGCGATGAAGGATCGGGTGGCAAAGGGCCCCGTAATCCTTGGAGCCAGCCTCCACGCGGTAGCCGTCAACCTGGCCGAGGCCCGTCCGCGCTCGACGAATTGCTGCGGCGCGGCCGGGAAGGTTTTGGCGGCGGACTGCCGCAACGTCCGGATACCAAACAGCTCTGGCCGATCCTTGCCGTCTTGTTTGTAGTCATATGGATTGCGCTCACCAGTGTTCACCGTATCGGCCCGCAGGAACGCGGCGTGCTGACGCGGTTGGGAAGCTATGCGGGAACGATGCGCCCCGGCATTAGCCTGAGCCTCCCCGCGCCCTTTGATTCGGTCACGGCGGTGGATGTGGAGGAAATCCGGACTATCAACATTCCTTCGGGCGCAGGTGAAAAGCTGGTGCTGACGGGCGATCAGAATATCGTGGACCTCGCCTATTCCGTCCGCTGGAATATTCGTGACGCAGCGCTTTACAAGTTTCAGTTGGCCGATCCCGACGAAACCATCCGCGAAGTGGCCGAGTCCGCCATGCGATCCGTCGTCGCCACGGTTTCACTGAACGATACCATCGGATCCGGCCGCACCGAGATAGAGCAGCGCGTGCAGCAGCGAATGCAGGAAATTCTCGACGACTATCGCTCCGGTATATTGGTGCAGGGCGTCGCAATCAAACAGGCAGACCCGCCCGAGGCTGTGAACGACGCCTTCAAGGAAGTGTCCGCCGCTCAGCAAACGGCACAGACCTATATGAACGAGGCACGCGCCTATGCCCAGCAACTGACCGCCAAAGCACAGGGCGAGGCAGCATCTTTTGACAAGGTGTACTCCGAATATAAGCTCGCGCCGGAGGTCACTCGCCGCCGTATGTATTATGAAACCATGGAAGAAGTGCTCGCCAACGTTGACAAGACCGTTGTCGAGGCGGGAGGCGTCACACCTTATCTTCCCCTTCCCGAAATCCGGAAACGCGCGCAGCAGGCAACGCCTGCCGGCACGGAAGGAGCGCAGCAATGAACAACATCCTGCGCAATCCCATCGCCGCTGCGATATTGGCGATCGTGCTGCTCATCCTGATCGGCAGCACCTTGTCGATCGTGCCGGAAACCCGGCAAGCTGTCATTGTCCGCTTTGGCGAGCCAGTCCGCATCGTCAATCGCTACAAGCCCAATGAAGATTTCGGTCAAACCGGGGCGGGACTCATCGCTCGCCTTCCCTTTGCCGAACAGATCGTCTGGATAGATAAGCGGGTTTTGAGCGTCGAGATGGAGCGCCAGCAGGTGCTTTCGACCGATCAGTTGCGGCTTCAGGTGGACGCTTTTGCCCGGTATCGTATCGTAAATCCGCTGCGCATGTACATTACCGCCGGCAGCGAGAGCCGTGTTTCGGACGAATTGCGCCCGATCCTCGGCTCCGCGCTTCGCAACGAATTGGGCAAGCGGCCTTTCGCAGCATTGCTCAGTCCTGAACGCGGGCAGGTGATGAATAACATCAAGGCCGGACTTGATCGGGTTGCCCGGCAATATGGCGCTCAAATCGTCGACGTGCGGATCAAGCGGGCAGATCTCCCCGACGGCACGCCGCTTCAAAGCGCATTCCAGCGCATGCGGACGGCGCGCGAACAGGAAGCGCTCACCATTCGCGCTCAGGGAGCAAAGCAGGCGCAGATAATACGCGCCGATGCAGACGCAACCGCCGCGCGCATCTACGCCGACAGCTTCGGGAAGGACCCGTCCTTTTATGATTTCTACCGGGCTATGCAGAGTTATCGCATGACTTTCTCACCCAATGCCAAGGGTTCGTCATCGATCATCCTTTCCCCCGACAACGATTATATGAGGGAATTCCGAGGCCGTTGAACAATCGTAACGAATTTTATTCAATGTAGGTTAAGGCAATCAGCGGCATAGGCGAGGGTCCGCTGGTCGCATTGAAGTCGCATCAAATGAGAGGAAATCTTACTGTGCGTTACGCTTACGCAGTCACTGCAGCCCTTCTTTTAGGCGGCACGGCCATTGCCGTTACGTCGCACGACCCCCTCGGCGCGCAGACGGCCCAGAATGAAGGGCCTGCAATGCAGGCAGCCGCCCCACGCGGCGCGCCCATGAGTTTTTCAGCAATGATCGAGCGCCTGCAACCTGCGGTCGTCAACATTTCGACGCGCCAACGAGTGCAGGTCCAAAATCCTTTCGCGGGCACGCCGTTCGGCAATCTTTTCGGCCCTCAGGGCGCGCAGCCTCAGACCCGTGAGGCGCAGTCACTGGGCTCCGGCTTCATCATTTCACCTGACGGCTACGTCGTTACCAACGCCCATGTGGTCTCTGGCGGGACAGCCGGAGCGGTGGTGGATTCGATCACCGTCATCCTGCCCGACCGCAAGGAGTATGAAGCCAAGCTGATCGGACGGGACGTCGCCTCCGATCTTGCGGTGCTAAAGATCAACGCGCGCGGCCTGCCCTTCGTAAAATTCGGGGACAGCACCCGTTCCCGCGTTGGCGATTGGGTCATTGCCATCGGCAACCCCTTTGGTCTGGGCAGCACGGTCACGGCGGGAATCGTCTCCGCGCTTCATCGCAACACTGGGCAGGGCGGCGCATATGACCGCTTCATTCAGACCGATGCCTCGATCAACCAGGGCAATTCCGGTGGTCCGATGTTCGATCTCAATGGCAATGTGATTGGCATTAATTCGCAGATCCTGTCGCCCACGGGCGGGAATGTCGGGATCGGTTTCGCCATCCCATCCGAAACTGCCGTACCCATCATCGAAACGCTGAAGAAAGGCGGATCGGTCCGGCGCGGCTATCTGGGCGTTGGCATCGGTCCCATGTCGGAGGATCTGGCCGAATCGCTTGGCCTGCCAAAGAACCGCGGCGAATTTATCGGTCAGGTGGTTCCTGGTGAAGCTGCCGCGAAGGCCGGCCTCAGGGCCGGGGATGTCGTCGTGAAGGTCAATGGCGAAGACGTTACGCCTGACAACACATTGTCGTTCATCGTCGCCAACCTGCCGCCAGGCACGCGCGTACCGATTGAGTTGATCCGCGACGGCCGTCGGATGAACGTGACCGCAATCGTGGGCGAACGTCCTGCTGAAGAGGAACTGGCCGGCTTTGGCGCCGAGCCGCAGGACGATTTCTCGGATCAGGATCAGCAGAGCAGCCAGCAGGCGGCTCAGCAGGTCCTGGGTGTAGCGGTCACTCCATTGACCCCTGCCATTGCTCGCCAGCTGGGCGTTGAGCCTACATTGAAGGGGGTCGTAATCACCGCCGTAGATCCTTCGTCCGATGCTGGTTCAAAGGGACTGCGCCGGGGAGACATTCTGCTGACGGCCAATAACAGCCCCGTGACGAGCGAGGCCGCTTTGGCGAGCGCTGTACGCGAAGCTCAGCAGCAGGGCCGTAGCGCAGTGCTGCTCCAGGTCCAGCGCGGCAGGGCCCAGCCAGCATTCATTCCGGTTAGATTGGCGAAGAAGTAAGGCTTCAATCGGCGGATCGAAATCGGCGGATGTTCCCGAGAATTGAGGAACATCAGCCGCCTGGACCCTAACTGAGAAGCACGGGTCAGCCGCGCAAAAACGCCCTCAGCTCGTTTGCAAAACCAGTGGGCTGGTCGAACATGATCATATGGCCGCTCGGCCCGATCGGCCGCAGCCGGGCCGTCTTTGCACCGGCATATGCCGCCTGGTAACGCTGCACGACTGCCGCCCGCTGCTCCGCATTGGCCGGCGTGGCGTAAAGGACTGTCAGCGGCGCCTTGATCTTGGGTAAATCGGCTGTGACGTCCAGCTTCGCCAATTCCTGAAGGGCTGTCGCCATGACGTCCGGATCATTGTCAGCCGCATCGGGACTGAACATCCCCATGAGCTGACGGAACATATCGCGACCGCCCTTGGTCCCAGTGAAATAATTGCCCAGCCTGGTCGCAAAAGCGCCCATGCCTTCGGCTGTACCGCCGACCATGCCTGCGCCCGCCGGCGTCATGTCGACGACCATGATCTTACCGACCTGACGAGGGAAGCGGATGGCCAGCAGCATCGCCAGCATGCCGCCCATGCTATGCCCAACTATCGCGGGCTTCTCCAATCCCATCGCAGAAACGCAGCGCGCAATCTCCGCAGCGACGGGTTCAACCACTGCTCCGCTCGCGTTCGCCTCTGCAGCCATTCCGGCAAAGCCCTTCACCTGGATGAGATGATAGCGATAGCCCGGTACGGCAGCGACGCTTGCCTGCCAGATGGATGATCCGGATCCCAGGCCCGGGATTAACAGCACATCGGGTCCTGTGCCTTGCGTTCTCACACTGATCCGGCGTGAGGAGAAACTCGGTGCGGCCAAGCTCTGTACGGGGCAAAGTGCCGTAACGCTCAATGCCAGCATTCCGGCCAGCAATTGCCGGCGGTCTCTGTGGATGGAGTACTGCTCAAATTTGTTCATTACCGTCATTTTAGCTCCCCAGCTTTAACCTGCCCTGACTGCCGATCACTATGGTAGCGGCCGTTCAACGTTCACCTTCCGTCCACCGCTTCTGTGGAATCATTCGTCGCAAATATGGCATAATGCCGACTCGGGACGCTTAGAAGTTTCGGCAAGTGCGGGATGCGGGCAGAGGAATATTCGTGTTGCAATATAGTTCGGTAAAGCGGTTGCGGCGGACGTCAGGATTCAGAAGCGGGGCTGCCTTGGCCTTTGGGGCGATGCTTGCCTCCTGTTCCAGCGGCATCATTCCCCCAGCATCAACTTCCCCCGTCGCCAGCCGTCCTGTTGCTCCGCCTCAGCGCATTCCCCAATATGATCCACGCAGCCAGCCATCGCCCGCCCTTGTCCGGATCATTCACGACCTAGGCCGCGACTTCAACGGCGATGTGGGCATAGCCGTGCAGCGCGTGGATGCCGGCTGGGTTGTCGAACATAATGGCCACAAGCTTTATCCGCAGCAAAGCGTGTCAAAGCTTTGGGTCGCAATGTCGCTGCTGGATGCGGTAGATCGCGGCAAGCTGAAGCTTAGCGATCCCACGGTCATCCAGAGACAGGACCTCACCCTTTTTCATCAGCCGCTGGCCGCCATGGTCGATGCGGATGGGTATCAAACCACTTTGTCCGATCTGCTCGGTCGCGCCATGCAGCAGAGCGACAATACGGCGAACGACAAGCTGCTTCGCACCATAGGCGGGCCGGATGCGATCCGCGCCTTCCTCGGCAAGAATTTCATCGCCAACATCCGCTTTGGTCCCGGCGAACGGCTGCTGCAAAGCGCCGCGGCGGGACTTGACTGGAACCAGAGCTATTCGGTCGGCCGGAACTTCTATTCGGCGCGGGCCAACTTGCCGCGGTCGGTGCGCGAAAAGGCGCTAGACCGATATCTGGCCGATCCGCCCGATGGCGCAGCGCCGGCGGCTATTGTGGGCGCATTGGCAAAGTTGAGGCGGGGCGACCTGCTTTCGCCTTCCTCCACACGCCTGCTGCTCGCCACCATGCAGGAGGCCAAAACCGGACCGCAGCGCGTAAAGGGCGGTGTCCCACCGGGCTGGACCTATGCCCATAAGACCGGGACGGGCCAGGAACTTGCCCCCCGCTCCACCGGCTATAACGACGTAGGCATCATGACTGCGCCTGACGGAACCAGCTATGCAGTGGCAGTGATGATCGGCAGCACCACTCAACCCATTCCCAAGCGCTGGGAACTGATGCAGGCGGTATCCCGCGCCGTGGCGGCCAATCACGATCGGCGTTGATGGAGTAGATCGTTGTCTTTTCGGTAGATGGCACAACCGACTGAAAGGCGACCTGTTCATCCCCTGTTCCCCTCACCCGTCCCCTGCGCTATCCACCCGCCATGGCTCAGCAGAATCATCTCTATCTCGTAGACGGCAGCGGCTATATCTTCCGCGCTTATCACCGCCTGCCCCCGCTCACCAATATTCGGGGGGAACCGGTGGGAGCGGTCTATGGCTATACGACGATGCTGTGGAAGCTGGCCGACGCGCTGCACAAGGCGGAGGGGCCGACCCACATGGCCGTGGTGTTGGACAAGGGCAGCATCACCTTCCGCAACGACCTTTACGACCAGTACAAGGCGCAGCGCCCGCCCGCGCCGGACGATCTAATCCCTCAATTTCCTATGATCCGCGACGCCACGCGGGCCTTTTCCCTTCCCTGTATCGAAGAGGAAGGGTTTGAAGCCGACGACATCATCGCCAGCTATACCAAGGCCGCTCTGAAAGAAGGATGGCATGTTACCATCGTTTCATCCGACAAGGACCTGATGCAGCTGATCGAGCCGGGCGTCGACATGCTGGATACGATGAAGAATGTCCGATCCGGCCCGGAAATCGTGCAGGAAAAATTTGGCGTCGCTCCTGAAAAACTGGGCGACGTGCTCGCGCTCATGGGGGATTCGGTGGACAATGTGCCGGGCGTTCCAGGTATCGGTCCGAAAACGGCGTCCAAGCTGATCCTGGAATATGGCGACCTTGAAAGCGTCCTCACCGCCGCGCCGCTTATGAAAAAATCGAAGATGCAGGAGAATCTGATCGCCCATGCCGACATGGCGCGCCTCTCCCGCCAATTGGTTGAACTGCATAGCGAAGTGCCGCTGCCCCAGCCGCTCGATTCGCTCAGCCTCAACGGCATCCCCACCGATCCGCTGAAGGACTTCCTCGAACATCACGGCTTCAACTCCCTGCTGGCGCGCCTCGGCACCAGTGCGGCGCCCGCCGCAGTTGCCGCCGCAACCGCGCCAGAAGCCAAGGCCGAACCGCAGGCTCCCCAGATGGAAGCCGGCCCGGCCATTGACCGCAGCCTGTATGAAACCGTCATCACAGAGGCGGCGCTCGACCGCTGGATCGCCGCCGCGCACGAACAAGGCGTGCTTGCCATCGATACGGAGACAGACAGCCTCGACGCCATCACCGGCCGGCTGTGCGGCATCTGCCTTGCGGTCGCACCGGGTCGAGCCTGTTACATCCCCGTGGGCCATCGTGGCGCCGACATGTTCAGCGACGCGCCGCAGCAGCTTGCCCAGGATTTGGTCCTCGCCAAACTGAAACCCCTGCTCGCCGATGAAAGTGTCTTGAAGGTCGGACAGAACCTGAAATACGACATTTGCATTCTCGCAGGCCTTGGACTTGAGATAAAGCCCTTCGACGACACTATCGTCATGAGTTTTGACCTCGACGCGGGCAAGAACGGCCACGGCATGGACGAACTTGCCAGGCTCCACCTCAACCATGAATGCATCAGCTTCAAATCGCTCTGCGGCACGGGCAAGAGCCAGATCAGCTTTGCCGAAGTGCCGCTGGACAAGGCGACGCAATATGCGGCCGAAGACGCGGACGTGACCTTTCGCCTGTGGCAGATTTTCAAGCATCGCCTGCCACAGGAGGGCGCGACCCGAGTCTATGAAATGGTCGACCGGCCACTTGTCCCGGTCATAGCCAAGATGGAACATACCGGCGTCAAGGTCGACCGTGAACAGCTCTCCCGCCTTTCCGCCGAATTCTCAACAGCGATAGCGGCGCTGGAATGCGCGATTTTCGAAGATTGTGGCACGGAATTCACCATTGGCAGCCCCAAGCAGTTGGGCGACGTTCTGTTCGAGAAAATGGGATTGAAAGGCGGCCGCAAAGGTAAGACGGGCGTCTATTCCACCGACGTCACCGAACTGGAACGGCTGCAGAAGGATGGGGTTGAAGTCGCTGCCAAGCTGCTCGAATGGCGTCAGATCACTAAGCTGAAAAGCACGTACACCGACGCTCTTCAGCAACAGATCAACGGAAAGACAAGCCGGGTTCACACAAGCTACAGCCTATCGGGCGCGCAGACCGGTCGCCTGAGTTCCACCGACCCCAATCTGCAGAACATACCGATCCGCTCGGAGCTAGGGCGGCAGATCCGCCACGCCTTTATCGCGGAGCAGGGCAATGTCATGCTGGCGGCGGATTATAGCCAGATCGAGCTGCGCCTCGCTGCCCATATGGCCGATGTCCCGGCGTTGAAGGATGCTTTCGCGCGGGGAGAGGATATTCACGCCGCCACGGCGATGGAACTGTTCGGCGAAGTCAACCGCGACACGCGCGGCCGGGCAAAAACGATCAACTTCTCGATCCTCTACGGCATATCTCGCTGGGGTCTCGCAGGGCGGCTGGAGATAGCACCGGACGAAGCACAAGACATGATCAATCGTTATTTTCAGCGCTTTCCCGGCATTTCCAACTACATCACCCACACGCTGGAAGGCGCGCGCGAGAACGGCTTCACGACCACGCTTTTCGGCCGAAAGACCTGGTTCCCGCGCCTCTCTGCCAAGAACCAGGCAGAACGCGCGGGCAGCGAGCGCGCCGCCATCAACGCGCCGATCCAGGGCACAAGCGCGGACATCATCAAACGCGCCATGGCCCGCATGGGACCAGCTCTGGAGGCGGCGGGACTGCCCGACGTAAAAATGCTGCTACAGGTGCATGACGAACTGGTCTTCGAACTGCCCGAGGGCGACGTCGAAGCAGCCAGCACTGTCATCCGCAACGTGATGGCCAACGCAGCCGAACCGGCGGTGAAGCTCAGCGTGCCGCTGGGCGTGGACATCGGCACCGGCCCAAGCTGGGGCGCGGCGCATTAGAACAATTTCAAGTCAGGCGGCAGATCTCAGACTGCCGCTTTGGTGGCTTCGAGCGCTTCGGATGCCTGTAGCCAGCGCGCCTCGGCTTCTTCCAGCTGTTTTTCGATATGAGAGCGCTGCCGCATCAGTTCCGTCATGGTAGCGTTCTTTTCTTCCGGCCCGGCTGACGTCGGATCGAACATTGCGCGCTCTATCCTCGCGCGATACGCAGTCAAAGTGGTCATCTCCTTTTCCGCCGCCGTCACTGCATCGCGCAACGCCTTGCTGCGTTCCCGCGCCTGAGCCGCAGCGCGTTTTTCAGCCTTGCGGTCGGGTTTGGGTGCATCGCCGCCATTGCCCTGTCCACCATTTTTGCCGAGAATGAGGTCAGTATAGTCGGCTAGGCTCCCGCCATATTCGGTCGCGGTGCCGCCATCGACAAGCACCAGCCGGTCAGCGACAAGCTCGATCATATGGCGGTCATGACTGACGACCACGACTGCGCCCGTATAGGCGTTGAGCGCCTGCACCAGCGCTTCGCGGGAATCGACATCAAGGTGGTTCGTCGGTTCGTCCAGTATCAGCAGATTGGGGGCATCGCGAGTGATCAACGCCAATGCAAGCCGTGCGCGTTCGCCGCCGGAAAGACTGCCCACTTTCTGGATCGCGCGATCGCCTGAAAAGCCGAAACGTCCCAGTTGCGCCCGCACGGCTCCCGGTGTCATGCCCCGCATCTGCCGGGTCATATGTTCCAGTGGGGTAGCGTCGGTTTCCAGCTCCTCAACCTGATATTGGGTGAAATAGCCGACCTTCATCTTGGCCGAGGCGTTCACCGCGCCGTCCATTGGCGCGAGTTGAGCGGCGATCAGCCGGGCCAGCGTCGTCTTGCCATTACCGTTCCGGCCCAGCAGCGCGACCCGGTCGTCAGGGTCGATGCGCAGGTTCAGCCTTTGCAGGACGGGCCGGTCGCCATAGCCCACCGACGCCATGTCGAGCGTGATCAGCGGCGGGCGCATTTCGGGCGGGCTAGGAAAAGTGAAGGAAAGGCTTGGGTCCTCCAGCGCGGCGGCGATGGGCTGCATCTTCGCCAGGGCTTTTGCGCGGGATTGGGCCTGCTTGGCCGTGCTCGCCCGCGCGCTGTTCCGGGCGACATAATCCTGAAGCTTTGCCCGCTCGGCTGCCTGCCTCTCGCGGGCTGCCTCAAGCTGCGCCAATCGTTCGGCGCGCTGCCGTTCGAACGAATCGTAACCACCTGGGTATAAAGTGACCTTGCCCCCTTCGAGATGAAGGATATGGTCGACGACATTGTTCAAAAGGTCGCGTTCATGGCTGATGATGACGATGGTCGCGCGATAGTTTTTGAGGAAGCTTTCAAGCCAGAGCGTTGCTTCGAGGTCGAGATGGTTTGACGGCTCGTCAAGCAGCAGCAGGTCAGGGCCAGAGAACAGCAATGCGGCCAGCGCGACACGCATCTTCCATCCTCCTGAAAAGCTGTCGAGCGGGCGGCCCTGCATCTCTTCATCGAAACCCAGCCCCACCAGGATACGCGCTGCCCGTGCCGGGGCGCTATAAGCGTCGATGGCGTTCAGTCGCTCATGAATTTCACCGAGCCTGTCCGGATCCTGGCAATGCTCGCTTTCATCGAGCAGGGCGGCCCGTTCGCTATCGGCGGCCAGCACTGTTTCAAACGGCGTCGCCGAGCCGCTCGGAGCTTCCTGCGCGATATAACCGATTTTGGTGCCGCGGGGCATTTCCAAGTCGCCGTCGTCGGGTTCCAATAGGCCGATCATGACTTTCATCAGCGTCGACTTGCCGGCACCATTGCGGCCGATAAGGCCGACACGGCTGCGCGAGGGCAGAGCCGCGTTGGCCCGGTCAATGATGGTGCGGCCGCCCAGGCGGACCGTTATTGCGTTCAGATTCAGCATGGCGCCGGCCGATAGCACGGTCAGGCGTAAAAATCAGGGACAAAAGGCAACAAAGTCGCGCGCGTTGCCGGTTCGACGGATTTGAACAGGTCCGCCATGCTGGAACAGCTTGAACAGTTGCGGGAACTCAGGGTTGGCAGCGCTGGTGGATGTGAAGATACGGACGTCTGATGAAGACGCCCGTATCTACATAAAGCGATTAGGCGGCCTGCAGATTAACCGCGGAAATCTTTCCGCGCCGATCGGTTTCGAGCTCATATGACACGCGCTGATCCTTGTTCAGCGTATGCATACCTGCCCGCTCAACGGCAGAAATGTGGACGAACGCATCGTCTCCGCCCGTTTCGGGCGCGATGAAGCCATAGCCTTTGTCTGCATTGAAGAATTTTACGGTTCCGGTGATCATAGGGACTTCCTTTATTCCCAAATATGACGGGCATGCGCCAACAGCGGCGCATCCCGGCTTCGGTGAGGCTAGAAAGGGACAAAGGGGGCTTATTTCACCCTATATATCCGTCGCAGGCGACGTCAGCTTGGTGGCTATAGGCGCATTGGATCGAAAACGCAAAAATGGGCCGGAAGCATTTTTTGCAGAACTAAAGCGCGGGAAAAAACGAACCGGCCCGCGACCATGGTGCATTGAACTGGACTTTCCGTTGCAATGGGTCCACTCGCGGCACGTACGGCACACCGTTCAGTCGTCTTTCTCGCGAGCAATTGGCATTCGACCATCGCCGGAATCTGCGGACTGGACTTTGATTATGGACAGGCCCTTTTGCGCCTCTTTGTAATGCCCCAACGTCAGCAAGGAGAAGTCATATGTCCAGAGAGCCTGTCCGCCCATTTCTAATCAACAAGGACGATGAAGGTTTTTTCCGTCTGACGGTTCGGGATACGCGCTACAATTCGCAAGGCTATCCCTTGGTCACGGCAACCCTTCAAGACGAAAAGTTCAAAACCGCGACCGCAGCTAAAGCCTTTGCGCGCGAACATTTTGGTGCTGAAACAGGTCAGTACGCCACCAAATAGACGGCCGCCCATCGATAAGAGGAAACATAGGTCGCCTGCGTTGCCGTCCAACTATTGAGCATACCTGTTCTGCTGCGCCGGGACCAAGGAGCAAATTATGGCCGAGCGTTTTGAGCGGCACCGCCAACCCTGGACCAGCGATGAAATCCAGAAGCTTCACACGCTGGCAAAGAAGGGTATGGCGCTAAAAGCCATAGCCAAGGCCCTTACCCGCAGTGAAGATTCGGTCAAGCAACGAGCGAAACTGGACGGATTGACCATTGCGAAATTGCGGTAGATCTCGCCGCTGATGAAGTCGCCGTGAAAGGCTGGAGGCTTTTTGCCAAAGGATCGCGGGCGGACGTTCTGATCATAAGCTGTAATTCCTTTGCAGAGTTCGGTTCGGGTACCGCCATGGGGGTTAGTGCGTTATCGTCCACTAATCTGAAACAACATGAGGACCTGTCGTTGCGTGCATATCTGTTAGCGCCATCCCGCCTTTTGAGGATCGCGATCTGGCTGGCATTGCCTTGCTCGCAACTTCAGGCGGCTGAACCTGCTCCGTTCGACCTTCCCGGTCCTGGTCTACATGTAACCGTGCAGCGCGACGGAGTTACGCTTCCCATCGATGCGGTTCCCGCGCTCGCCACCGACGATTTGCTTACAATAGAAGCCGACCTGCCTGAGGATCAGGGGACAAGGTTCCTCCTGCTATCGGCCTTTCTGCGTGGCGCGACCAATCCACCGCCAACCGATTGGATCAGAACCGCCGAGACATGGAAGCGCAAAAACAAGGACAAGAGGCTTTCGTTGAAGGTGCCCAAAGGGGCAAAACAACTGGTCCTCTTCTTCGTACCCGCCACCGGCGGCGCATCCGATGCGATTTCCGACACGGTGCGAGGCCGTCCCGGTGAGTTCGTACGGGCGACACAGGCGCTTAATCAGGCTTCGCTGGACCGCTCCCGCCTGAATGCCTTCATGGTCGCAATTCAGGCACAAGGTAACACGCATCCTGAATATCTACGAAAGCTTGCGCCGACCCTTGCACGCAGCCTGTCGATGAAGCTCAACGAAGGGTGTCTTGACAGGGTGATTGCGCGTCAGGCGTCCTGCCTCCTTGAAAACCGGGATTCGCTGGTGCTGGCCGATATGCACAGCAGCTCGATCGCTGACACTTTGGCTGGCGCGCCGACGGACCTGGCCCTGCAACTGAGCACCACCCGTGAGGCAGGCTATGGCTATTACACACCCTATATCGGGGTTGTCCGGGATGTCGCCCGCATTTTCGGGGCGTTCAGCAATCCGCAGTTCAATTATCTGCCTACGCTCAGCATGCGTCGGGATAACAACATCTCCCTGCTCCTGAATTCAGCGCCTTCGTTCCAGAAGCCGAAATCGGTTCTCGTCGCGGCTATGCCCGCCATAGAGGCTGATCGCCCACCCCAATTGCGCAGTCTTCAGGAGGGGCCCATCTGCGCGTCCCGTGAGGAGGAGGTGGTGCTGCCCGTAGACGGTTCCCCACTGATCTATTCCACCAGCTATGCTCGGAAAATGGCCATCAAGGTCACGTCCGCCACGGGGAAAAGCTTTGATCTCCCGGTCGAGGCTAGGGCGGACAGAGGCGGTTATGTTCTGAAAAATATTCGCCCTATACCAGCGGACCTTGTCGGCACCGCCAAGGCTGCCCTTCATGGCTTTTGGGGCTTTGAGCAGTTTCAGGGACCTGAATTTGCGCTGCAGTTTTCCGGAGGCGAGGCATGGCGGCCTGCGGGGAACACACCGCTGACGCCCGGCAGCGACAATCCTTTAACCCTGAAGGGCGCGGCGCCAGCCTGCGTTGCAAGCATCTCCGTCACCCAAGGTCAATCCAAGCCAACGGCGCTGACATGGGAAGTGCGTGGAGACAAGGAGTTGTCGATCAACGTGCCGGTGGCCAATGCCGACGCGGGTGACATGGTCCTGCAAATCAAAGAACATGGCGTTGCCGAACCGATGAAGGTGCCGTTGCTCATAGCGCGGCCCGTCACTCCGCCAGTTCCGGAAATACCCTCTCCGGCCAAATGATCGCATCGGACATTCATGCCGGGAACAATGTCGGCGCATCTTCCTGCTGCCAGGGCTTCAGCTTTACCATCGCCTGTTGGAGCAGCAGTGAAGCCATATGCCAGGAAAGCCAGCGCTGAATTGCCGTAAGCGGGAGCGCGTCAAAAAAAGCGCGATCCGTTTCTGCAAACTGCCGCACGAAGGGCATTATCGCGATGTCGGCAAGCGTCCGGCGGTCACGGCAAAGATTGGCATTGTGTTGCAGCCGTTCTTCCAGAACCGACAATATGGCCACTCCCGCCGTTTGATGTTCGTGGGGGTCGGTTCCGTAGCGATCGGGATATTTGTAGCGGTCCAGATGATGCTTGAATGGCCCGTCATTCGCCGCGATCAACGCGACATCGTCACCTTCCAGCCAAGCTTCAGGATCATTCAGGCTGAGCGCCCATCGCATGATGTCCAGGCTTTGGTCGATTACCCGACCCTCGGGCAGCACCAGCACAGGCACGGTGGCCTTGGGCGAGGCGGCGATCATTTCAGCCGGTTTGTTGCGAAGTTGAACTTCGCGGATTTCGCAACGCAGACCACTGACCAGCAGCGCCATGCGTGCTCGCATGGCATAGGGGCAACGGCGGAAGCTATATAATATCGGAACGGCCAACTCTATTCCCTCGACGCGATGCCCCCTCCCTCCGAAAATCGTTGGAAGCTGGAAGGACGCTGCGCCACCATAGCCCCCAAGAGCTACAACTATAACCATTGGCATAACCCGTTCTGTGACGAACGCTACTTAGGTGGAGTGGGCCCAAAATCCCGCGCACGATAAACCGTGCCGCAGCAACGATGAAAATCCACAAAGCCTAAATCGCCATCTCCATTAAGCCTTTCCACATATGGCTGAACAATTTTAGTAAATATCACATTTACCTAATGTGTTATGCCGCTATTGTAAGTTCTGTGTAAATATTAATTCAAATAGAAGCCATTGATGTAAGCACAGTTTCTCGTTTCCTTTATGTAACGATGATAAAAAACCTGTGTATATAACGGCATATAACCAAAGTTATATTAGTATTGATTCGGATTTTGTCTGTCAGGAAAATTTACAGATTTTCAAAGATAGTTAACAAAATCTAAATGCAAACCTTTGTAAACAAAGGATTAAATTTGCTACATTGACTTGGCACGGCCTTTGCGAGTTACTTCGTGCATTCCGATGGGACTGGCTTTTACCTGATAGATGCCAAACAGGCACACAGGGTCGCATAAAAGGTTCAGGCCCCCGCCCCATCAGGAATTGGCAAGAGGCCGGGCAACTCGTCCGGTGGGCAATCAGGGGAATTTTAAATGACTATCCTTAAGAAACTCTGGAATGACGAGTCCGGCGCGTCCGCCGCTGAATATGCTCTGATTCTGGCGATCGTTGGCAGCGCAATTGCGTTTGCGGCTTTCAGCCTCGGCGGCGCGATTGCCGACGAATTTAATGAAGCCGCGACCTGCATTAGCGGCGCGGTAAACAGCAGCTCAAATCCGGGCACCAATTGCTAAGTTAACGTAAACTGAGACCCTGCCGGAGCCCCGAATTCCGGCAGGGTTTCAAACCTGATTTTCCGGCCAACCCGGGGGGGACCCACGGCCATGACACAGCAACGTTCTCTTATGATCCTGGGCTTTGCAATCCTGCTTGGCCTGGTCGCCGTTTTCATCGCCAACACCTATTTGACCGGCGTTGAGAAGAAGCAGGCGACCGTGCAGGAAGGCATGGTCAAAGTCGCCGTGGCGCGCGTGCCGCTCGATTATGGCACGGTGATCACGCCCGACAAGATCCGCTTTGTCGACTGGCCGCGCGGATCGCTTCCCTCAGGCACCTTCAGCAACGCAGCGCAGCTCACATCGGTGGGCAAGACGCGCGCGGTGCTTCGGCCGATTGCGGCCAATGAACCTATTTTGATGTCGCGCCTGACGGGCGAAGGCGGACGGGCGAGCCTTTCCGCTGTTCTGCGTCCGGAAATGCGCGCTGTCGCCGTTCGGATCGGCGATGTCTCCGCTGCCGGCGGCTTTGTGTTGCCGGGCGATAGCGTTGACGTGCTGGTCACGCGAACGATGAACTCGGGCGAAAGCTCTGAGCAGATCGCGGACGTGCTGTTGCAGAATGTGCGGGTGATCGCCATCGATCTCGACTCCAACGACGGCAAGACCGACCCCAAGATCGGCAAGACCGCGACGCTGGAAGTCGCGCAGGTCGACGCGCAGAAACTGGCGCTGGCCCAACAGGTCGGCAGCCTGACCCTGGTCCTGCGCAACCTGGCCGACCAGGATAATCCGGTCGTCGCCACCGTCGGCACCGAAGACCTTCGCGATGGCGCCTATGTCGGCAGCTATTCCGGGTCCAGCCGTCCATCGATTTCCACCGCCGGCTATGTCGCGCCCCGCTGGCGCCCCGTACGCCGCCGCGCGCCCAGCGCGGGCAAGTCATCCACGCCTTCCACCGCGACCGTCCAGATCGTCCGTGGTCTTCAAGGCTCCAGCTATGAGGTAGGCCGTCATGCGGGTTTCTGAAGCAATCGCCAAAATCCTTCCCGGCACGGGGAGGGGGACCGCGACGCAAGGCGGCGTGGTGGAGGGGGCTTCCCTCCGGGCGCAGCATCAAGAGGCGAGCCCCCTCCACCACCCTGCGGGCGGTCCCCCTCCCCGTGCCGGGAAGGAGCTGAAGGCAGCTGCCCTCGCCCTCCTCCTCGCCGGAATAGCGGCTCTGCCCGCTCCAGCCCTAGCACAGGACACAGCCGCGCTCTCCGTCAACAACGCCATGCATGGCGGGCAGTTGGACGTGCCGCTGAACAAAAGCCAGATCCTGACCGTGGACCGGCCCTTTACCAAGGCGCTGGTGGGTAATCAGGAGATTGCCGACATCCTGCCCATGACCAATCGCTCGCTCTATGTGTTGGGCAAGAAGATGGGCACGACCAGCCTGACGCTGTATGACAGCCGTGGCAATTTGATCGCCGTGGTCGACATCGCGGTGGGACCGGACGTAGTCGGCCTTCGCCGTCAGCTTTCCGAACTGATGCCGAGCGAAAAGATCGGCGCGCGCATGTCCAATGAGGCGGTGGTGCTGACCGGCACGGTATCGAGCGGCCCGGCGGTCGATCGCGCGGTGCAGATCGCGCATACCTATGCCGGGGACAAGATCGTCAACATGCTGTCCATCGGCGCATCGCAGCAGGTGATGCTGGAAGTGCGCTTCTCTGAAATGAGCCGGAACGCCGCCAAGCAGATCGGCATCAACAGCGCCTTCATCAGCGACAGCGGCAAGTTTTTGGGCGGCACTGGCAATAGTTCCGTCAGCACGTCTCTGCTGACGGATGGCGCCGGGCGGCCGATCGTCGACATCGGTGCGATTTCGGATGCCTTCGGCGTGGTCGCGGGCAGCTTTGACATCGGCAAGCTCAACATTACCGGCGTGCTCGATGCGCTGGAAAAGAAGGGCGTGGTCACCACGCTCGCCGAACCAACGCTGGTGGCGCTTTCGGGTGAAACGGCATCGTTCCTGGCGGGCGGCGAGTTTCCGATCCCGGTGGCGCAGGACAGCAGCGGCGGCAGCGGTAGCGGCGGGCGCACGATCACCGTCGAGTTCAAGCCCTTCGGTGTGAGCCTGGGCTTTACCCCCACGGTGTTGGAGGACGGCGTCATCAACCTGGTGGTCGAGCCGGAGGTCAGCTCCATCGATCCCTCGGCTTCGGTCACCATCAACGGCCTGGTCGTTCCCGGCCTGCAAACACGGCGGGCGAGCACCACGCTGGAACTGCGCGACGGGCAGTCCTTCGCGATTGCGGGCCTGCTGCGCAAGGATTTCCAGGATACGGTGCGGCAGTTCCCGATTTTGGGGTCGATCCCGATCATCGGATCGCTGTTCCGCTCCTCCGGCTTTCAAAAGGCGGAAACGGAGCTGGTCATCATCGTGACCCCGCGCCTGGTGCAGCCGGTGAAGGCGGACCAGATCGCGCTGCCCAGCGAACGAGTGCTGCCGCCGCATGAACTGGACCTGTTCCTGATGGGCCGCACCGACAAGGCGGTCGGCGTCAATCCGCTGAACCCCGACGCCATGCCGCCCGAAGCGCCGAAGGCTCCGGCCGCGCCCTCGCCAAAGGCTGGCGAACCGACGACAGGCTTTTCCGGCCCCAATGGCTATGAGCTTTAAGGGAGAGATGAGGATGAACGAGATTTCGAAATCCACGCGTCATTCCCGCGAAGGCGGGAACCCATCTCCCAACGTCCAATTCTGCGGAGGGGTCAGGGGACGGATCCCCGCCTTCGCGGGAATGACGAAAGTGGGGGTTTGCGCGAGCCTTCTGGCCCTCGCCGCCTGCACTCCGAACGACCCGACCCTGGGCGGAGCCGTGCGGCACAATTACGCGCTGCAGGTGATCGACCCCGATCCGCAATATGCCGGCCAACCCAATGAAGGCGGATCCGGCGACATCGCGAAAGGGGCGGTCGAACGCTACCGCACCGACAAGGTGAAAAAGCCAAAAAGCATCCGCACGACCAGTGGGATCAGTGGGGGTAGCGGCGGCGGTGGCGGCAGCTCACGATAAGGGAGGCATGGCATGCGTGGCAGTTTGCTTCGTCGATTGCTCAAGGCCGAACGGGCTGCGGTAGCGCCGACAATCGGCCTGTCGTTGTTTGCCCTGATCGGCGTAGGCGGCATCGCATTCGATTACGCCCGCCTCGCCGCGATGGATAGCGAATTGCAAAACGCGGCGGATCAGGCAGCCCTGGCGGCGGCGAGCCAGTTGGATGGGGATAGCGGGGCAAGAACACGGGCGACCGGTGCCGCGCAGAACCTGATCGAAAACTATACTCGCATGTCCAATGATGGCGATGGCACGGGTATAACGGTGCCCACAATCACTTTTTACAGCGATTCGGGCACCGCACCTGGAACGGTAGCCACCTCCGATACTGATGCGCATTTTGTCAAGGTTACGGTGGGTGCACGCGAAGCCTTCTATGCACTCACGCCGGTGGTGGGAGCCTTTTCTTCAGGCAATGTCGACGCAAGCGCCTATGCTGGCGTGGGCTCGGCGGTATGCAAGGTGCCACCGGTCATGATGTGCAATCCTGATGAGGGCATTTCCGGCTCGGACTTTCCTGACACCGATCCCACATCGTCCGGCTATGATGTCGGTAAGGGCATAAGGCTCGTGGCCGGCGGCTCTGGCGGAAGCTGGGCTCCGGGTAACTTTGGCTATCTGGAAACTGGCATCGGATCAGGCGCCAATGCCTTGGAGGAAGCACTGGGCGCGAATGTCCCACCGGGAGAGTGTCTGGACGCTGATTCAGTGACGACCAAACCCGGCCTTAACACGTCCGTGACTGATGCCATCAATACGCGTTTCGACATCTTTGAGAACGGTCTGGTGAACTATTGCGACGAGACGACCGGGGCCTGCAGCCCCGCGATGAACACACGCAAAGATGTGGTGCACAAGCAAATCACCAGCACGCCACCGTCCAATTGCGGGTTCAATACAGGCAATGATCCATGGATATTGCCTTCAGCGCAGTATCTTCCCGATCCCACGACGAGAATATCTGCGACACCGACCAACATGGGATTTCCCAGAGACATCTGCCACGCGGTCAGCAGTGCCGGGGATTGCGCCAACGGAAGGATTGGGAACGGCAGTTGGGACCGAAACCTGTATTTTCAAGTGAATCACCCTAGTTCCTCAGCAAGCGTAGCGGCTGCCTGGGCCGGAGTGTCCGTTACATCTCTTACGCGCCACGACGTCTATCTCTGGGAGCAGGCTGTTAGCGGAGGCACCGCCGCCCGTTCCGCCTATTCTGTGACGCAAGGCAATGGAAATGGAAACGGAAACGGAAACAACAATAATAACGGGAACAATACGACTGATTATTATTCCTATTCCGCTCCACAATGCGCCACAGGCCTGTCGCCGAGCGAAACGCAGCAAGATCGCCGTGTCTTGACCGTTGCAGTCGTGAACTGCACGGCTGAGGGCATAAATGGTTCGAGCAAGAATGTGGATGTTTATAAATGGGTTGAGGTCTTCTTAGTGGAGCCTTCCATCGCGCGCGCCAGGACCGATGCTTCTGATATTTATGTGGAAGTCATCAGAGAGGCAGAAGCAGTAGGTGAAAGCGGCACTTTCCAAGTGATACGGCGCGATGTGCCGTATCTCATCGAGTAGCCGCCATGCGAATGGCGCATCGTCCCTCTCTGCTGGTCTGCAAAAGGGCTACCGCTGCCGCTGAAATGGCACTTGTAGCGCCAATGTTGATCATCCTGATGTTCGGCGCATTCGAACTCGGCAATTATTTCCTAAGCGAACATGTCGTGGTGAAAGCAGTGCGCGATGGCGCGCGCTATGCCGCGCGGCGATCGTTCACCAATTACACATGTCCTGGCGCCACGGTGAATTCCACCATGATCACCAATGTCCAGGAACTGACGCGAACCGGAAAGCTGACGGGGGGCACTGCACGTCTTACAGGCTGGACGAACAACAACACCGTTACCGTGTCCATCACCTGCGAAACCGTGGGAACTACCTATTCCGGCATTTACGACGGCATGACAAATATCCCGGTAGTGACTGTGTCGGCCTCCGTTCCTTATGATTCCTTGTTCAATAATCTTGGCTTCACCAGCACGGGACTGCTTTTAAATGCTGAGTCCCAATCCACGGTGATGGGTATATGAAAAGGCTCGCCTTCAACCTGCGCGGCGACCGGCGTGGCGCTACCGCAGCGGAATTCGCGCTCGTGCTGCCATTGATGCTCTTGTTCCTGCTCGGCATTCTTGACGTAGGCAGGCTCATGTGGACTTGGAACCAAGCGGAAAAAGCGACCCAGACCGGAGTGCGCTATGCCGTCGCTACCAATGTGGTGGCAAATAATCTCTCTGGCTTCAGCTTCGCCACCACTGGCTATGGAACCCAGGGCGACCCCGTGAGCACAACCGCCTTCACGGGCATGGCATGCACCTCAACTTCCTGCACATGCACAGGCACCGCCTGCAACAGCATAAACACTTCGCTGAACAACACCGCTTTCACCAATCTGATCAACCGGATGAACGACATTTTCCCACAAATAGCGGCCGCCAACGTGACGGTCGATTACACCAATGTAGGTCTTGGCTTTGCAGGGGATCCCAACGGCCCGGATGTCGCACCGCTTGTGACCGTGAAGCTCAGAAATCTGACCTTCCAGCCGATCACCCTCCTTCTATTTAACACCTCTATTACCTTGCCCGATTTCAGCGCCGCGCTGACGCTGGAGGACGGCAATGGCACTTATTCAAACTAAAGGAACCGCCGATGGGCATAGTCATGAAAGCTGATGGACCGGCGAGCGACTGGACCCTGAATGTGGGCGAAAATTGCGTTCACATGATCCTGTCGGAGGCTGAGATCGCGTCGGCCGACGTGCCTGTGGGCGACGTTGGTGGCTTCTCTGTGGCGCTGACCATGTTGGGCGCAGGCTCGGCCATACCGGGGGACCTGCTGGCAAAGGCCAAGGCCGTGGTTGTGGAGGTGCAGCCGGCCCTGGAAGCATCCATGCGGCGGTTGACGAAGCTTCGGGCCGATTATCCGCAGCTTCCGATCATTGCCGCCGTGCGCAATGCGGAGCTTGCGGTGGTGCGCGTGCTGCTGAAGGCAGGCATCGAGGACGTGATCGCCCTGCCCCTCTCCGCACAGGAACTGGCGGCGGTGCTGACCGAAACGAAGGAGAGGATCGCCCATCTTCACGCCCATCAGGCCAAATCGGGGCAGCTCATTTCAGTTATAAAAAGCGTCGGCGGGGTGGGCGCGACGACGCTGGCGACGCAGGCGGCCAGCCTGGAAGCGCGGCTCGGGCGGCAATCGGGGGAGCAGGTGTGCCTGTTCGACCTGGACGTGCAGTTCGGCAATGCCACAACCTTTCTTGGCCTGACGTCGCCCCTTACCCTGACGGACCTGCTGGAGGCCGGGAACCGCGTGGACGCGGACCTGCTTCGCTCGGTCACGCTGCAAACGCCGAGCGGCCTTCATCTGGTCCCAGCGCCTGAGGAAATATTTCCGATAGAGGCGGTCAACCCGGAACAGATTTATCGCATTGTCGATCTTGCCACGCGGGAATTCGATACGGTGTGGCTGGACTTGCCCGGCAACTGGACCAACTGGTCGCTATCCCTTGTGGCGCGATCGCAAGTGGTGCTGCTGGTGGTGGAGATGACCATCCCCAGCCTGCGCCAGGCCCGGCGGCAATTGTCGCTGCTGCGCAGCCAGGAGATCTCCGGATCGCATATTCAGGTGGTCGCCAATCGGGTTGAAAAGAAGCTGTTCCGCTCCATCGGCCTTGATGAGGCGCAGGAAGCGCTGGGACATCCCATCGCCTTCACCATCGCCAATGACTTTCCGCTGGTGAATGCGGCGCTCGATCAGGGCGTGCTGATCGATGATTTCAAGGCGAAGAGCAAAGTTTCGAAGGATTTCCGCACCATCGTCGATGGCTGCAAGCAACTGCTGGGCGGGGAATAGGCCATGTGGCAAATCAACAGAAGCGGTTCAGTGCGCAAGATTGCAACGGGTGCCGAGCGCGTCAGCCTTGAAGGCGCGGACATTGCGGACGGCACTGTGGCCGACCGGAATACCGACCTGAAAGTCGAGCTGCACAAGCGCCTTCTAGACCTCATCAACCTGTCGGCTTTGGACGGCATGTCGCGCCAGCAGGTCGAGGCGGAGGTAGGCGAAATCGTTCACGAACAGCTCGCGCTTCAAAAACACGCGTTGAACCATGAAGAGCGCAAGCGGCTGGTGTCCGACGTGCTCGATGAGTTGCTTGGACTCGGCCCCCTGGAACCGCTGCTGAAGGATCACAGCATTACCGATATTCTGGTCAATACACATGATCAGGTATTTGTTGAGCGGCACGGACGTCTGGAGGAAACCCCTACCCGCTTCAAGGATGAGCGGCACTTGCTGCGCATCATCCAGAAGATTGTAGCGGCAGTGGGTCGTCGGATCGATGAATCCTCGCCCTATGTGGACGCACGGCTGGCCGACGGCTCCCGCGTCAACGCCATCATTCCGCCGCTCGCAGTCGACGGGGCGCTGCTTTCCATTCGCAAGTTCGCAAAAGTACCGATCAGCATGGCGCGACTGGGCGAACTGGGCAGCGTTCCCGCGCCTATGGCTGAAGTGCTGAAGGCCGTTGTCGCGGCCCGGCGCAACATATTGATTTCAGGGGGCACGGGTTCGGGCAAGACCACGCTGCTGAACGCCATGTCGGCCTATATCGACGATGCCGAACGCATCGTCACCATCGAAGATTCGGCCGAATTACAGCTCCAGCAGCGGCACGTCGCGCGATTGGAAACGCGTCCGCCCAACATTGAGGGCAAGGGCGAGGTGACACAGCGCGATCTGGTCAAAAACGCCCTGCGTATGCGGCCCGACCGCATCATCGTAGGCGAGGTCCGCGCAGGTGAAGCCTTCGATATGCTGCAGGCGATGAATACCGGCCATGACGGGTCGATGACCACCGTTCACGCCAATACCCCACGCGATGCCCTTTCCCGCGTCGAGCAGATGATCGGCATGAGCGGGGTGGACATCTCTTCCCGGTCCGCGCGCGGCCAAATTGCTTCGGCCCTCAACGTCGTCGTGCAGGTGCAGCGTATTGCCGATGGGCGGCGCAAGCTAGTCAGCGTTTCGGAAATTACCGGAATGGAGGGTGAAGTCATCACCATGCAGGAAATCTTCCGTTTCCGAATGACGGGCAGAAGCGAAGATGGGGCGGTACTTGGTCATTTCGAAGCGACCGGAATCCGCCCCAAATTCATGAACGAGCTGGCGGATCGGGGCATCTATTTGCCTGCCGAACTGTTCCGGCCTGACGCAAGGATCGAATGAAAATGGGTGGGGGGAACGACAATTTTCACGTCATTCCCGCGAAAGCGGGAATCCAACTCGCCACAACCTCAGGCCTTGCGGCGGGAGAGCCTATGGGCGTCCGCTTCCGCGCGGATGACGACATTGGCGTCTGGGGGGCACAGTCATGAACCCGATATTCATCCGCTTCCTGTTGCTGGTCCTGATCTTCGCCACGGTCATGCTGGCGGTGGAAGGGCTGGTGAGCTGGATCAGCCATCGGCACGGCACGGGACAGGCAATCAACAAGCGCCTCAAAATGATCGCAAGCGGCATTGACCGTGGCGTCGTGCTGTCAAAGTTGCGCCGCGACCTGGGCGACGACCTGTTCCTTTCGCTGGGCCCCATCGGCAAGCTTGGCATGAAGATAGAGCGCATCCTGCACGCGACTGGCCTCGGCGTCCCCGCGCGCGTGGTGCTCGTCGGCATTATCGGCGCGACGCTGATCATCTTCTTCTTCACCATCCTGTTGGCGGGCCTGAACGGCTATGAAATGGGTCTTGGCCTGATCCTGATGGTTGGGGCCTTTGCCTTTTGCCTGGGCATGGGATTGCCGCTGATGGTCCTGTCGCGTCTGGCGCAGAACCGGCGCAAGAAAATTCAGGATCAATTTCCAATCGCCTTGGACGTATTCGTCCGTGGTTTGCGCGCGGGGCATCCGATCGCGGCGGCGCTGGAACTGCTGACAGTTGAAATGCAGGACCCGATAGGCAGTGAGTTCGGGGTGGTGGTCGATGAGGTCACTTATGGCGCGGACCTTCGCGACGCGCTGCAACGCATGGCCGACCGCTGGGGCCTGGAAGACATGCACATGTTCGTCGTCTGCCTGTCGGTGCAAAGCGAAACGGGCGGCAATCTCGCGGAGATTCTGGAAAATCTGTCGCAGGTGATCCGTGAACGGGCGAACCTTTTCATGAAGGTGCGGGCGTTGAGTTCCGAAGGGCGGATGACAGCCATCATTTTGACCGCCTTGCCCGTCATGGCCTTTACCGGGCTCTTCCTTCTCAATCCCAAATTCTATCTCGATGTGGCCGGCGAGCGCGCTTTCATCATTGGGTTTGCCAGCTTGTTAGCGCTCTATGCCGTTGGGTTCATCACTATCCGCCGCATGATTGATTTGAAGGTATAAGCCATGTTCGACATTGCACTGACCGGCTTTTCACGCATTGCCTTTCTCACCATCGTTTTTCTGGTGGTGATCATGATGGTGGTGCTGGTGAACAGCGTCGTCGTCAATCGCGCAGCCGTGCGGCGGCGGCTGGACAGCATTGCGGAAACCGGCGCGGCGGCGCTGGTTCAGGGCGGATCGCTACGGACGCAGAAAAGCAATAGCGCATGGGCGCGACTGGTAGACCAGATCGAAAAGCAAGGCATTTCGCTGGTCGATACGAACCAGGACAGCCTTCGCGCCAAAATGATCGCGGCGGGCTATACCTCGAAGGAAGCGCCACGGGTCTTTACGCTGGTCCGGTTGGTGACGACGCTGCTTTTCCCGGCCGTGCTGGTGTTCGCATCCCTCCTGAGCAATGAGCCGCCCAGCCTGATGAAGCTCTACATCTTCGGCGCGGGGCTGGCGGTGATGGGGCTGTATTTTCCCAACCTCTTCATATCGGCGAAAATTGCGCGGCGGCGGGAAGCCATCATCAATGGCTTTCCTGATGCGCTGGACCTTATGCTGGTGTGCGTTGAAGCGGGGCTGGGACTTGAAGCTGCTTTCGATCGCGTCGGTCGCGAAATGTCGCTGCCGCAGCCCCTTGTGGCCGATATGCTGGGGGCGGTGGTTCTGGAAATGCGCGCGGGACGCGCCCGCGAAGAAGCGTTGCGGCGGATGGCGGATCGTATCCAGGTGGATGAGATCAGGGCTTTCGCGACTTTGCTGATCCAATCGGAGAAGCTGGGTTCGAGCATTGGCCAGACGCTGCGCGTCTATGCCTCTGAAATGCGCGAAAAGCGCCGCTTGCGGGCAGAAGAAAAAGCCCATCGGCTGCCAGTGCTGCTCTCCATTCCGCTGGTGACCTGCATGCTGCCGGTAATGATCGGCGTGCTGATGCTACCCGCCGTCATCCGCATCCTGCGCGATGTCATGCCTTATATGTCGCACTAAAAGGGGAAGAGGGGGAACAAATGAAGGCTTTTCTTCTTGGAGCATCCTTGGCCGTAATGGTGGCCGGGTGCGCGCAACGTGGCGAACTAAAAATAACCGCCGTGGGGGAGCAAGACGTCCAGCGAACTCCGGTCGACCTTGCCAAGGCGCAACTGCTGCTCAGCCGTGGTGAATATGCCCTGGCGGTCGATGCCTATCGCAAAGCGGTGCGGCAGGATCCCGGCAGCGCCGTGGCATATAACGGCCTTGCCATTGCCTATGATCAGTTGGGCCGTCACGATCTGAGCCGCGAGAACTATGAGTTGGCGCTGGCTCACGCGCCGCTTGAAGCAAAATATTACCGTAATCTCGCTCGATCGCTGGAACGGCAGGGTTTGAAGAGTGAGGCTGCCAAGGTTCTGGCGCAACTGGACAGCGGCGGGACCGCCAGACCCACGCCAAGCGCCATGCGCTCGCTCGCACAAATGGCCAGCGAAAAAGTCGTGGCCTTTGCCGAGGCGGCGACAGGTTTGGTCCGCCCGCATCTGGAGCGCCTGTCCATGGGCGAGGTGCTGTTGGAAACTGGAAAGGGGGAGACGGCGGTGCGGCCCGGCCGCTCAATCACCATAGCCATTCCGGAGGTGGTGACGGCGGAACCGGCGGAAACGACCCGCCAGAACGGCCACTCCATCACGGTGGCAATTCCTGAAGTTGTCGCCATAGACACCGCCAAAGCTGCCTCCGACATCGAACCAATCATACAAACAGCGTCGTCAAAGGACATTCCTCTCGCGACTCTGGACTCTGGAGAAGCTCTTCACCCTCAGGAGAACCAGGCATCATTGCTCGTTGCCGCAGCGGCGGCTGATTCCGATAAGTTATTGAAGTTTGCCTTAACTGCGGCAACGGAAACACGGCCGACCTGTGCTCAGCCGCGCTGGGCTAGCGAATTCGATTTCGCTCCATCAGGTACGAGCATGAAGGTGTTCACCGGCGACTTCGAGTCAATCCGTCTCAGCCGGGGCATCGCCATCGATTTACCGCTTTTCTATCCTGCTTCGGCCAACCTCCCCGTGAAGGACGTACAGCCCACCGGTGCCTGTTCGCTTCAAATGGTGGACGCTGCTTCGGGTCATGACATCTTGCCCGGCCGACTATGGTTCGGCTGGACCGTCGAAGCAGGCAGCCGCGTCTGATGCTAAGGTGTCTCGGCCTTGTTATAGCGGCTTCTTTGGCCTCGCCGCTGATGGCGCAGACAGCGCCCATGGATGACTATGCGCTGATCCAAAATGCCATCGAGGGGGGTCGGTTGATCCAGGCCCGTGCGATGCTCGCCAACCGCCGAATGATCGAGGGCGCCACCACCAGCACCGCGTTCGAGATTGCGCATGCCGAACTCGCACTGGCCGAACATCGCGATGCACAGGCGCTTGGGGCCTTTGCCGACATGGACCAGCGTGGCATTTCCGATTGCCGCGTGCACGCCGGATTTGGCACGGCGTTGCTGCGCCAACAAAGACCTGCCGAAGCCTTGGCTCACCTGAAGTCCGCCACGCAAAGCTGCCCCGATAACTGGCGTAACTGGAATGCTTTGGGGGTTGCTCTGGACCTGTCCGGCAACTGGCAGGAAAGCGCCAAAGTTTTTGAAACCGCCTTTCAGCTGACGGACGATAAAGCTGCGGTTATGAACAATTTCGGCTTCTCGCTCCTTTTGCAGAAACGCTTCATCGAGGCCATGCGCATGTTCGAACAGGCATCGCGCATGGAGCCCGCCAATGTCCGCTATGCCAATAACGCGGATATCGCGCGGACGATGGCGGGACAACCCTTGGCTACTTCCAATGCCGAAGATCCGGACGATCAGGCACGGCGGCTGAACAATGCAGGTTATGCCTCGCTTCTGGCAGGCCGACGGGAGGAAGCCACCGCCTATTTCAGTCGTTCGCTGCATGCGAGCGACAGCTTTTACCAGCGGGCGAGCGCCAACCTCTCCGCAGTTAGGGGAGAATAAGGATGGCGTTGCAAATCATATTATATCTGCTGTCCGCGCTATTGGTGCTCGCGGCCTGTCAGGACGTCATGAAGCTGACCATCGCCAATGTTTTTCCGACATTGGTGGTCCTGCTGTTTCCCGCCTGGGTGGCGGTGGCGGGGCCGGAAGCCGACATATGGATGAATGGCGTCAATTTCCTGATCATCCTTGGCGTGGGCCTGGCGCTTTTTGCCATGCAGTGGTTGGGTGGCGGCGACGTGAAGCTGTTCGCTGCAGTGGCCCTTTGGTTTGATTTCGCCGGGATCGTGCCGCTCATTTTCTATGTCACCGCCACCGGCGCCGCGCTGACAATAATCCTGGCACTAGTCCGCCGGACGGTTCCGGCGGGCGTGCGGAGCAGGCTGGATTGGGCCATATTCGAGCGGCGGGGGCCAATTCCTTATGGGGTCGCCATCGCGATGGGCGCGATTCTGTGCATTTTCCTGCAAGGAGTGAATCCAAGCGGCAAGGTAAAAATGCCGAGCTACATCGCTGCCGGCCCATCGCTTCACGTCGAGTGATGCGACACTAACCTCACGGGATGTGCTCAAGTCCTGAATTCACCTGATCCTGTAAAAAGCAGCGACCCGATCAAGCGCCAGGGTCAGCACAAGTTTTCCGGCGCGACTGGGCCATTGCAGCGCCTTTTCCGCATGACCGATACCCTCGCCCGCGCAGACAACACGCCATAATATGTCCGAAAGACCTGGCCCCGCTTTATCGAGCGCGGCATGGAAACGCTCCCGAGCCGATAGCTGGGTGATGGTGGGATCAGGAGCGCTGGGCGCACCACGGCGGCCGCCCGATGGGGGCGAGAGGTCCCAGCGCATGGTCACGCGGGGTCCAAGTCCCGCCAATTCCCAATCGCGCCGCAGCGCTTCTCCGGCCAGGAACTGCCGATTGGTGAGTAGCTTGCGCGACCGCAGCCACACGAGCGGGGACTCACCCAAATGCACCATCACCTTGCGCGCAATGCCCCCGCCATCCTTCAACATCCGTTCGACATATTGGCCTTCACGCACCGCCGTTTCGCTCTTGCTCGCCATGAGATCTCCTTACGTTTGCCGAATCCGCACTTGCCACAGCGGCAAATATGTAGGAAAGCGTAAAACCGATTTGGTTATTTGGGACGCGACATGATCACCTGCATCCGCGAAATCCGAAAGGCAAAGGGGCTTACACTGGAAGATGTGGCGCAACGCTGCAGCCCGCCCACCACAGCCCAAACCATCGGCCGGCTTGAAACCGGCACGCGCACTGTGTCTGTCGGATGGCTTAACCGGATCGCCGATGCGCTTGGTGTGCAATCGGCCGATCTCGTGCGCTTGCCCGATCAAAAAACCATACCGGTGGCTGCCTTGCTTGGTCAGAAGGGCGCTCATGCGCCGACCAAGCCCGCGGAGGTTATCCCTCCCCTTCCCGCACCCGGACTGGCGGCTATTCGGGTCACGAGCGGCGTGGGCGATTATCGAAGCGGCGATGAGATCTGGTGCGAACGTTTGCTCCCCGAGGCCTTCGTCCATGCGCTGAACCGGGATGTGCTGCTGCCCCGTCCTGCTGGCCGGTTCCTGTTCGGCCGCCTCGTAGGACGCGAGAATGGAAAGCTGCATGTGGTACCGCTGGGCGGCGGCATGCGGCAACAGGTGATCACCGATCCCGCCTGGATGGGCGTCGCGGTGAAGTTGGTGCGAGGGCTGTAAACCTGCGCGTACTGACCCTTTCGACGCTATTTCCGGACGCAAGCCGCCCCAATTTCGGAATATTTGTAGAGCGGCAGACACGGGAGCTTGCCGGTCGCCAAGGCGTCGAACTGGTTGTCGTGGCTCCGCTCGGACTTCCTCCCTGGCCACTGTCATCGTTCGGCCGCTATCGCGCGCTGGCCGCCCTTCCGCAGCAGGAAGAATGGTGCGGGCTTCAGGTCTATCGTCCGCGCTTTCCCATTCTGCCAGCAATCGGTGGCCGGTTTCATCCCGTCAGCATAGTTCGATCAGTCCTACCGCTCGTCAAAAGCCTGCATGCCGATCATCCTTTTGACGTGATCGACGCCAGCTTCTTTTATCCGGACGGTCCAGCCGCCAAAATATTGGCAAATGCGCTCCGGCTTCCCTTTTCGATCAAGGCGAGGGGTGCGGACATCCACCATTGGGGGCAAAAGAAGTCGGCTGCTCCGATGATCAGGGAGGCTGCTGAGGCTGCGTCCGGGTTACTTGCGGTATCGTACGCCCTGAGAGACGACATGGCCGCGCTGGGCATGGAGGGTACGAAGATAAAGGTGCATTATACTGGTGTGGACCTCGATCGCTTCGTTCCAGCGCCCGACAGGACGGCGGCCAAAGCGGCACTCGGTCTTTCCGGTGACATTGTCATCAGCGTGGGCGCACTCATCCCCCGCAAGGGCCAGAACCTGTTGATCCGCGCGCTCCCTTTCCTACCCGATGTTTTTCTGTTGCTTGCGGGCGCAGGACCGGCGGATGCGCTGCGGAAGCTCGCAGAAGAGCAGGGCGTGGCGGAGCGTGTTCGTTTCCTGGGCAGCGTCCCTCACGACCAATTGCCCCAATATCTGGCCGCCGCGGACGTCATGGCGCTTCCCTCGGCTTCCGAAGGCTTGGCCAATGCCTGGGTCGAAGCACTGGCATGCGGCACGCCGATCGTAATCAGCAATGCTGGTGGGGCCAAGGAGCTGGTGAATGGGCGTGAAGCCGGCCGCATCGTAGATCGCGATCCGAGGGCCATAGCGGACGCTATCGGATCATTGTTGCGCGACCGCCCTGATCCGATGGCAGTGCGAAAGTGCGCGATGACCTTCACCTGGCAGGCAAATGGCGACGCTCTGCTGGCGCATCTTGGCGAAATCATCGACCGCAGAACTTGACCCCTCTGCTTAGAGGCTCTTGTCAATATGTTCCCTATATGTTCTAATGCCATTCATGGCGAGCATTACCGGACGCGGTGCGACCAGGAATGGGACAAGCACGAGATTTGGCCTGCCTGAGCGGGAGCAGGACGGCGATTGGCTGGACGCGCGTGAAGAGATCGACGGAGCGCCTCCCAAGCTTAGAACCACAGTGACGGTTGAGCATCCCAAGACCATCATTGCACGCAACAAATCACCGGACATTGCCTTCGATCGGTCGATCAATGCCTATAGGGGGTGCGAGCATGGGTGCATCTACTGTTTTGCCCGGCCGACGCATGCCTATCATGATCTGTCCCCCGGGATCGATTTCGAAAGCCGGCTTTTTGCAAAACCGGAGGCCCCTAAACTGTTGCTGGCGGAGCTTTCAAAGCCAGGCTACCGGCCAGCACCCATCGCGATGGGTACCAATACCGATCCCTATCAACCAATTGAAAGGGACTGGCGGATCACACGGGACTGCATTGCCGTTCTTCGCGATTGCCATCATCCGCTGATCATCACGACCAAGTCGGACCGTGTGATAAGGGATTTGGATATTCTGGGCGATATGGCCAGGGAAGGCCTGGTCGCTGTCGGCATTTCGGTGACCTCGCTCGATCCGAAAATCGCACGAACATTGGAGCCGCGCGCTCCCCGCCCCGCCAAAAGGCTTGAAGCCATACGTCAGATTGCCGCGGCGGGCATACCCGCTCATGTGAACGTCGCACCTGTAGTGCCGGCAATCACCGATCACGAGATCGAACATATTCTACAGACCGCGGCTGAAGCAGGTGCGCAGACAGCGTCCTTCATCATTGTCCGGCTGCCGCATGAAGTGGCCCCCTTGTTCCGTGCATGGCTGGAGGAGCATTATCCCGATCGCCTGACCAAGGTGATGGGCATGATCAACGACATACGTGGCGGACGGGACAATGATCCGCAGTTCGGATCGCGCATGCGAGGTCGGGGTGTTTGGGCGGATCTTTTGAGGACGAGATTCAAGAAGGCTTGTCTGCGCTACGGTCTCAACACGACTGAAAGGCTGAACCTTCGAACCGACCTGTTCCGCCCGCCTGCCGGGGACCAGATGGAGTTATTCTAAAAAAATCAGGACACCAGGGCCAGCCGGGGCGATTCCGCCGCTTTCAGTTCGTAATGCACCACGGAAGGCAGCGCGCCGATACGGGCGGCGAGTTCCGCATCCACCATGAAGTCGCGGCCAAGGCGCACGCGAACAATTCGCCCGTCGTCCAGGCGGGAGCGAATGATGATGTCGCTTCGTCCGCCTTTGCTGTGAGAAACGATCTGAGCCACCGATGCTACCGCAGCGGGCTCTTCAACATCGATTTGAAGAACAAGCCGTGCCTGATTGGAAAGACGGGAAAAAGGTTGGATCCCGCGTATTGTGACGCGGGGAATCTCTTCGCCCGGCTGGCGTTCCAGTTCAACGGTCAGGAGACCACAATCACCTTCTTTCCCAAGCTCGTCGATCTGGTGGCAAATATCCTCATCGAAGCAGCTCGCCTGAAACTGCCCGCTGCTGTCGGATAGCGTGGCCGAAATATAGCGTTTGCCGCGCTTGGTATCGCGCCAGCGGACCTCTTCGATCAGAGCCGCCATCACCGCTCCGCTGCGACCGCCCTCGATACCGGAGGGCTGACTGCACAGCAGGCCGAAACTCTTGGCGCCGCTGGAATCGGCAATGGCGCGGAAGCGGTCGACCGGGTGGGCGGAGAAATAAAAGCCGAACGCATCCTTTTCCTGCGCCATCCGGTCCGAAAGAGACCATTGGGTGTTGGTGGGGATCTGAATATCAGGCTGACTGACCTCTTCCGCTCCGAAAAGGCCACCCTGACCGGTGACACGGGCGTCGGCGGCGCTGGCGGCCACCGAAAGGATCGTCTCGGCGGCTGCATGGACGCCCGCCCGGTCGGCTTCCAGGCCGTCAAAAGCGCCCCCGGCTGCAAGGCTTTCCAACTGACGCCGGTTAAGAAGGCGCGGCTCCACGCGATGGGCGAAATCATCCAGGCTTTTGAACGGCCCTTTCGCTTCTCGCTCCGCGACCAGTGTTTCCATTGCCTTTTCGCCGACGCCCTTTAGCCCGCCTAACGCATAGCGAACAGCAAAGGCGTCCTCATGAAGCTCGACCGAGAACTCCGCTTCGCTGCTGTTGATGCAGGGCGGCAAGCAAGTGAGACCTACCCGCCGCATGTCATCTACAAAAATGCAGAGCTTGTCCGTCTGATGCATGTCGAAGCACATGGAGGCGGCATAAAATTCCGCGGGATAATGGGCCTTTAGCCAAGCTGTTTGATAAGCAAGCAGAGCATAAGCTGCGGCGTGGGACTTGTTGAAGCCATAGCCCGCAAACTTGTCGATCAAGTCGAACAGCTCATTGGCCTTGGCCGCGGGGATATCGCTCTGTTCCGCGCAGCCTTTCACAAAGCGCTCACGTTGCGCGTCCATTTCAGCCTGGATCTTCTTGCCCATGGCCCGGCGCAGCAGATCCGCATCGCCCAGCGAATATCCCGCCAGTATCTGCGCGGCCTGCATCACCTGTTCCTGATAGACGAATATTCCATAGGTCTCCGCAAGAATGCCGGAGAGGAGTTCATGAGGATATTCAATGGCTTCCTGGCCATTTTTTCGACGACCAAACATCGGAATATTGTCCATCGGGCCCGGCCGGTAGAGCGACACGAGCGCAATGATGTCACCGAAATTGGTGGGCCGCACCTGCGCCAGCGTCTTACGCATCCCTTCCGATTCCAACTGGAACACGCCGACCGTGTCACCGCGCTGAAGCAGCTCATAAACACCGGCGTCATCCCATTTCAGAAGATCGAGGTCGACATCCACGTGCCGCCGTTTCAGCAGTTGCACGGCCTTGTGGAGCACCGACAGGGTCTTGAGGCCAAGAAAGTCGAACTTAACCAGCCCCGCGCCTTCGACATATTTCATGTCGAACTGCGTCACGGGCATATCGGAACGCGGATCGCGATAGAGCGGCACGAGCTGAGACAAGGGCCTGTCGCCGATCACCACGCCCGCCGCGTGGGTGGAACTATGGCGCGGGAAGCCTTCCAGCTTGCGCGCAAGATCGATCAGGCGCTTGACCTGCGCATCGCGTTTATATTCCTGCTCCATCTCCATGACGCCATTCATGGCGCGCTCAAGCGTCCATGGATCGGTTGGATGGTTGGGCACCAGCTTGGCGAGCCGATCCACCTGGCCGTAGCTCATCTGGAGCACGCGCCCAGTATCCTTGAGAACTGCGCGCGCCTTCAGCTTTCCAAAGGTGATGATCTGCGCCACATGGTCCACGCCATATTTGTTCTGGACGTAACGGATCACCTCTCCGCGTCGGGTTTCGCAGAAGTCGATATCGAAGTCAGGCATCGACACGCGCTCTGGATTGAGGAATCGTTCGAACAGAAGCCCCAGTGCCAGAGGGTCAAGATCGGTGATAGTCAGTGCCCAGGCGACGACCGACCCGGCACCGGAACCGCGCCCCGGCCCCACCGGAATGTCATTTTCCTTAGCCCATTTGATGAAGTCGGCGACGATCAGGAAATACCCAGGAAAGCCCATCTGGATGATGATGCCAAGCTCGAATTCCAGCCGGTCGAAATATTCCTTGCGCTTTTCCGTGTCGGAGATGCCAAGCTTCTCCAGCCGCATTTCCAGGCCAACCGTTGCATCCGTGCGCAACTGCCGCTCCTCACCCTCCCGGTCGCCCGCCAGGCTGGGGAGGATAGGTTTGCGCTTGGGAGCCCTGACGGCACAGCGCTGTGCTACCACCAATGTGTTTGCCAGCGCCTCGGGCAAGTCCTGGAACAATTGCTGCATGTCCGGCGCCGGCTTCATCCAGGCGTCGGGCGAGCTTTTTACCCGGTCATCGCTATCCACATAAGAGGACTGGGCAATGCACAGCATCGTGTCATGGGCCGAGTGGAAGTCCGGCTCGGTATAGCAGCAGGGATTGGTCGCAACGATCGGTATGTCGCGATCATAGGCCATGTCGAGCAATAGCTCTTCGGCCTTTTCCTCCACCAAGTCATGTCGCCGAATGATTTCCACGTAGAGCCGGTCGGGAAACAGGCGCTGAAGCCGTTCGGCATAATCGCGCGCCGCATCCGGCTGATCCTCGGCGAACAATCGGGCAAGCGCTCCTTCTGCGCCTGCGGAAAGCGCAATCAGGCCATCGGTCCGACCCTCCAGCGCGTTCATGGACACATGCGCCTCCTCCTCGATCGGTCGATCCAGATGAGCCGACGATACCAAAGCACATAGATTGTCATAGCCGGTCGCATCCTGCGCATAGAGCGCGAGCCAGTCATATGCTGGCGCGACATTAGGCGGGCGTCCAGGCCGCGCCACACACAACATGGTGCCAATTACCGGCTGCACCCCTTCGCCTTTGCAAGCGTCGGAGAATGCCATGGCGGCATAGAGGCCATTTCTGTCGGTAAGAGCAGCGGCAGGGAAACCAAGTTTGCGCGCCTGTTTGGCAATAGCCTTGGGCTCTATCGCGCCTTCGAGCATCGTATAGGAAGAGAAGATGCGAAGAGGAACAAACGGCGCGTGCGGCATCGGGCGACCCTAAGGATAGTATCCGATTCTGGAAAGAGGCAAGTGTGCGTGAGAGTTTTCGAAGCGAGGGACGCTTCAGGATCGCGTAGCTTCCGCTACATAGCTGCACATTTCGAAAACCACGGTAGCCGGATCGAGCGAAAGTGGTATCGCGCTAGCGGCGAGTTGGCGCGCCTGTTCCCAGGAACGAATAGTCCATGGAAGCACATCCACGCCATTGGCCTTACTCCTCGCTGCGATAAACGCAGGCACGCGCTCCAGAAAAGCTTCATAGCGCGCCCGGGCGGCCTTCTTCGAGAGTGCGTGGGAAAGCGCCAGCCGCTGCGTGTTGGATGGGTCGCCATCGCGCGCTATGGCTGTCAAGCCGTCTTCGATCCCGGCAAGGTCCAGCCCTGCAAAGCTGAGCGCCCGGCCCGGCGATCCTTCCCCTGCTTTAACGAGAGCCGCAATTTCATGATCATCTGCATCAGGAAGTTCTTGTCTTAAGACCGCCTCCATCTGGCGGTCGCCCAATGGCGCGAAGCGCAACATACGGCAACGCGAACGGATGGTCGGCAGCAGACGTCCTGGCGCGTGGCTGACCAACATGAAGAGCGTGCCTGAAGGAGGCTCCTCCAGATTCTTGAGGAGAGCGTTTGCAGCGCCCCGTTCCAGATCATCGGCGGCGTCGATGATGATGACCCGGCGGCTCGACAGGGATGGGGCGTTGCTAAAGAGCCGCTGAAGCGACCTCACCTGATCCACACCGATATTGCGGGCAAGTTCGCCCGTCGTTTCGCGCTCCAGCCGGGCCAGATACATAAAATCGGGATGAGTGCCCGCATCGATAAGGGAGCGCACTGGATGCCGTTCCGGCACAAATAGCCCTTCCCCGCCAGGAGGCGGACCGGCTGCTTCGGCCAGCAAGCGCGTGGCGGCCGCCCTGGCAAAACTGGCTTTCCCCAATCCGCGAGGGCCTGCCAATATCCAGCCATGATGCATGCGTGTTCCGGCATTGGCGGCAAGAAAGGCCTGTATCTGCGCCTCCTGCCCAATAAAGTCCGTCATGGCAGCAAGTCCGACAGTGCGTCGATAAGAAGGCTGGTTACGATCGCGGTGCTGCCCGACGCGTCAACGATACGAAAGCGCTCCGGTTCTTGCGCCGCATAGCGATCGAACGCCTCAGCAACCTTGCGATGGAAGTCATTGTTCCGCCCGCTGAAACGATCGGTCGTTCCGCCGTCACGTACGGTTGCCCGCCGCTCGGCTTGCTCCTGGGGAAGCTGAAGCACCAACGTTCGATCCGGTAACAACCCTTCGCTGCCAAAGCGGTGAAGGGTCTGTATGTCCGCGTCATCAAGCCCGCTGCCTTCACTCTGATAGGCCCGGCTGCTGTCGAGGAAGCGGTCGCAGATAACCCATTTTCCGGCTTTCAATGCTGGTAGGATCGTTTTTTCCACATGGTCCGCTCGCGCAGCGGCAAACAGCAGCGCCTCTGCGCGCGCATTCCAGCGATCTCCATCTCCCTTCAGCAGCAGTCCCCGGATCGCCTCGGCTCCGGCGCTGCCTCCGGGCTCGCGGGTGGTGACGACCTCAAGCCCCCGTTCCTGCAACGCCTTCGCCAAGGCCTTGAGCTGCGTGGACTTGCCCGCGCCCTCCCCGCCTTCAAGAGTGATGAAGCGGCCGCTCACCCGAACAGCGACGTCAGGCCGTTCCAGAGACGGCCGAAAATGCCCGCTTCATCAACATCGTTTGCGGCCACCAGCGGCATTATCTGAGGGGCGGTGTCGGGCGTCGAGACGACGAGCCGCGCGATCTGATCCCCCTTCTTGATTGGTGCCTTGATGGGGCCATCATAAACCAGCTTCACGGTCATGTTGCCGCTGGCCGCGCGCGGCAAAGTGACCGCCATATTTTTAGGCGCAACCAGACCTACCTCGCTGTCGCTGCCCAGTTGCACCGGGGCCTTTTCAACCTCTTGCCCTTTTTTGAACAGCGGCTGCGCCTTCCACGCGCGAAATCCCCAATCCATGAAGCGGACGGATTCGGAAATCCGTTCATTGAAACTGGTCAGACCGGCCACTACCATGATCAGGCGACGCCCGCTCTGTTCGGCGGAGCCGGTAAAGCCATAACCGGCCTCTTCCGTGTGACCGGTTTTGAGACCATCCGCACCCTCCACCTTGCCCAGCAGGGGATTGCGATTACCCTGGGTAATGGCCGCGCCGCCCATGGTCTTGCCCCAGGTGAACTCCCGCGTCCCGTAAAATTGCTTGTAGAGCTTCGGCGTTTCCTCGACCGTTGCCTGGGCGAGGCGGGTCAGGTCCTTTGCGGTGGTGTAGGTCACGCCTTCGTCGGGCCAGCCATTGCTGTTCCCGAAATGGCTGTTTTCCATCCCCAGTCGTTTGGCCTCGTCATTCATCAGGGCGACAAAGGCCTGCTCGGTCCCGGCAATGCCTTCGGCAATGACGACGCAAGCATCATTGCCGGAAAGGGTCACGATGCCGTGCAACAGGTTTTCAACGCTGACTTCTTCTCCCGGGGACAGGAACATCGTCGAACCGGCCTGCGGGCCGTGCCACTGCTTCCAGGTTTCCGGACGGACGACGAATTTCTGATCGAGCTTCAATTCGCCTTTCTGGATCAGGCGGAAAGCGATGTGCGTGGTCATCATCTTCGCCATCGAAGCGGGCGGCATCCTGTGGTCCGCATTCTTTGCGTAGAGCACGGCACCCGAGGAAACATCCAGCATATAGGCGATGGGCGCTTCGGTGCTGTAGGGCGGCGCTGCGGCCGTGACCGGGGTGGCGACCAGGGCGAGAGCAAGAGCGGAGGACAGGAGGATTTTCATTCGGTCTCTCTATAGGGGATTCGAGGCAGGTTAGCTGGGATCATTAGCCATAATGCGCGCATTGGAATAGCCTTTCGCCGACGCTTTCTCAACGCCCTGCTGCGCTGCCGCCTGACTGGAAAAAGGGCCGTATCGCACTCGCCATAAACCGTTGCTTTGCGCCACCCATGCACCGATCTGACCGGCAAGGCCGTCAGCGCGCGCCTTGTCCGCGAAAGCCCCGACCTGAACCACATATCCGCCGCTTCCCTGAACAAGTGGACTTCGAACCGGACCGACCAAGCTATTTGTTGCGTAGGTCACGCCGGTTTCCGGGATGATTGCTGCCTGCTTGACCGGAGCGGTCGGGCGCACAGAGCGAGTGAGGCGTTGGCGGAGCGCAAGGAGCAAGGGTTCCGGCGCCTGCATGCGTTCCGCCGCCTTCCTGCCGGCACGCAAGGCTGCTCGTTCCTGTTCGGGCGGAGTGACCCTGCGCACCCGCACGGGAGCGAGCCCATTGTGGCGCATCCCGAGTTGTTCGGCCGCGCCGCTGGACAGATCGATCACCCGTCCGTTCACAAAGGGTCCGCGATCATTGACTCTCACCAATATCGTCCGTCCAGTGTCGAGCGATGTCACTTCCACATAGGATGGCAGCGGCAAGGTCTTGTGAGCGGCGGAAATGCCGAGCTGACGGAAGCTCTCGCCATTTGCCGTCGGCTTTCCTTCATGATCGCCGCCATACCAGCTGGCATAGCCTACCTCGTCATGATCGGGGGCGTCGGCGGGCGTATAGGTGATGCCGCCGATCTGATAGGGCCTGCCAATCTTGACCGGATAATCGACCACCGGACGGGAGGCATCGCGACGCGGCGGACCCGGCAAGCGATTGTCGCCCCGCCCGTCAACCATTCCACACCCTGCGAGCAGCATCGCCGCGCCGGGAATGACTGCCTGTCTAATCGTCCACCGCATCCGCCAGAAGCCCCACCGACAGTCCATAGAAATTCGAGCAGTTATAATCCAGGATCACGCGATAGTTGCTGGTCAGCAGATAGGCCGTCTTCCCCTGCCCATCCGGTTCCAGCAGCGTAGCCATCACATTATCGGCAGGCCAGGCTGCCCCCTGGGGCACCAGCCCCAATTGCCGCCATTCGGCCATCGACTTCCACATGCTGTGTCGTTCAAACACCCGCGGGCAGCGCATTGCGACCGTGCGGTTCGCCAGCGCCTCCCGATTAAGGTTGGAAGGCACCGTCACTGCAACGCCCCATGGGACATTTTTCCGCCAGCCCGCATCGACGAAATAATTGGCGATGGAAGCAAGTGCGTCCGCTTCGCTGGTCCAGATGTCGGCCCTGCCGTCCCCATCGCCGTCTTTTGCAACGCGCAGATAAACCGACGGCAGGAATTGCGGATATCCGGTAGCGCCCGCCCAGCTTCCCACCAGCCGCGAGCGCGGTACGCCGCTGTCCAGCATCTTTAGCGCCGCGAGCAGTTCCGGCTCAAACAGCGCCCGCCGGCGCCCCTCAAAGGAAAGTGTCGCCAAAGCTCGAACCAGATCGAAATCGCCCGTGAACGAACCATAGTTGGTTTCATGCCCATATATCGCGACCATGATGGCTTCGGGTACGCCGGTCTGTTGCTCGATGGAGCGCAGCTTGTCGCGATTGGACTGATAGGCGATCCGACCCCGACTGATGCGCGCCGCATCGACATGTTGCAGTCGATATGGCTCGAAATTCGGGATGGGCGAGTCAAAGGAGCCGCCCGGCTGAGACTGGTCGAGTTGTATGACCCGCGGATTGAAGGTCAGGGTCGGCAGCACGTTGGCAAGCGTCGCATCGCTGATCCCCATCGCCCGCGCCTTGGGCCGCAGCGACAGAAGATAGGCCTGAAAGCCAGGAATCTCCTCCATCACCTGCGGCTGAGGCGCAGGCAAAGGCACCTCGCCGGAAGCCGAAGTCGCCATCAATAAGAAGGCTGTGCCAAGAAATCGCATGTCCCTGCCCTGTTAGTGTTTTGTCCATGCACAAGAATGATTTGGTTGTGACACAGACAGCCGCACAAATGAATCCCCTTTCTGGGAATTTTGCCCCTTTTGATTCCCGCCCGACGCCGATAAGAGGTTTCCACTGTGCAGGCGACGGCTGGCCGACGGCTAAGACGTCAAGCTTGCGGAGGAAGGGTGGCAGAGTGGTCGATTGCAGCGGTCTTGAAAACCGCCGATGTGCAAGCATCCGTGGGTTCGAATCCCACCCCTTCCGCCACTTTGGAACAATGTTGGGCGCTCTGCCAGCCGCCGTGCCTACGCCGTTGGTCGCGAGCAGTCAGAACAGCTTGCTCTTGAAGCCCATTATGCGGTGCTGCAAGTAGCCGCAGGACGTATGCCCAAGTCCGGTTTTGCAACGCGGGACATCTAGTAGTCCTCCAAATCCATATCCTCGATTGCAAACATCATCGTTGGTGGGACGTGGATATATCAACGGCCCCCGCGGTGCGTGGCGACGCACGGCTTGCCGAACATATGTACAAGCCAGTGGGTCAGGTCGCCAAAGGCTATGGGCTGGTTGAAGGCGATGCCGGCGCTGCCGCCTCGGCACCAGACCGCCGAGCCCTCGATGGGGCGAAAGCCTTCCAACGTCACGACCACACCTTGCCCGGCTTTCAATGCTCCGGGAAAACTGATGCCGATGCCAGTTTGGCCAAGATCATGAACCCGCACGCCATAATATCGGCTGCCCACCCTTAATTTGGCGCTGCAATCGATTTTGAGACGCGGCCCGGCAGAACGACGGTTGCTGTCCCGGAGGTCGCCTCGACCCAGTATTTCATCGAGATCGACCGGATAGTCGAAGCCGATGCCCGCCGATCCCTGTTTGATCCATAATATGGCGCCCCAAAATTGGCGGTCACTGCCCAGCTCGATCCGCACGCGCTGACGCGGGAGCAATGGCAAATGGACGTTGGCCATCACGCCGCCCCTACCGGCGTTTCGGATAAGGCACAGTTCCTCAAACCGGTCGGTTGTCAATTTCCCGACTCGGAACAGGGTCAACAGACGGGCGTCAGGTGGTGGCGTGGGCTGCCGAGCCGGCTCTTCGAAAAGAAAGAGATTGGAAAGATCGGCATATTCTGCGTCGTCTCGCATCAGGGCACCTCGAAGATCGGCTCGCCCAATAGAGCTGCCGTGCCCGTCCGCCGAGATCAGCAAACCACAAAAGCTCCTTCATTCCGTTAATCTCCAGGGTAAATGGAGACGACACCTTCTCCTTTTTCCACCGCCCTCCATCTTGCGGCGCAGCAAACCCTCGCAATCGCAGCAGCATGCCTTGCCTAATAATTGGGCACATGGGCGAAATTTTGCCTCCAAACCGGGCAAAATCCACAAAGTTAGGAAAAGGCGGCAAGCACTTCTGGCGATTCGAATATTGGCACGCTAATTGATTGGGCAAGATCGTGCGGTTCGCATGCGCGAGTCTCTTGCGCGCCCTGCAGCCGGCAGCGGACGTTCCGCCAGAGGGGGAAGTAGTCGAAGAATGAAGAAGATCGAAGCCATTATCAAGCCGTTCAAGCTGGACGAGGTGAAGGAAGCCCTTCACGAAGTAGGCGTGTCCGGCATCACCGTTACGGAGGCAAAGGGCTTCGGCCGGCAGAAGGGCCATACCGAGCTTTATCGCGGTGCCGAATATGTCGTCGATTTCTTGCCCAAGGTGAAGCTTGAAGTCGTCGTGGAGGACGATCTGGCCGAACGCGTGGTGGAGGCGATTGCAGCCGCCGCCCAGACCGGCCGCATCGGCGATGGCAAGATTTTCGTGGTGCCGGTCGAAACCGCGCTCCGCATACGTACCGGCGAAAGGGATTCAGACGCGATCTGAGGTCGTGTTCGCTGAATGACGCGGGCCTGGTCGCGGTCCGCTTTTTGCACACCAGAAACATCATCAAACCAGGAAGGTAAGAATATGGCGAATACGCCCAAAGACGTTCTGAAAATGATCGAAGAAAAGGAGATCGAGTGGGTCGACCTTCGTTTCACCGATCCCAAGGGCAAGTGGCAGCACCTCAGCATGGTGTCGAGCGTCGTTGGTGAAGACGAACTGACCGACGGCTTCATGTTCGATGGTTCCTCGATCGAAGGCTGGAAGGCGATCAACGAATCCGACATGATCCTGAAGCCGGATCTGGACGCCGTCTATGTCGATCCGTTCAGCGCGACGCCGATGATGATCCTTTTCTGCGATATTGTTGAGCCCGGCACGGGCGAGCTTTATGCGCGTGACCCCCGTTCGACCGCGAAGCGCGCAGAAGCGTATGTAAAGGCGACCGGTATCGGCGATACCGTTTATGTGGGTCCGGAAGCCGAATTCTTCATGTTCGACGACGTGAAGTTCGAAAACAGCTACAACAGCAGCTATTACGCCATCGACGATATCGAACTGCCGACCAACACCGGCAAGTCCTATGAAGGCGGCAATCTCGGTCACCGTCCGCGCGCCAAGGGCGGCTATTTCCCGGTTGCGCCGGTGGACAGCTGCATGGACATTCGCGGCGAAATGGTTTCGACCATGCTTGAAATGGGCCTGCCTTGCGACAAGCACCACCATGAAGTGGCTTCGGCCCAGCATGAGCTTGGCCTGACGTTCGGCACGCTGGTCACTACCGCCGACCGCATGCAGATTTACAAATATGTCGTGCACATGGTCGCCCAAGCCTATGGCAAGACGGCGACCTTCATGCCCAAGCCGATCAAGGAAGACAATGGTTCGGGCATGCACACCCACATCTCCATCTGGGAAAAGGGCAACCCTCTTTTCGCCGGTAATGGTTATGCGGGCCTTAGCGACACCTGCCTCTATTTCATCGGCGGCGTCATCAAGCACGCCAAGGCGCTGAATGCCTTCACCAACCCCACCACCAACAGCTACAAGCGTCTGGTGCCGGGTTATGAAGCGCCGGTTCTGCTGGCCTATTCCAGCCGCAACCGTTCGGCCTCCTGCCGCATTCCTTACGGCGCGGGCGCCAAGGCGAAGCGCGTTGAATTCCGCTTCCCCGACGCGATGGCCAATCCCTATCTCTGCTATTCAGCGCTGCTGATGGCGGGCCTCGACGGCATCCAGAACAAGATTCATCCGGGCGAAGCCATGGACAAGAATCTGTACGATCTTCCACCGGCAGAACTGGCTGAAGTTCCCACCGTTTGCGGTTCGCTCCGCGAAGCGCTGGAGTCGCTGGAGAAGGATTATGAGTTCCTGCTGAAGGGCGATGTGTTCACCAAGGATCAGATCGATGCTTATATCGAACTGAAATATGCCGACGTTGCCCGCTGGGAAATGACGCCCAGCCCCGTCGAATTCGACATGTACTACAGCGCCTGATCCGTGTCACAAAAAGTGGAAGGGCTCGGGAGCAATCCCGGGCTCTTTTGCTTTTGGAAGAACGGAGTTCTGCGACAATATGATGAAAAAGACCCGGCGGCTGTCGTCGCCGGGCCAGGGACAGGGCGCCTGAGAGGCAGTCGCCCTGCGGGTCGCGGCTTGCGTTTACCATGTTCGGAGCCGCAACGACTGTGACGCAGGTCACGCCAGCGCAAAACAGTTGAACATCAGCCAGTTCAGCTTATGTATGCTCTACATACAAATTTCAGCACCAAGGAGCAGGCTCATGGATAGCTACCTCAAACAATATATCGGCGGTGAATGGGTTGAGAGCAAAGGCGGGACACGCCATGAGGTGATCAATCCAGCGACCGAGGAGCCTTGCACTGAAATCACCTTGGGAACCGCGGCGGACGTCGACCTGGCCGTCGGAGCGGCACGCAAAGCTTTTGAGAGCTTTTCCAGAACCAGCGTCGACGAGCGGATCGCGCTGCTCGAAAAAATCATCGCAGAATATCAAAAGCGCATACCCGACATTGCCAGGGCTATTTCCCAGGAAATGGGTTGTCCCATATCCCTGGCGCAGACCGCGCAGGCCGGGGCTGGCCTGGGACATCTGAGCATATCGCTGGAAGCACTGAAGAATTTTCAGTTCATCGAAAAGGTGGGCGACGCCACTGTGGTACACGAACCCATAGGTGTCGTAGCATTGATCACCCCCTGGAACTGGCCGATGAACCAGACAATCGCAAAGGTTGCTCCCTGCCTGGCCGCCGGTAACAGTATGATCCTGAAGCCCAGCGAACAGACGCCGAGATCCGGAGCGATTTTGGGCGAGATCATGGATGCGGCTGGCGTTCCGGCCGGGGTTTTCAATTTGGTGCAAGGCGACGGCCCAGGCGTGGGCACCGCTCTTGCCCAACATCCAGATATTGACATGATCAGCTTCACCGGCTCTACGCGGGCGGGGATTATGGTCGCAAAGAATGCCGCCGACACAGTGAAGCGTGTGCATCAGGAATTGGGCGGCAAATCACCGAACATCATTCTGGAGGGCGCTCCGCTTGATGTGGCGCTGCCCGGAGGCGTGGGCGGCGTATTGCTGAACAGCGGACAAAGCTGCATCGCGCCAACCCGCATGCTTGTACATAAGTCGCAGCATGACGAAGCGCTTGCGAAAGTCGCGGCAATCATGGACGCCAAGGAGGTCGACGATCCATCGAAGGAAGGCGGACACATCGGACCGGTCGTCAACAAAGCCCAATGGGACAAGATCCAGGGCCTTATCAAAAAGGGTATCGATGAGGGCGCTACCTTGGCTAGCGGCGGCCTTGGCCGTCCAGAAGGTTTTGAAACCGGCTATTATGTAAAGCCCACCGTGTTCGGGAATGTCCGCAATGACATGACCATCGCGCGGGAGGAGATTTTCGGCCCGGTGCTGGTACTCATTCCCTATGAGGATGAGGATGACGCGGTCAGGATCGCCAACGACACACCCTATGGCCTTGGCGCCTATATTGCTGGGGACCCGGCCAAGGCCAAGCCCTTGGTAAGCAAGTTACGCGCGGGCTGCGTTTTCGTAAACGCCGGCGGCATCAACCTCAACACACCCTTTGGCGGCTATAAGCAGTCGGGAAATGGGCGCGAGTTCGGCAAATATGGCCTGGCCGAGTTCATGGAGTTAAAATCGGTCATCGGCGAGCTGGTATAAGGAAAGCGGATCCATCTTCGGACTTTCAGCCTGCTATGACGTCCGAAAATGACTGTACGCGCCTTATTGGGCACGACAGAAGGCACAATAGAAGAAGCCCCTATGTCGTCCCGATATCAATAATCCTTCGAAACCCGCAAGTTCACGCTCTGTCGTCCTATGGTGGAGATACTTGACAGCAAGGACAGCCACCGGGTGATCTGGAACTCCACGCGCGTCGCCGAATAGCCTTGCCCGTCGGTAATAAGCTCCACATAAGTCCGCCGCGTCACATATTTGCCCGCCGCGACAGAGGTGCCCTGCCCGGTTACCGTGTCCGCCGGCAGGATGCGCAGACGATCCAGCCCAGCGGCTTTGCGCACAGAATTAATGGGATTGAGCCCACCACCACCGCCCCGCAGCGACGCAACTGCGGCCGCCAATTGCAGCGCCTCGGGTGCCGAAAGATCGGTGATCGAGCTACCGAAGAGCAAACGAGACAGCAATTCGTCTTCCGGCAACGCAGGGGTGCTGGTGAAGCTGATTTCCGGTTGTTGGCCGGTGCCATTCACATGAATGATGGCGCTGAGGTCGGTTATATTCGCCGATGCCTGAATGTCCAAAGTCGGATTGATAGGCGTATTGCCCGTAAACCGTATCTCTCCTTTCTCAAGATCGAAGCTCCGGCCGGCAAACTCATATTCGCCGCGCACCAATGTGGCCGTGCCCAATATTGTGGGGTCGCTGATCGTGCCCCCAATCTTCAGGTCAGCCCGCCATTCACTTTCCAGCCCCAATCCGACGACCGTCAGTCGATTACGAGCATTGGCGTGCACATCCAACCGCCATGGCGATGCTTTCGCGGGCTCTTCATCCTCATCCACTTCGCCGCGCCGGTTGATCTCTATCACATGCAGTTCAGGCACCTCCGCCACCGCACTCGCGCGACCCAACATAAAACGGCTGCGCGCTAATTGGACGTCGCCCGATATAACTCCGCCCACGCCATTGGACTGAATACTGAGCGGTCCCGTCACGGTTGCACCGATATCGTCGCGGTCGAGAAGCACGGCATTCTCCGCCTGAAGCCGCATGTCGATTCCGATGCCAGAGGGCACGCCCAAATCGAAGCTGCCGCTTCCAGATACCGTACCGTCATTTTTGGACCTGCCGCTGAAACTGGAAAGCACCAGTTTTGACCCTGAAAAGCTACCCCGCGCCCGTACGCGGGTCAGCGCCATTCCCGTAACCTGACTGGAAAACCGTGCGTCATCAGTAGCCACTGAACCACGGATAATGGGAGCCGCAAGCGTCCCATGGGCATCCATGCCGACCGAAATGGGTCCTGAAAGGTCGAATGTCTCGACATTGGTGAGACGCCAGAGCGTATCGGCTGGGCCATTATAGCGAATTTGCGCGAACAGCGTCGCGCGGCTGAGGCGATCGAACACATAGCCCTGCCCCAAGGGAGCAAGCCTCATTTGGGCCTGGCCTATCGTCTTTCCCTCACGGACAATGACGGCTCGACCCACAGCGCTGTTGGCTGTTAGCGCGGCATTCAGCCCCAAGTCCACCGGCTGAGACGAAACGGCAAGGCCCGATCGCGTGAGGCCGCGAATTCGAATCTGCGCTTTGCCTGTTGGAAGCTCTCCCCTAGATCCGACATAGCTGATCGCCCCGGTCGCAACGCCGCCAAGGCCAAGGTCTTCATTGTAGATATCCAGCAGGCTGAGCGGCAGGCGATCGAGCCTCGCTTCGATGCGGGTGGTGGCTCCGCCCAGTTCCCCTGACAATTGTGTTCTGCCGCCGGCAAAAGCGACCGTCATCGGTGCGAGAGCCCAACCGCCCGCCTCCTTGCTGGTCAGAACGGCTGGCCGAACCAGGCGAATGGGCTTCCGGTCGAGAGTGCCGCTGGCGGCAAGCTCCAGTCGGCCAGGTTCGATATCCGCATCGAAACGGAGATCGAACAGTCGCCCTCGCTGCCCGGACATGCTTGCGGTCGCCTTGCCTCGACCGTCAACCAGCCGGGTGTTGGCGGTGATCCGGCCGATACGCATCGTTCCGCGTCGTACACCGCGTGCTTGCAGCGCCGCATCGATGCTGGTGCCACGCGGCCCCATTAAAACAGATGCCGTCAATGTCCCCTGCCTGACCCGGAAGGCGGGTGGTCCGATAAAGTCGGCGTTGCGAGCACTAAGCTCCGTCCGAACCTGCTGGACGCCGTTGATAGGCTGCAGCGCGACAAAGCCGGTCATGCCGCCGCCTGAAATCCCCAGCCGCCCATCGAGTCCCCCCGTCACCGGCCGGATCTGGCCCGACGCGGCAGTCTCGGAAACCGACAGCCGGTGAATGTCGATCACCGCGTCTCCGCCTCGTGGCAGCAAGATCATTCCTTCGCCATCGAACGGCCCAAGGCGCGAGCCACCCTTCACAGTGAAGGCAAAACCTGAAGAAGCAGGCGTGAGCAACAGGCGCACATCGGCAAGCCCCGCCGCGTCCATCGGCCGCGCCAGCAGGAGGTCGACCTTCGGCCGATCGATCCTTCCGTCGAGCGTCAACTTTAGCGGGCCGTAGCGGCTGTGGTTTCCTGCGCCAGAGAACAGGAAGGTCCCGTCCGTCCGCCGGTAACCATTGGCGCTTAGCCTCAATTGAGGTGCTTCAAGCTTCAGACCGCCAAGAAGCAGCCGACCGTCGGGTCCGAGCGAAAGGTTCGTGAATAAGCTCGGCAAGCCGCCAGTGAGCCCCCGCAGGAAGCCATTATCCAGCCGTCTCACGTCCGCCCGCGCCCTGCCACTCAATGCAAAGGCGCCAGATTTGCCCGGTACAGCCCTGATATTCGACCTTATATCGACAAGCCCAAGGCCCGGGACTTGCAAGCCCCTTATATTGCCGGTCAGGGCCGTATCGAACCGACCCGTTGACAGTTCGGCCAGCAACACCAATTCGCTGCGCAGCTTTGCTGCATATAGCTTCATCTTGTTGCTTGTGATTGTCTGCCCTTGCAGCTGCAAAACGCCTTTCAAAGACAGGTTTGCGAAAATGCCCTCGATCACTTGCCCTTGTCCAACCATGCGCCGCGCGCGCATATCGATGGGGATCAGCGTCGGCCCCTTCTTGCGCGCCTGGCCTTCGCCTGATGCGCGCATGCCGATAAATCGCGTTGAACCAAAAGCCAGTTCGGGCGCGGTTAACAAATATTCGAAACGCGTCTGATCGAACGGGCCGTCAAAGCGGAGCTTCAATTGCACATTGCGCCCGCGAGCCACCTTTATGAAAGCCGAAGGGCGACGCAGCCACGTATCGACACGCAAGTCGTCGATCAGATTATGAGCCAGATCGATGCCGCCCTTCGCCGTCAGGTCGATCGCGTCGGACTTCAACGCCAGTTGTCCCGACAGCAACCGCTTGTCAAACGTGCCGGCGGCATCCATCTCCAGCTTCGGGGCCGAAAGGCGACCGATCAAGCCTGGGCGTAATAGTTGCGGCTGCAGCGTTCCAGCCAAATGGTACTGGCCCTTCGCCGCTTCCAGTGTCAGGCCAGCCAATGGTTTTCTGTCAAGGGTTGCGACCAGCGCGCCGTCCCACTTGGTCCAGCTTCCCTCCCCGTCAATCTCCAGCTTCGCAGGTTTCTTGAGTGCCAACAGCGAACCGATAAGCCCCCCCTCCGGCGCGTTCACATCAGCTTTGATGTCGAACATGTCGTCGTCCGGACGGGAATCCAGCTTGAGCGCGACCCGGTCATCTTCGCCAATGACCCGTCCATAAAGATCCAGTCGCGCTCGCCCCGACAAAATCTCAACCCTGCCGCTTAGCATCGCCACATGCGGCCTGCCGGTAATTGCCTTCGCCACGGTCAGGCGTCTGACATTCAACTGGACAAGCCGGATGTCGAAATCCGGAAGGATGGGGCCCTTGGTGGTGCTTGGGATAAGTCGCGGCCACCTATAAAGAGTAGCCTCCGGCACGCCCAGCCGATCAATGTCCAGTCGATTTGACAACCATGCAATGGGCCACCAATCCAGTTCCACCCGCGGCGAGGAGAGGAACACCCCCTTGGGATCGTAAAATCGGACGTTCCTCAATACAGCCTTCTTGTATATGCTGCCTTCAATTGAGCCCACGCGAATGCGCAGGCCGGAGCTTGGGGAAAGCGCCGCGACCCTATCCACGATAAACCGGTGGCCCATATTGGTATCAAGCCAGGCCAGCCCGGCAATCAGCAGCAGCAGCGACGCTATAAACGCACTGAAAACCCAATGTCGCCACCGGAATCGGAAACGTCCAGATGTGGGGACTTCGGCTTCCTGATCCATCAGAAGGCCTGTCCCAACGAAACATAGACCGCAATTTTGGGATCGCCTTCCTGCGGGTTGAGCGGCGTGCCCACGTCGATCCGGATCGGACCGAAGCTGCTATAATAGCGGACGCCGATGCCTGCGCCGAATTGAAGGTCACCGAAATCTGGCAACTGCCCGGTGGAAATGTTGCCGGCATCCACGAAGGGGACGACGCCGAAATTGCCAAAGCGGATGCGCGCCTCCAGCGAAAACTCTGCCAGACTGCGCCCACCGATCGGATCGTCATTGATGTCACGGGGACCGATGTCTTGATAGCCATAGCCGCGCACGGAGCCACCACCGCCGGCGTAGAAGCGCCGCGATGGCGCGATTTGATCGCGCTTTGCTCCAACGATCGTTCCCAGCCGCACTCGACCCGCCAGCACCGCGCGGTCGGACACGGTTTGATAGGCGCTTCCGTCGAGCTGGGCACGCACATATCCGAACGTTCCTGACTGGAAGGACAGTTCGGGAGACACGCGCATGCCCAATCGAAATCCCCGTGCAGGGTCCAAAAGATCATCGCTGCCGTCATAGCTGAGGCTGAGCGGCAAGGCCCCGATGAAGAAGGTCCGACGGCGCGGCATGGCAAGTGGACCAGAGGAATCGCGCTCATCCGACGCCAGCAATTCGGCGCCAACAGACCATGTCCACTTTCTTTGGAAGATGAGATTAGTCTGCCGTTCCAAACTGCCGGAAATCAGGAATGTCTTTGCGTCATAAGCATCGCGGTCGAGATTGCTTGCGGAAATTTGGGCATTCAACACCTGGTCCCGCTTTCGGAAATTGTTGCGGCGAAAAATCGCGGCTACTGACTGTTCCTGCGTTCCGGCAACGCCACGAAAGGTCATTGAGCCTTCGGGCGGAAAGAAGTTGCGGTGCTGCCAACTCGCTTCCGCGCGAATGCCTTCGCCAGTGCCATAGCCGATCTGTCCAGCCACGGTGCGCGGGGGCGCACGTTCCAAATCCACAGCCAGATCGACGGTCTCCCCGTCGCCTGCGTCCTTCGGTGTCATCGTCACAGAAGATATAAGACCCGTCGCGATCAGCGCCCGTCGCAGGTCGGTGACTTCTGAAGTCCGATAAGGATCGCCTGGCCTGAAACGCGCAATGCGCTGCACATGCCGCGCCTTGAAGATATCGCCCGGCGGCACCTCTATTTGCCCAAAACGACGAAAGCCCGCGGGGTCCACTGGCATAGTGATATCCCCCGCCCTGTCTTCGCGGTCGATACGCACCACCGGCTCTTCGACCTTCGCGAAGGGATAGCCATTCTCTCCCAGCGCAGTGGCCAGTTCCAATCGGGCCGCCACGATATTATCCGCGTCAATCGGATCACCGGCCTTTACCGGAAAGGACTTATACAGCGCGTCCCGGTTCTCTGTTGCCTGTTCCAAACCGGGCAGCTTCACCTCATCAAGCGTGTACCGCTGACCCGGATCGACATCCAGCACGACTTGAATCCGCCGATCCTGGCTGGCGGGAATGATTTCGCTGACGACGCGCGCGTCATAATAGCCCTTGGCGCGGAGGATACGCTGCAACAGCTCGATATCCTCCTTTGCCCGGCGGTTGATCTGGGCAATGTTGGACTTGTCTCCTTCTCCCTCTCGCAGAACCGACAGGTCATCAAAGCGCTTCTGGAACTGGTCGTTTCCGACTTCATCCAAACCTTTCAGCACCACGCGATATTTAAGTTCGGCAGTATAGTCGACGGGGGGCGCCGTGTCCTCTTCAACGACATCCGGCTGCTCTTTGCTCCCTTCGTCGCCTCCTTCGACATCTGCATCGCCCTCCAGAGGCGCGCCGTCCGCTTTATCCATGTCCGGCCAATCCACGCCCAGTCCCGGCATGGGATCCATAGGGGTCTGGGGATCAAGCTGCCGCTCTTTGCCCGGGGCTTGATTCTGCGCAATGGCGGTCTGAAGCGGGATGGCCCCCAGAACCGCAATAGTCAAACATCGGATCGCACGTATTTGAAAAGGCAATTTGCCGCAGCACATGGGTCATGTCCTAACCTTTTGGATTAGGGTGCGCCAGTCTGCTAATAGGCCGATTATTGGCATTTGCGTCCGATTGAGGATCACAGGCGCTAGAAGCTGCGCTGCAGCCGATCCAGTAATTGACGCGCCGGGCTGGGAGGAATGGCCGGCATGATCCGGCCGTCGGCAATCATGCTGCGCTGCAATCGCGCGACCCGGTCATATAGATCCTGGCTGGCCTCGATGAGTGCGCGCGCGGCAAAAGGAAAGCGCGCGAGGACTTCGCGATCCGACCGGGCGGTATCGCCCAACTGATATTTGGGATCGGAAAGATCGCTTTGGTGCAGTTCGCCGTTTATGAGCCCGCGCTGCGTCAACAGCCAGGCGATGACGTGCATTAGCCGTGTTGTCACCTTCAACGATTCGCAAGAAAAACTGACGCGCACCATGATTTCGAGCGCTTCTCGATCATCGTCGGCCTGGGCGTCGAAATAGGCGCGGGCTTCGTCAGCCATGACCATAGCCTCAACATAAAGGCTGTCGATCAACTTCCGACTCATCTCGCGCGATATTGTGACGTCCTGCATCTCGTTGGACTGCCACAACGATCCGTGGATGTCAGGTGCGTTAAGCATATTTCCGCTCCCTAGGAGCACATTGTGTCAAAATGGCGTGACATATGACTACGCCCGTAGCCCAGGCAGGCCGCAGCCCTAGGCTATGATGTCGGGAATCAATGCGTCTTCCAGAATCGCAATCTCGTCCCGCATCCGAAGCTTACGCTTTTTCAAGCGAGCAAGCTGCAGATCATCCCGGCCACTCGACTCGGCAAGCGCCATGATCGCCATATCCAGGTCGCGATGTTCCAGGCGCAGGATTTCCAGGCGGCGCATGATCTCTTCAGGATTCATAAAGGACAGCAATTCCCGTTCCGGAAAACATAGTTGGCGGGACTATATGGGGATTTGTACCAACGGGCCATCGCAAATCCTCGCACGGCCCGTCCTAAGCGTGGAAAAGAGTGGAAGACAGGAGGGATTTTTCATGATTTACTCCGGCTTCCATGTCCTAAATCAGCTAGGAGGATATATATGGAAAATAGCCATATCTCAGCTCTTCAGGCCAAACATGCCGGTCTAGACGCACGCATTAAGGACGAAAACAATCGCCCCCTGCCGGATGCGACACTCCTTGCCGAACTCAAGAAACAAAAATTGCGAATTAAGGAAGAGCTGAAGGCGCACTGACAGCCCTTATTTCCTAGCTCCGGGCTCCGGCCAAAATGGCCGGCCCGGAGCATGGATCGCCAATTTCCAACTTAAAGTTTGTACCCTGCACCGCAGGACCGGATCAGCGGCCAAACGTCACTTTCCGGGGAGCTCTCGCGAAGGAACGCCCTTTCCTTGCCTCCTCAATCGTCGCGAGAAATCTTCTCTTGACGTTCGTGCCGCTCCTGGGCCTCAAGTGTCATGGTTGCGATGGGACGCGCTTCGAGACGCCCTAACGAAATGGGCTCGCCAGTGACCTCGCAATAGCCATATTCGCCGTCATCGATCCGGCGCAGCGCCGCATCGATTTTGGCAATCAGCTTGCGTTGCCGGTCACGAGTACGCAACTCGATTGACCAGTCGGTTTCGCTAGAGGCGCGGTCGTTCAGATCGGGTTCGCGAAGCGGCTCATTTTGCAGCACTGCCAAGGTGCCTTCCGCTTCGCTGAGAATCTTCTTTTTCCAACTGAGCAACGATTGCCTGAAATATTCCAGTTGCCGCTCATTCATGAACTCTTCGTCCGGCGAAGGCCGATAACCGTCCGGAAGTGCAATCTGTCCGCGTTTGGGTGTTTCCATGTCTTCCGGAGAATTCACAATTGATGCCATAAGTCCTCCGCCACAGTGCCCGCAGCCTGGCCAGCCAACAGACTATTTGACTTGGTTGGGGGCCTATAACCGGGCTCCGCAAACCACACAAGCGTTCATATTTGAACAAGGCTCCATATTCCTTCCACAGCCCTTTCATTTTCATGAACCCGTCGCATTTGTTGTTGTCGGCGGATTAAAAGCTTAGCCATTATTGGGTAGTGGGCCCTATCGACAGACTCGCGATATTGCCGGCGGTCGCTACTATGAATTTACTTCCAAAGCCGACGCTTATTTCCCCTCCCCCGGCATCCACCCCTCTGGAAAAAGTCTTCCTGCGCGGCTCATTGCGGGACATTAACCAAATTCAGTTACTATTTTGCAGCTAAATGTCCGCTCACGGCAATGGAAACACAGTTAATTCCATTGCGGTTAAGAGTTTCTTCTGCACTTCTACCAAATATCGGGAGCGTAATGGTGATGGGGTCTCACCTTACGCATGGCAATAACAAGAGTATCGGCGATGTCAGTACGGATGGCTTTGGCAAAATTATGCGCTTGCGCATGCGGAGGAGCGATCCTTGGCGGCGGAGCCGTTCATGTGGCCGAATCCTCTCCTCGGCCCGCCTTACTGAAAGCCAGCAAGGCATCGGCCAAAGCGTCCGTGAAGCGAGTGCGCCGCACGGTTACTACGACTTCCTGTGCCCCAAGCGTGGTTACCGTTTCAACACCTGCGGCACCTATTCCCCTGCCGATCGCACCAGTTCCAATGCCAACCGAAATGGCGATGGCTGGCGGTGGAGGAGTGCCCATCGTCATTGGCGGCAGCGGCGGCTTTGGCGGCAGCAGCGGTTTTTTTGGAGGCTTCTTCGGCGGCGGATCCAGTGGAGGCAGCGTCGTCGTTTCCTCCACCACCAGCGGGTCCAGCAGCACCAGCGGCGGTTCGACGAGCAGCGGCGGTAGTTCGTCAAGCACCAGTGGTGGCTCTACCAGCACCGGCGGTAGTTCCACAAGCACCGGGGGCAGTTCCACCAGTACCGGTGGTAGTTCGACGAGCACCAGCACAGGCGGAAGTTCGACAAGCACGAGCAGCGGCGTTGTCAGCAGCACGTCTTCGACGTCGAGCAGTTTTGGCGGCACAAGCTCATCGACATCATCTTCGACGAGCAGCAGCACCAGTTCCTCAACCTCTTCGTCGACCAGCAGCAGCACGTCCAGCTCCACGAGCAGCGGAGGAACGAGCAGCACTTCGACGGGGGGAACGCCCGTTCCCGCGCCACCCATGGTCCTGCTCTTCGGAGCCGCAGCCGCCGCATTGGTGGCCCGCAGGCGCTTCAGCAACAAGTCGAAGGATGAGGCTCTCTAAGCCTGCAGGATAATCTTCTCGATTTCGCTTACCGGATGACCGGTAAGGTCCTTGCCAATCTCCCCCACGATCCGTTGTTCGACTTGCTTGTGGTAATGTTTGCGCATGGCTCCCAAGGTGCGCGGAGCCGCGACCACGATCAGCCTGTCGAATTCGTTGTTCAGCGCCCGTCTTTTAAGCGTTTCCGCCATTTGTGCGGCAAACCGATCTTGCTCCAGCTGATGAAAATCCGTCTCTTCATAGGCGCTTCGATGGCCGCCCACGCTGGAAACGGCGCGCCCTGGCTGGTCGCTTCCCTGCTCGCGGTCGGGGGGATTGTCCTGCACGATCTCTCGCTCCAATTCCAGCTTCGGGACATCGGCAAAGCCGCCGTTGCGGAAAAAAAGCGCTTTTTCGCCATCCAAAACGATGACACAAGTATCGCGCGCCAGCTTCATATTGCTTCTCCTGATGTGGCAACAGGATAGAAACGAGCAGAATGCGCCTCGGTTGCGCGATTGGCGAGCCTTTGAATAGCCGGACTTGCCACGATCGCAATCCGCCTTATTAGGTGACGTCCATGCACGACATCCGACTGATCCGCGAAAATCCTGATGCTTTCGACGCCGGACTGGCCAAAAGAGGTCTTGGACCACTGGCCGGACAATTGCTGGCGCTCGACGAAAAAAAGCGAGCCATTTCAACACAGGTGCAGACATGCCAGGCTCGCCGCAATGAAGCCAGCAAGCTGATCGGCCAGGCGATGGCGCAAAAGGACATGGCCAAGGCGGAAGCGTTAAAGGCCGAGGTGGCCGAGCTCAAGGACCGCATGCCTGAGCTTGAGGCACGGGACCGAGCTGTCAGCGAGGAGCTTCACGCGACGCTTCTTGCGATACCCAACCTTCCCGCCGATGATGTGCCCGCAGGCGTGGACGAGAATGACAATGTCGAACAGACGCGCTGGGGAAAACCCCGCGAATTCGGCTTCACGCCACAGGACCATGCCGATTTCGGCCCCGCGCTCGGCCTGGACTTTGAGGCCGCCGCCGCGATGTCGGGCGCGCGCTTCGCCGCACTTCGCGGTCAGATGGCACGCCTTCACCGGGCGCTTGCCCAATTCATGCTTGATCGGCAAAGCTGCGAAAATGGCTATGAGGAGGTCAATCCACCTCTGCTGGTGCGGGACGAGACCCTGATTGGTACAGGCCAGCTTCCCAAATTCGCCGACGACCTGTTCCGGACGACCGACGGCCGCTGGCTTATTCCAACCGCAGAGGTAAGCCTTACCAACCTCGTTCGTGAACAGATCCTTCCGGAAACCTCCCTGCCGCTCCGTTTCACCGCCCTCACCCCCTGCTTTCGCTCGGAGGCGGGTTCGGCGGGCCGCGACACGCGCGGTTTCATTCGACAGCACCAATTCGAAAAGGTGGAGCTGGTGGCGATCTGCCGCCCGGAAGACTCCGAAGCCGAACATCAGAAGATGGTCGCGGCTGCAGAAGGCATTTTACAGGCCCTGAACCTGCCCTATCGCCGCGTCCTGCTGTGCACCGGCGATATGGGTTTTGGCGCGCGGAAGACATATGATCTGGAGGTCTGGCTACCAAGCCAGCAGACCTATCGCGAGATCAGCAGCATCTCCAACTGCGGTGATTTCCAGGCGCGGCGTATGAACGCCCGTTATAAACCGGAAGGGGAGAAGAACACCCGCTTCCTGCACACGCTCAATGGTTCCGGCCTCGCCGTCGGCCGAACGCTGGTAGCGGTGCTGGAAAATTATCAGCAGGCGGATGGCAGTGTCGCCATTCCCGAAATACTGGCTCCCTATGTGGGCGGCATTGAGAAGTTGACGCCGCGCTGAGTCAGATTTGCCGCCCGGCAGCCCGAGAAAGGTCCCAATGCGTATCCTCCTCACCAATGACGACGGCGTCTATGCTCCTGGCCTGAAGGTTCTGGAAAAGATCGCCCGCACCCTGTCCGACGACATATGGATCGTCGCGCCGTCGGAGGAGCAGTCGGGCGCCGGACACAGCCTTACGCTCACTCGCCCCGTCCGGATTCGCAAGCATGGCGAAAAGCATTTCAGCGTCACTGGCACACCGACTGACGCGGTGCTCATGGCGGTGGGACATGTTATGAAGGACAATCCGCCGGATCTCGTTCTCTCAGGCGTCAATCGTGGTGCGAACATTGCCGAGGACGTCACATATTCCGGCACCGTCTCTGCGGCAATGGAAGGCTCGCTTGCCGGCTTCCGCGCCATCGCGCTCAGCCAGATCTATGCCCGCGAAGGCATGGGTGATGCCGTCCCCTTCGCTTGTGCCGAGGCATGGGGAGAAAAGGTGATCCGTCCCCTTCTGGACCTGCCAGCGACGCCCCGCACCCTCATCAACATCAATTTTCCTCCGATTGAACCCGATCAGGTACGTGGCATCCGCGCAGTGCGGCAGGGCTTTCATGACTATGGCCGTTCCACCATTGTCGAAGGCAAGGACCCCCGTGGTTACAGCTATTACTGGTTCGGCCTGGAAAGCGGCATCCGCACTCCTGATAAGGGCACCGATTTGGAAGCCGCAGCGGACAATTATATCACCGTGACACCGCTGCACCTCGACCTGACCCATTATGAAAGTCTGGATCAGCTGCGCGGCGCATTTGACGTCTGAATCCTGACTGTTAAACAGGAAACTGCTGACCACCATCCTTGGGGGGAGGACTTTGCAGCACCCAGTTCCTACCAGCCGCTGGTTCTTGACGCTGGCAACAGTTTCCTGCCTTAGCGCCTGTATTCCGCCCCCCGCTGATGCACCGGCTGGTCGTCCGCTGCCACCAAAAGCCGGGGCCGAGCCGCACCTGCCGACGGACCTGGTTGCTCTTATCGAAGCCGAACCGGTGTGGGAGGCGCGGCGGGTCGCCCCCAGCGCAAAGCAAATTGCCGAAAGCGTTTACACTGTTCAGCCTGACGACACGTTGCGAAGCATCGGCAATCGTACCGGCGCGGGTTCCGAAATTCTGGCGATCGCAAACGGCCTTGAGGCACCTTATGTCATCCGACCCGGGCAAAAACTTCGCGTCCCGGCCGGGCGCTATCATCTGGTGTCGGAAGGCGAAACTGGCATAGCCATTGCCCGCGCCTATAGGATTGCATGGCGTGACATAGTCTCACGCAACGGCCTTGAGGATCCTTTCATCCTGCGCAACGGTCAGCGCCTTTTGCTCCCGGAGCCCGGCAAACGTCCACAAACGCTTGAGGAGCGCGCGGCCGCCTTCCGCCTCGACATTGACGACATCCTGACCGGCGGCCAGCCCGCGCTGAAGGAAGGCGAGCAAACAGCCAAAGCTTCCTCGACTCCCAAACCCCTGCCTGCAACGGCCGCCATCACGGAGCCCAGTCACTTCACCGGCAGTTTTGCCTGGCCTATCAAAGGCAAGCTGCTCTCGCTGTTCGGACAATATGGTAGCGGCTTGCGCAATGACGGGCTTGACATAGCGGTTCCCAAAGGAACCCCCATCCTCGCTGCGGCGGACGGCGTCGTCGCCTATGCCGGCGACGAAATCAGACTGTTCGGCGGCCTCGTCCTCATCAACCATGGCGGCGGCTGGGTAACCGCCTATGGTCATGCCGACAGCCTGAATGTGGTGCGAGGACAGAAGGTAACCAAGGGGCAGGTCATCGGCCTGTCCGGAGCCAGCGGCTTCGTCTCCGAACCCAGTCTGCATTTTGAAATCCGCAGGGACAGGAAACCGCTTGATCCGCTGCTGCATTTACCGGAAAGGTCTTAAGTCTTTAGGTTAGGCCGCCGTAATTCGACCCACCTTCATCACGCGTTTGCCTGCCTTTTAACGAGTGTTCAGGGCGCTGGTCTTGCGCGAAAAAACAACCGTAAAATCTTCAGAAACGCGCCGGCAACCCGTCTGCAAGGGGATGACGGCGCAAAGCAGGTGACATCCGCGCCGATCGGCCCTATTTGGGCGCGCATGGTCACCACCCTCCCCCCGGCGCCGAAGGTCGGCATGGTGTCCTTGGGCTGTCCCAAGGCGCTCGTCGACAGCGAACGCATCCTGACGAAGCTGCGCTCCGACGGCTATGAACTTTCGGGCAATTATGAAGACGCCGACGTCGTTCTGGTCAACACCTGCGGTTTCCTCGATTCCGCCAAGGAAGAATCGCTGGAGGCCATAGGCGAGGCTATTGCGGAAAATGGCCGCGTGATCGTTACGGGTTGCATGGGCAATGAGGCGGACGTCATTCGGGCTCGCTTTCCCGACGTGCTCGCCATCACCGGCGCGCATCAATATGAGGCGGTGGTAAATGCCGTGCATGAGGCATCACCGCCTGTGCCCAACGCCTTTGTCGACCTGGTGCCCGAAGGCGGCCTGAAGCTTACGCCGCGCCATTACAGTTATCTGAAGATTTCCGAAGGGTGCAATCACCGCTGCGCCTTTTGCATTATTCCTTCATTGCGTGGCGATCTCGTCAGTCGCCGTCCTGACGCCATCTTGCGGGAGGCGGAAAAGCTGGTCGCGGCAGGCACCAAGGAATTGCTGATCATCAGTCAGGACACCTCGGCCTATGGCGTCGACATCAGGCACCAGCCGCGTGAGTGGAAGGGCCGGGAAGTCCGCGCCCACATGACCGATCTTGCCCGCGAACTGGGCAGCCTTGGTGCATGGGTGCGCCTCCATTATGTCTATCCCTATCCCCATGTGAACGATGTCATCCCGCTGATGGCCGAAGGGCTCATCACACCTTATCTCGACATCCCCTTCCAGCACGCCGCGCCTTCCGTTCTGAAAGCCATGAAGCGGCCGGCCAATGAGGCCAAGGTGCTTGAACGCATTCGGGGCTGGCGCGAAATCTGTCCGGACATCGCCATCCGCTCCAGCTTCGTGGTCGGCTTTCCTGGTGAGACCGAGGCGGATTTCCAATATCTGCTGAACTGGCTGGACGAGGCCCAACTCGACCGCGTGGGGGCCTTTCGCTTCGAACCGGTAGAGGGAGCGACGGCCAACGCTCTCCCCGATCCAGTGCCGGAGGAGGTCAAAGAGGAGCGCTACCAGCGCATCATGGAAAAAACCGCCGCCATCAGCGCGGCCAAGCTTGAAGCTAAAATCGGCCGCACCCTTCCCGTCATCATCGATATTGCGGATGATGAGGGCGGCGCGACCGGCCGATCACAGGCCGATGCGCCGGAAATCGACGGGGAGGTACATCTCCGCGATGCTCACGATCTGAAACCCGGAGATATTGTCGAGGTGCTCATCGAGGACGCCGACGAGCATGATCTTTTCGGAGTGCAGGCTGCCACGATTTAGTGATGCATCTTAGATTGAACCGTTTGTCCCGAGGCCCTCGACTGCCTGCAAGGCAGGTGCTCGGGATAAACTTCAGCTAAGGATGACCTAAGATGATCATGCTTAACCCGCCATTCTCATCCGTTCAGCTTGCGGATCAGCGGCTCGCTTTTCATTGAACTGCTGGTTCGCCCAAAGAAAAGGTCCAGGTCGATCTTTTCATCGAATGCCACACCGATGCGGTCCGTCCTGCACCAGGCGACATGGGCCTCAACGGGGGGCAAGTTGCGCAATCCAATGCTGACGGCGCTATAAACGCGAACGCCATAGGGAATGACCGCCATCAAGCCGCCTTCGGATATGTTCACAATGCGAAGCGGCAGGCCTTCGGGGAAATCATCGTTGAAGAGCGACCCCTTCACCATGACGCTATAGCGCAATTCATTTGTAACAAAATTTTTCGCGCCGGATTGATCCGGTGATCTGACGATGGTGCTCATATGTGTCCCCCGGCGCCCCCTTTCGTCGCCTCAAAGGCGGTAAAGGGCCATTAAACCATATGAAATATCGGCCGCGAGCGGAAGTTCTTTAGCGTCCGCAGCTTCAATCCACCCAATCCAGGCCAATATCGCGATACAATCCTCGGTCATCCTCCCAATCGGCCTTCACCTTTACATGAAGGTATAGGTGGACCTTACGGCCGAGCAGAGATGCAAGCTCCGCTCGTGCACGTGAGCCGATTTCCTTCAGGCGCGAGCCGCCCTTGCCAAGAATGATGGCGCGCTGGGTAGGCCGGGCCACCAGGATCTGCTGATGGATTTCCACCGATCCGTCCTGGCGCTCGGAATATTTTTCCGTTTCCACTGCGCTGGCATAGGGCAATTCGGCATGAAGTTGATGATATAGCTGCTCGCGGGTTATTTCGGCAGCCAGCATGCGGTCAGTGGCATCGGAAACCTGATCCTCTGGAAAATGCCATGGCCCCTCGGGCACCGCTTGGGCAAGCGTGCGCTTCAGTTCCGGCAAGCCGTCTCCGGTGGCCGCGCTGACAAAGAATGTTTCCGTGAACTCGACCGAGTCATTCAGCCGCCTTGCATGGACCAGCAGCTTCTCCTTCGCGGAAATGTCTACCTTGTTCAGGATCAGCAGCTTGGGTTCCCTGCGGCCTTTCAGTGCCTCGAGGATGATTTCCACCTTGGCGCCAAGGCCCGCCTTGGAATCGATCACCAGCGCGATGAGATCGGCGTCCTGCGTGCCGCCCCATGCGGCCTGCACCATTGCCCGGTCCAGACGGCGGCGCGGTTCGAAAATGCCTGGGGTGTCAACCAGCATGATCTGGGCGTCGCCCTCAATCGCCACGCCCAACAAGCGGGTCCGCGTGGTTTGTGCTTTGGGGGAGGTGATCGCCACCTTCTGCCCTACCAGCGCATTTACCAGCGTCGATTTACCCGCATTGGGAGCACCCACCACGGCTATGAGTCCGCAGCGTGTCATTACTCCAATTCCTCCAATATCTTCTTTGCAGCGGCGGTTTCCGCTTCCTGTTTGGAGCTGCCCTCCGCCGTTGCCTCGGCAACGCCATTGATCGAAACCGTCACGATGAAGCGTGGATTGTGTGCGGGGCCGGTCTTGCCCGTCAGCGCATATTCTGGCGGCTTGCGGCGGTGGGCGGCCGCCCATTCCTGCAGCGCGGATTTGGGATGCTTTGGCGCTGGCTGCTGGCTATCCACCCGATCGGCCCAGGCCCTGCGTACAAACGAACGCGCGACATCTATGCCCCCGTCAATATAGAGAGCGCCGATCAGCGCTTCCATGACATCGCCCAGCACATTATCGCTTTCAATGGCCCCATCGTCGCGGGCTTGCTTGCCAAGGCGCATGTTCGGGCCAAGCGCCAGGTTTCTGGCAATCTCGGCGCAGGTTTCTCCGGCGACGAGCGCGTTCAAGCGGCGGGACAGCATGCCTTCAGGCTCGTCCGCGAAATGCTCGTATAGCCATTCGGCCATGATGAGGCCGAGCACCCGGTCGCCCAGAAATTCCAGTCGTTCGTAGTTTTTTGGGCCGTGGCTCCCGTGGGTCAGGGCTTCTGTAAAAAGATTCAGGTCGACTGGATCATGGCCGAGCTTCCCCCGCACCCATTCAAGGGAATCGGGACGGTTCAAAAGCTTTCCCCGATGCGGCTGAAGCGCGCCGCGGTAAACCAGGTCCATGGTAGCAGCCAGTTAGCGGAACCATTGGTGGAGAAGACGGAAATCAGCGCCTTGCCAACCAGATTCTGCTCAGGAACGAAACCGATGCCCGCTCCATCGACGGCTGGAAAACGACTGTCCGCGCTGCGATCACGATTGTCGCCCATCAAGAACAGATGCCCCTCCGGCACAACGAACACCTCCGTGTTGTCGGCGATGCCGTTCTCCAGATCCAGGACGTTATAGCTCTTCCCGTTAGGTAGCGTTTCCCGATACTGCGGATATCGGCAAATGGGCGTTCCATCGGCGGCGCTACTCTCAAACATCGGCCGATAGCAAGGTGACGCCGCATTTTCCTGAGCTGCTGCATCCAGCATATTCTGCGACACAGGCAGCATAAGGTCTTCGATACGCTTCTTTGGGATGGCAGTACCGTTCAGATAAACCACCCCGTTCTTGACCTGTACAAGATCACCCGCGACCCCGATGACGCGCTTGATATAATCCTGGCGCTGGGTAGGCGGCGCCTTAAACACAACGACATCACCGCGATCAGGCGTATGGGGGAGGATACGGCCGGGAATTAAAGGGAGGCTGAACGGCAGGCTGTAGCGGGAATAGCCATAGGGCCACTTTGCCACCAGCAAATAGTCCCCGATCAGCAATCGGGGCTGCATCGATTCAGAGGGAATATTGAACGGCGACACGATAAAACTACGCAAAATGAAAACGAAGAGACCAAGCTTCACGAGGAACAACAGGAAATCTCCTGTTTCCGATTTCTTCGTCATCCGTTTGGCCTCGCGCGCGGTTCCGGTCATGCTACCGCTTTGCGTTGGATAAGGCTTAGCGTCAAGGGGCGCAGCGACCATGCTTTTTCGCCCGTGATGGTCTATATCGCAAGTGAATCGGGCGTGCGGGTTGAACCAATGAAAGGTATTGAAATGGATCGTAAAGCTGCCTGGAACGCGATTGCCGAAGAACCCGTTGCCGAACTCAAGTCGATATTTGAGGGCAATGCGGATCGGCTTCCGGCGTTCAGCCTGGCCAAGGGCGGCATTCGCTTTGATTGGTCGAAAACCCACCTGACCCCAAGCCTGATCGAAAAATTCGTTTCCCTGGCCGAAGCTTCCGACCTAGCAGGACAGCGGGAGGCGCTGTTCCGGGGCGACGCCGTCAATGTCACGGAGGGCCGCGCCGCCGAGCATATGGCCGAGCGTGGCGAAGGAAATCCGGAAAGCGTTGCCCGCGCCAAGGCTCTGCGCAACCGCATGCGGGCACTGATAGACGCCGTGGAAGCGGAGGCTTTTGGCCCGGTCCGGCATGTTTTGCATGTAGGGATTGGCGGTTCGGCCTTGGGACCCGACCTGCTGATCGACGCGCTGGGCCGGCAGGTGCATCGATATGAGGTCGCCATTGTCTCCAACGTCGACGGAACGGCCCTGGAAGAAGCGATGGAGCGGTTCGACCCCAGCGCCACATTGCTGGTCGTCGCGTCCAAGACTTTCACCACCACCGAAACCATGCTGAACGCGCAAAGCGTGATCAACTGGATGGTGGAGGATGGCGTCGAGGACCCCTATGGGCGCGTGATCGCCCTTACCGCTTCACCTGAAAAAGCGATTGAATGGGGGGTGGATGAAACGCGGGTTCTGCCCTTTTCGGAAAGTGTTGGAGGGCGCTACTCGCTTTGGTCTTCAATCGGATTCCCCGCTGCGATCGCGCTGGGATGGGAGTCGTATGAGAACCTGCTAGAGGGCGCTGCGGCGATGGACCGGCATTTCCGGCTGGCCGAATTTCACAAGAACGCGCCGGTGCTGGCCGCCTTTGTCGATCAATATTATGCGCGGGTGATGAACTGCCAGACACGCGCTGTGTTCGCCTATGACGAGCGGCTGCGGCTGCTGCCCTCCTATCTCCAGCAATTGGAAATGGAGAGCAATGGCAAGAGCGTCACGCGCGAAGGCCAACTCGTCGATGGTCCGACCGCGGCCATCACTTGGGGAGGCGTTGGGACAGATGCACAGCATGCCGTGTTCCAATTGCTGCATCAGGGGACCCATGTCGTGCCGGTCGAATTCATCGCCGCGGTCGAGCCGGGGCATGCCTTGGACCCCGCCCATCATCGTACCCTTCTGGTGAACTGCTTCGCTCAGGGCGCAGCGCTAATGCAGGGACGCGAGAACAAGGATGATCCCGCCCGAGCTTATCCCGGCAACCGCCCGTCCTCTACGTTTCTGCTTGACGATGTGACCCCGGAAATACTGGGTGGCCTCATCGCCTTCTACGAGCATCGCACCTTCGCCAACGCGGTGCTGATGGGCATTAATCCATTCGACCAGTTCGGTGTGGAGCTAGGCAAGGAGATCGCAAAATCGATCGAAAAGGGCGGACCGCAGGGCTTCGATCCATCGACCATGGCCTTGATCAGGCTGGCGTTCGAATAGTCTTGCCGACCTCAATAGCTTAGAAGCCGCAAACTATGCTCCTGCCTGCGCAGGAACACCCATCATGTTGCTTTCTGCCCCAGGCCGGTACTCACCATCTCCTTTGGTAGTAGTCCGGCTTGGCAGGCGTTATGCTGGCTGATCTACTTGTTGGCCCACAGCCCTGATGTTACCCAATGGCTTCCTTCAGGAATGTGGCGACGGCGCCGGGGAATGTGGTGCAACAGGCTGATGCTCCCAAAATTCGAACTCGCCGCGGCAAGGTCGCCGATCCTGTCCGTCATGCCGCAGAAACACGCACGGCGGCCGCTGAAAAGCTTTTAAGCCTTTCCATCGTCATTCCGATCCACAATGAGCTGGACAACCTGCTGCCGCTTTACCGTGAGTTAAAGGACGTCACCGATCGGCTCGGCAGGACGTATGAAATCATTCTTGTCGATGATGGTTCGACCGATGGCAGCACTGCGCTTATCCAGCAACTCGCCAATCAGGATGAGAATGTGCGCGGCGTGATTTTTCGCCGGAACTATGGACAAACGGCCGCCATGCAGGCGGGGATTGGCCATGCCCGCATGGACCTGGTGGTCACCATGGACGGCGACCTGCAGAACGATCCGGTCGATATCGAACGCATGATCAGCAAGCTAGAAGAAGGGTTTGACCTTGTCCATGGCTGGCGGCGGGATCGGCAGGACGCGCTGGTAAACCGCAAGATCCCCTCCCGCATCGCGAACTGGATGATCTCACATGTCACCCATTTCCCGATCCATGACCTTGGCTGCACGCTGAAGATCATGCGCCGGGACATCTTGGAGGAAATCGACCTTTACGGCGACATGCACCGCTTCATCCCGATCCTTCTTTACCAGCGTGGCGCGCGCTGCGCCGAGTTGCCGGTCAATCATCGGCAAAGGGTGGCAGGCGTTACCAAATATGGCATCGGGCGGACACTGGTGGTGCTGCTCGACCTCATGACCGTCAAGTTCCTGTTGGACTACGCGTCGCATCCCATGCGGATTTTTGGAGGGTTGGGGCTTGCCTGCTTTGGACTCTCCGCCCTGGCCTTCCTTGCCACCATTATCATGAAGTTGGACGGGGTGGACATGACCGGAAATCCGCTGTTGCTGATGACCGTGGTGTCGGGAGGAGCCGGATTGCAGCTGCTCAGCCTGGGCATTCTGGGGGAAGTTATGGCGCGGATCTATTATCGCAAAAATTCGAAGACCCATTATGGCATTCGCACCCTGTTGAACTTTCCACCTTTGGGGCACGACGGAGACGCGGGCGAATGACGGTGATGGATGAGCTGCGCTCCGGACCAGCACCCATCCTCAAATCGAAGCCAAGCATTTCGGCAAATTCAAATCGTACGATACTGATCGGAATCATGATCATCGGGGCTTTGCTGCGCTTCTATGAAATCAGACTGCCGCTGATCGATGCTTTCAGCTGGCGGGAGGCAAGTTCCGCGATGATGGCGGAGAATTTCCGCGAGCGAAGCTGGAACATCTTTTTCCCGGAGGTGAACTGGACCGGCCCCGGACCAAGCTATCAAGGGCGCGAATTCCAGCTCTTCGGCTATATCGTCGCGCTGCTTTCAGTGCCCCTTGGCTGGCATGACTGGATCGGCCGCCTCGTGGCGGGGCTTTTTGGGCTCGTCACATTATTCTCGCTGCACCGGCTCGTAGCGCTCATCTGGGATGAGGTGCATGCTCATCTCGCGGCCCTGTCCTACGCCCTGATGCCGGGCGCGATCATGATCGACAGTTCCTTCATTCCCGACCCCGCAATGCTGGCCCTGATCACGCTGGGCATATGGTTATTCGTCAAATATTGGGTGACGGGAACGGCCTATCTGCTGCCCTTGGCGACGGCGGCGTTCACGCTGGGGGCCTTGGCCAAACTACCGGGTCTGGCTGCGGGACTTATCGTTGCTTACCTCGCCGGCGTCTGGACTTGGCGTGGGCGGTGGTCCGCAGCCGCAAAGGTGCTGGTATATGGCGGTATCGGGCTCATCGTGGTGGTGGCCTATTATGCCTGGGCTGTTTATCTCGGGAACAGCTATCCCCCCTATCATGTGGCGGGGAGCGGCTACATCTGGGACGATGGGGTAGGAAGGCTCATTCGAGAGCGTTTCTACCTTGGTTCGGCGAGGGACACCGCTATTTGGTGGTTCTACGGCTATCCGCTCTTGCTCCTGATGGCGGTAGGCATATTTGCGCCCCCTCCCAAGACCGCAGAAGGTCGCGATCCCGTCCTGATATACATACCCTTACTTTGGCTCGTGGCAGGCGGGATTGTCTATTTGGCCGCCGCGCGGGAGATGAATAACAACCCCTGGAACTTCCATTTCTTCCACATACCGCTGGCGATTTTTGCTGGCCGCGGAATGCTGCTGCTCGCGACATTCGAGCGCACCTCGATCGTGGCCGCTCCGGCTCTAACCCGTCTGGGCGTCATTTTGATGCTGGTAATGGCCGGGTCCACATTTCCCCTGGTTGCTACGATGAAGCGCCCCTATGCGGAAAATGCCATGCTGATGGGAAAACGACTGGCGGAGCTTAAAAGACCTGGGGATTTGTCGGCGGTAGTGTCGCCCGACGTGGGCGATCCTATCGCGATATATTACAGTAGGGGGCGCGGCTGGGTTTTCCCCCTTGGGGGCGGAGATACCGACTGGGCGACTTTCCTTGAGGACGATGCCTCGGCCATCGCTCAGTTAGAGAAGCTTCGCGCCGAGGGAGCCGACTGGTTTGCCGTTGCAAAGAACGCTGAGGACAACACAGGACGCAATTTCCTGAAGCATCATGCAGGCGTCATCGCGCATCTGAACGCGACCGCAAAGCTGGTGGATGATAACGAACGGTATATGATCTACCAGCTAAACGTCCATTGAACCGCCCAGCCAGGATCAAGCAGCCCTCTGAGCCTTCCGTTCGCGGTAGATCATCCAGAGATTGCGCACATATACCGCCAGGCCCAACCCCTGCCCGATGATGAACACGGGGTCTTCGCGATAGATGGCATATGCGGTCATCGCGGCTCCACCAACCAATGACAGATGCCAGAAGGCGACTGGCACGACAGAGCGCCCGGCCCGTTCCGAATGGAGCCACTGCACGATGAAGCGCATGCCGAAAACGACCTGCGCCCCCAATCCAAGCGCGACCCACCATAATTCGGTGGTGGTCTCAACCTTGAAGAAGGCGAGAATGTCGATGAGTCGCCTCCCTTTGCGCGAATAGCCGCCTACTTTTGTGGAAGCCATAGGCGAGCGTCAAGCTTAACTCCCAGGAACAGCTCGACTCCTATTTGCTTGCGCCTGCCTCCACCGGCCGACTAACCCGCCAGATTATCCCGCCAGCATCATCGCTCACCAGCAGCGCACCCCTTCCATCGATCGTGACGTCCACCGGTCTCCCGCGAACTTCCTCACCCGATAAAAAGCCTGTCAACACGTCGATCGGCAGACCCAAAGGTTTCCCGTTTTCGTCAAATTTCACGAACACCACTTTGAAGCCGGCAAGCGGCTTGCGGTTCCAGCTTCCGTGCAGCGCAATGAAAGCGCCGCTGGAAAATCCGTCGCCCAATTTCGCGCCCGTCGCAAAGGTGAGACCCAGCGGAGCTGTATGCGCACCCAGCCCATAATCGGGTCGATGCGTATATTCCCGCAGGTCTGGCCGTTCGGGCTGAACACGCTTGTCCTCATAACCGCCCCAGTAATTCCATGGCCAGCCGTAAAAACCGCCGAATTCGACACGGGTCAGATAATCGGGAACAAGATCGCTACCCAGCATATCGCGTTCGTTCACCACCGCCCAAAGCTCATCGCTATTTGGCTTCCAGGCCATGCCCACCGGATTTCGAAGGCCGCTGGCAAAGATGCGATAGCTCCCCGTCTTGGTGTTCATTTCCAAAATTGAGGCGCGATTATCCTCCTTGTCCAGCCCATATTCGCCGATATTGCTCGCAGAACCCACGCCGATATAAAGTCGCGAACCATCCGGGCTGGCGAGCAGGCTGCGCGTCCAATGAAAGTTCGGCTGCTGCTTGGGCAGGTTCAGGACCCTGCGGCCCCTATCCGTGATCTGTATGTCCCCTTCCTTATAGGGAAAGGCCATCAGCGCATCGCTATTGGCGACCCAGAGCGTTCCGTTCACTAACGCCATGCCATAGGGCGAGTTGAGGCCTTTGAGCAGTATATGACGCTCCTCCGGCTTCCCGTCTCCATCCTTGTCGCGCAACAGCGTGATCCGGTTGGGAGAGGGCACTTCCGCGCCCGCCTTGCCCATCAAGAATCGCATCACAATGCCTTTTATCCCCCCGACCTTGCGGGGCGGGCTTGCTGTTTCCGCCACCAATATGTCGCCATTGGGGAGGCGCAGCATGGAGCGGGGGTGCGAAAGCCCCTCGGCCAAGCGCTCCACCGTCAATCCGGCGGCGGCCACGGGCTTTTCGTCCGCTTTCCATACCCTCATATCGGGAATGTTGATGGTGGGGATCATTTCCCGACGGGGCGCCGTAATCCTGGGCTCCCGGCCGGAAAGCTGCGCAACCGAAAGCCGAGCCGTATCGCCGCGGGAAAGGTAGAAGATCGCACCGGCCGCAAGCGCCAGGCAGAGCAGGATGAACAAGAAAATGTGCTTCAGCATGGCGACTTACTATGCGCTCATCTGATCACGTTCAAGCGGGCCCAACCTATTTGTGCCGGTCGCGCAACCACATGGTCAAGCCGATGGCTACGCCCAACCCAAATCCCGCCAACAAACCGATTGTGGGCTGGCCCATTAAACCTCCGGCGATTACGCCCGTTATGGACAAAAGCGCGATGATGGAGCCCGCACCCTGCGGCGAGCCTTCCTGTTTTTCTTTCATCCGGCTCCTTTGCCATGCTTCAAAGCGGGACGCCAGTTGTGCCGAAACGAGATGAATGTGCCGAATTGGCATTTGGCTAACGGGCCATTCACTCTTGTTGCTCGCAGCAATGCGTTTGTCCCGAAAACTGGCACGGCCATTGAAACGCCGTTCCCGATCGTCTTCGATATCTTTCGGGAGTTGCGAATTGCTGGTGCCATATCTGTCTAGCCGAAAGAGTTTTGATGACGCGCAGGACCTGATTTTCCGCTTCGGCGATAATGCGGGCTTTGAGGCCGCCGCCCGTGCCGACCGCAGCCGGGACGTCGGCAACCACATTCATTTCTGTCATTGGCGGCAGATCGAACGGCTCATCATCCTGTTGTCGGCCGACGAGCCGATCGGCACGGTACACTGATCCCCATCAATCTCCTAAAGGCGCAGTCCCGCCGTCTCATCAAGGCCCGCAAGGATATTCAGGTTCTGGACAGCAGCGCCCGCCGCGCCCTTGCCCAGATTATCCAGGGCAGCAACCAGCCGCGCCTGACCAGCTTGCTCATTACCAAAGACGAATATCTCGAGCCGGTCGGTGGTGCCGACCTGTTCAATCTCCAGTGCACCCCTTGCCTCGCATTCGGCCTTGCTCGCCACCCCAATCAGGCTTGATTCGGCATAGGCCGCTGCCAGCACGTCCCGCAGCGCATCCACCGAAGGCGAACCGCGCATGGCGGAAACCTGCAACGGCACCTCTACCAGCATGCCCCGATACACCCGCGCCACAGCCGGGGTGAACAGCGGCGCATATTTTACCCCAGCATGAAGCTGCATCTCCGGCACGTGCTTGTGCCCCAATCCCAAAGCATAAGCGCGAAATGCGGTGTCATAACGCTCTGGTGCGTTCGCATCCTCAAAGGCGGCGATCATGGACTTGCCGCCCCCCGAATAGCCCGACACAGCGTTGACCGTGAGCGGCCAGTCAGTTGGAAGCAGTCCCGCCCGGATCAGCGGCCGGACCAATGCCAGAAAACCAGTAGGATAGCAGCCGGGATTGGAGACGAAGCGCGCCTCCCCCAGCCGCTGCCGCATGTCCGGCTCCAGCTCGGCAAAGCCATAGGTCCAGCCATCGGCCACCCGATGCGCCGTCGACGCATCAATGATCTTGGTCCGGTCGTTGTCGATCAACGAAACCGCCTCACGAGCCGCATCGTCGGGCAGGCAAAGAATGACGACATCAGCATCGTTGAGCGCGTTCTTGCGAGCAGCCGGAGCCTTACGGTCGTTGTCGGACAGGGTGATGAGCGAAAGCCCACTGCGTCCGACCAGCCGCTCGCGAATTTCTATGCCAGTGGTTCCCGCGCCGCCATCGATGAAAACCTGAATACTCATGCCTTGATCCTTTTGCGCGCCAGCAGCGGCTGCGCATGTCCGTCGGCGAGCCGCGCCACGACATCCGCAAGCGGTTCGGTCGTCACCTGCATCCAATATGCATTGGCATGAATGAGATTGTCGCCGTCCGCCATAAAGCCGACATGGCCGGGAAAGAAAATGATATCGCCCCGCTGCAGCGCATCGTCAGACCCGATTTCTTCGCCAAGCGCCGCCATTTGCATGTCGGTGTCCCTCGGCGCTGCGATCCCGCATCGAGCGAGACAGAGTTGCACAAGTCCGGAACAATCCAGGCCGAAACTACTCCGCCCGCCCCACAGATACGGGGAACCGGTAAGCGTTTCCGCAATCATAACGGGATCGTTATCGATTTCCCCCATGCTGGAAAGGTGACGCAGATGAATGAACCCCCCCGAAGTCTTCAAAAAAGCGCCTTCAACCGCCCCCGCCACGAGCGATCCCATCGGGAGCAGCGACACTTCGGGCGATTTGATATTGGCCTCGGCAAAAACCAACGCGGCTGAAGCAGAGACCAAATGGGTGGGTTCAAGCGGTTTGCCCAGTGCAGCGACCGGGATGTAGCCAACATAATGGTCATGCGCACTAAAACCCCATGCCCATCCGCCCGCCACATCGATAGCCTGAAACAGCTCGCCCTGAAGCAGTTCGGACACTGCCGTCGAACCATGATCCGGCTTCGAACGCATCGCCGCCCGAGTCGCGACCAAGGAAAAAGTCTGGGGGCAGGAATAATGAGGTGCGAAATATTTGCCGGCAAGCGCAAGGTCCGCCAGGTCGCCGCGAATGGCGTTAACTCGCCGGTCCAGCGCTATCGAGCGCCCGGTCAATGTGAAACGGTCCCGTCCTGCCTTAGCTTGCGACCCGCTTTTTACCCCAATGTTCATCGCTTGATTCAGCGATGAAGCGCTCGAATCCGTCAAGAAAATGCGCCCCTTTCGACGTCCTGGTTATGAAGATGTTGCGTCGGTCCGCTTCATCCCGCTCGCGGCGCAGATAGCCGAGAGCGCCCAGTTTGTTCAAGGCACGAGTAATAACGGGCTTCGAAACGTTGAGTTTGTCAGCCAAACCCCGCACTGTGTGGGGGCCTGGCATGATATACACAATCATCATCAAGGCCATTTGGCGATTGGTGAGATCGGGCTCCCCCGACCGCACATAGTCGACAAGCGTCCGCATCCAGTTGCCCAGAGCCGTTCCGGTCAACGGAGCCGCTTCGTTCAAGTCGGCTTTTGCGCTATGCTTGTTCATGCCAACCCAACGCATCAGATGCGAACCGGTTGCGAAACGGACTTCAAAAAAGGATTTGATGTGGATGGAAATCGCCCGAAAGGCGGCAACCATCGTTACGACTGTGTACCGAATGGCTGGTTTGCGTCATTTTAGAAGGGTATCGATCCTGAAGATCTAGGCTCATTAGGTTGACCGACCTGCAGGCTGCCGAGGGGCTCGGGGCGAAAGGGTCGAGATAAAGTCAATCATACTCTCTACCGATACCGCTCCGCCAACATTGCCCAGGCAGCCCTCATCCCCAGGGCGTCTCCACCCTTGGGCCGGCCGGGCTTGGCCGAAGGTCTCCAGGCAAAGGTGTCGAAGTGCGCCCATTTCGCGCCCTCCGGCACGAACTTCTGCAGAAACAGCGCCGCGGTCGTGGCCCCCGCAAATCCGCCTTCTCCAGCATTGTTGATATCGGCAATGTCAGACTTCAGCATCTCGCCATAGGGAGCCCAAAGCGGAAGGCGCCACACCGGATCGTCCACCTCGCCGCCTGTCCGCGTCAGCATGTCGGCCAGCGCATCATCATTCGTGAACAAGCCGGGCAGGTCAGGACCGAGCGCCACGCGAGCAGCCCCGGTCAGAGTCGCAAAATCCAGCACAAGTTCGGGTTTCTCCTCACCCGCTCTCGTAAGTGCATCGGCCAATACCAAACGGCCCTCGGCATCGGTATTCCCAATCTCGACTGTCAGACCCTTGCGGCTAGAAAGGACATCGCCCGGCCGGAATGCATTGCTGCCTATCGCATTTTCCACCGCGGGGATGAGGAGGTGCAGTTGCACCGGCAATCGAGCGCCCATAATCAGTCGCGCCAGGGCAAGAGCATGCGCCGCGCCGCCCATATCCTTCTTCATCAGGCGCATCGCGCTGGAAGGCTTGATATCAAGCCCCCCACTGTCAAAACAGACGCCCTTGCCGATCACGGCAATCTTCGGATCCTCCGGCTTGCCCCACCGCAATTCGACAAGGCGAGGCGCGAAGGCCTTGTCTGCCGCCCGCCCGACCGCGTGGATCATGGGATAGCCGCTCTCCAGATCATCTCCGCGCGTCACGGTGAGCTTCGCGTCAAATTCCTTGGCCAGCGCCTCGGCGGCCGCCTGCAGATGCGGCGGCCCCATGTCAGCGGTCGGCGTGTTGACGAGGTCGCGAACCAGCGCCGTCGCTTCGGCCAGACGCACCACTTGATCTATCTTGCCCGGCTCGCTGGTCAACAGCACGCGCGGACCCGACGCATTCTCATTCTTTCGATACCTGTCGAAACGATATTGCGCCGTCATCCAGCCGAATGCAGCTGGGCCTGGGGACGCCCCCTCCAGCCGATAAGCGCCCTCCGGCAGAGCCTCGGCCGCCTTGGCGAGGCACCAGCTAGACAGGTTTTCAACATTGGCGACTCCGATGACAACGGACCACAGGTCCGCCTTGTCGTCCGGCAAGATCGCCAGTTCGCCGCCCTTTCCACAGAATTTCTGCGCCGCCGCCGCGCTGCGCCGGCGTTCCGGTTGCTTCTGCAACCAGGCGGCAAACCCCTTTTCATCGATCAGGTAAATGGATCGCGCGGATTGGCCCGTATCGGGGCGCAAAAGGTCGGAATAGTCGGTCATCCCGCCAACCTTATTGCAAGGACCCAGGCGGGGGAATGCCCGATTTTCACGCAGGCATGCTTATGTAGCACAATGAAGCCCCGCCGAATCCTCGCAGAGCCGGAAACCTCAGCTTCCCCATGCGTTATCGAGGCGTCTATCCTTCTTCTGGAGCGCAGATATGAATATCACTGAGAACAAGGCGGTTCGTGCAGTCCGTGATCGGGCCCTCACATTGGCTGACACCGGCCGTTTTTATGCGGCTCTAGACGTTGAACGTGCCCTCATCAGTGAGGGATGGCCGAATGCGCGCCGCATGATGGAAAGCGAGCTATTCCGCCAAACCATCCACGACCGCTGCGCCGCCGCTCGTACGCCGCACTAGGCGCGGGATTCCTGCATCTGTCAGGTTCGTTAATTCTCTGGTCAATCGATTCGATCAATCAGTCTGGTCGCGAAACTTGGTTGGCCTGAAAGGGGTTTTTGGTGTGAAGCCCTTCACACCAAAACAAAGGAGTTTGAAATGCTTGGCCGTCAGGTACCCGATGTCGTTCTGAAAACCCGCGTTCGCGATGAAAGCATGGGGGGAGACAATCCTTTCCGCTGGCAGGATGTCCGTACCGGCGATCTGTTCCGCAACAAGCGTATTGTCGTCTTCTCCCTTCCCGGCGCATTCACGCCGACATGCTCCAACGAACAATGCCCGGCGTTCGAACGGCTTTATGACGAGTTCAAGGCTGCTGGAGCGGACGAAGTCTATTGCGTCTCCGTCAACGACGCGTTCGTCATGTACCAGTGGGGCAAGCATCTTGGCATCAACCGGCTCAAGTTGCTTCCCGACGGCTCAGGCGATTTTACTCGTCGCATGGGCATGCTGGTCAAGAAGGATCACGTGGGCTTTGGTGACCGCAGCTGGCGCTACGCGATGGTGGTGGACGATGGGGAAGTCGCCGCCTGGTTCGAGGAGCCAGGCATCAATGATGTCGGCGCAGATGACGACCCCTATCGCGAAACCCGGCCGGAATCTGTTCTGGATTGGCTGAAAAGTCATCCCAGAAACTGACGTCGTTCAATAAATCTAACGGCATCGCCACGAATGTGGGGATGCCGTCCTTGTGACACACTACCCATCCTTACCGTTGCGTAATCCGCCCGTCCCGCTTATTTCGCTGGTAGAGGTTCAAGTACAGGATGGGCACATGACCAGCTTCCAGGATCGTGAAAAGGCGTTTGAGGCGAAGTTCGCCCGGGACGAAGAATTGCAGTTCAAGATCCTGGCCCGGCGCAATCGCCTGCTTGGTGAATGGGCGGCGGAAAAAATGGGGCTGACCCGCGAAGAAACCGACGCCTATGCCAAGGCCGTCGTCCAGGCCGATTTTGAAGAAGCAGGTGATGAGGATGTGATTCGCAAGGTGCTGGGCGACCTCACCTCCGCGGGCATCGAGGCCGACGACTTGATGGTTCGTAGCGCTCTAGAAGCAAAAACCGTCGAAGCGCGTCGCCAATTCATCGAAACCTCTCAATAAGGACCGATTCGATGGCAATGGCCGCTCAGGAAATCGAAGATATGATCCGCCAGGCTATGCCCGATGCGGAGGTAGAGATTACAGACCTTGCGGGCGACGGGGATCATTATTCCGCCCGGGTAGTGTCAGAAAGTTTTCGGGGCATGAGCCGCGTCAAACAGCACCAGGCTGTCTATGCCGCTCTTGGGGGACGCATGGGCGGCGTGTTGCATGCCTTGCAACTCACGACGGCGGTCCCCAATTAAGCCACCATATTGATCATGCCCGGCACTGGCGGGGCCGTTAGAGTTATTGGAGCAATATATGACCGACGCCATACAGGCGCGCATTGGGGAAATCGTGAACTCCGCCGATGTCGTGCTGTTCATGAAGGGAACGCCGCTGTTCCCCCAATGCGGTTTTTCCAGCCGCGCAATCGCAATTCTCGACCATCTGGGTGTCGATTATGAAAGCGTGGACGTGCTCCAGGACCAGGATGTCCGCCATGGCATCAAGGAATTTTCCGACTGGCCGACTATTCCTCAACTCTATGTGAAGGGCGAATTCATCGGCGGCAGCGACATCATGATGGAAATGTTCGAAGCTGGCGAATTGCAGCAGCTCATGAACGATCAGGGCGTCGCACAGGCGAACTAAGCCGTCGGTGGCCGGCTTTTGCGAGCTTTTAGTGAACTTGCTCGTCCCGAGCCGCTCGCTTCCCTGAAAAACGGGCGCTCGGGCAAACTTCGGCCGATGGCTGAAGTGGGACGATGGCTTGGTTCAACCGTGTCTCGACTTTGTTCGGCGCTAACGGCCGTCAGCAATTAACGATGATCGTGATCTAATCCACCCTTGTGTCGTAAAGCACCTCAAACCCGCCGTAGATCAATCGTTTTCCATCGAAAGGCATTTCGACCTCACCCACCTTCATCCTGGGGTCTTCCATGACTTTCTTGTTTCCTTCGTCGCGCACTTCCTTTGAAGGCCAGACGATCCAGGAAAAAACCACGGTTTCGCCCTCCTCTGCAATAACCGCGGTCCGAAAGTCGTTGAGCTTTCCTTCCGGCAAGTCATTGCCCCAGCATTCCACGATATGCAGCGCGCCATGTTCCCTGAAAATGGGTCCCGCCATGGCGGCGACCCGGCGATAGTCTTCCTTCTTATCCTTGGATACCGGAATGACGAAACCATCCACATAGGTCATGATATCTCTCCTCAAACCTGCGGAACTTACTGATCCTGCCCGGCGCCTCCAGCCATTGCGGCCTCGACATCCATCCACATGACTTCCCAGATGTGGCCGTCCGGATCTTCAAAGCTGCGGCCATACATGAAGCCATAGTCCTGAATTGGGCGGGGCTCCCTGCCACCGGCCGTCAGCGCCTTGTTCACCGTGGCGTCCACGTCCGAACGGCTGTCCTCAGAAACGCAGAGCAGCACTTCCGTTTCCGTTCGGGCATCGGCAATTTTCTTGGGCGTGAACTGAGCGAACTTTTCATGCGTCAGCAGCATCACGAATATCGTGTCGGAAAGTACCATGCATGACGCCGTTGCGTCGCAGAAACGCTCGTTCGGCGTAGCCCCTACGGTCCGATAAAAGGCCGTCGAACGGGCGAGGTCCGTTACCGGCAGGTTGACGAAAATCATTTTCGACATGGCTCTCTCCTCTCTATTTCTTATATCTTTCTGAACCATATAGTTACTAAAAACAACTTTGTAATTTGGCCCGTAAGACGAGTTGAAAGCAACAGCAGACCAACCGTGTCGGCCTCAGCAAGCTTATGGATATAGTGGCTTGAAATTTTTGCCCCGCAAGGCAGGCGCTAGCGAGGGCCTGGATCGAACCTATAGTTCGCCGCGCGACCGGCGTATTGCAAACCATTTCTTCACATTGGCATTATGTTCTTCCAGCGTATCTGCAAAGATATGCCCGCCCTTCCCGTCCGCGACAAAGAAAAGCGCCTTGGTCGCGGCCGGGTGCAGCACCGCCTCGATCGAGGCACGGCTCGGATTGGCGATGGGTCCCCTGGGCAGTCCCGCCATGGAATAGGTGTTATAGTCGTTGACGGCCAGAATCTCCGACCGCTTTATGCGCCGGCCAAGAGCCTTGCCCTTGGTGATCGGATAGATGATCGTGGGGTCGGCCTGCAGCCGCATACCGATCCTAAGTCGATTGCTGTACACACCTGCCACGGTTGGACGCTCGGCGGGGACCCCCGTTTCTTTTTCCACAATGCTCGCCAGCGTTAGCGCTTCGAGCGGCGTCTTCACCACTATATCCTTGCTTCGCTTCGGCCAGAGCGCCGCCATGGTATTCTTCATGGCGTCCTGCATACGATCAAGGACCGCCTGTCGGCTTTCGCCGCGCTCATAGCTGTAGCTGTCAGGCAGTATGGACCCTTCCGCAGGTATGCCCACTGGTCCGGACAGATACTTTTCCGCCTTCAGCTTCTCATAAACGAGGATGGATGGCATTCCCTCCGGGATCGTCACAAGCCGCGCAACAACCTTCCCGCTTTGCAGCAGGTTCAATATGTCGCGATTGCTGGCATGAGCCGGAATTCTATACTCGCCGGTTTTAATCGGCTGGTCCGACCCAAAAATTTTAGCGCGAATGAGAAACGTCTCAGCCGAGGAGATAACACGGGATTTTTCCATATCCCGCGCAGCCGCCGTCAGGGTAGCACCCTCCGGCACGACTAAAGTCACGTCCGTCTCCGATGGGCCGGCGCCTGTCCAGCCCTGCACGAAGTTAAACGCAACGACCGCGGCGACGACAAGACCGGCAAAAAGAATCAGCCAGGCAAGTCGTCGCATGACAGATCAAATGGCCTTCATCACAAGGCTGGCATTGGTCCCGCCAAAGCCGAAGCTGTTGTTGAGTACGGCTGTGACTTTCCGTTCCTTTGCCTTGTGCGGCACCAGGTCGACGCCCACGCAATTTTCGCTGGGGTTATCGAGGTTAAGCGTCGGCGGCACAATCTGATCGCGGAGAGCCAGGATACAGAAGATGGACTCCACCGCACCCGCGCCGCCCAACAAGTGACCGATTGCCGATTTGGTGGAGGACATCGAAAGTTCGCCAAGGGCATTGCCGAAAAGGCGACGGACGGCGCCCAATTCCAACTCGTCCCCCAGCGGCGTGGATGTTCCGTGCGCATTGATATAGTCGATGTCCGACAGTGCCAGGCCCGACTTGCGCATCGCCATTTCCATGGCTCGGAATGCGCCAGAGCCTTCCGGATGCGGGGCGGTCACGTGATAAGCATCGCCCGACAAGCCATAGCCAATCACTTCGGCATAGATTTTCGCGCCGCGCGCCTTGGCATGCTCATATTCCTCGAGCACCACGACGCCCGCACCCTCTCCCATGACGAAACCATCGCGGTCCACATCATAGGGACGTGACGCGCGCTCCGGCTGGTCATTGAAATTGGTCGAAAGCGCGCGCGCTTGGGCGAATCCCGCAATCCCGAGCGGACAAATCGCACTTTCCGCGCCGCCCGCCAACATGACATCGGCATCGTCCATGGCGATCATTCGCGCCGCATCGCCGATGCTGTGCGCGCCCGTCGAACAAGCCGTAACAACCGCGTGGTTGGGCCCCATCAGGCCATATTTGATGCTGACCTGGCCAGAGATAAGATTGATCAGGCGGCCGTGGACGAAGTGAGGAGACACGCGACGCGGTCCTTTTTCGTGCAGGACGATGGATTCGCTCTCGATCCCAGGAAGGCCGCCGATGCCTGACCCGATGGAGCAACCGGCCCTCAGGCGCTCGGCCTCGCTCATGTCCGTAAGACCGGCGTCCTCCAGCGCTTGCCCGGCGGCATCAATGCCATAGACAATGAAGGGATCAACCTGCCGCTGAACCTTATGATCGACACGCTTACCGGGATCAAAGCCATATTCATGATCCGCGGGCTTCACCTCGCAAGCAATGCGGCAAGCCTGGTCGCTGGCGTCGAAGCGAGCGATCGTCGCTGCTCCCGACTTCGAAGCCAAAATATTCTTCCAGGTCGTTTCCACGCTACCGCCCAGGGGCGAAACCATGCCCAAACCGGTTACTACGACGCGACGCATATCGTGCTCCAATTCCATTCACTACGCAAAACGGCTCTCCTTCCACGGGAAAGCCCCGGGGCCGGAGAGCCGCTACGTTCAGATCATCGGCCCGTAATTTGGGTTCACACCGGCCAGATCAGCCCTTGTTATTTTCGATATAATCAATGGCGTCCTTCACCGTTGCGATCTTTTCCGCCGCATCGTCGGGGATCTCAACGCCGAACTCTTCTTCGAAAGCCATGACCAGCTCAACAATGTCGAGGCTGTCGGCACCCAGATCGTCAATGAAGCTAGCTTCTTCGTTCACCTTTTCGGCTTCGACGCCAAGATGTTCGACTACGATCTTCTTTACCCGGTCGGCAGTCTCGCTCATGTGAAATCCTTCTGGTTGGGATATGAATTTTTCAATCGGAATCGCCCTAGTGGCTGATTACGGGGTTCGCAAGACTATTTGCGGAAAGCCTGCATTACAGCATCGCCATACCGCCGTTGACGTGCAACGTCTGGCCGGTGACATAACCGGCCTCTTTGCTGGCCAGATAGGCCACGGCCGCGCCGATATCGTCGCCCTCGCCAAGCTTTCCTGCCGGGATCTTTCCAAGCAGCGCTTCCTTCTGCGCATCGGGAAGTACATCCGTCATGGCGGATTTGATGAAGCCGGGGGCCACGCAATTGACCGTGATGCTACGGCTCGCAAGCTCCTGCGCCAAGGCCTTCGACATGCCGACGAGCCCCGCCTTTGACGCCGCGTAATTGGCCTGCCCGGGATTGCCCGTCGCGCCGACAACGGACGTGATCGAGATGATACGACCAAAGCGCGCCTTCATCATCGGCTTGCATGCCGCGCGGGCCAGGCGGAAGGCGGCCTCCAGATTGACCCGTATCACCTGATCCCACTCTTCGTCCTTCATCCGCATCGCAAGATTGTCGCGCGTCACACCAGCATTGTTGATGAGAATATCCAGCTTGCCCAGCTTTTCGACTGCGGCAGGAACCAGCCCATCCACCGCCGCAGGATCGGAGAGGTTGCAAGGCAGGATCACATGATCGCCGCCTAGTTCAGCCCGGAATCCTGCCAGTTTTTCTTCGCTCGTGCCGGACAAGGCCAGCTGCGCGCCCTGCCCAGCCAACGCCTTGGCAATGGCCGAGCCAATTCCGCCGGTGGAACCTGTAACAAGGGCAGTCATGCCTGTGAGATCGAACATATATGTCCCTTTTTGCTGCATCATTCCGTAAAACGGAGCTGACCGATAAAATTAGAGGCTCGCCGCCAAGGCTTCGATATCGTCCATCGAAACGACGCTCGTGACCTTAGAATCCGGAGCGATGCGCTTCACCATTGCACCCAGCACCTTGCCGCCCAGTTCGACGAACTCGCCGACCCCGGCCTCAGACATGGCGGCGACGGATTCGCGCCAGCGGACCATGGCGGTCACTTGCTCGACAAGCCGTGCCCGAATACCGTCGGGATCGGCGATGGGCGCGGCGAGAACGTTCGCATAGACCGGGACCAGGGGCGCGCGCAGGTCCGCGCTGGCCAGAGCCTCTGCCATGGCGTCGGCCGCTGGTCGCATCAGAGGGCAATGAAAGGGCGCAGAAACCGGCAGCAGCACCGCTCGCTTCGCGCCCATCTCCTTCGCCAATGGCAATGCCCGCTCAACCGCGCTGCGATGGCCGGAAATCACTACCTGAGAGGGATCATTATCATTGGCGACCGTACAAACCTCGCCCTGTGCCGCTGCATTGGCAATTGCCTGGGCCTTTTCCAGATCCGCGCCGAGCAACGCCGCCATGGCTCCTTCGCCCACAGGGACAGCCGCCTGCATCGCCTTGCCGCGCAATTTGAGCAGCTTTGCCGTCGTCGCAAGGTCCAGCGCCTCCGCCGCACACAGGGCGGTATATTCGCCAAGGCTGTGGCCCGCCACGAAATCCGCCTTGTCGGCTAGCCTGATGCCGCCTTCCTTTTCCAGCACCCGAAGCGTGGCGATCGCGTTCGCCATGATCGCGGGCTGAGCATTTTCCGTCAGCGTCAGGTCGCTTTCGGGTCCTTCACACATGATGCGGAACAGATGTTGCCCTAAGGCGTCGTCCACTTCCTGGAACACCTCGCGCGCGATCGGACTTGCATCGACAAGCGCCTTGCCCATGCCTACAGACTGGCTACCCTGGCCCGGAAAGATGAATGCCCTCATTGCCCGATACTCCCTTTGCCCGCCCGGTTTGTTACACTTTGCGACACTAAATTCATTGTGGTGAAAGGTGGATTTGGGCAGGAACTAGATAGGCAAGGGCCGCTACGCAAGCGGGACGTGCCGAAAATTCGTTTAACCTCTTTCGGAGTCACCCAGTCGTGCGTCACACAGTTCTCCTGACCTTGGGACTTGCGGTTGTGACGGGCGGCTGCGCTGCTGGACCCGATTATCGAGCGCCGAACGAGGCCGCACTGGGAGTGCCCGATCAATATTATCAGGACCAGGGCGAAGCGATTACCGATGTCCAGCTTGCGAACTGGTGGAGGCAACTGAATGACCCAACGCTCAATGCCTTGATCGACAAGGCCATCGGAGCGAATCTGGAAGTGGCCCAGGCCAAGGCGCGCTTGCGTCAGGCCAGGGAAGCGACGGTGCAATCTCGTGCCGAATGGCTGCCCACCGTCGATGCGTCAGCAGGTGCAGGCCGTGATTTCGATAACGATGCAAAGGACAGCAGCCGCTTTACCCTCGCTGCTGACGCTGCATGGGAAATCGACCTTTTCGGCGGGATCAGCCGCTTGGTCGAGGCGTCCCGAGCCGATGCCCAGGCGACTTATTATAATCTTGCCAGCGTCCGCACCGCGATCATTGCAGAGCTCGCCACCAACTATATTCAGGCGCGATTGGCGCAGGAACAACTCGGCATCGCCCGCAACACTCTGGACATCCAGACGGAAAACCTCAACATCGCCGGCTGGAGAGTTCAGGCTGGTCTGGTGTCGTCGCTGGATGAGGAAAGCGCCCGGTCCCAACGCGCGCAAACGGCCGCCAGCATTCCGGCACTGGAAGCGATCTATCGTGGGGCTTTGAACCGCATTGCCGTGCTGACCGGCCAAGCACCAGGAGCTTCCACCGCGATGCTCGAAGCGGGTGGCCCAATCCCGACAGCGCCAGCCGGCCTGGTGACGGGCATACCGGGGGACACGCTTCGACAGCGGCCCGATGTCCGCAGCGCCGAGCGCACGCTTGCGGCGGAAACGGCGCGGATAGGCGTCGCCAAGGCCCAATTGCTGCCTACGTTTCAGATCAGCGGCAACGTCGGCACCAGCGCCCTTTCCCTGGGCAAGTTGACCGACGTCATCACCGGCGGATTGTTCGCCAACGTGGCGCAGGTGATTTTTGACGGAGGCCGGCGCGCTTCGGAAATCCGGGCGCAGCGCGCCGCGACGGAAGGCGCGTTCGCCACATACAAGCTAAGCGTGCTCAGCGCTCTGGAAGATGTCGAAAATGCCCTGTCAGCCGTACAGTCGGCAAGGGGACGCACCGAACAGTTTGCGATTGCGCTGGATGCTTCCCAAAACAGCGCACTTCTTGCCCGCAGCCAATATCAGGCTGGGCTTACCGACTTTCAAACCTTACTGACTGCCGAGCAATCCCTGCTCTCCGCGCGCGAGGGCCTTGCCAGCGCCCAGGCCGATCAAGCCTTGGCCTTGGTACAGCTCTATAGCGCGCTGGGCGGCGGCTGGCAGACGATGGACGGAACGACGCAATGAACGACGAAAGCAGAACCATAACGGACGCGCAGGAGGGCATCGACCTCCACGAATTCCTAGGCGTGAAGCCAGAGCAGCCATGGAAGAAATGGGCAGTTCGCGGTGGCATCGGTATATTGCTGCTGGTCCTCGTGCTTCTCCTGGGCCGTTGCTTTGCGAGCCGCGATGCCGCGCAATATGCAACCGAAGATCTGGAACGCGGCAATCTGGTTGTCACCGTTTCCGCGACCGGCAATCTGAAACCGATCAATCAGGTCGATGTCGGATCTGAACAGTCGGGTCTCATCACCGATGTTTATGTCGACGTGAATGATCGGGTGGTGAAGGGACAGCCCCTTGCCACCCTCGATACGTCACGCCTGGTGGACACCGTAAATCAGGCGCGGGCCGAGGTGGCTGCCGCAGAGGCGGGCGTAGGGGAATCTCAGGCTACCGCTTCTCAGACCAGGTCCAATCTCGAACGGCTGGAGCAGGTCTATAAGCTTTCCGGCGGAAAAGTCCCGTCCAAGACCGAATTGGATGCTGGCCGGGCCGACTCCCGCCGTGCAGTTGCAGCCGTGCGCTCCGCTCAGGCGCAGGTTCTGCAGGCACGGGCGCAACTTGCCACTGCACTGACCAATCTCACCAAGGGCCGAATTTATTCGCCCGTCACCGGCGTGGTTCTTTCCCGCGATATTGAGCCGGGGCAAACCGTTGCGGCTTCTCTCAACGCTCCCGTCCTGTTCACCATCGCCGAAGATCTTTCGCAGATGGAACTCGACGTGGATGTGGATGAGGCAGATGTGGGCGAAGTTAAGGCTGGGCAGCGCGCTACCTTTACCGTGGACGCATTCCCCGGCCAGACATTCCCGGCCCGTATCGAACGAGTCAATGTGGGCTCCAATTCCAGCGAAAGCGCCTCTTCCTCCTCATCCTCCTCTTCGTCCAGCAGCGCCTCGACCGGCAATGTGGTTGCCTACACCGCCGTTCTTTCAGTCAATAATGAAAAGCTGAACCTTAGACCCGGCATGACCGCGACGGCGGAAATCGTCACGCGCGAGGAGAATAATGTCCTTCTGGTGCCTAACGCTGCGCTGCGTTTTTCTCCTGAAAGGGCAGCTCGCGCGGGCCGCCAGAATAGCGGCGTCACCAGTGTGCTCATGCCGCCCCGCGGCCGTCGCAATCGGGGCAATCAGGAAGTCACCATTGGTCGCGGCAGCAAGCAGACGATCTACATCCTTGATGAAGATGGCCAGCCTCAGCCGATTCAGGTGCGCGTCGGCGAATCCAACGGCAGTCAGTCCCAAGTCACTGGCAAGGACCTGAAGCCAGGTATGAAGGTCGTTACAGGCCAGCTCGCCAGCGGAGAGAAGTGAGGCCGTGATGCACCCTCCCCTCATTTCCCTGCGGGGCGTGACCAAAAGCTTTGGCGAAGGCCCTGCCGCTTTTCAGGCGCTGAAAGGCGTGGACATGGACATCCAGCAAGGGGATTTCGTCGCCGTAATGGGACCGTCGGGCTCCGGCAAATCGACAACGATGAACATTCTGGGTTGCCTGGACGTGCCGACCAGCGGCAGCTTCACCTTTCGCGGTGTTCATGTCGAACGGTTGGACCGGGATCAACGGGCGCTGCTGCGGCGCAAATATCTCGGCTTCGTGTTCCAGGGCTTCAACCTGTTGGCCCGTACCACTGCGCTTGAAAATGTTGAGCTACCCCTGCTCTATCGCGGCGAAAGCAAGATGGCCCGGCATGAAGCTGGCATGGCCGCTTTGGACAAGGTGGGCCTGAAAGATTGGTGGGACCACACGCCTGCCGAACTTTCCGGCGGACAGCAGCAGCGTGTCGCTATCGCACGCGCCATCGTCACTCGCCCCGATGTGCTGCTTGCAGATGAGCCGACCGGCAATCTGGATACCGAACGATCGATTGAGATCATGCAGCTTCTGACTGACCTCAATCGCAATAGCGGCATCACCATTTTGATGGTCACGCACGAAGAAGAGATGGCCGCCTTTGCTCACACCATTGTTCATTTTCGCGATGGGCTGGTGGAACGGCACCACAAGAACGGGGTGAAGACGGCATGATAGCGACGCCATTCCCTCGGGCCGGAGAAGCGGCCTCATGCTAGGCACGACCATCGTTCTCGCCATTCGCGAAATCCGCCGGCACATCCTGCGATCCTTCCTCACGATATTGGGCATCGTCATCGGCGTTTCGGCCGTCGTGACGATGGTAACACTTGGCAACGGCGCCACGGCAGCGGTTCAGGAACAGATCAGCAGCCTTGGCGCCAACATCCTGCAGATCCGCCCCGGCCAGGGTTTTGGGCGCGGCGGTGGGGGACCGCGGCCTCCTGATTTCAAAACAGGCGATGTCACCGCCATCGCCCAGCAGATTGCTGGCGTGAAAGCAGTAGCGCCTCAGGTCCAATCTTCTGCGGTCGCTGTACGAAATGCTGCCAATTGGACCACGACTGTGAATGGCACCAGTTCGGCCTATTTCGCTGCGCAGAAATGGGATTTGGTCGCTGGCCGAATCTTCAATCCCTCCGAGGAACAGGCGGGCAAGTCCGTCTGCATCATCGGCAACACCGTCCGCGTGAACCTTTTCAACCATGGCGATCCCGTAGGCGAACGCTTCCGCATCAAGGATGTAAGCTGCGAAGTCATCGGAGTTCTTTCTGCGCGTGGTCAGGGAGGTATGGGCAATGATCAGGATGATGTCGTCATCATGCCGATCAAGACGGCGCAACGTCGCTTTGAGGGCAACCAGGACGTAGAGTCCATCACCGTTGCCGTCGACGATGCCTATGAAACCTCTGCCGTCCAAACCTCCATTGAAAAGCTTCTACGGGAAAGGCGGCATATCACGGGCGGCAAGCAGGACGATTTCAACATCTTCGATACCAAGCAGATCAGCGATACATTGCAGGGCACGACCAAGATCCTGACCGCGCTGCTCGGAGCGGTAGCGGCGGTCAGTCTGCTGGTCGGCGGTATCGGCATCATGAATATCATGCTTGTATCGGTGACCGAGCGCACACGGGAAATCGGCATCCGCCTCGCTATCGGCGCTGTTGCCAGAGAGGTGTTGTTGCAGTTCCTGGTGGAAGCGGTCGTGCTTGCCTGTCTTGGAGGTCTGCTTGGCATATTGATCGCGCTCGTTGCCAGCATGGTGGTAGCGCCGATGATCCAGGTGCCGTTCGCCTTTGACTGGCAGATCAATTTGCTGGCCTTCATTTTTTCGGCGGCGATAGGCGTTATATTCGGCTTTTTCCCTGCCCAGCGCGCCGCATCGCTTAATCCCATCGACGCGTTGAGACACGAATAGGGCGGGGCCTACTCCCGCGCGCTGTGCAACAGCCAGGCCGGCACCAGCCGATGACCAGTAGCGCGGTCCACAAGGGCCAGAATGTCCTGCACCATGTTCCATTCGGCGCGCATCACGCCAAACGCCCAAATTACCAATAGAGCTCCGCACATGGCCGCCGCGCTCCATGTGCCGGTTTGCTGGAACAAGACGAACGCAATCAGCAACGCTGAACCTGCTACATAATAGAACAGCCTTGTTCCTCCCAGGAAAAAAGGATGTTCGAGCGCCCGGTTCGCCATTGCAAGCCCAAGGACAAAGGCCAGAAGCTCGGCCAGGACGAAGCCGGCGACGATGCCTTCGATGCCATCTATCAACATCAACCCCGCAAATGCTGCAGGAAAGGCAATCATCCGCACCGCATTGCCGATCATGACAATATGGCTGCGGCCCAGCCCGATGGCCGCCGTCACCGGCCACATTCGAACAAAACGCGCGCTTTGAAGCGTGGCGATTAGCGCGATATCCAGCCACGCCACGGCAAACTGCTCGCCATAAAGCAGGGGCACAGCCAATGGCGCGACGAGAACAAAGCCAAATTGCATCGCCAGGCCGGCAAGCATCGTTTGCCCGCCGAGCGCTGCATAAGCACGCTTCCAGGCGGCAACGTCCCGTCTGTCGGAAATGCGCGGCAGGAACATCGTGGTCATGAACCGCATCAGCATCGCCGAGGGATAGTAAATGAGCAGGATCACCGCCGAATAATGCCCCAGCGCCGCTACGCCCAACTGGTTGGAAATGAAGATGCGATCACCCTGCCCCCCGATAAAAATCAGCAATCCATTGATCATCAGCGGCCAGGCAAATCGCGTAAGCCGGGAGGCATATTCGGAGGCATAGCGGGCGGCATAACGTTGCCGCGCCACCAGGTGCGACATGAGCACGGTCACCAGCGACCGGGCGATCAAGCCATAAAGAATGGCCGTAAAATCCCTCACCGCCAGCGCTGCTCCGGTCGTGACGATCAGGCTGACGACCTCTGCTGCCAAAACGATCCGCCCTTCGCCACGGAAGTCACTTTCGCGTTGCTGACGGCGATAGTCCCAGTGGACCAGCCCCATTAACAAAGGCGCGATGGCGAGCACGACAATGTCAGGCGCAAGCTGTGGCGCGCCCGAGAGCGATGCAATCGGACCAGACAATATAATCAGCCCCAGTGCGATCGCTATCCCCCGCCCTATCGATACCAGGTGCGTAAGGCCCAACAGCGCCCGATCATTGCCGTCCCTGTCCTGCACCAGAAAACGATCGCTGCCGCTGTCCGTCACAGAGTCGAAGAATTGCGCCGTCAGGATGAGAATGGCCGCAAGGCCGAGTTGCTCGGGACCCAATATCCGCGCCAGCACCGTATAGCGCGCAAGGGCGCAAATCTGGGCAACGCCCGATGCGGCCAGGAATGCCTTTGTCCCCCGCCGGGGCGGTTCCCTTTCACCAGACAAGCCTGAAGCGCTCCCGATCCATTTTCATTCCATCGCCTACGCAAAAAGTGGATGCAAATAAAGCTGCCTGCCGAAATGGACCCAATTGATATCGGGACCAGGCGCCCGTCCGGATTACAAGAGGTTCTGCAAAGGATCGGCCGCATGCCTGCCCAACACCCCTCCCGCATCGCTACCGTTCTGAAAAAATCGAGATCGGTCTTCACCTCGATTTTCATTTTGAGCGCCGCCCTCAACGTCCTGCTTTTGGGCGGTGCGCTCTACATGATGCTGGTCTATGACGTCGTCCTTCCGGCGGGCAGCCTGCCGACTCTCTGGGGCCTCCTCCTGATCGTTATTCTGGTCTATGCCTTCCAAACGATCATCGACATCATCCGCACCCGCCTTTTAAGTCGCGTAGGCGCCACAATAGACCAGGACTTGGGCCAGGACATATTCGATCTCGTCTCTCAACTCGCAATCGACCGTCCAGGAAAGGGAGAAAGCCTGCAGCCCATCCGGGACCTCGACCAGGTCCGGAATTTCCTGGCGAGCAGCGGACTTCTGGCCATTGCCGATCTTCCATGGATGATCTTTTTCATCTTGGTACTGGCGTTGCTGCATTGGTCACTGGGCCTGACCGTCCTTCTCGGTGGAATTGCCTTGCTCGCCCTGACCTATTCGACCGACCGCCTGACCCGGGCGCCTACCGAACTGCTGACGCACAACGCCAATCAGCGTCTCGCCCTTGCCGAAAGCAGCCGCCGCCATGCCGAAATATTGAAGGCGATGGCCATGGGACCGGACATGCAGCGCCGCTGGAACGGCTATAGCCAAGCCTTTCTGGGCGCGCAGCAGTCGCTGGCCGACACGGCGGGAACGATGGGAAGCATCAGCAAGATAGCAAGGATGCTCCTTCAATCTCTGGTACTGACGGTCGGCGCGATCCTGGTCATAGAGGGCAAGGCGACGGGTGGAGTCATCTTTGCCAGTTCCATTCTGGCTTCGCGAGCCCTGGCGCCGGTAGAACAGGCCATAGGCAATTGGCGGAGTCTTGCCGCTGCCCGGCAAAGCTGGCGAAGGCTGGAGCATCATCTGGCCGAGCTCAGTCCGGAACACATTCCGCTCCACCTGCCGACGCCCTCCAGGCAATTGCAGGTCCAACATCTGGCGGTCATTCCTCCTGGAGCGACAAATCCGGCTCTCGCGGGCATAGCGTTCACCCTCGCCGCCGGCGATGTTCTGGGCGTTATCGGACCAAGCGGATCGGGGAAATCGACCCTGCTGCGGGTCATGGCGGGCATATGGCCCCCCACCCACGGCCATGTCCGGTTGGATAGTGCGGCGCTGGACCAATATGCCGAACAACAGCGTGGACGCGCTTTAGGATATCTGCCGCAAAATGCAGAGCTGATCGACGGCAGCATCGCGGAAAATATCGCGCGCTTCATGGAAGGAGCGAAATCGGATCATGTTATATCGGCCGCTGAAATGGCCGGCGTTCACGAACTGGTGAAACGCATGCCGCAGGGCTATGGGACAACCGTGGGCCCCAACGGAGCCTTCCTATCGGCGGGCCAACGGCAGCGGATCGCCTTGGCGAGGGCTCTGTTTGGCAATCCCTTTCTTCTTCTGTTGGACGAACCCAATTCAAATCTTGATCCAGAGGGTGAAGCAGCGCTCGCAGCTGCCGTCGACGGGGTTCGCGAGCGCGGCGGGATCGTCATCCTGGCCGCCCACCGCAGGTCGATATTACGATCCGCGGATAAAATGCTGCATCTTGAGGCAGGTCGCATGAAATCCTTTGGGCCAAAGCATAGGGTGCTCGAAGAATTGGAGAGGTGATCTGCCCCCATAAGCCATACGACTTACCTAAAAAGAACCGTCCATAATGGACCGTCATGGTGGAACGAGCAGCCACTTCTTCACCCAATCTTTACCACATCCCGGCATCCTGCAAAGCACGCATCAACCTTCAGATCGGATTGAGATCATGGCGGCGCTATCCAGGGTAGATATCGAAACATCAGAGCCGCAGGCGAGCATGGCCGAGCTCATTCCTTTCCCCGCTACAGGAAGTCGGAGCGCGCGAGCCAAGCTGGAGGACATGGCCTCGATGTGCGTTGGTTATTTGTCGCTGCTGGGGTTTGTTTCCGGCATGGCGCTGCTCATCGTTCGCTAAACGTCAAGAGCCGATCAGACGACGAAGGACGGGCCACATGGCCGCGTCTGAAAGCAGCCACCAGGCCAGCGCCGCGACAAACAGCGTAGCGATGCCCAGGGCGGCGATCACGTCGGTCACGCTTGCACCGAGGGCCAGCATGACGGTGGCTGCCACTATGGTCAGGACGACGATGGCCGCATTCACGATATTATTGGCTGCAATTGTCCGCGACCGCTCTCCGGGGGGGCTGCGGGTTTGCAGTATCGCGTAAAGGGGGACGATGAACATCCCCCCGGCGATTGCAATTCCCGCAAGGTCGATGACAATCCGCCAACTCCCAGTACTTTCCATGAAGGCCGCAATGGACGCGCCGGGCGCCTCAATGACGAAAGCGTTTGCCGCGAGAGACAGGTCGATCATCAGGGCTGCCAGCGCCAGCGCCGTTACCGGCACATATCGGGCCGAAACTTCCCCCTGCAACAGGCGATTCACCAGCATGGAGCCGATAGCCACACTGACGGAAAAGATCAGCAGAAACAATGTCGCCACTTGCTGACTGGCCCCCAATGTCCCGCGCACCATAGGCGCAAGCTCAGCCAGCAGAACCGCGCCAACCGAAAAGAACCAGCTGATCCCAAGGATCGATGGCCAAACGCCTGGGCCATGGCGAGCGATCTTCAAAATCAGCCATGTGCTTTGGAAAATATTCCGGTTGATGCAAAGTTCGGGGGCCAGGGCGGGCGCGGATGGCACTGCCAGGCTTGTCAGGAAACCCGTCACTGCCAGTCCTGAGGCTACAAGCCCTGCTTCTTGCGGCGAGACAACCCCTGCCAATAGCTGTCCGCTCAGAACCGCGACGAAAGTCCCTGCCTCAACGAGCCCTGTACCGCCCATGATCTCATGGGGCCGCAGATGCTGGGGCAAAATGGCATATTTGATCGGCCCGAAAAAAGCGGAATGGACGCCGAGCAGGAACAGCGCCCCCAATAACAAGGGAATGGATGCTATCCAGAAGCCAGCGAGGCCAAGGCCCATGATGACCACTTCTGCGCCCTTCACCACGCGCATCAATTTCATTTTGTCCCAAGCGTCGGCACATTGTCCCGCCAGGGCTGAAAAAAGAAAAAAAGGTAGGATGAACAGGCCGGTCGCCACCGTCGCCAATATCTCCCCCTTGCCGGGATGGTTCACATAGAGGCTGAAATTGGCGAGGAACAAAAGGGAGAATTTGAAAAGATTATCGTTGAACGCACCCAGGAACATCACCACGAACACCGGCCCGAATCGGCGCTTGGCAAGCAGTGACAGGTCAGGTGCGGACATAACCGTTCCTCAAGTCACGGGATTATCAGCCCTAGGGATACGACTGTAAAGACGGGGACGAAAACCGATTTGGCAAAATCCTCCAGAACTCAGCCGCTTATTCGGCGGCAGCCACCATCTCAAAATCCGCCTCCGCTAGGAAACGTTCGGCATCCAGCGCCGCCATACACCCCATGCCTGCGGCCGTCACCGCCTGCCGGTAGATCTTGTCCGTCACGTCGCCTGCCGCGAAGACACCAGGAATACTGGTGCGGGACGTGCCTTTTTCGACCAGAAGATAGCCTTCATCGAGCGGCAAGATGCCTTCAAATAGTTCGGTAGCGGGCTTGTGCCCGATGGCCACAAAAGCGCCATCCGCCGTGACATGCGACTTCTCGCCCGTCACTGTGTCCAGCAGGTCCACGCCCACCAGTCCCTCAGGAGTCCCGCCGCCGACGAAACGCTCCACGCTCTTGTTCCACAACACCTTGATATTGGGGTGTGCAAACAGCCGATCCTGCAGGATTTTTTCCGCGCGAAAACTGTCACGCCGATGGATCAGCGTCACGTCGTGACTGTGATTGGTGAGGTACAGCGCCTCCTCGACCGCGGTATTGCCGCCACCGATCACCACGACCTTCTTGCCACGATAGAAAAAGCCGTCGCACGTGGCACAGGCGGAAACACCCTTCCCCTGCAGCAAAATCTCGCTTTCCAGACCAAGCCACTTGGCTTGAGCGCCCGTGGCGATCACCAGCGTATCGCCATAATATTCCACTCCTCCGTCACCGATCAAGCGAAACGGCCGCTTCGAAAGGTCCACCTCGACGATTTGATCGTACATCATGCGGGCGCCGACATGTTCCGCCTGGGCCTGCATCTCTTCCATCAGCCAAGGCCCCTGAATCACATCACGGAAGCCGGGATAATTTTCCACATCCGTCGTGATCGTCAGCTGTCCGCCCGGTTGCAGACCCTGAACCACGATCGGCGCAAGCCCCGCCCGCGCCCCATAAATGGCCGCGCTAAGCCCCGCAGGGCCGGAACCAAGGATCAGCATGCGGGTGGAATGGGTGGATGTCATGGGCAGCTTTCCGATTGTTGCTCTGTCGATTCGCTCAGATGCGGGAGATAGTGATTGGCGCGGGTCCTGCGCAAGCGGCGCGAACATAGAGTTTCTTTGCCGACTGGAAGCAGCCGCCTTTAATCCATGACGGACGGCAGATCCTCGAACCCTTTCCGCAAGGCTGCTGCCCAGCTCTGCGAAATTGCGCCGAACTGCGGATCGTCCGCCTCGATCCGTGTGCGCGTGCGGAAATCGAAGGTATCTCGTTCAATGATCGCAAGGTCCAGAGGCATGCCGACGGAAAGGTTCGACCGCAGCGTCGAATCCATCGACACGCACACTGCCTTGACGCACTCTTCGATCGAGGAGCCGGGGCTGATCACGCGATCGAGGATAGGCTTGCCATATTTATGCTCGCCAATCTGGAAATAGGGCGTGTCTACCGTCGCCTCGATGAAATTGCCGGCGCTGTACATAAGATATAGCCGCGGCCTGCCGCCCTTGCGCTGACCGCACACCATGATCGTGGCGTCCGCGGCCGATCCTTGCAATTCGATTGTATGGCGATACTTGCCCTGCATTGAGGCCATCGCCTCGCCTGTAAGCTGAGCGACGCGGAACATACTGTCACAATTAAGGATGGTTTCGACATTGGGGTCGTCAGCGGCTTTCTGGATGCCCCGCGCCAATATCGACTGGACCCCCTGAGTGATCGACAAATTACCCGACATCAATATGCCGATGGCGCGCTCGCCAGGCACTTCATACGTAAACAGCTTCCGAAAGCGCGAGATATTGTCCATACCCGCATTGGTTCGGGTGTCCGCAAGCATCACAATGCCCGCATCCACTCTTACCGCCACGCAGTAGGTCATTTTCCTCTCGCCTCGTGTCGTTGTTATTGCTGCCGGGCCTGTTCGGCCTCGTTGGGGCTGGGGTGCGCGATCCAAACGTCCGCGTCAATGAAGATCTCACCCGCGGCCTTGAAGGAACCGCATCTCAAAGGCCCAGGCGCGCCGCAATAACAAGGGGTGCAAACTATTTTCCCGAACCCTTGCCATTATTGTTCGCGCTCTTGGAATTGCCATTATCAGAACCGCTATCATTATGCGGGTTGCTTTTGGCAGCGGCGGCGGCAGCTTTTCCGGGCACTGAATTGGATGGCTGTGAGCTTTCCCCCGCGTCGGCTTCAGGCGCTGTTGGAGCAGCTGCTGCAAAAGCGGGCTGGCCTTCGGACGGCTCAATTGAGGCGAAAAGGCTGGCCGATCTTTCAAGGCTGCTGGCAATTGCCTGGCCCAGATTGAACGAGGCAAGGACAAGGCCAGTACCGATCACGCCGAGCAACAGCGCATATTCGGCAGCACTGGCTCCCGACCGGTCCCTTGCGAATGATCGCAACCAGGCCAATATCATTAATCCCTCCCGCTGGCCGAAGCCTAAGCAAAAATGCTCTTACGCGCGGTTTCTGTCAACGAAATCCACTTTTCATTAACCACCAATTTTGGGCGCCGTTGGCGCATCACCCCTTGCGAGACTCATGGCCCCCGCGCGACTCATTCTTTTGGTGGTAGCGGAGGAGGGACTCGAACCCCCGACACGCGGATTATGATTCCGCTGCTCTAACCTGCTGAGCTACTCCGCCACATCGCCTGTTCGTGCGGCAGTGCGCGGCCTATACGCAGCCGCCAGGCACCGGTCAACCATATCAGGCAGCAATTTCTGTGCAAGATGGGCTTGCCTAGCCCAAAAAAGATCGTCAAGCAGCGCAGGAAACTAAAGAACGCAGCAGAAAACGTAGTAACGGCGGGAAAGATATGTCCAATTATGACGTGCTGATCATTGGCGCAGGCCACGCAGGCGCTCAGGCGGCGCTGATGCTGCGGCAGATGAAGTTCGAAGGCACCATTGGCCTGCTTGGTGACGAGAAAGAACCACCCTATGAACGCCCTCCGCTGTCCAAGGAATATATGGCGGGCGAAAAGCCGTTCGAGCGAATTCTGATCCGTCCGGAGACCTTCTGGGCCGAACGCAAGGTGGACATGCTGCTCGGCAAGCGGGTTGTGAAGGTCGAACCGCAGGCACACAAGGTCATTCTCTCAGACGACAGCGAAGTGGGCTATGGCAAGCTCATCTGGGCCGCGGGCGGCACGCCGCGCCTGCTGTCCTGCCCCGGCTCCGATAGTCAAAGGATATTCGCTGTCCGCCGCCGCGACGACGTCGATGCCATCATGAAAATTCTCCCTGAAATAGGGCATGTAGCGGTCATCGGCGGCGGCTATATCGGGCTGGAGGCCGCTGCGGTCCTCACCAAGCTCGGCAAGAAGGTGACCGTGTTGGAAGCACTGGATCGCGTCCTCGCCCGCGTGGCCGGCGAACCGCTGTCGCGATTCTATGAGGAAGATCACCGTGCTCACGGCGTTGACCTGCGCACTGGTGCAATGGTCGAAGCGCTGGAAAGTGACAATGGCAATGTGTCTGCGGTGCTGCTTGCAAATGGAGAGCGGATCGCGACCGACATGGTCATCGTCGGCATCGGCATCATCCCCGAAACCGCGCCGCTTTTGGCCGCGGGCGCCAGCGGTGGCAATGGGGTGGATGTCGATGCCTTTTGCCGAACCAGCCTGCCCGACATCTATGCCGTGGGGGACTGTGCGGCCCATGCCAACAGATTTGCGGGCGGCGCGCAAATCCGCCTGGAATCGGTCCAGAACGCCAATGACCAGGCGAAGGTGGCTGTCTCCGACATTTTGGGGCAGTCAACAGAATATGACGCGGTGCCCTGGTTCTGGTCCAACCAATATGACCTGCGCCTGCAAACCGTTGGCCTCGCTAGCGGCCATGACAAGGTGATCGTGCGGGGAGATACGGCGAATCGTAGCTTTTCCGTCATTTACCTGAAGCACGGCAAGATGATCGCGCTCGATTGTGTCAATGCCACCAAGGATTATGTCCAGGGCCGTGCCCATATATTGTCGGGCGCGGCACTGGATCAGGCGCAACTGGCTGATCCATCCATCCCACTCAAAGAGGTTGGATTAGCATGAACCCTGTTATGCTCGGCCTTTGAAAATCCCCACCAGTTCGACATGTGTGGACCACCGAAATTGTCCGACGGGCTGTACATTTTCCAGTCGATAGCCTGACTCGATCAACAGCTTGGCGTCCCGTGCGAAGCTTCCGGGATTACAGGAGACATAAGCGATAATCGGCACGCTGGACAGCGAGAGCTGCTGCACCTGCTCGCGCGCGCCTGCGCGAGGCGGATCGAGGATGATTGCTTCAAAGCGGTTGAGTTCGGCGGGAATCAATGGCCTGCGAAACAGATCGCGATGATCAGCAACCAGCTTTCTTTGCGTACGATTGGCCGCGTGCCTCAGGGACAGCACCAGATCCCGTGCAGCTTCAGCCGCATAGACTGCCTTCCCCTGCCCCATTGAAAGGGCAAAGGTTCCAAGGCCGCTGAATAGGTCGGCGATAGTCGCTGCATCGGCAACGGCAAGCCGCACCGCCTCCACCAGCGCATCCTCTCCGTCTTGCGTCGCTTGTAGAAAAGCGAATGGCGGAATAGGCACCGCTACACCACCGAAGCTGACCGTCACCGGCTCGGGCTCCCATCGCGTCTGCGGTCCAAATCCCTCGTCTATGCTGAGGCGAGCGAGACTGTGCTCCTGCGCAAAGGCAGTCAGACGCTCAGCGGCCGCAAGGTCGTCCGCCCCTACATTGTCGAGCAGCAGGTCGACGCCCTGATCGGTCAGCGTCATCTTTACATGGGCCGCGCGGCGGTCCTCCACCAAATCATGGACCAGCGCCCGCAACGGCTTCGTCAGCCCAAAAAGCGAAGGATGGAGGATGTCACACATCATCATGTCAACGATGCGATGACTGTTTTCGCTGGAAAAACCGAGATGCAGCGGTTTTCCGAACCGGGCGGCCCGCAGAGCGGTACGGCGGCGGCTCTTGGGCGGAGATACATAAGCCGGCGATATATGCTCTGCCGTAACGCCTTGTCCCGCCAGTGCGCCAGCCACGCGGTCACGGACATAGGCAGTCAGGCTCTCCTCATCCAGATGCTGGAGTTGGCATCCTCCACATAGAGGAAAATGCATGCAGGGCGGCTCTGCATGGTGCGGACCCAAAATGAGGCCGCCGCTAGAGTTCAGACGGTCACCGGGCGCGCTCAGGGGCACATGTCGTCCGTCGGCTGTGACGCCATCGCCTTTGGCGGCGATGCGAATGATTTCGTCGGCGTCGATCACAAGCAAGCAGCCACGGCAGCCGTCACGTGTGCGATCAAGTCATCCGCAACAAAGGCCGGCTTGGCGCGACGTGCAGCGTCCGACAGAAGCCAGGCTGCATTGCAGGCGGCGGCAACGGGGTCCCTTGTCACAGCAAGTTGGGCGGCGCAAAGACCGGCCAGGACATCACCTGTGCCCGCAGTGGAAAGCCAGTGCGATGATGCCGGTGCTATCCATGCCTGCCCGTCGGGCGCGGCGATAACCGTGTCGGGACCCTTGTAAACGACAACGGCCTTTGCCTTCAGCGCAGCCTGCCGCGCGCGTTCGACCTTGCTCCCCTTCAGCTTGCCGAAGAGGCGCACGAACTCTCCTTCGTGCGGAGTGAGAATCGGGCGATGCGGTAGCTCGGTCACCCGATCCATCCCGCGATCTGCAAGAAGGATGAGCGCGTCGGCGTCAAGCACCAGCGGATGACCGCTGTTCAGCGCCGACTCCAATCTTGCCCAGGCTTCCTCGTCGCGACCGAGACCTGGTCCAGCAAGCACGGCGGCGATACGTTCGTCAGCCAGAATGTCCCGAACGGCATAATGATCGGGAGCGTCCAACTGGACGATTGCCTGGGTGGCGAGACAAGCAGGGGTCGACTTGCTCAGATATTTTAAGTAGCCCGCACCTGCCCTGGCTGCAGCTTCAGCGGCGAGCGTGCTGGCGCCGGGCATATGGCCGCCGACGATCGCCGCCAAACCACGGCTATATTTGTGAGCGGTTGCGGCAGGACCTTCGAGGCGTGGCTTTTCCAACAGGTAGAGTACTCCACCTGATGCGTCGATGCCGATGTCAGCGCAGACGAGACTGCGGAAACGGCTGGCCCCCGGCTGCAGGAAGTGTGAGCGTTTGTAGCTGCCTAGAGCGATGCAGAGATCGAATAGCGGGACGGGCGACAGGCATGCCCCTGTGTCGCTATCCATTCCGCTTGGAAGATCGATGGCAAAACTGTGCTTTGCCTTGCTGACAAGCTCGGCCAATGATCCCGACAACCGGGCATCCAGACGCCGCTTCAGGCCAGTTCCAAATAGAGCGTCCACGACCTGAAGAGCAGGCTTTGCGGTGGCCAGATCATCGACAGGGCCGTTCCAAGCTTCCCTTGCCCGGCTGGCGGAAGCCGTCGCGCTCTCTCCGGTCGCGGCAACCCGCACCGGAACCCCGCGATCCTTCAAAATACGTGCAATAACAAAGCCATCTCCGCCATTATTGCCAGGCCCGCATAAGATAAGCGTGCTTCGATGGCCGCCAACTCGCCAGATATATTCGGCGCAGGCCGCCCCGGCGCGCTCCATTACGTCATATTCAGCTATGCCGCTTGCGAACAGGCGCTGCTCAGCCTTGCGCATCTCGGCCGCCGTCAGGATGGGCGCGCCCAGCCTCATCGATCAATCCGCCTTGGGGCCAATGGTAGCCGGAAAGCGATAGCGGTCGCCGCCGACCGCCACGTCGATCATATTGTCCGCGACGATGAACAGCTTCGACGGCTCGGCGCCATCGGCTGGCACTACGCCGCGCCCGTCCCGAACAACCTCGAAACGACGGAAGCCCCCTTCGGGATGATGCACGACAAGCACCTGACCCTCCGGGCTGTCAACGCGCTCAAGCAGGCAGCTTTGCGTCATGTCCTTCGCGCCGTCGACAGCGCAAAAGAGCTTGCCGTCAACATCGGCGGTCGTCTCAGGCACGTCGTTGCTCGAATCGCAGGCCGCGAGGAGGAGGAGGACGCTTAGGCCGCATGCCACCCTGCTCCTGCGAAAGCTGGGCTCAAGGGTCATTGGCGCTGCGTTTGCGAGTCCGGGCTCCTGCTTCCGAATGAGCACGGGGTTAAACGTCACCCGCTCAAATGTCAGCATAGACATGGGTTTCGGCCTTTGCTCCAGGATGCGTCACTGCACCCTTATAGGCCGGCCCCACATTCTGTGCATAGCGCCAGAGCGCTCCGGATTGGTAATCATTGGTCCGGGGCGTCCATGCCTTGCGGCGTTCGGCGAGCACCGTCTCATCCACCTGAAGGTCGATAGTACCGGCTTCCGCATCGATGGAGATGATGTCGCCATTTTCAACCAGCGCGATTGGTCCGCCTTCAGCAGCCTCGGGTCCCACATGCCCGATGCAGAAACCGCGTGTCGCACCGGAAAAGCGGCCGTCGGTAATGAGGGCGACCTTCTCCCCCATGCCTTGACCATAGAGCGCGGCCGTGGTGGACAGCATTTCCCGCATGCCAGGACCGCCCTTCGGCCCTTCATAGCGGATGATGATGACGCTGCCTTCCTTGATCTCCCGCTTTTCAACGGCAGCGAAGGTGTCTTCCTCGCTATCGAAGACCTGGGCTGGACCAGTGAACTGCAGGCGATGCATGCCGGCGACCTTCACAATGGCTCCTTCGGGAGCCAGACTGCCCCGAAGGCCAACGACCCCGCCCGTCGGCGTGATCGGGTTCTTGACGTCGTATATGACCTTCTGGTCGGGGTTCCAGGTGATTTCTTCAATATTTTCGCCCAACGTCTTTCCAGAGACCGTCATGCAGTTGCCATGCAGCAGGCCGTTGTCCATCAGCGTCTTCATCAGCATGTAGACGCCGCCGGCTTCATACATATCCCGGGCCACATATTGTCCACCTGGTTGCAGGTCTGCGATGTAAGGCGTTGTTTTAAATATCTCCGCCACGTCGAATAGATCGAATTCGATGCCAGCTTCATGCGCCATGGCGGGCAAGTGCAAACCGCCATTGGTGGAGCCGCCGGTTGCAGCCACGACGCGGGCCGCATTCTCGAACGCTTCGCGTGTGCAGATGTCGCGGGGACGGATGTTACGCGCCAAAAGCTCCATCACCTGCTCACCCGCAGCCAGCGCAACTTCGTCGCGGCTTTTATAGGGTGCGGGGGCCATATTGCTGTTGGGCAGTGAAAGGCCAATCGCCTCGCCTACACAGGCCATGGTGTTGGCGGTATATTGACCGCCACAAGCGCCATGACCGGGACAGGCAACCTTTTCCAGATCGATCAGCTCCTGCAAAGGACAGGTGCCCGCCGCATATTTGCCAACGATTTCGAACACGTCCTTGACGGTGACATCCTTGTCATGGAAGCGGCCGGGCAGGATAGACCCGCCATAAACGAAGATGCTGGGCACGTTGAGCCGAAGCATCGCCATCATCATGCCGGGCAGGCTCTTGTCGCAGCCGGCAAAGCCGACAAGCGCATCATAGCAATGACCACGGACGGAAAGCTCCACCGAATCGGCAATGACTTCGCGGCTCACCAGCGAGCTTTTCATGCCCTGATGGCCCATGGCGATGCCGTCGGTCACGGTAATCGTATTGAACCGGCGAGGCATGCCACCGCCCTTTTCAACGCCCGCACGGCAGATGTCCGCCTGCGCATCGAGCGTGGTGTTGCAAGGCGCGCTGTCATTTCCCGCTGAGGCTATCGCCACGAAGGGACGCGCAATATCCTCTTCGGTAAGACCCATCGCGTAATAATAGCTACGGTGCGGCGCGCGCTCAGGGCCGACGGAAACGTGACGGCTGGGAAGCTTGTTTTTATCGAATATGTTCGTCATTTCCTGTTCCTTCGAAGCCTATGAACCGCCCGTCCGTGTCGGACGAAGCCGAAACATGCACTCGCCAAGCCAACGTCCTCAACTTCGCTCGGGACCAGCGGCTTTACAGAGACGATCTTGTTTCAACTTGACCGATAGCGCAGTTGCTCTTTCTCGTGGCCGCCTCTTTCCAAAAAGGCACGTGTCAGGCAAGCAAATTGCGGCATTCGATCATTATGGGCGCCAATATCTCGGCAAATCGCCTTTGGCCCGCTTGGTCGCTCACCAGATCCTGCCGCATTTCCACGCCCAGATAGGGAATGCCGTTGCCCTCCCCATGACGGTTCATCGTCGCGTTGAGCAGTTTGCCCGAATAGGGAAGCTGGTCACCGACCTTCAGCCCCGCCGCTTCCAGCATGGGAATGGCGATGCGCGCCGCGCGATCATCCTGGTTGTAAAGAACACCGATGTCCCAGGGCCGATCCCCACTTCGATTTTTAAGAGCAGGCGTAAAGCTATGGATCGACAACAATATTTCTGGCCGATGCTCAACGATCATCTGCGCCAGCATATTGTGGTAAGGATGCCAGAACCGGTTCAGCCGCGTAGGCAGATCGGCGTCGTGATTGCCCAAAATTGAGTGCCCGTCGCTGCTGTGAGGAAGAAGGCCATGGGCATCCTCCTCACGATTAAGATCGATGACGAGCCTCGACGCGCCGCCCAACAGGCCGCCGCAATCCAGCCTGTCAGCCAGCAGCAACGCTACTTCGGCAACGCCGATGTCCCACGCAATATGATCGTTCAACAGTTCGTCTGGCAGGCCAAGGTCGATGTCGGCCGGCACATGGTTCGATGCGTGATCGCCGACGATCAGCATAGCGCTGCCATTCATCCGCCCGATGATCCGATAGGCTTCGGTTTCCATTCAGCGCACCTTTGAGGTCATGATCCACCATTTTGGATGAGCCATTTGCAAAGACTTGGACCCACGCGCAAGGGCGGCTTCATCAGAGAACAGGGCAAAGCAGGTGGCGCCTGAACCGGACATGCGGGCTAGAACCACTTCATCAAGGCCCTCCAGTTCCGCAAGTATTCCCGCTATTTCGGGGATAAGCCGAATGGCGGGCGGTTGCAGGTCATTCCGTCCAATAGCGACAATCTGCTCCAGGCTCTCGCATTGAAGCGGCCCCCGATCCAGGCCATCCCAATCCGCGAATACCTGAGCCGTCGACAGCGACTTGGATGGGTTGACGAGTAACAAGGGCATGCCGGAAAGGCCATTTATCTCTCGAAGGTCCAGAGCCTCTCCCCTGCCCGTCCCGACCAGCGTTTGGCTGACGACACAGGCCGGCACATCCGAACCCAGATCGCCGGCAAGCCGCACCAGGTTATTCACCATTACTGCCGCCATTCCGGTGTCAGCCGGCGTCAGCTTCCACAATCGCGAAAGCAGCCGTAATGCCGCTGCGGCGTCCGCCGACCCGCCGCCGATGCCCGACGCCACAGGCAGATTCTTGGTGAGGTAAAGGTCAGCGCCTGCCGCGACGCCACAAGCCCCGCGCAAAGCCGATGCCGCACGGATCACAAGATTGTCAGGCGCGACGCTCAGACCAGAGGCAAACGGTCCGTCTATGGACAAGGAAAAGCGCCCATCCTGCCGCAAATCCGCCGAAAGCCGGTCGCCGTCCTGCGCAAAGGCAAACACGCTTTCAATGTCGTGATAGCCATCGTTGCGGCGCGCCCGAACGTGCAGGGCGAGGTTGATCTTCGCATAGGCCGTTTCAGTCAGCATGAGCTATTAGAGATAATTTGGGAGCACGCCGTGGTCCACCCTTCACGGTGCCGCAAAGTCGGGCCGGAAGCCGAGTTCTATCTTCTTCGAAATGCGCTTTTGCCCATCTTCGTCCGCCAGCACGAAAGCCGCATTCCAGGAATAGCGCGCTTCAAAGCGACGGCCGGCGGCCCAATAGGCATCCCCCAGATGTTCGTTGACCGTGGCGTCCGAAGGCGCGCCCACCACCGCCCTTTCCAAAACCGGAATAGCACTCTTCACATCACCGTTCACATAATGCGCCCAGCCAAGGGAGTCAGTGATCGCAGCATCGTCAGGCCGCAAGTCGCTGGCCTTTTCTATCAGCGCCAGCGCCGCCTCCACATTTTGCCGCCGCTCGATCTGGGCATAACCTAAATAGTTGAGGATGACGGGTTCATTGGGAGCAAGAGAGGCCGCCTTTTCCAGTTCAGCCTTCGCTTCTTCCCAGCGTCCGGCCTGCTCCAGCGCTCCGCCCTTCAAGAGGTGGAGAGTCCAAGGCAGCGGACGTTCTTCAAAAATATCCATGGCTTTCTGATAGGCTTCAGCGGCGGCCAATGGTTGGTCGCGGGCGGACAAAAGGCCGCCAAGCCGAATATAATCGCTCGAGCCCACCGTGGGTTCTGCGATCGTCTTTTGCGCCATGGCCAGCGCTCCATCCTTATCGCCCGTGTCCAGCACCGCCGCAATCTGGACGTCATTTGCCGAAGCGGCGAAGGACGAATCGCTCTTGATCGAGGCTAATTCCTTCAGGGCGAAATCCGGCTGACCCGAATTTACCAACTCCCGCGCCAACTGAATCCGGTGTTCGTCGGCCGCCGGGTCCGCGAAGGTCGCAATTCGGGACAAAGAGAGGGCGAGCGCGCGGCTGTTTTCGCCAGACAGGTCTTCGCTTACCCGGAAAAGCAGACGCGCATAGCCTTGGGCAGCGGTCCGGACCTGCGGATTTCGGGGAGAGTTGTCCGCTTCAATGGCGTTACGCAACAATGTCGCGTCTTTGTTTCTGATATTGAGAAGGCCAAGCGCTGCTTCCTTCCAGCCGAGTTCATTCAGCCTGATGGCGGCGCTCATGCGAAATCCGGGCAGCAGGTTGGTGCGCAGCGCCAATGCCTGCTGCACAAAGGGCATGCCATGCTCCGCGTCACCAAGCGCAAGACATTGCAACGCCTGATGCTCAGCAAGATAACGCCGAGAAAGCGACGCCATGTTCTTGTCCTGAGGCAGAGCAGGAGGCTGATAAGAGCCCTTCCCAAGCGAAATCCAACTGGTAATGATCGGCGTCAGAAACGCGAAATTGCGTTCGGTCACCAGCCGTTGCGTCAAGGCCTCAGCCGCCGACCAGTCCTTTTCCTGCAAAGCCACTGACAGCAGGAGCAAGGCGCCATCGGGCGGCAACGCCAGTTCCCGATCCAGCAGGCGCGCAGCACGCAGGGCGAGCGCGCGGTCGCCAGTTTCAAGCGCCTGCCGATAGGATCGCAGCGCCAACACGCTGCTGTCAGGATCAATCGCCAAGGCCCGGCGGTAGCTTGCCACGGACACACTGAGCGCGCCGTCGCTGTCGGCCAGGCGCGCCCGCGCATAATCGTGCAATGCCTCACTGCCGCCATTCAGGCTGGCCGCCGCCGGTGCGGCAAACCCTGCCGCCCCAAGAGGCAGGATCAGCAGACTTAAGATGGACCTACATATTGGGATAATTGGGCCCTCCGCCGCCTTCGGGCACGACCCAATTGATGTTCTGGGCCGGATCCTTGATGTCGCATGTCTTGCAATGGACGCAGTTCTGGGCGTTGATCTGGAACCGGGGCGACCCTTCCTCCAATCCCACCACCTCATAGACACCTGCAGGACAATAGCGCTGCGCCGGCTCATCATAAAGCGGCAAATTCTGGTCAATCGGAATATTTGGGTCTTGCAATTGAAGGTGGACGGGCTGGTCCTCCTCATGGTTGGTGCTGGAAAGAAAGACCGAAGACAAGCGGTCGAAGCTGATCACGCCATCTGGTTTTGGATATTCAATCTTATGAGCATGTTCCTTGCGATGCAGATGTGCGTAGTCCGGCTCATGCTTCATGGTAACAGGCAGGCCGATCTTCAGCGTACGCATCCACATGTCGGTGCCGGCGACCAGCGTGCCCAGCGTGCCGCCGAATTTCTCCAGAGAAGGCTGCGCATTGCGGACGAGCTTCAGTTCGCTCGCGATCCAGCTATTGTCGACCGCCTCTCCATAGGAGGTAAGTTCGTCATGCGCGCGTCCGTTTGTAATCGCGCTGAAGGCGGCTTCGGCTGCGAGCATGCCCGATTTCATGGCCGTGTGGCTGCCCTTGATGCGGGGCACGTTGACGAAGCCCGCCGAACAGCCGATGAGCGCGCCGCCTGGGAATGAAAGTTTGGGCACCGACTGCCAGCCGCCCTCGTTGATCGCCCGCGCGCCATAGGAAACGCGGCGGCCGCCCTCAAGGATTTCGCGGATCTTCGGATGCTGCTTCCAACGCTGGAACTCCTCGAAGGGGGAAAGCCAGGGATTTTTGTAGCCAAGACCGACGACAAAGCCCAGGGCCACTTGCCCGTTCGCCTGATGATAGAGAAAACCGCCGCCATAAGCATCGGTGAGGGGCCATCCCTGAGTATGAATGACGCGGCCGGGCGCGTGCTTGGCGGGATCGATGTCCCATAATTCCTTAAGGCCGATGCCATAGGTCTGCGGCTGACAACTCGCCTCAAGGTCGAACTGCCGCTTCAATATCTTGGTCAGGTGTCCACGCGCGCCTTCGGCGAAGAAGGTGTATTTGGCATGCAGCTCAAGGCCAGGCTGATAATCGTGCTTGTGGGAGCCGTCCCGCGCTACGCCCATGTCGCCTGTAGCGACGCCCTTAACAGAGCCATCGTCATTGTAGAGTATTTCCGCAGCCGCAAAACCGGGGAAGATCTCCACAGCCAGGCCCTCTGCCTGTTCGGCGAGCCAGCGGCAGAGATTGCCCAGGGAGCCGGTATAAGTGCCCTTGTTGTTCATGAACGGCGGCATGAGGGCATGGGGCATTTCCCATTTGCCACCAGCCGACAGGAACCAGTGCTGGTTGTCGTTGACCGGCACCTCCGCCAGCGAGCAGCCCTGGGTGCGCCAGTCGGGCAGCAGTTCATTGAGGGCTTTCGGATCTACTACTGCGCCGGAAAGGATGTGCGCCCCTATCTCTGAACCCTTTTCCAGGACGCAGACGGAAAGCTCCTGCCCAGCCTCGGAGGCAAGCTGCTTGAGACGTATGGCAGCCGACAGACCCGCAGGTCCGCCGCCCACAATCACTACGTCATAAGGCATCGATTCCCGGTTGCTCATCATAATCTCCTCACCATTGCCCCTTGCGTTCGGGCCGGCTTACTTTGTTCACGCTTGACCAGATAACCCGATGTCCAATTATTGACCCTTTCGTCAACCTCAGACTGTAATAATTCATGCGGGGAATGGTGGCAGTACGATCAAATGATGCTGTGGGAAGCTTGCTTGGCTGGTGGGAACTGGCAGGATTAAGCACGCCCGTTGCGGACGAGACGTCCGATTGGCTCGCCGCGCCTGCACAACCCCAGCCTACTGCCCCAATAGCTGTAAAAGCCAAATCCTCCGGCGTGGATAACATGCCGGACAGCATCGCCGAGTTCCTGGCCTGGCGAAGCACCAGCGCCGATGTTCCGGAATCGGCATGGCCCGGCACCCGGATTGTTCCCGCGCCCGCCGCCGATAACGGCATCATGATCATTACCGACCTGCCCGACGTTGAAGATATGGCCGCCGGAGCGCTGCTATCGGGCGAAACCGGAAGGCTGTTCGACCGGATGTTACAGGCGATCGGTCTTAGCCGAGACGATGTTTATCTTTGCTCTCTCGCGACCGCGCGGCCACCGGGCGGGGTGTTGAACAGTCCCGATGCGGAGCGGCTGGCGCGCATCATGCGCCATCAGGTGGCGCTGTCAGCACCCAGGAAGGTCCTTCTTTTAGGGGACAAGACGAGCCGTGCACTCCTGACGGCGGATGCAGGGGACGCGCGCGGAAAGTTACAAATAATTAACCACGAACATGGCAGCGTTGGGGCCATAGCCACTTTCCACCCGCGCCTATTGATGCGCCAGGCCGCCGCAAAGACGGAGTGCTGGAAAGATCTGCAGTTATTTGCAAAGGAAGTCTGTTCTTGAAGTCCGGAGTTATTTTTGTTGCCGCTCTGCTCGCTGGAAGCGCCGTTAACGCTTACGCGAATCCTACAACGGCGCCAGTATTGACCGCACAACCTTCCACCTCTGTTGTACCAGATCAGTTGAGCGAGAGTGAGCGAGGCCGTTACCGCGCCATATTCACCGCGATCCGTAATCAACAATGGGCCGAGGCAAGGGCGATGCTTCAGGCATCGAGCGACAATGTCCTGCGCCCAGTGGCCCTTGCAGAACTCTATCTTGCCAAGAATTCGCCCAAGGCGGAATTGTTCGAACTGCTTGATTTGCTCAATCAGGCACCCGCACTGCCGCAGGCCGAACGCTTGTCGAAGCTGGCGCAAAAGCGGGGCGCGCAAATTTTGCCCACGCTACCGCAGGTGCAGAAGCTAGTCTGGTTACCGGGAGCCCCGCGCCGGAAGGCAACCGCCAGCATCCGTGAAGACTTGGCCGCCCAAGCGCTGGGTGCTCAGATCCTTCCGTTCATCAAGAACGACGATCCAGCCGGAGCCGAATCCCGGCTCGGGACTGGTGAAATTGGGCTTACGCCGGAAGCATTGACCGAATGGCGTCAGCGGGTGGCATGGTCCTATTACATCGAAAATGACGACGCCAATGCCCGCCGCATGGCCGGCAAGGCCTTGGAGAGCGGGTCAGGACCCTGGTTGGCCCAGGCTCACTGGGTGGCGGGCTTATCGGCGTGGCGACAGAATGACTGTCAAGCGTCGGCCGCTGCCTTTGAAAATGTCGCGGCACGCGCGGACAATGACGACATGCGGGCCGCCGGTTTGTTTTGGGCTGCTCGCAGTCACATGGCCTGCGGCAATGCCGCCAAGGTTCAAGGTCTGATGCGCAACGCCGCGCGGCTGGACGAGACCTTCTACGGCCTGCTGGCGGGCCAGACATTGGCCATAGAGCCTGCGTTGAAGCCACTTAGCCCGACTTTCGACGCGGAGGATTGGGCGCTACTGAAAAATTACGCCAACGTCCGCACCTCCATTGCGCTCGTGGAAATCGGCGAAGACTCGCTTGCTGACGACGTACTGCGTCAACAGGCCCGTATCGGCGCAACCCGCGCACATGATGCGCTGTTGCGGCTGGCGCGCCGCCTCAATTTGGCGGAAACCCAGTTGTGGCTGGCTCACAACGCTCCCTATGGGCAGCGGCCCGATGCCTTCGCACGCTATCCCATGCCAAAATGGCAACCCAATGGCGGCTGGCGAGTGGACCGCGCATTGGTCTTCGCCCATGCGTTACAAGAATCGAACTTCCGTGCTTCCGTCGTCAGCCCGGCGGGCGCGCGCGGATTGATGCAGGTGATGCCGGGCACCGCCAAACTGATGGCAAGCAGGAGCGGCGTCTATGCCGATCCAACCCAGTTGGACAATCCGGCGGTCAATATGGAATATGGCCAGCAATATTTGGAGCGTCTGCGGGACATGACCGCGACCGGGGGCATGCTGCCCAAGGTGATCGCTGCTTATAATGCCGGACCCGGCGCCGTCGAGCGATGGAACCTGGAGGTGCGCGACAATGGAGATCCCCTTCTCTTCATAGAATCCATTCCCTATTACGAAACGCGGGCCTATGTGACGATCGTGATGCGGAACTTTTGGATGTACCAGAAGCAGACCGGGGAGGAGACTTCCAGCCTCTCAAGCCTGGCTCAAGGCATATGGCCGCGTTTCCCCGGCATGTCGGGTGCGACCGCCAATCGCCTATATCCAAATGGGAAATCCTTCAGTGCCGATTGACCAAAGCCTGCCGTTCAAACCGGTACGGATTGCCGTTCTGACGGTGTCGGATAGCCGCACCGCCGCCAATGACATTTCGGGCGACACCCTCGTTGAACGAATAGAGACAGCCGGCCATGTCGTTGCTGCCCGATATCTGGAACGGGACGACACGGAAGCCCTTGTTTCGCGGCTCCACGCCTGGATCGATGATCCAGAGGTCGACTGCATCATAACCACCGGCGGAACGGGAGTAACAGGCCGCGATGTCACGCCCGAAGCGCTCGCTCAGGTCCAGGACAAGGACATACCGGGTTTTGGGGAACTCTTCCGCTGGCTGAGTTATCAAAAGATCGGAACGTCTACGGTACAGTCGCGGGCCTGCGCCTGTGTCGCGCGCGGCACCTATATTTTTGCCCTGCCCGGCTCTACCGGGGCCGTCAAGGACGGCTGGGACGGCATTCTGGCAAGCCAGTTGGATAGTCGTCACCAGCCGTGTAACTTCGTCGAGCTAATGCCCCGTCTTCGGGAGCGCTAAACCGCCTTTGCGGTGACCTCGTTCCTAGCGATCGTCAGACCTTTGCACTTCGTCGGCAGCCGTCGTGGCGGCATCGCCAACGCTCTGCGCGGCTTGGCCGACATCACGAGCTGCACCGGATACAGCGTCGGTTTGGCGGCTTTCATTATTGCTGTTCACGGCGATGAAATAGACGGCGATAGCAGCCAGAATGACCAGAATGACGCCCAATATCACGCCCGCGCCGCTACGCCGAGTTTCGACTACCGTCGTAGTCGGCTGCTCAACAACACGTTCTGATACACGCTCTTCTCTCATGATCCACTCCTTTTAAGAAAACCAAAAAGCATTCGCCGGATCAATATTGTTCAGATCAACAACAATGCTTCGACAGAAGACACATGATTGACCACTGCCGTCCTGTATAGATGCGGTCCCAACGCATGTGCGGCGAGGACAGTTCCATTGTAGTTTCGAAACAAGGGGCGATGCGTTATTTATCAGTAACTTCCATTACCATTTTTAATCCTCTGATCGCTCGTCGCTGTTGTTACGGATGTGCCATAACAGTGCGACGATTTGATCGCAGCGTCGGGGCAGAGCGAGGAACTGACCGGCCTCGCCATTCGCTTTGTCGATACATTCAGTGCAGTCCAAGGAGATGGAATATGGCACATGACATTGCCACCGACGAAACCGCCAACCTGATTGCTTCCAACAAGGTGGAAGGAACAGCCGTTTACAACCGCCAGGGCGAACGCCTGGGTACGATCACCAACTTCATGGTCGATAAGATTTCCGGCAACGTGCAATATGCCGTGCTCTCTTTCGGCGGGTTCCTTGGCATGGGCACCGATAATTACCCGCTGCCTTGGAACATGCTGACATATGACACCAGCCATGGTGGTTATGTTATCGATCTGGATAAATCGCTGCTCGAAAACGCACCGCGTTACAGCAACGAAAATGAGCCCACTTATGATCGTGACTATGGACGAAGCATCAATGATTATTACGGGGTATAATCTATCCCGGTTGAACCTTAGCCCCGGCTAACTGCCGGGGCTTTTTCTTCCTGCTATGATTTCTATTTTCCTCGCCGTTTCACCCAGGCCCCGCTCTCCTTGTTCGGAATATGATCAGGTTCCAGTGGCAGTTCGCCTTCTTCGTCCGGACCCCAGGACGGCTCCGGCTCCCGCCGCTGCCGATCGATCCCTTTGTCCTTGTCTTTGGGCAGTTTTTCTCGGCCCATGACGGTTCTCCCTAAAGCCTCACGATGCGGATGATTTGCCATCACCGACGTCGTCACGCGGCTTGCCCTTTTTGGTGCGCTGCGCCACCGCGCGCGCGCCGGAGAGCACCGGACCGCAAGCGGCGGCCTTGGCGTCGCCTATGTCCACGAAAGCAAGGATGCCGGCCAGCGGGCTCGCCACGGCGGCAAGACCCAGACCCGCCCCTGCCCTGGTCAACAACTCACCACTGATCACATTGACCTTGGGCTCCGCAAAATGACCGGCAAGGCCAATGGGCGATTGGGCCGAAAACAAACTGAACTTCTTGCTGTCTGCCCGCACGGCAAGATCGATCCGCTCGTCACGTAGACTGATGGCCCCATGGCCCAGCACCACGTTCTTCGACGTATCGATGAGGATCGGGTCGGCCGATGCAACGCCATTTCGAACAGTGAAGGCGATAAGCCCGCAATTGATGCTGACCGGTTTCTTCAGCTTCTTTTCAAACATTTTTTGGACGAAGGTGCCGACATCCAGCTCCGACAGTTCCGCATTGCGCGTCCACAGCGTACCGGCAGGTATGATGACGGCAATCCGGCCATTGGAACTGGCGAGCGACTTTCGAACTGAATCCCCAAGGCCGGCAAGCTGCACCCTGGCCTTCATCAGGCCCGATGTGCCCGACTGTTCGACGCCCCATCCGGCCAGCAGGCGTCCCATCGGCGTAGGCGACAGGCGGATATCGTAGCTAGTCCTGACCGGCTGGTTCCGCGCATTGATCTCTATATCCGAAGACAGGAAACCGCCCGCAAGATCAAAGGTAAGCGGCGATAGCGTCAGCAGGCTCCGATCGAGCTTCAGCGTCATTCCTATATTGGTGATGGGAAAGCTTTCGGCCCGCACGCGCGCCACACTATATTTCACATCAGCGTCAAAGCGCTTCAAAGCCTCCACGCGGAGCGGCGCATCCGGCAGCACTCTGGGTGTGCCACCCACGACCTCAATGGCGCCCGAACCGCCCTGAGCATCCAATTTCTGTGGATTATAGCCAATGAAGGGACCGATATCGACGATGTCCACAACCCTGCTCGTCAAATCAGCGCCAAGGTGAAGTCGATCCTCCGGCATGGAAATGACGAGCCGTCCCGCCAGGTCGCTATCGCCGAACCGGCCGCGAAGACGGGTAAAGCGCCACTCATCGCCCGATTTGGTGAGATTGGAATTGATCCGATATTGTCGGGTGTCGGGTATCGCCACTCCCAGGAAGTCGAATAGCTGGCTTAGATTGGCCCCTCTTGCCTGCATGCGAAGATCAGCGCCCTCCACCTCGGTTGCGCCAGGCAGCGTCCCTGACACTTCGATGCGGGTAGCTCCCGACTGCGCCTGAAGCGCAAGCTGATTAACGCCGCCAGCTATTGTTTCATTTGGCGACATCAGCCCGCCCGAAACGGTGAAGGGCCGTCCCCGAATGCCACCATTGCCGGAAAAGCGGACGTCATTTTCAAACTGGGTATTACGCGCCCGGACCGTGTCTATCCCGACATTGACATGAAATTGCAGCGCAGGATTGGCGTAACGCAATTCCGTTCCGGCAACCAGGGCACGCCTGATGATCGGCAGGTCGAGCGGTTTCGCAGGCTGTTTTGGGTCACCAAATGTCCATGTGTTGCGTTCCCCGTCCGCCGACCATTCCAGATCAGCGTCGCCCTTTACCATTCGAAGCCAGTTGATCCGCCAATCCGGCGTCAGTAGCGAGAAAGTCGCAACCCGCGCTTCGACCAGATCGGCCTTGAACAAATGTTCGCGGCTGGCCCATTTCGGGTTTTCGATGGTGATCTTTTCGGCCAGGAATTTGATGTTGATAGGATTGAAATAGAGTTGGAAATCGCCTCCAACCTCTACCTTGCGCTCCAGGTTTGAGGTGGCGATCCGTTCGAAGGGCCCCTTCAGGAAGCGACCCTTGGTGATGTACAGGATTGCCCAGGCGGCGAACAAAATGCCGATAACCCAAGCTAAAATCTTGAGCGGCAACGGCATATGCCACCTGCGCCGGAGAGCCTCAGAAGGCGGCTCCTCTGGCCCAGGCGGTGAATAGGCGGGTCCTTCCCTTTGCTGTTCTAGCGATGGACCCTCGGGAGGGATGTGCCTGTCCATTTCGGCACTACCAACGATCAGGTAGCGACAAGGCTCCCAAAAAGGCCAGGTCCGTGTCAGCCGATCGTCTGGCCGGTCTTTTCCCAGTCCGCCAAAAAGGCCGCAATGCCCTTTTCCGTCAGGACATGGTTGAAAAGCGACTTGATCACCGATGGCGGCATCGTGGCAACATCTGCGCCGATCTTTGCCGATTGCAACACATGGATGGGGTGGCGAACCGAGGCCACGAGGATCTCCGTATTGAAATCATAATTGTCGTAGATGAGGCGGATGTCCTCGATCAACTGCATGCCGTCAAAGCCATTATCGTCATGACGGCCCACAAAGGGTGAAATGAAGCTGGCGCCCGCTTTTGCGGCCAGCAGCGCCTGGTTGGCGGAAAAGCAAAGCGTCACATTCACCATGCAACCGTCACTGCTGAGCGCCTTGCAGGTTTTAAGGCCGTCGATGGTGAGCGGCACCTTGATCGCCACATTGTCCGCAATCTTACGCAGGACCGCCGCTTCCCGCATCATGCTTTCATGGTCGAGCGCGACCACTTCGGCGGACACCGGACCGTCGACGATCCCGCAAATCTCCTCGACCACCTCAAGGAACTTGCGGCCCGATTTGTGGATCAGGGAGGGGTTGGTCGTGACACCGTCCAGCAGGCCGGTCGCGGCAAGTTCCCGGATGTCGTTGATGTCCGCGGTGTCGACAAAGAATTTCATGGATATGCCCTTCATGGCAGGATGATTCGTGCGCCCGTCTATAGCGCTGGCAAAGCCTACGGGTAAGTCTTCCGTCTCATTCGAGCACAGGCTAGGGAAGGCAATGACTCGCGTCCGCGTCCTTCTTCTCAACGCTGCACTGGGACCGCTAGACTATCGCGTTCCGCACGGCATGGACGTGGAGCATGGCAGCATCGTCATTGCTCCCCTGGGTCCCCGCCAGATTGTTGGCGTGGTTTGGGAAGATGAGCGCTTTCAGGTGGAAAGCGTGGGCGACAACCGGCTCCGCCCGCTGCTCCAATTGCCCGAAGCTCCGCCGCTGCGGGCGCCGTTGAGGCGACTGATCGAATGGACTGCGGACTATTATCTCGCTCCCCCGGCGGCAGTGCTCAGAATGGCTCTGTCATCGTCCGCGGCACTGGAGGGTGGCCGCACGGTTTTGGAATATCGCGCCACCGGAACTTCTCCAGAAAGGCTCACGGAAAAGCGGGCTCAAGCGCTGGATCGCATTGGTTCGCGTCAGGGGCTGGTGCGGGAACTGGCGATTGTCGCCGGGGTATCAGACGCCGTGATCCGCGGGTTGATCAAGGCAGGAGCGCTTGAACCGGTGGAAGTGAGCGTCGACACTCCCTTTCCTCGCCCTGACCCCGATTTCGCTCCGCCGGAACTCAGCGATGAGCAAGAGGCGGCGGCAAGCGAACTGGTCCATGCCGTGCGAGGCGAGGATTTCCAGCCTTTCCTGCTTGATGGCGTCACAGGATCGGGCAAGACCGAGGTTTATTTCGAAGCAATTGCAGCGGCGCTGCAGATGGACCGGCAGATCTTGGTCCTCCTTCCTGAAATTGCCCTTACCGAGCCCTTTCTGCAGCGCTTTGAAAAGCGCTTTGGCGTGCCGCCCGTGGCGTGGCACAGCGGACTTCGCCAATCGGAGCGGCGTCGCGCCTGGCGCGCGGTCGCCAGCGGCCAGGCCAAGGTCGTGGTCGGGGCCCGTTCAGCGCTCTTCCTGCCCTATGCCAAGCTTGGCCTCATCGTCGTCGATGAAGCGCATGAAACCAGTTTCAAGCAGGAAGACGGTGTCCATTACCACGCTCGCGATGTGGCGGTGATGCGAGGCCTGCTTGAAAAATGCCCTGTCATTTTGGCTTCGGCCACGCCGGCAATTGAAACGCGCCAGCAGGTGGCGCTGGGTCGTTACCGTGAAATCAAGCTGCCTGCCCGTTTTGGCGGCGCGGAAATGCCCGCGATCGAAGCCATCGACCTTACCCGCGACCCGCCGGAACGGGGGCGCTGGATAGCGCCGAAACTTGTTCGCTCCATGGACGAGACGCTGGCAAAAGGCGAACAGGCCCTCCTGTTCCTCAATCGCCGAGGCTATGCGCCGCTCACCCTCTGCCGCCATTGTGGATATCGCTTCCAATGCCCCAATTGCACCGCCTGGATGATCGAGCATCGGCTCACCCGTCGCCTCGCCTGCCATCATTGCGGTCATGTCATCCCCACCCCCCGCGCGTGCCCCGAATGCAAAGAGGAAGATGCGCTGGTCGCTTGCGGCCCAGGTGTCGAACGCATAGCGGATGAAGTGAACCAACTCTTTCCGCAGGCCCGGACCGCCATCGTCACCTCCGACACACTTTGGTCTCCCGCGAAGGCAGCCGAGTTCGTCCGTTCGATGGACGCGGGGGAGATCGACATCATCATTGGCACGCAACTGGTCACCAAGGGCTATCACTTTCCCGATCTGACTTTGGTGGGCGTGATCGACGCGGACCTGGGCCTGGAGGGCGGCGACCTTCGCGCCTCGGAACGTACCTTTCAACAGATCGTGCAGGTTTCCGGGCGCGCCGGGCGGGGTGAAAAGCCGGGGCGGGTCTTTATCCAGACTCGCGAGGCGGGCCACCCCGTGATCAAGGCGCTGGTGAAGGGGAATGCGGAAGGCTTTTATGCAGCGGAAACAGAAAGCCGCCGCCGGGCACATGCTCCGCCCTTCGGACGTTTCGCCGCAATCATCATATCGTCGGAAAAGGCCGAGGATGCGCAGGAGATCGCTCGCCTCATCGGGCGTACGGCGCCGGAGGTCGAGGGAATGTCCGTCTATGGCCCCGCCCCAGCCCCACTTGCAATGCTGCGCGGCCGCCACAGACATCGTCTCCTGATCCACGCAAAACGAACGCTGGACGTGCAGGACGTGATACGCGAATGGCTGGGCGGCCTTAGCTGGACCGCCAGCACAAGAGTGAGCGTGGACGTGGACCCATACAGCTTCCTATGATCGAATCGCCTTGCAACCGCATCTGCACCATGGACGAACGCACTGGCTGGTGCCTTGGCTGCTGGCGCACGATCGACGAGATCGTCGAATGGGGTTCCGCCACCGAGAAACGAAAGCGGGAGATTCTAGAACTTCTGGAGGAACGGAAATTAGCCGGTCGAAAAGGTTGAAAGGCGTGCAAGTGACGCATCGTCATTCCCGCAAAGGCGGGATGACGGTGTAAAGGGTGGCAGCCCCCTCCCACTGGCATTCCCCGTCCCATTGTCCTATATCCGCCCTGCCAGAGGGTTGGGCGGTCGCCGGCATGGTTTGCCATGCGGGAGGAAAGTCCGGGCTCCACGAAACAACGGTGCCGGATAACGTCCGGCGGGGGTGACCCCAGGGAAAGTGCAACAGAGAGCAGGTCGCCCAGTCTTTATGGCTAAGGCTTCGGCCAGGCGAAGGTGAAAGGGTGCGGTAAAAGCGCACCGCGGCCCCAGCAATGGGGACGGCATGGTAAACCCCACCGGGAGCAAAACCGAATAGGGGCGGCGCGGAGGTTTACGCTTCCTAGGCCAGTTTCGGCCGAGATCGCCCGGGTTGGTTGCTTGAGCCGCGCAGCAATGCACGGCCTAGAGGAATGGCCGCACAGTCCCGTAAGGGATGGACAGAACCCGGCTTACAGACCCTCTGGCGATTTTCCTCAACTGCCCTTCTGGTTTTGGAAGGGCGATGCCGTTACATTGAAAGAACTATGGCACGATCGACGCGATCCAATGACTGGGGATTTCCCCGCTGGCGGGGCTATGGCTCATCGCGCGAGGCGGAGCAGGTCCGCCTCTGCGACCGTTACGGCTGTGATGAGGCAGGAAAATGCCCGGCGCCCAAGTCGCCCAACAGCCCCGAGCGCTGGTATTTTTGCGCAAATCATGCAGCCGAATACAACCGTAATTGGGACTATTTTCAGGGCCTCGACGCCGAGGAAGCAGCCAAGCGTGAAGCCGATGAGCGCCGTGACGCAGGCGGCTTTCGCGATAGCGCCTTCTATGGTTGGGGAGGCCCCGGCGATGGCACGCGTTCACGCGACGAAATGCGTGCGCTCGACGTGTTGGAGCTGGAAAGTGACGCCAGCTTCGAAGCGGTCAAGAAAAGCTGGCGGCGGCTCGCAAAGGAAAATCACCCCGACGTAAAGCCGGGCGATGCTGAAGCCGCGATCCGATTCCAGGCCATTCAGGCTGCCTATGAGGTCCTGAAAACGGCCGAGGACCGTCGCGAGTGGCGGCCGGATTGACAAAGAGAATCAGATCCAACTGGCGCAGCGCCATTCTTGTTTGCCGCAAATGCTCAAAAAAGGTCGGCGGCGGTTTCGGCGCTGACGGTGACACAGCTTTGGCGAAGGCGCTAAGAAAGCACCTCCACCTGAAAAAGGGACGAAAGGCCGCCGCAGGGATCGTGGAGGTCGGCTGCCTTGGCGTTTGTCCAAAAGGCGCCGTGACCTTGGTAAACGGCCACGCCAGCCGAGAGTGGTTGCTGGTGCGACCGGGCACGGATCTGAATCAAATTGTGAACGAAATAGGCCTTTAGAACATAAGCTTATTCAATGAACCGTTCACATTGGCTTCAGCGCGCGACCGCTCCGCAGCAGCGAACTGAAGCCGTCCCTATCGACTTCATGGTCGTGCCTGACCCGCCAAGAACGGCGAAAACAATCCGATATCGCGGACCATTAAAAATTTTTAATGGACCAATCCTGACCACTTCGCGCTGCCGTAACGTCAAACCGCCCCGATGAACCGATCGCCGCCCATTGGCCTTTGCCCAATCCTTGGTATATTGCAGCGCAATATGGAACAGCCTGTGAAAAAGCCTCGACGCGCGGCTCATGCGCCATTGCCCTTGCCCGATCAGGTGGCTCTGGTGCTGCAGGGCGGCGGCGCTCTGGGCTCCTATCAGGCGGGCGTCTATGAGGCGCTGCATGAGCGCTTGATTGAGGTCGATTGGGTTGCGGGCATTTCCATCGGCGCGGTGAACGCTGCGATTATCGCCGGCAATCCTCCCGAAAAGCGGGTCGGACAGCTCCGGCGCTTCTGGGAAATGGTCAGCGGCGGACTTCCCAATTTCTACCTGCCCCGCGATGAGGGCATAAGAGAGGCGGCCCATATGGCGGCCGCTGCGGCGGTGACGGCTTTTGGAGTGCCGGGCTTCTTCCGGCCCTATTTCATCCCGCCGTTTCTGGCTCCCCATGGCAGCATGAACGCCATCAGCTACTATGATACCACGCCCTTGTTGAACACTTTGAATGAACTGGTGGATTGGGAGCTGGTGAATCACGGACCCATCCGGCTGTCGGTCGGTGCGGTCAACATCGTCACCGGGAATCTGGTTTATTTTGACAATCATGACCCGCACTGGTGCGGCAAAATCGGTCCCATGCACATCATGGCGTCGGGCGCGCTGCCACCCGGCCTGCCGCCTGTTGAGATAGATGGCCAATATTATTGGGATGGCGGCATAGTGAGCAACACGCCGCTTTCCCATGTGCTGGACCATATGATGGGCGATGCGCTGCTGTTCCAGGTCGATCTTTTTCCTGCTGAAGGGCTGATGCCGAAGCAACTGACCGACGTCTGGTCGCGGCAAAAAGACATACAGTACAGCAGCCGCACGCGTCAGGTGACCGACAATTTCCTTCGCCGTCATCGCGAACATGGCTTGATCCGCAAGCTCATACGCAAACTGCCGTCTGAACTCAGGGACGATCCGGTGGCCAAGGAGTTGGAGGAACTCAATCATTGCGGGGCCGTTAACATCGTTCACCTGATCTACCGCAGTCATGCATGGGAGAGCGGCGCGCGCGATTTTGAATTTTCCCGGGCGACAATGGTCGATCATTGGGCGCAGGGGGGTGAAGCGGTGGATGGCGTAATGTGCAAGGGCGATCTGATCGCGCAGAATATCGTCAATGGCAAATCATCGGCTTTCGACCTCGATCGACCGGATCATCTCAAGGAGAAAAAAGCATGATTTTAAAGGGTAGGACGGCTCTGATCACCGGTTCCACCTCCGGCATCGGCCTTGCTTACGCCAAAGCCCTCGCCGGCGAAGGTGCCAATGTCGTAATCAACGGCTTTGGCGATGTCGATGCCATAGAGGCCGAGCGCAAGGGGCTGGAGGCGTTAAGTGGAGGCAAAGCGCTCTACAGCAACGCCGATCTCACCAAGGTGGATGCCATTGAACAAATGATGGCCGCCGCCGGGGAAGCCTTTGGCGGCGTTGACATCCTCATCAATAACGCCGGAATGCAGCACGTCGCGCCGGTGGAGGAATTCCCGCTCGACAAATGGGACCTCATTATCGCCCTCAACCTCAATGCCGCTTTCCACACCACCAGGCTGGCCCTTCCCTATATGAAGCAAAAGAAGTGGGGGCGGATCATTCAAACGGCATCGGCGCATTCCCTCACAGCCTCCCCGTTTAAATCTGCCTATGTGACGGCCAAGCACGGCCTTGCGGGCTTTACGAAAACCGTAGCGCTTGAAACCGCCACATTCGGCATTACCGCCAATTGCATAAGTCCTGGCTATGTCTGGACGCCGCTGGTGGAAAATCAGATTCCCGACACGATGAAGGCGCGGAACCTGACGCGTGAGCAAGTGATGAACGACGTGCTGCTCGCGGGTCAGCCGACCAAGCAATTCGTGACCGTGGAGCAGGTCGCCGCCATGGCGCTGTTCTTGTGTCGCGATGAAGCAAGCAACATCACCGGCGCCAACATCTCCATCGATGGAGGTTGGACCGCGCAATGATTTCACGAAGGGCCTGGCCCACTGTCGCCTTTTTCGCCTTGGGCGCATGCGCCGGTGGTGATGAAGGGCCGGCGGACACACCCATCCTGCAGGAAAGCGGCTGGAAGACCACCGCAACCGAGGGTGACCGGGATCGGCTTCGTCGTTGGTGGGACGCCTGGCAGCAGGCGCTGGGCGAAGCGCGAACGGCTGGTCATGGTGCGGCAATCGACGCACAGGGGCCATTGCTGGTTCCCGGCGCGGCTCTGGACGGACCCCAACTGCCGCCCGGACGATATAGGTGCAGAACCATCAAACTAGGCTTCAAGGACGAGGGGGGCCTTGCCTATGTGGCTTACCCTCCCTTCGACTGCGCTGCACAAACTGAGGGCGGATTGACTCGCCTGGTGAAACTTACCGGGTCGCAGCGCCCAGTGGGGCTGGTCTATCCCGATACTGACCGACGCTCGGTGTTCCTCGGCGCATTGGAACTGGGCGATGAACAAATGCCGATGACTTATGGCGCGGACGCTAACCGCGACATGATCGGTCTGGTGGAAAGGATCGGCCCGCGAGTCTGGCGGCTGGTATTGCCTTGGCCAGCGTTCGAATCGAAACTCGATGTGGTGGAACTAATCCCCTCCGAAAGATAAGCCCGCGGAATTCGATTATTTTGTTGCAACCAAAGGCCGGCGCTGGACAAGCTATATTGCAAGAGATCGACCCTGCTCCAATGGAGACCGCATGCGCTATCTGGTCCTCGCCTTCGCCCTTTTGATCTCAACGGCTGCTGCAGCCGACCCGCTTTCGGAGAAGGTGGCGGCTGACATGCCGTCACTTGTGCAGCTTTACCGGCACCTGCATGCCAATCCGGAGTTGAGCTTTCAGGAGGTGAAGACTGCCGCCATATTGGCCAAGGAAGCCCGGAAGCTCGGTTTCCAAGTGACCGAGAAAGTCGGTGGAACCGGCGTGGTCGCACTAATGGAGAACGGCCCAGGACCCGTGTTGATGATCCGCGCCGACATGGATGCGCTGCCGGTCGTTGAACAAACCGGGTTGCCATATGCGTCGAAGGTGAAGGCCATGACGGACGAAGGTATTGAGGCAGGGGTCATGCACGCCTGCGGCCATGATACCCATATGTCGGCATGGGTCGGAACGGCACGGCGGCTGGCGGAAATGAAGGAGCAGTGGTCAGGCACGCTCGTCATGCTCCTGGAGCCTGCCGAAGAACGGGGCGCGGGGGCGCGGATGATGCTGGAGGACGGGCTGTTCACGCGCTTCCCCAAACCGACCCACGCTATCGCTTTCCACGACGCGGCCAATCTCCCCTCCGGCGTGATTGGCTACACGCCCGGCTATGCGCTCGCCAACGTTGATAGCGTGGATATCGTGGTGAAAGGCATCGGCGGCCATGGGGCCTATCCGCACACCACCAAAGATCCGATCGTCCTGGCAAGCCGCATCGTGACCGCGCTGCAAACGCTCGTCAGCCGGGAGATGGACCCGCAGGACCCGGCAGTAGTCACTGTCGGCAGCTTCCATGCCGGTTCGAAGCACAATGTCATTTCCGATCATGCAACCTTGTTGCTGACCGTGCGCAGCTATTCCGATGCGACGCGGCAAAGACTGTTGGATGGAATCAGGCGCATAGCAAAAGGGGAAGCCATCGCCGCCGGCATCCCGGACGAACTGATGCCGGTCGTCACGCTGAAGGATGAGTTCACTCCCTCCACCTATAATGTCCCCGCTTTTACGCAACAGATGGCTGAGCTTTTCGCCCGGCGTTTTGGAAAGCAGCGGGTGGTTGAGACGCCAGCCACCATGGGCGGAGAGGATTTCGGCCGCTACTATCGCTCCGACAACAGCATTCAGAGTCTGATCTTCTGGGTTGGCGGAGTGCCGCCCGAGGACATGGAAAAGGCCGCAAGAGGCGAAGCCCAGTTGCCCTCTCTGCATAGTCCCTTCTGGGCGCCCGATGCAGAGGGCGTCATATCCACTGCCACGGAAGCGCTGACTATATCAGCCCTTGCGGTGTTGAAGAAGTAGCGCCGACCGCTGCGCCTTCTCACTCGTCTCCTTGTGGCTGGGGAAGCAATAGCGCCAGTAGGAGCGACCGACACTCGCCGTCGATGATGCCGTCGATCATCTCCGGTCTGTAGCGGCGCTGGAAGGCGCGGATGGCCGCGACGGGATCGGTGATGTCATAACCAAAACGTTCCAGCGCCAGCAGGAACCCACCGTCGCTCCAATGCGGATCCATCAGGTTTTTGGTGGGCCGGGGCAACGCCAGCCGAAGCCGCGCCAGTCTGTGCCAGGGAAACAGCTCACCCGGATCCTGCTTTCTGGCAGGGGCGACATCGGAGTGGCCGACAATATTGCCGCGCGTAATGCCATAGCGCTTCACAATTTCGCTCACCAGCGGAATCAGCGCCGCTATCTGCTCCTCCGGGAAGGGCCTGTATCCCCACTCGTGGCCGGGATTAACGATTTCAATCCCGACACTTGCGCTGTTGATATCGGTGATCCCCCGCCAATAAGCGACGCCGGCATGCCAGGCACGCTTGTCCTCATTCACCATTCGGATGACCTGGCCATCCTCGGCCACGCAATAATGCGCTGACACCTTGGAGGCGGGGTTGATCATCCATTCAATCGCGGAGGCAGCGTCCGGCATGCCTGTATAATGAAGTACCAGCATCGTGATGGGTAGCGTGCGATCGTCGAAATTAGGCGACGGAGTGTCAATCATTTGCTTCCCTCAGACTTTTCGCATCCCATGCCCGTCCGCATTAACGCCACCTGACCTGCTTTGATGCGGTGACGCCGCGACAGACGCAGCCTTGGCTCTTTCCTCGGCAACAAGCTCCTTGCGGCTTAGCTTGCCTACCATGGTTTTGGGCAGGGATTCGCGTATCTCCACCGCAACCACACGCTCATGCTTTCCGAGCTGCGGATTGAGCCATGCTTTCAAGGTCTCCCCATCGATGTCGCTACCGTCCGTCAGCGTTACGAAGGCCTTCGGGCTCTCGCCGCGATAGGAATCTGGAATGCCGATGACCAACGCCTCTTTGACCGTGGGGTGGCGGTATAACATTTTTTCGATCTCGCTCGGGAATACCTTGAAGCCGCCGACAGCGATCATATCCTTCAGCCGGTCCACAATGCGGATATAGCCCTCTTCGTCGATCTGGCCCACGTCGCCAGTACGTAGAAACGTCCCGAGGAACACCTCGGCGTCCGCATCGGGCCGCTGCCAATAGCCGCGCATCACCTGAGGCCCTGCAAAAACGATCTCTCCCGGCTCTCCGAGAGGCGGGGGCCGGGTGGGATCGTCCTTATCCACCAATTTCACAACTGTCGCGGGAAGGGGTTGGCCAATGGTGCCAGGCTTATTGAGACCGCCATAAGGGTTGGAGGAGACCACACCGCTGCTTTCGGTAAGGCCATAGCCCTCCACCAATACCGAGCCGGTTGCTTCTTCGAAACGATCCTTCAGTTCCATACGCAGGGGCGCGCCGCCCGAAATGCAATAGCGGACGGACGAGAAATCCGTTTCCTCGATCGCCGGATGATCGAGCAGCGCTTGAAACATGGTGGGAACGCCCGGTACGCTGGTGGGCCTTGTCCGGGAAATGGCGGCAAGCATCTGACCGGCGTCGAAACGCGGCAGCATGATGATCTCACCACCTGTATAGACGGTGCGGTTCAGAGTGACCGTATTGGCAAAAACATGGAAGAATGGCAGCGCGGCTAGAATTCGATCTTCCAGGGCGTTGGCGGGATCCAGCATGTTCACTTGCCGCGCATTGGCGCTCAAATTTTGGTGCGACAGCATGGCCCCCTTGGGTCGACCGGTAGTGCCGCCCGTATATTGCAGCAATGCAAGATCGCGCTCCGGATCGATTTCCGCTGGCACATGACTGCCATCATTGTGAATAAGCGAAGAAAAGGGCGTTACGCGCGGATGACGTGGTCGGGGCACCATCTCATTACGGCGAAACATGCGATACAGGATGGATTTAGCGGTGGGCAAAGCCCCGGCGACCGATCCCACCACCAATTGTTCCAGGCTGCTGTTTTCCAGCACCTCCAGAGCAGTAGGGAGAAGAGCGCTGGCGGAGAGGGTGAAAAGAATTTTCGTTCCTGAATCCTCGACCTGATGCTCAAGCTCCTCCGCGGAATAAAGCGGCGAGAAATTGACCACGGTCGCGCCAATCGTCAGCGCACCATAATAGGCGGCGACATAATGCGGCACATTGGGCAGGAACAAGCCAACCCTATCGCCCCTCTTCACCCCCATGGCCTGCAATCCATGGGCCACCCGTTTTACCCCGTCGCGGCATTCGGCATAACTGAACTTGCGCCCCATGAAATCAATAAGGATGGCGTCCGGCTTACGGGCGGCGGTGTCGAAGAACATGGCCGGCAGGGAAAGGGATTTAAAGTGCTGATCCCAGGCGATGGGATGATTATATTTCTCTGTCCAGACTATCTTTTCGTCAGCCATTTATACGAGCGTAAGATATGGCCGGTCGGGATGCAATGGGCAGCGTGGTTTCGCGCACGCGGCATATGCAGCGAAAGCCAGAATTCAGTGCGGCCGCACGTCTGTACCCCGGCCATCGCCGGGGTACATTCATATCACCCATTCTTCTTGCTGAAAGGATCGATCCATTCGGCAACCTGCTCGATGCCTTGCGCCTCGATATGGTGGGCTTCTTCAATACGCCGAACAGCATCGTCGCGTTCACGACGAAGCTCTTGGATCAAAGCTTCTCGATCGCCGTCGAGACGAGAGTCAGCCGGGGCCTCAATTCCCGCCTTCTTGGCCGCCCGAGCCACCAATGCATCCAGTTCCCGCTGAGAGCAGAGACCAAGCGTGACCGGGTCTTTCGGCACGATGTTGGCGATGTTCCAGTGGGAGCGGTCACGGATGGCGGTAATCGTGGTGCGGGTCGTACCGATGAGCTTACTGATCGCGCCGTCTGAAACTTCCGGATGATTGCGCAGGATCCAGGAGATGCCGTCGGGTTTGTCCTGCCTCTTCGACACCGGAGTGTAGCGCGGTCCCTTCGTGCGGCGAACCTGCTCGGGTCCTTTCAGCATCTTTAGCCGATAGTCGGAGTCCTTCTGACCCTTCTCGATCTCGTCCATGCTAAGCTCATGCGCGCGCACTGGATCGCGACCGGTATATTTGATCGCCGCTGTATCGTCTGCAATGGCCTGAACTTCAAGGATATGAAGGCCACAAAAATCGGCAATCTGCTCAAACGACAGCGCGGTATTATCGATAAGCCAGCTGGCGGTCGCATGTGGCATGAGCGGCTGGGGCACGTTATACTCTCCAGTACAAATAATAAGGGCCGCCCCTTGCAGGACGGCCTTCGCGTGGCATGCAATAGTGCAATTGGCCAAGCCCGGCAAGGACTAACACAGTATATAGCGTGATTGGCCGCCGGGTAACAAGCTATTAGGCGGCGTCCAGTACAAGATCGGGATTGAAGGGCGCCAATCCCTCGAGAAATTGGCGTGCGCTGGCTTGCCAGGTAAAGCTTTGCCCATAGGTGGCGCATCCGGGCCGATCCAGGACGAGTGCGGCGGCTATTGCGTCGTCCAGACTCTCTCGCATGGCTCCTGTCTGCGGCGTCAATATATCGATAGGGCCAGCCACGGGATAAGCGGCAACGGGCGTACCGCACGCCAACGCCTCGATGATGACCAGGCCAAAGGTGTCGGTGCGGCTTGGAAAAACGAACACATCGGCATGTGCGTAGGCACCGGCAAGTTCGCGCCCTGACATGCTGCCCAGAAAATGCGCTTCCGGCCAGTCCCGCTCCAGCCCCGCCCTGGCAGGCCCGTCTCCCACAATGACCTTGCTGCCAGGCTGACGCGTAGACAGGAATGCCTCCAGGTTCTTCTCCACAGCTATCCGGCCCACATAAAGCTGTATCGGTTGGGGCAAGTCCGCAAAGGCCGCAGGCATTGGCGCATCGGGGCTGAAATGGCCAAGGTCAACGCCCCTGCCCCAATGCCGCACCTGCGCAATGCCATGGGCCCGCAGACTGTCGCGCACGCTCCGCGTCGACACAAGCACCGCCTGGGCAGGTCCATGAAACCAACGAATATAACGCCAGAACCAAGATGCAGGCAACCGCGTCCGCCGCGCCACATAATCGGGAAAATGCGTGTGATAGGCGGTCGTGAATGGTATTCCGTTGCGCCGACACCAGCGGCGGGCCGATAGACACAGCGGTCCTTCGGTCGCCAGATGCACCGCATCGGGAAGAAACGCCTCGATCCGCCGCCCCACCGTCGCCGCCCGCGTCACCGCCAAGCGGATTTCAGGGTAGGTTGGACAGGGTAATGATCCATATTGTTCCGGCGATATCACCTCCACAGCATGGCCCATGCGTTCCAATTCATAGCGCACCGACTGCAGTGTTCGCACCACTCCGTTCACCTGAGGCGTCCAAGCGTCCGTGACGAGCATTATTCTCATGCAGCCAGTCTCTCCTGACGCCTCGCGCCGGCGTTGCGGGCGGCGACCTCGTCGGCCCAATGCAGAACCTCCATCCGACCGTCGAAATGCTCCACCAGGGCCGTGCGGCTTTCGACCCAGTCGCCATCATTATAATAGACGACCCCGGCGATCTCTCGGATTTCCGCGGTGTGGATATGTCCGCATACAACCCCGTCAACGCCGCGCGCGCCGGCCTCATGCGCCACCACTTCCTCGAATTTGGAAATGAACGCGACGGCGTTTTTTACCTTGTGCTTGGCCATTTTGGAAAGCGACCAATAAGAAAGTCCAAAGCGGCTGCGCACAGCATTTACCACCACATTGAGCCGCATCAGCGCCTCGTAAGCGGCATCACCAACAAAGGCCAGCCAGCGGTGCGCCAGCATGATCGTGTCGAATTCATCGCCGTGCAGGACGAGCAGTTTGCGCCCGTCGGCCGTTTCGTGGATGGCCTTGCGCCTGATTTCGACGCCGCCGAAGTTGAGGCCGGTGAACTGCCGAAACATCTCGTCATGGTTACCGGGGATGAAGATTATTCTCGTCCCCCGCTTCACCCTTTTCAGAATACGCCAGACAATGTCATTATGCGCCGCAGGCCAGTAAAAGCGCTTCTTCAGCCGCCAGCCGTCGATGATGTCACCGACCAGATACATGGTCTCACTATCGACATTGTCTAGAAAGTCGATGAGCAGGTTGGCGTTACAGCCCCGGGTGCCCAAATGGATGTCTGAAATCCAGACCGTCCGGTAACGCCGCCGCTCACCCGACACCGTTTCCGGATGGTGCGGCACATTGACGGAGAAATCATCGATGTCCGCGCCAAAAGGCAATCGCGTTATCGCATCCATGCGAGACCTCAAAAGCTGCTGCTCTCGAGACCAGCCATTTAGCGGGACTTTGTGACAGTTTGACTTGAAATATGACGGAAGCGCTACGGTTTCAGGGGATCAGCACGATCTTCCCCAAATGTTGCCCCACCTCCATCCGAGCATGAGCGGCAGCAGCCTCAGCGAGCGGGAACCTACTATCTATCACCGGACGCAGCGTGCCGTCCTCTACAAATGGCCACACCGTCTGCGCCAGCTCTTCTGCGATCAACGTCTTGAACGCAACCGATCGAGGACGCAGCGTCGAGCCGGTCAGCGTCAACCGCTTCTGCATGACCGAGACGATTGGAATTTCCGCCTTTATGCCTCGCTGCGTGGCGATCGACACATGTCGCCCCTCCTCTGCAAGGCAGGAAAGATTTCGCGCCACATAATCCCCGCCAACCATGTCCAGCACCGCCTGCACGCCCTTTCCTTCCGTGATTTCACGGACTCCATCCACAAAATCCGTTGTGGCATAATTGATCGCATGAGCGGCACCGATCTTTCGCGCAGCATCACATTTCGCGTCGCTGCCGCACGTCACGATGGCCTCGATACCGAACAGCTTGCACAGCGAAATGGCCATGGTGCCGATACCACTGGTGCCGCCGTGAATAAGGACGGTGTCGCCCTCTACCACATAAGCCCTCTCAAACAGGTTGCTCCACACGGTAAACAGCGTCTCAGGCAAGGCCGCAGCCTCGATCATGTCATATCCTTCGGGCACCGGCAGGCATTGTCCCACCGGCGCGACAGCATATTCGGCATAGCCTCCGCCCGCGAGAAGCGCGCAAAAAGGTTGACCGATCAAAGCGGCGTCCACATAGGGTCCGCCAGCGACGACAATTCCCGACACTTCAAGTCCGGGAATATCCGAAGCGCCGGGCGGCGGTGGATAAAAACCGCGCCGCTGCAAGACATCCGGACGATTGACGCCCGCCGCGCTTACCTTGATGAGGACTTCGTTTTCCCCAGGCTGAGGCACCTTGCAGACGACCGGCTTCAACACGTCTGCGCCTCCGGGGGCATCGAACCCGATAGCCGTCATGGACTCTGGAATATTGCCTTCTTGGGACATTTATCATCACTCCCTCAAGCCCACGCTGCTTTGCGACAAATGGACTATAGCCTTATTGACAGATGCATTTGGAGGGTCAACATTCCGCCCATGGACATGGATGAAAATCTGCCCCGGAAGGTTGATGATCCCATTGCCGCCGTCGCGCGGCAAGACCTTGATCCATTCTCCGTTTCAGAGCTCCATGAAAGGATAGCTGCCCTGGAAGCGGAGATTTCCCGTACAATGAAAAAAATTGAATACGCCGTTAACCATAAGGCAAGCGCCGAGGCGTTATTCAGGAAATGACCCTGTGCCGGCCGGATTTCGCTGATAGGCAACACCAGAGCGCAACCCGGTGACAGTTCTGCCGTCCTTGATAGCAGGACCGCCAATCCCGACATTGAGTCCAAGGCTCCCGTCTTGGGAGCAAGCGGGGCCTGCCTTGGCCCTACAGGAGTAGAATAGAATGCCTTCTTTTGCTGCTGCGCTGGAAACCACTCTCCACAATGCGCTGACCCATGCATCGGAACGCCGTCACGAATATGCGACGCTGGAGCATCTGTTGCTCGCGCTTATCGATGACGAGCATGCTTCGAAAGTGATGCAGGCGTGCGGCGTGGACCTGGGTGAGCTTCAGGATGCAGTAACCGTTTATCTCGACAATGAGCTTGACTCGCTCAAGGTCGAGGGTGCGACCGACCCCTCCCCTACCAGCGGCTTTCAACGCGTGGTGCAGCGGGCCATTCTGCACGTCCAGTCTTCCGGAAAGGATGAAGTGACCGGCGCCAACGTTTTGGTCGCACTGTTTTCAGAGCGGGAAAGCTATGCCGTCTACTTCCTGCAGCAGCAGGACATGAGCCGTCTTGATGCGGTCAGCTATATCAGCCACGGCGTTGGCAAGGGTGTAAGCACGCCGGAGCCGCGCGAGGTGAAGGGCGCTGAGGAAGAAAAGGTTCAGAAGGCCGAAACGAAGAGCAAGAAGGAAAGCGCGCTCGATCAATTCACCGTCAATCTTAACGAGAAGGCAGCCCGGGGCAAGGTCGATCCGCTTATCGGCCGCGGGCCGGAGGTCGATCGCACGGTGCAGATTTTGTGCCGCCGGTCGAAAAATAACCCGCTCTATGTGGGCGATCCCGGCGTGGGCAAGACCGCCATCGCGGAGGGCCTTGCGCGCAAGATCGTCGAAGGCGACGTGCCCGAAGTACTCAGGGAAGCCGTGATCTACTCACTGGACATGGGCGCGCTGTTGGCGGGCACGCGCTATCGCGGCGATTTCGAGGAGCGACTGAAGGCTGTCGTGAACGAGCTTGAAAAGCTTCCCCACGCAGTGCTCTTCATCGACGAGATTCACACCGTCATCGGCGCAGGCGCAACCAGCGGCGGCGCAATGGACGCATCGAACCTGCTGAAACCAGCCCTTTCAGGCGGGACAATCCGCTGCATCGGTTCGACCACCTACAAGGAGTTTCGCAACCACTTCGAAAAGGACCGCGCGCTGCTCCGCCGGTTCCAGAAGATCGACGTCAACGAGCCGACGATCGATGACACCGTGAAGATCCTCGCGGGCCTTCGCAGCGCCTTCGAAAATCATCACAAGGTCAAGTACACGCCAGACGCCATCAAGGCAGCCGTGGAGCTTTCCGCTCGTTACATCAATGACCGGAAGCTGCCCGACAAGGCGATCGACGTGATCGACGAGGTCGGCGCGATGCAGATGCTGGTGCCGCCCGCCAAACGGCGCAAGACCATCACCTCGAAAGAAATCGAGGCGGTCATCGCGACGATGGCGCGCATTCCTCCCAAGTCGGTTTCGTCCGATGACAAGGCCACGCTGGAAACACTCGATACCGACCTGAAGCGCGTCGTGTTCGGCCAAAACAAGGCGATCGAGGTGTTGTCTAGTGCCATCAAGCTGAGCCGTGCCGGTCTGCGTGATCCTGACAAACCCATCGGCAACTATCTCTTCTCCGGCCCCACCGGCGTGGGCAAGACCGAGGTTGCCCGCCAACTCGCGACCCTGCTTGGCATTCCGCTGCAGCGGTTCGACATGTCGGAATATATGGAACGCCATTCCGTCAGCCGCCTTATCGGCGCACCTCCGGGCTATGTGGGCTATGACCAGGGCGGTCTCCTGACCGACGCAGTGGATCAGCAACCGCATTGCGTCCTGTTGCTCGACGAGATCGAAAAGGCGCATCCCGATCTGTTCAACATCCTGTTGCAGGTCATGGACAATGGGAAGCTGACTGACCATCACGGCAAGACCGTAGATTTCCGCAATGTAATCCTCATCATGACGACCAATGCCGGCGCAAGCGACATGGCGCGCGAAGGTATCGGCTTTGGCGATGTCATCAGCAAGGAGGATGCCAGCGAGGAAGCCGTCAAGCGGCTCTTCACGCCGGAATTCCGCAACCGCCTCGACGCCATCGTGCCTTTCAGCTACCTGCCGCCCGAAGTGGTCGCTCGCGTGGTCGAAAAGTTCATCTTGCAGCTCGAATTGCAGCTGGCTGATCGCGACGTGCATATCACGCTGGAGGAAGATGCCAAGGCATGGCTCACCGAACGGGGCTATGACAAGCTCTATGGCGCACGCCCCATGGGCCGCCTCATTCAGGAGAAGATCAAGCAGCCGCTCGCTGAAGAACTGCTCTTTGGCAAGCTGGTCCATGGCGGCGAAGTCCATGTGCGCCTAAAGGACGATGCCCTGAGCTTCGAAATCACCCCCGCCCCGCCCAAGCGTCCGAAAAAGGGCGGTGGCGAGAAAAAGGCCGCGGCCAAGGCGAAGTAAAGGAAGGGGGCGGGATGGTTGGATTTCTGTCAGGCGGCTTTTGGCGCGGCGGGAGCAATAGCTCGCCATCGAGGCGATGGAAAACCCTACGCGCATGGTTGTCGTGCAGCATGCCAATTCGCCAGTGTTTTTCGTACATTGGAATGGGCGCATAGAAAACTGTGATCACGCCGAAACCAAATGACCCACAATCATGTGATTTCCGTCAGGCTCAGGAGGGCGGAATTCGCATCACTACCGTTGGAAAAATGAGCTATGATCCTCTAAATTGGGAGAGGTGAAATATGGCTGATGTTGTGCTCGTTCATGGATCTATGCACGGCGCGTGGTGCTGGGACCTCGTAACCCCGCTTCTGGCTGATTTAGGGCACACAGTCCAAGCAATCGACTTACCGGGGCAAGGCGCGGACACCACGCCAGCACAGGATGTAACCGCTGATGATTGGGCCGAAGCCGTCGCGTGCGCGGTGCGGTCAGCCAAAGGTCCCGTGGTTCTGGTGGGCCACAGCATGGGCGGCACGGCGGTCTCCCAAGGCGCGGAGCGCGTTTCCGACCGGGTGCGAGGGATTATCTACATTAGCGCAATTATGATTCCCGCTGGCGAGACGATCCTGTCGGCGTGTCCCGAGGTGCTGGAAATCGCTGAGAAGACCGCGCAAGAAGTACCCGATCCGGCCTCTGCGGCGATCCGCCTCTTATATGGACACACGCCGCCCGAGCTTGCCGCCATGGCGATTGAACGCCTGCGACCTCAACCGGAGCAGGTCGTCAGCGCGCCGATAGTGATTACGGATGACCATTATGGACGGATTCCCCGCGCCTATATTGAGTGCGAAGACGATGGCATTGTACCTCTGGCTGTCCAACGGAGGATGCAGCAGGCCTTGCCGTGTAGCCCGGTCGTGACAATGCCCGGCGACCATTCTCCGTTCCTGTCTGCGCCGAGCGTACTCGCTCGTCATGTCGATCAGATTGCGCGGGAATTTTGCTCCTAGAACTTCTCGTTTCTCCATGTGCACAGAGAAGCCGCTTCGATGCGATTCCACGCCTAAGCAAACCATCGCCTTTCCGCCAATCCCGGCAGCTTCGCCGAACGCACCACAAACAGGTATTTCTCGGCCAGCACCTGCTTTCGGGCGTGCCGGAAGGCCGCATGTATGGCCGCCTATGGTCGTTTCGAGACCGTCGGTTAAGCGTACTGGTAGCCGATTGGGCAATATGAAACATCTGGCAAAAAGCGCCACGCCAAACGCCCCAAACCTTCCCGCAAAAAATTGAAGGGCGGTCTTCCCCACAAGGGGGAAGCCGCCCTTTCTCCTCTCCTAGCTCTTCGAAACTTACTTTACGGCCACAGGCGCCGCCGCGCTGGGATCGAGTGGCAGGCCGCCAAGCTGCGTTACCATCTGCTTGTACGCATCCAGATAGGCGAGCACGATCACCTGCCCGACATCTGTATTCTGGTAGCTCGAGCCGCCGGCCGCAGCGAGACCGCCCCCCCACCAGCCGCCAGCACCGCCGCCAAAGCCGACATCGGATTTACGCGCATAGCCTTCGACCAGCCGCTCCTGTTCGGTGGTGCGCGAATTGACGAGCGTCAGCGTGACATTGGCTTCCTTCTTGCTGACCTTCAGTCCGCCGAGAAGCGCGCCAGCGCCTCCGCCGACAAAGCCGCCCAGCATGCCACCCAATCCAAATCCGCCGCTATTGGCATTCTTGGTGACAAGGTCGGGCACGATAAAATAATCGGCCGCCTTCACCTGAGCGCGCCCGATATTGGAGCCCCGCTGCAACTCGCCATTATCGGCAAGAGCGCGTTCGATATTGCGGCTCTGCAAGCCCTTGCCGCGGTCGACAAGGCCAAAGCAGCCGGACTTCATGACGAACAATTTGATGATCGCTTCCGGCGAGCCCAGGTTCAGTGCCGTCCACCACTGATTGTCCGGCTCAACCACCGCAACGGTGCCAAGCTTCTTGGTGCAGATCGGAATTTCAGCGACGCCCTTCTGTTTCTGCTTTTCGGCCGAAGACTTGTCAGCGGCGAATGCCGGTGAGACTGCAGTCGCACACAGAGCTATCGAAAGGACGGACGAAACTATTCTCTTCAACACATCTACCCCCTGTATTGATGCTATGCTCAGCGGACGCTGGCAGGATTCGTGATGATGCGACCCTGTTTGAACTAATATTAGCAAAACCAAAGCCTAAAAAACAGAGCTATCCTTTAGCTCGCGCAACGAAGGGCTTGCGACGCACTACATCGCCATACAGGAGGGAAAGGCAAAACGATGAGCAAGATTATATTCTATCATAATCCCAGGTCGCGCGCCGCGATGGTTCATTGGATGTTGGAGGAAGCGGGAGCGGAATATGAGATCCGCCTCATAGACTTGAAAAAAAACGAGAACAGGACACCGGAATTTCTAGCGCTCAACCCCATGGGAAAGGTGCCCGCGATCCTAGTCGACGGAACTCCAATCACGGAAACGCCTGCAATCATGGCCTGGCTGGCGGATGCCTATCCTGCCGCCAATCTGGCTCCACCCGTGGGATCGCCCGAGCGTGGCGCATGGTATCGCTGGCTGTTCTTTGGCGGAAGCTGCTTTGAGCCCGCACTTGTCGACAAGATGTTTGACCGGCCGGCTCCGAGGCCCGGAGCCCTGGGGTGGGGCAGCTATGAAGCTGTGCTTGGCACTCTTGAAAAAGGACTTCACCCCGGCCCCTACCTATTGGGAGAAAGCTTCAGCGCTGCCGACATCTATATCGGTGCGGAACTGAACTGGGCTATGATGTTCGGCGCTCCGGGAATTAAGGACAATCCGGTTTTTACGAATTATGTCGATCGGCTCACCGCCCGCCCTGCCTATCGGCGGACATTGCCGTCGGCTTAACGGCATAGATGCTCCTGCATGGCATTGCAGGAGGACATTCACTCATCCCAAATCAATGTACGAAGCGCGCCACCACATCCCGGTAGGATCGGCTGACCTTCACCTGCGCCCCTGAGTCCAGCACCAGGAAGCATTCGCCATTGGTGTGCGGCTTTACCTGCCGCACCTGGCTTAGGTTCACGATGGTGGAGCGATGCACGCGCTGAAAATTGCGCGGGTCGAGCCGCTTTTCCAAATCCTTCATCGTTTCACGCAAGATCAGGCTGTTATCGGCCGTGTAGATGCACATATAATCGCCCGCCGCGTCGATGCGTTCGATCGTGTCGACGTCCACGCGGAATATCTGCCCCCGATCCTTGATGTTGATGAGCTTTTCGTAGCGGCTGGAAGCGGGAGTATCCTCTTCCGGGAAATCCGATATCGCATCTGGCGCGACCTCCGCCAGTACCTCCCGCAAACGCTCCACCTCCTGCACATTGCGCTTTTCCGCCAAACGCTGCCGCACGCGGTCCAGCGCGTCGGCTAGCCGGTCTTCATCAACGGGCTTCATCAGATAGTCGACTGCCTGCGCTTCAAATGCACGAATGGCGTGGTCGCTATATGCCGTCACAAAGATGAACAATGGCGGCTCTATTTCCATCATGCCCTGAACGACGGAAAACCCATCAAAGCCAGGCATCTGAATATCGAGGAACACAAGGTCGGGCTTGTGCGTCTTTATCGAGCGGATGGCTTCGCGGCCATTAAGACAGGTGTCGATGATCTCGACGTCTTCATGCGCTTCGAGCCGGAGTTTGAGACCCTGAATGGCCAGGCTTTCATCGTCCACCAGGATCGTTCTGATCGTCATGCAGCAACCTTTGCTTGTTCTTCCGTTACGTTCGGCATTTCGATAATCACCGAAAATCCGCCGCCGGGCGTAGAACGCGTCTCCAGGCTTTGCCGTTCCCCGAAAGCCTGAAATAAGCGGTCGCGTATGTTCGCGAGCCCGACGCCCATGGATGTTTTCGGACGGACATCGGCTTCATTCAATCCCGGACCCGTGTCCGACACGATGATCCGGACGTTTTCACCGGCAGGCTGCGCTGTAATGGATATTTCCGCACCCTCTTCCTTGGGGGTGACGGCATATTTGATGGCATTTTCCACCAGGGGCTGCAGCAAAAGCGAAGGCAATCGCGCCCGCGCGACCGCTGGGTCGATTTCGAAAATCGGCCTCAATCGATCCTCAAAGCGCATCTTTTCAATTTCAAGATATAGCTTCAGTGTCTCCACCTCCTGCGACAGCGTCACTTGGGCCGTCGGCTCATTGATAAGGGTGTAACGAAGAAAGGAGGACAGGCGCGACAACATGGCATTGGCGCGTTCCGTCTGTTTCAGAAGCACCAGGGTAGAAATGCTGTTCAGCGTATTGAACAGGAAATGCGGATTGAGCTGATAGCGCAGCATGGCGAGCTGCGCGCTGGACGCCTGGCTTTCCAACTGCTGAAGCTGATCCGCCTGCTGTTCAATCGTCAGGAAAAAGTTGATCGCATAATATAGCGCGGACCATGCGCCGAGCAGCGTGAAATTGATGTAAAAGGCGCCAAGGAAAAGCTGAAGGCCCGCCGTGTCACTCGTTTGGTTTTGCGTGGAAAATACCCACGCATCGATCACCGCCGCCGCTGTTGCCGCGACCAGCACCACCACGATCGACACGACCCAGGTGACGAACGGACGTTGCTTGAGCAGCGCTCGGAACATCACCGCCATCAGCAAGGTGAGCGAATAGCCGGTGATCGTGGAGATCAGCACTGGTACGAGGAAGGAAATGGGTTGACTGTTGGCTAGGCCAGAGAGGCCGCGCAGCATCAGTGCCCCAAACCAGCCCAATGACTGCAGGTTCCAGAACGCGCGGTTCTTGTCCTCGAAAAACGGCTTTGGTTTGATAGGAAGCACTGCCATGAGGCTTTCTTATAGGCTTTTTAATCTGGTTTGAAGATTATGAATATCGGACGGGGGCGCGACGACCGATAAATGTCGCTTCATTCCCGAACAATTGGAAATGCCAGCTTTATCCTATATTCAGCTCTTGAAAGCGGGTAGGCTGCCTGAATTAGCCAAGCGATCAGGTCCAGTCCTCCGCTTACAATCGCCCCGGCCAGGGGTGCGGTTGGAGAAATACATGACAGAGAAGAAAACAAGCGGCCCAGACTTTAGCGCGTTGACCGAGGCCACACCCGCAGACTGGCAACACATAACGGGAAAGCTTGCAAGCTTTGCCGACCGGCTTCCAGACCGCGTTCTTGCCCATCTGCAGCTGCTGGAAGGCGATGGCGGCGGCTTTCCGGTGGATCGGCTGCAGCACTGCCTGCAAACTGCAACGCTAGCGTATCGGGACGGGCGCGACGAGGAATTCGTGGTGATGGCCCTGCTCCACGACATCGGCGACATTTTATCCATATACAGCCATGCCGATATGGCGGCGGCGCTCTTGAAACCCTTTGTTTCGAACGAAACTCATTGGATCGTGCAGCAACACGGGTTGTTTCAAGGCTATTATTTCTTTCATCATATCGGTCTGGATCGTGACGCACGCGAGGTTTTTCGTGGCCACCCCTGTTTTGCAGCGGCAGCCGAATTCGTTGAAAAATATGATCAGCGCGCGTTTGATGCTCGCTACGACACCGCACCGCTCAGCTTTTTCGAACCCATGGTGCGTCGTGTGATGGCGGAACCCCGAAACGCTTTCATTTCCCGCAATACCGTTAATCTAAGCTGATCGTTGTCCCCGCACCGGAGTCCACATTCGGCTTTGAAAAACCATCCGTTCCCTTGGCTCGGAGGGAGCGATGGCGGCAAATCGGCCACATCGCCGCGCCCGCCGCAGTTTTTTGTTGCATGGCGGCAAAAATGCCCCACATCATCTTGGGGATGTTACGCCAATATGAACTGGTTGAGCGGGTAAAACGCTATGATCCAGACGCTGATGAGGCGTTGATCAACCGCGCTTATGTGTTTTCGGTTCAGAAGCATGGCAGTCAGAAACGAGCCAGCGGCGATCCTTATTTCAGCCATCCCATAGAGGTGGCGGGCATATTGACCGGTCTTCATCTCGATGACCATACAATTATCACAGCTCTGCTCCACGACACCATCGAGGACACGCTCGTCACCTACGACGAAATCGAGAAGAATTTCGGTCCCGACATAGCGAGACTTGTCGATGGCGTGACGAAGCTGTCGAAGATCGAAGCTCAGACCGAAAGTGAGCGCGCGGCGGAAAACCTGCGCAAATTCCTGCTCGCCATGTCGGATGACATCCGCGTGCTGCTGGTCAAGCTGGCGGACCGGCTGCATAATATGCGAACCCTGCATTTCATCCGGAACGAGGAGAAGCGCAAGCGTATCGCCCGTGAAACCATGGAAATCTACGCGCCGCTCGCCGAGCGGATCGGCATGTATGAATTCATGCGCGAAATGCAGTTTCTCGCCTTCCAACAGCTTGAACCCGACGCCTGCGCCAGCATCACCAAGCGGCTTGAGCAATTGAAGGAAGGCGGCGGCGACAAGATTGCGCGTATTGCATCGGGCCTTCAACTGCTGCTCGGCAATGCCAATCTCAAGGTTTCGGTCTCCGGACGCGAAAAGCATCCTTATTCCATCTGGAAGAAGATGCAGGAGCGGCACATCAGCTTTGAACAGTTGACCGACGTCATGGCATTTCGCGTCATCACCGAAACCGCGGAGGACTGTTACCGCGCACTTGGCATCATCCATCAGCGCTACAAAATGGTTCCTGGCCGGTTCAAGGATTATATCTCCACACCCAAGCGCAACGGGTATAAATCGCTGCACACGACCGTCATCCACCATGAAAGTGCCCGGATCGAAATCCAGTTGCGCAGCAAGGAGATGCACCACGACAGCGAATTCGGGCTCGCCGCGCATTGGGCCTATAAGCAAAGGAGCAGCGGCTCGGACGGACAAGCGGGCTGGATACGCGACCTCATCGAAATTCTCGACCAAAGCCAGGATGCCGACGAACTGCTCGAACATACGCGCATGGCGATGTATCAGGACCGCATCTTTGCCTTCACTCCCAAGGGCGAGTTGCATCAGCTCCCCAAGGGATCGACTCCGGTCGATTTCGCTTATGCTGTCCACACGAACCTGGGCAACCAGACGGTCGGCGCAAAGGTAAATGGCCGGGTGGTGCCGTTGCGCACTCAACTGCAGAATGGCGATCAGGTCGAAATTCTGAAATCCGAGGGCCAGGAGCCTAGTCCTGGATGGCTGACCTTCGTTATCACCGGCAAGGCGCGCGCCGCCATTCGCCGCTTTGTCCGCCACAAGCAGCGCGATGAGATGATCGCCTTGGGCGAGATGCTTTTCGAAGAAATCGCCAGCCGCCTTCCCGTGGAGATCGGGGAAAAGGCGGTGGCGGCCGCCCTCACCCGGCTAAAGCTTGAAGATCGTCCCAGCCTGATGCTGGCCATAGGTACGCATAGCGTCACGGATGCGGAGGTCATGGAAGCATTGATCCCCGGCAGCACGATGGACGCCGATCGCCACCCGCACGTCCCCCAGCAGCACAAGGCCATTTCGATACGCGGCCTGACCCCCGGCGTCGCGTTCAAGCTGGGGGAATGCTGCCATCCCGTCCCTGGCGACCGCATCGTCGGCCTTCGTCATCCGGGAGAAGGAATTGAGGTTCACACCATCGATTGCCGCAGCCTGGAAAACAGTGCCGATGCCGATTGGGTGGACCTTAGCTGGGACGTCAAATCAATCGGTGGCACCGCTCGCCTCAGCGTCATCCTGAAAAACGAACCGGGCGCACTGGCAGCCGTGGCAAATATCTTTGGCAGCAACAAGGCGAACATCCTGAACCTGCAACTCAGCAATCGCGAGGGGCCGTTTCATACGGATATCATAGACATAGAAGTGCACGATATCGCACATCTCATGCGGATCATCTCGGCATTACGGTCCATTGAGCCGGTTATTCAGGCAGATCGGGTATAACGGCAGAGCCTGCTCTTCACTTTCCGCCGCACTCAACCAGCCCACTTCCCGTCTGGTTCACCTTGCAGGCAGCATTCCCCAATACCCGCACATTTCCTGAGCCCTGGACGCTCACTTGCGCCGTTCCTGCTGCTGTGAGCAGCACTGAGCCAGGCCCTTGGCTTTCCAAAATCAGGTCCTTCGCCACCAGTTCGGGGGAATCGATGCTACCCGCTCCGATCACTTGCACCCGCGCCTGACCGGCCCGTCCCGAAAGCCGTATTCGTCCGTTGCCGGCACTGTTCACCACAAGCTGATCGACAGCGACCCCATTCACTTCCAGATCGCCATTACCGGCCAAATTGATGTCGCCACGCACTCCTTTCAAACCTTGAATGGCAAGTGAGCCATTGCCTCCCATGCTGACCCGGCGGATAACGCCCGTCGTAATCACCAGGTCGACCCTGCCGAAATTGCGCGCCTGTCCCCCATATGGGGGCGCCGCTCCGCGAACCGTAAGAATACCGCCCGACACATTCAGCGACACACGGTCCAGTGCGTCGCGCTGCCCCTCGCCCCGCGCACTATTACCTTTGCCGGTGATGATGGTCACGTTGAAGGGTCCCTGCATCCGAACGGTGTCGAAGTCGGTGACGCTATATTGCTGCTCGGCTGCGACGGCCGGAACCGTCAGCAGGGCCAGGCCGAAGCAAGCAGCCAGAATGTCCTTGATCATTATCCCATCCTACCAGCGATCCTTTAACGCCCAATAAAAAAGGCGGCCCCTTTCGGGACCGCCCTCTTTCGCCCACTACAACTCAATGGCTCAGTCGACCTTTTCCCGATTATATTTCGGGGCGGCTTCGTTGAGGATGCTCAGAATCTTTTTGAGCGCACGCGGCTCGTCGACTTCTTCCATGGCCGCCAGCTCACGAGCGAGACGGCTGGATGCAGCCTCAAAAATCTGCCGCTCGGAATAGCTCTGTTCTGGCTGGTCGTCAGCACGGAACAGGTCGCGGGTTACTTCCGCGATTGAAACCAGATCCCCCGAATTGATCTTCGCTTCATATTCCTGTGCACGGCGCGACCACATGGTGCGTTTTACCTTGGGCTTACCCTTCAACGTTTCCAACGCTTCGCCCAAAGTCTTGTCAGAAGACAGTTTGCGCATGCCCACGCTTTCGGCTTTATTAGTCGGAACGCGCAGCGTCATCCGTTCCTTTTCGAAGCGAAGAACATAGAGCTCTAGCTGAATGCCCGCGATCTCCTGGCTTTGGAGTTCCACCACACGGCCGACGCCGTGCTTGGGATAGACTACATAATCGCCAACATCGAAAGACAGCGCCTTGGCAGCCATTCTTGATAACCTTTCTATCTACATAGGAGACTGGGCGTCATGTGCAGAGCCGGCACCGCAGAGAGCGGTTCAGAGGGGAACAACATGCGACCTGTTTTTTTCTCCGACGAACACCGTACCGTCCGTTAATGCAATATGTAGCAGATTCGTAACATAATTACCAGCCCGCGCTCGAATATCGGCGCAGGATGACAATTTTTCTGTGCGAAAGGCTGTGGAAATCCTGTGCGCAGCGTAGCTTTTCAGCGGCCGTTTTAACTAGTTAACTGAACCTGACACTCCGCGGGCTGTCAAACCTAAGCTTCCGACCCCGGCTGTGCCGAGAAATATTTCTCGAACTTGCCTTCCTCACCCTTGTGATCATCAGCGTCCGCAGGTTGTTCGCCCTTGGTAGTGATGTTGGGCCATTCCGCCGAATATTTTGCATTGAGTTCAAGCCACTGCTCAAGGCCGTTTTCGGTATCGGGCAAGATCGCCTCGGCCGGACATTCCGGTTCGCACACGCCGCAATCGATGCACTCACTGGGATTGATCACCAGCATGTTTTCGCCCTCGTAGAAGCAATCTACCGGGCATACCTCAACGCAATCCATATATTTGCAGCGGATGCAGGCGTCGGTGACGACATAGGTCATTTTAAGATACTCTCCCCTTCGAGATTTCTGCCCTGCTATGCCTCCGTTGGACGCGCGTCAATATGTTGCTCCCGCCCTCGGCCAAATGATTTCTTCAACCGCCAGCGACGATTTCTTCATAGAGGGTCGCCGCTTCGGCCGCTGGTCCCCGGCGATGCGGCAGGCTCAACACCCTCACGATCCGCACGCGGGTTCCAAAGGGAAAGGTAATAAGGTCTCCACGCCTAATGGCGGCGTGCGACCGGTCGATCCGCCGCCCATTAACACGAATAAAACCTGCTTCAGCCATTTTCTGAGCAAGGGAACGATCCTTTGCCAGACGCGCAAACCAAAGATATTTATCGATCCGCAAAACTTCTCCCGCCCTGGAGGAGCTCATTGCCGGTGCCGCCGCCTTAGCCATGCCGGCCCAACAATTGAGCAAGCCCGGAAAAATGATGACCTTCAGTCACCTGCTTCCGCCTGACCGGGCGCATGCGGCCGCGAAACGCCCAATTGGCGTCGTCCTTGAGCGGTTCGGCTGCCGGACGAAAACCCAGGCTGCGCATTAATTGCCTGAAGGCATCGCCCTGCAAGCCCAAGGATATGATTTGCGGATCATCAGGCGTAAACGCCTCTCGCTTTTCGACCTTGTCATGCGCCAGCCGGGCCAGCCGTTCGACGATGTCAATGCGTAGATATTGCCCCGCAAAACGCCGAAAGCCGCTGAGCCGAGCTCCCGTTTCACCAATGCTCCCGTCAGGTACAAAGAGAGCAGCGCCCGGCTTCGGAGTGCGGGCCATGGGCTTTGCCTGCCGCACCGCCAACAATGCCAGCCGCCATCGTGCGGCTCCTGGTTTCAGTAGGGCGGCGTGAAAGACATCCAGGGATCCAATGACAATTCCCGCCTTGCGCAGTTGGACTCGACCAGCCTTATCCAGATGCCCAAGCGCCTCATCCAGAGCCACACGCGGCAATATTCCGCCCTCCTCGGCAAGTTGGGCGAGCACCGCACGGAGCGACGGCGATGTATCCGGCTGTCTTGAGCCAAGCGTCATGCTGCGAAGTGGTCCCAGATGCCGATCCTTCTGCTGCTCCAGCCATGCGGCAAGGCGAGCCGCGATCGCGCGCTGCCGCTCGTTCGACAACGTTAATATGCCAGCATCCAGGCGGACCAGCGGATCAAGCAGGGAAGGCCCTGCGCTTAAAGCTGCCACATGTATGTTCTTCCAGCAGATTCCGGGAATTTCCCCTTCCTCCGCCGCCAATGCGAAATCCTTGTCGGAAGCGGCGACCAGTTCATCTGCCCGCTTCCCCAATATGGTGCCCAAGCGGCGTTCGGCGGCGGCAAGCAGCATCTTGCGGTCGGCATGCCGCGCGTCAGGCGCCACCGAAAATCGGAAGCCGTTCAGCTGCCCAATGGACTCGCCATCCACATGTACGCTGCCTGACTCGTCCACATCGACCGGCAAATGCCCGGCCCCATAGCCAATTTCCTTCAGCAGTACGGCAGTACGCCGGTCGACGAATCGCTGCGTCAGCCTCTCATGCAATGCATCCGATAGCTTCTCTTCCAGTGCGCGCGTGCGCTCGGCCATTTCCGCCGGGCTCTGCAACCAGTCGGACCGGTGGGCGATGTAAGACCATGTCCGCGCAGCGGCGATCCGGGCCGATAGGGTATCGATGTCACCTTCTACGGTATCCAGCCGTGCTATCTGCTGAGCGAACCAGTCCTGCGGAATATGACCATTCCCCTCACTCAGGTGCCGCCACAGGCGCAGCACCGTCCGGGCATGGTCCTCAGCCCCCAGCTTCTGGAAATCGGGAAGCCCGCATACCGCCCACAGCCGCTTCACCTGCGCCATCCCGCGTGCCCGGGCTATAACATCTGGCTCATCGGCGAGGCGCTTGAGTACGGAAAGGTCAATAACTTGGGGGGCCCCGCGCAGTTCCGGCCGGGCTGGCTTCTCCTCAAGAGCGGCGATCAATGCATCGACGCTGTCCATGGGCGGCTCGCCCTCGCGCCAATACAGGAAATCGAGTTTTGGAAATCGATGGTTCTCGATGCGGTCGATTTCTTCATCCGTAAACGCCGCCTCGCTGCCTTCTCCACCTAGGCTGCCGAAGGTCCCATCGCGCTGATGTCGCCCGGCACGACCGGCGATCTGCGCCATTTCTGCCACCGTCAGTCGCCTTACCCGCCTGCCGTCAAACTTGCTGAGGGATGCGAAGGCGACATGAGCCACGTCCATATTGAGGCCCATGCCGATTGCGTCGGTGGCCACTAGATAGTCGACCTCGCCCGCCTGGAACATGGCTACTTGGCGGTTGCGCGTGTGCGGAGAGAGCGCCCCCATCACTACGGCCGATCCACCCCTGAACCGCCGCAGCATTTCCGCTACCGCATAGACCTCCTCGACCGAGAAAGCGACAATCGCCGACCGCTTGGGCAAGCGGGATAATTTTTTCGATCCAGCATAGGAAAGCGTTGAAAAGCGGGGCCGGTTGATAATCTCGGCGTCCGGAACCAGGGCGCGCACCAGTGGACGCAGACTGTCCGACCCAAGGATCATGGTTTCTTCCCGCCCTCTGGCCCGCAACAGCCGGTCGGTAAAAACATGCCCGCGCTCAGGGTCCGCGCCAAGCTGGGCCTCATCTACCGCTACAAAGGCGAAATCGCGATCCACCGGCATGGATTCAGCGGTACAGAGGAACCAGCGCGCCTTGTCCGGCAGGATTTTCTCCTCGCCGGTAATGAGCGCAACCTGATCCTTTCCCTTGATCCCTACCACCCGGTCATAGACCTCCCGCGCTAGCAAGCGCAGGGGAAAACCGATCATTCCGCTGGAATGCGCGCACATGCGTTCCACCGCCAGATGCGTTTTGCCGGTGTTGGTTGGTCCAAGAACGGCGGTCAACGATGAGCGGGCAAAACTTGCCATATGTCATATGTCGGCAACCCGGCCCCCGGGCGCAAGTATTGTTTGCTATTTCCCCCTTCGTTTTCAAAATGGTTTCGAAATGAACTGTAGTTGGTCGGCGGCAAAGAACGGCTCGCCGCACGCGAAAGCCGTTTACCACGATCTTAAATTGACTTTAACCTTAGTGAGGCAGAAGAATCCTTGAATAAGCTGGGCGAAGGGCTCCTTGTTCGACATGGCCCGTCGGGGGATGCAACATCTTGTTTCAGAAGAGTGAAATTGGTCTCGGCCAGGGCGGCGCTGCTGTATCGCTGTCGCTTGCCAACGCGCTTCCAGCGCCTGCCCTTCCGGCAAACTGGCGCGAACGCCTTCGCGAATATTGCGAAGAGGTCAATCTTGTCCCTGATCTCGGCCAGCGCATCGGTTCCGCGGAATGGTTCCGCGGCGCGCTGACATGTGCAGCGCTTTGCGCCAGCGCCCTTTATCTCTCTCCCGGCTTTGCGCCCATTCCAGCCGCATCCGAACCGATGCTGACCGATCGGCAGTTCGACGAAGCCCGCACTCAGATGATCACGCCGCTGGCTCTTGGTGCGGACTCCGGGCGCCATATGGCCGCCAATGACGCTGTCGTTCCTTTAAAAGAAACGCCCGAGCGCCCCCAGATAGACCTTACGGCCCAGGTTGGCAGCGGCGACGGTTTCGGCAGCGCACTGCGCCGGGCCGGCGTCAGCAATACCGATACCACAGCAGTGATGGACCTGCTTTCGGGAAGCATCGGGGCGCTTACTCCGGGCACACGCCTCGACATCCGCCTTGGCCGGCGCGCCTCGCGAAACATGCCTCGGCCGCTGGACGCGCTCGCCTTCCGAGCAAAACTGGAACTCGCCATCACGGTCAATCGTGTGGACGGCAAGCTACAAGTGAACAAAATTCCCATCGCGGTGGACGACACTCCACTGCGGATCCGCGGCGAGGTAGGCTCCAGCCTTTATCGTTCCGCGCGTGCGGCCGGTGCGCCGCCCAAAACCATTCAGGCTTATCTAAAAGCGCTTGCCACCAAATTGTCGCTGGACAGCGACGTCAGCGCCACCGACGAATTCGACATCATCCTGGGTTATCGCCGGGCGGAAACCGGTGAGGTGGAAGTGGGCGATCTGCTCTTCGCCGGTTTGGAGCGCACCAGTCGCAAGGATGTGAACCTGCTGAAATGGCAAACCGGCGGCCGCACGGAATGGTTTGAAGCGTCAGGCGTAGGCGAACAGCGCGGTCAATTGGCAGCGCCGGTATATGGCCGGCAAAGCTCAAGCTATGGCATGCGCCGCCATCCTATCCTCGGCTATAGCCGCATGCACGCCGGCATCGACTTCGCCGCACCCTACGGTGCCCCCATCTATGCCGCGACGGACGGAAGGGTAGTCTATTCCGGACGCCATGGCGGTCATGGCAAATACGTAAAGATCAGCCACGGCAATGGTCTTGCTACCGGCTATGCCCATATGAGCCGCATCGTCGCCGATGCAGGTGATTATGTCCGCCGCGGCCAGATTATCGGATATGTGGGTTCGACCGGGCTCTCGACCGGTCCACATCTCCATTATGAGCTTTACCGCAACGGCCAGACCATAAACCCCCGCTCCGTCAAGTTCACCACGACGGCGCAACTCGCGGGCAACGACCTCCGCCGTTTCCGCAACCGACTTGCGGAGCTTAAAAGCCTCAAGGCCGGCCCGCAGGAACCCATTCGGAGCGCCGAAAAGCCGCGCGTGAAGCTCAGTGAAGAACCCAAGGAAATCGCCTTCCTGCCCGACGGATCCAAGCGGGTCTTGCGGTAAACCGTCCCAAGCCGTTAAACGGCTTAGCATGACCCCAGCTTCTTTTCCCGCGCTCCGCCTGCGCCGAACCCGCGCCTCCGCCTGGAGCCGCGCGCTTTTTGCGGAAAACCGCATCGGCCCGCAGGACCTGATCTGGCCTCTCTTCGTCACGCAAGGCGAAGGCGTGGAGGAGCCCATAGCAAGTCTCCCCGGCGTCTCCCGCTGGTCGGTGGACCTCATCGCCGCCCGCGCCAGGGAAGCGCGCGCAGCTGGCATTCCCTGCCTCGCCCTATTTCCCAACACCCAGCCCGGCCGCCGGAGCGAGGATGGCAAGGAGGCGCTCAATCCCGACAATCTCATGTGCCGCGCGATCAAGGCGATCAAGGACGCCGTGCCGGCCATCGGCGTCCTCACCGACGTTGCGCTCGATCCATATACCAGTCACGGCCAGGACGGCCTGATGGATGAGGCGGGCTATATCCTTAATGACGCCACCGTCGACATGCTCTGCCGCCAGTCGCTGGTCCAGGCCGAAGCAGGCGCCGACATCATCGCGCCCAGCGACATGATGGACGGCCGCATCGCCGCAATCCGCTCCGCTCTTGAGGGCGCGGGTCATATCAATGTCCAGATCATGTCCTACGCCGCCAAGTATGCGAGCGCCTTTTACGGCCCTTTCCGCGACGCGGTTGGCTCGCGGGGGCTCCTGAAGGGCGACAAGAAAACCTATCAGATGGACCCGGCAAACAGCGAGGAGGCCCTGCGCGAGGTCGCCCTCGATCTTGCCGAAGGGGCCGACAGCGTCATGGTGAAGCCGGGCCTGCCCTACCTTGATATCGTCACCAAGGTTAGGCAACGCTTCGAAGTTCCGGTCTTTGCCTATCAGGTCTCCGGCGAATATGCCATGATCGAGGCAGCAGCAGCGGCCGGAGCAGGCGAGCGCGACGCCCTGGTCCTCGAAACGCTGATGAGCTTCAAACGCGCCGGTTGCAGCGGCGTCCTCACCTACCATGCGCTTCTCGCGGCGCGGTTGCTCGGCGCGTGAGCAGGACGATCATGGAAACTGAGCGGCTATTGCTGCAGACATGGGATGAAGATGCGTTCAAGCGGTTTCATAATGGAACCAACACGCCTTCGGTGATGCGCTGGCTCGGCGGCGTCATGAATGATGAGCAATTGGCCGCGCTCTATCAGCGGCACACTGGTTTTTTCACCGCTTTTGGCCACGGATTCTGGATAGTGGTTCGCAAGGAAGATGGCGAAGTGCTCGGCTTTTGTGGCATCAAGCGGGTGGATGCGCAGGGCACCGACTTGACCGGGCAGCACGAAATCGGCTGGCGCTTCCGCGAAGACAGCTGGGGCAAGGGCTACGCCAAGGAGGCAGCCGCAGCCTCGCTGGATTACGCCTTCGTCAAACTCGAAGCGCCGCATGTCGTTGCCTTCACCGTTGCGGGCAACAGCGCCAGTTGGGGCCTGATGGAAAGGCTGGGTATGACGCGCCGCCCGGATTTTGACTTTGACGATCCGCGTTTCGGACGCGACCTCAATCCCACCATCGTTTACCGCATCGCCAAGGCAGAATGGAAAGGCTTGTAATGAACCCCCTGATTTTGCCGCTCGGAGGCAAGAGCCCCAAAATCCACCCCAGCGCCTTCATCGCTCCCGGATGCAAGATTATCGGCGACGTCGAAATCGGGGAGGATGCGAGCATCTGGTATAATTGCGTCATTCGCGGCGACGTGAACTATATCCACATCGGAGCCCGGACCAACATCCAGGATGGCACCGTCATTCATTGTGACAGCGACAAAGACGGATCGGGCGGCTTTCCCACCATCATCGGCAATGACGTGCTGATCGGGCATATGGCGATGCTGCACGGCTGCACATTGCTTGACCGCGCCTTTGTCGGCCTTGGCTCCATCGTCATGGATGGTTGCGTGATAGAGGGCGACGCCATGCTTGCGGCTGGAGCGATGCTGACTCCTGGTAAAACCGTCGCCCACCGGCAGCTATGGGCCGGCCGCCCTGCAAAGCACATGCGCGACCTCAGCGACGAGGCCGTCACCGGAATGCGAGCGGGCGTCGAACATTATGTGCACAATGCGAAGGCGCATATGGGGGCGGTCAAGGCGCTTTAAGCGTATTGCAGGTTCCAATTCACCCCTAGCCCAATGCCCCTGCCTCGGCTAAGGGGCTCCCCATGTCTACCGCCACCTCGCAAATCACTCCGCAGGTCGTCGCCGACCATGGCCTCAACGAAGAAGAATATGCCCGCGTCCTCCACGCGCTGGGCCGCGAGCCCAACCTTACGGAGCTCGGTATCTTCTCCGTCATGTGGTCGGAGCATTGCAGTTATAAATCCAGCCGCATCCACTTGAAAAAGCTCCCGACCGAAGGCCCGCAGGTCATCTGCGGTCCGGGTGAGAATGCAGGCGTGGTCGACATCGGCGCCGGACCAGACGGAAAGCCTCAGGCCGCCATCTTCAAGATGGAGAGCCACAACCACCCCTCCTACATCGAGCCCTATCAGGGCGCGGCGACTGGTGTCGGCGGCATATTGCGCGACGTCTTCACCATGGGCGCGCGTCCCATAGCGAACATGAACGCGCTCCGCTTCGGCCGCCCCGACCACCCAAAGATGCGTCACCTCATCTCTGGCGTGGTGAGCGGCATCGGCGGCTATGGCAATTGCGTGGGCGTTCCAACCGTCGGCGGCGAAGTCAACTTTCACCCGGCCTATGACGGCAACATCCTGGTCAACGCCATGACCGTGGGCGTCGCGGACACTGACAAGATCTTCTATTCGGCCGCCAGCGGTGTCGGCAACCCGATTGTCTATGTCGGCTCAAAAACCGGCCGTGACGGCATTCACGGCGCCACTATGGCCAGCGCCGATTTCGGCGAAGACAGCGATGAAAAGCGCCCCACCGTTCAGGTCGGCGACCCTTTCACCGAAAAGCTGCTGATCGAAGCCTGCCTTGAGCTGATGGCCTCCGACGCCATCGTCGCCATTCAGGACATGGGAGCCGCCGGCCTCACCTCCTCCAGCGTCGAAATGGCGTCCAAGGGCGGCGTCGGCCTGCTACTGGACATGGACAAGGTCCCCCAGCGCGAAACCGGCATGACCGCCTATGAAATGATGCTGTCGGAAAGCCAGGAGCGCATGCTCATGGTCCTCAAGCCAGGCCGCGAAGCCTTTGCCGAAGCCATCTTCCATAAATGGGAACTGGACTTTGCCGTCATCGGCGAAGTCACCGACACCGGCCGCATGGTCCTTGTCCACCATGGCGAGACCGTCTGCGACATTCCGCTTGCCCCGCTCGCCGACGACGCCCCGCTCTACGACCGCCCCGCCATGCCGCGCGAGGAGTACAAGGCGTGGACCGGCATCAAGCCGCTCGGCAATGTGCCCCAAAGCACGGACCTTACCGCCGACCTGCTGAAGCTAATGGCCAGCCCGGACATCGCCAGCCGCCGCTGGATCTGGGAGCAGTACGACCACAAGGTCGGTGCGGACACCGTCCAGGCCCCTGGTGGCGACGCCGCGGTCGTGCGCGTCCACGGCACCACTAAGGGCATCGCGATCAGCACCGACTGCACCCCGCGCTATTGCTATGCCGACCCCTATGAAGGCGGCAAGCAGGCCATCGCGGAGTGCTACCGCAACCTCTCCGCCGTCGGCTCAACCCCGCTCGCCGTCACCAATTGCCTCAACTTCGCCAACCCCCAGCGCCCGGAGATCATGGCGCAGTTCACTGGCTGCCTCGAAGGCATGGGGGACGCCTGCCGCGCGCTCGACTTCCCCATCGTCTCGGGCAATGTCAGCCTCTACAATGAAAGCAAGGCCACCGGCGGCGGCAGCGCCATCCTCCCCACGCCAGCCATCGGCGGCATCGGCCTTTTGAAGAACATCGAGCAGATGGCGACTGTCGCGTTCAAGGCCGAAGGCGAAGCCATCTTCGTGGTCGGCGAGACGCAAGGCCATCTCGGCCAATCCCTCTACCTGCGCGAACTCCACGCCAGCGAAGCCGGCCCCCCGCCCCCCGTCGACCTGACGAAAGAGCGCGCCCATGGCGATTTCGTCCGCGCCCTTGTAGCGCAAGGCAAGGTCACGGCAGTCCACGACATCGCCGACGGCGGCCTGCTCGTCGCGGTTGCCGAAATGACCCTCGCCGCCAACATCGGCGCGACCCTGGAAAACATCCCCGACGCAGCCACAGCCTTCGGCGAAGATCAGGCCCGCTATATCGTCACCACAAGCAACGCGACGGCGTTCGAGGCCGCAGGCGTCCCCCTAACCCGCATCGGCACCACCGGCGGTGATGCGATCAAGGTGAATGGCAAAGCCGTTGCGCTCTCAGACCTCCGCAAGGCGCATGAGGGGTTTTTCCCGGCGTTGATGGAGGGGTGAGCTTAGAGCAGCGTAAGATCAGCGACCAGCACATGCTCGCGATACACCTCAATGGCGAGAGCATCTAGCAGTTGCAGGTCCTCATTCGTAAAGCGGCGCAATTGCGCCGCAAGCTCGGGCGTCAGCGCCTCGCTCGGATCGACGGAAGTCCTGTCCTACAGGGCGCTGGGCAGGCTATCCTCTGCCGCCGCTCTTTCTCATGGTAAGTGACCGCGATCGAATTGTTGGAAAACGATTTCCAACAATCTCCATCCTGTTTGACACCGCAAAGCGGCGGAAAACCTGACGCAGCAACGGTGTGAACTTCGGGAAATCTCAGGCGGCTTAGATGCGGCTCAAACGCACAAATCCCACATGATAGGTGGCGCGCGCGCCCGCTTCCTCGAAACGGCGCGCCACCTGCCGTAGCTGTGTGGCTGAAAGGGGTGCGCGACCCTCTGCCGCCACGGTCGCCCCAATGCCCTTCAAGTGCTTCAGGAACCCCCGCCCGCTCCCGAATTCGACCGCATATTCCTCATCGAAGGCCGCCCCGTCCGGATAGTCTGCGACCACGGCCTTCAGCGCATCAAGCGACGGATAATCCGGAGTTCCCGCCGTCAGCCCGCACGCCTCATGCGCGGCGCGCCACTCCGCAAAGCTCCGCTCCGCCATGGTGGAAAAGATGAGGCTCCCGCCGGGCCGCAGCAGCGCGAACAGCCGCTCAAGCGCCCCGGGCAAGTCGGCAAACCACTGGAAGGCCAAGCTGGACAGGATCAGGTCGAACCACTCGCCCTCAAAGCAGGGCCACTCCCCGTCCATTGTAAAAAAAGACGCAGATAGCATCGGATTGCGAGCGGCCTGCCCGACCATCTCCGGTGCCAGGTCGCTTACCGCCAACTCCGCATCGGGCCATTGTGTGCGGATATGACGCGTCAGAAACCCCGTGCCACAGCCCACCTCCAATATGCGGGCCATGGGCTGCACGCGACGTTGCGCGGCAAGTTGCGCGACTGTCTCCGCTACAATGCGCTGCACCCCGGCGCTATCCTCATAGCCCTCCGCCGCCGCACCGAACGCCCGCTTGATCCGTTCAATTCGCTTTTCCGCCATATCCGCATTCCATGGCGCACTTTGCGGCCTTTTTCCAGCGACACGGCTTCCCCTGCCCTCTGCCCAGGGCTACGAGCGAGCGATGCAAGTTTCCGCACGCCTTCTGAGCCTAGACGCGATGCGCGGTTTTGCGGTCATGGGAATAGTGTTGATGAACATCATCGCCTTTTCCATGCCCGACATGGCCTATATAAACCCGCGCCTGTGGGGCGGCGAGACACCGGCCGCCTATGCTGTATGGATCGCCAACTTCATATTCATTGACGGCAAGATGCGGGGCCTGTTTTCGTTACTCTTCGGCGCCAGCACGCTGCTCATATATGAGCGCGCCGCAGCGCAGGGTGAGGGGTTTGCGACGCTCTATCGCCGTTTCTTCTGGCTCTTTCTTCTGGGGCTCGTCCATTACGTCTTTGTCTGGTGGGGCGACATCTTGCGGCTCTACGCCATCGCCGGAGTGTTCCTTCTCATGTTCGTGCGGCGCGACCCGCATGAATTGTTAAAGGCCGCAATCTTCTTCTTTCTCGTTCAATTTGCCGTTTTGACCATATTGTCGCTTTCGCTGATCCAGACGGATAGCGGCACCCTCGGCGGCACCGATCTGGCTGCGCTTCGCAAGGACGTAGCCCTGCATCTGGGCAGCTACGGGCCTATCGTGGAGGATCGGCTGCAACATCTCTTCAGCGATCAGCCGATGCTGCTGATCTTCTCCGGTTTTGAAACGCTCGGATTCATGCTGCTCGGCATGGGCATGTTGAAAAGCGGCTTTCTGACAGGGGCATGGAACGCCGCGCGCTATCTTCGCACCGCCCGCATCTGCTACCTATTGGGGTGCGTGCCAATGGCTGGCCTCGCTGCATGGTGCTGGGCAAGCGGTTTTGACCACATCGTCACCTTCAACGCAGTGATCGGCTGGTCCCTACCCTTTCGCATCCCGCTCACCATTGCCCATGCCGCTTTGCTGATGTGGCTGATCCTGCGCTTTTCCGGCACCGGTTTTATGCGCAGAGTGGCCGCCGCCGGACGCACGGCATTCACCAATTATGTCGGCACCAGCATCATCATGACGACACTCTTTTACGGCTATGGCCTGGGTCTTTACGGCACCGTCGATCGCGTCGCCGTCTATGCAGTCGTCCCGGCGCTCTGGGCCTTGATGCTGCTCTGGTCCCTGCCCTGGCTGAAACGCTTCCGCTACGGCCCTTTCGAATGGCTTTGGCGCAGTCTAGTCCGCCAACGGCTCGAACCGCTGCGACCGGCCTGATCTATCGGGCGCTGGCGCTGTCCGGCAGCGGTTGCATTTTGGCGGTCAGCATCCCTTTGAGCTTGGACAGGGGCACAATCCGCAAACGCTGGGTAGCTTTGTCCATATGCGCCAGCGGCCGACCGGCCGTGTCGAAGCTGCGGCTCTCATATTCCCCCGGAGCGACCTGCACATAAGTCCAGCAAACGCGCGGTGTTTCCGTTCTGCTAAGTGCAGTCCAGGTTGAAAAAGCCTTACCCTCGACCTGGCCATCCTTTTCCGAGTTGCCATCGAACGGCAGTTGCGGATCACGATAAAGCATCATCTGATCAGCGGGCGCCGGCAAAGGCGACGAAGGGCAAAACCCATTGCCCGTCTTTTCTACCGCTTCTCGCGAAACGAGCAAATGGGCGGGCGTTAGCGCCAGCAGCGTCGCAAATGCGTCTCCATCGGCTTTGGCAAAATCGCGCTCCACCAAAGGGCGCAGACCAGAAGTCAGTTGCTTCAATGCCGCTGCATCAAGCACATGGACAACAGATCCCTCTCGATCTTCGCCATAAAGCACATTGGCCGCAGCCCCTCCGGGCGCTTGCGCCAGCAAAGCGGCAATATCCACGCCGTCCTTCGCCCATTGCGGGTCAGCAGGACCGGTTGGCGTGAAATAATGGGTTCTTTCCTTATCAATATCGGCCCGCAAATCCTGCCATACGGCCTCAACCTGATACTCCATTGCAGACCAGAGTTCATCGATCGGCTGCTGAGAATCTCCCTGCTCAACCGAAATCTCGTTCAGATACGCCTGCCGTGCATCCGCACTGCTGCTGAATGCCAGCGCAACGGTTACGCCTGCCAACCAAATCGAATCGCGGAACATCACACCCCCCTTTCTTTCTGCTTGTACTAGCCAAAAGCAAACGGGATTAAACTGCTGTTAACTATCAATTATCACAGCCTTCAGTTTAATATTGCGAGCCATTATCATTAACGCTATAGGGGAGTGGAGGAGACGGTAATGGTAGTGTGCATCTGCAATGCGATACGTGAGAAAGAGCTTCGCAACGCGGTGCGTGATGGCGCTCATGATCCTTGCAGCGCTTATGCCCGATTTGGCCGTCGACCAAAATGCGGTCAGTGCGTGCCTTATGCGAAAAGCATTATCGCATCGGAGCGTGAGACTGCCTTGCAATAGCGCGCAAGAAAAGCCTGCTTTTCTGCGGCTTTCAGCTTAACATTACTTGAAAAAGGTCTATACTCCTTGTGTTCAACAATGGAGAGACCCGATGAAGGGCGACGACAAGGTAATCGAATTCTTAAACGCGGCGCTCAAAAATGAGCTGACAGCGATCAACCAATATTTTCTTCATTATAAGATGCTCGACAATTGGGGCATAAAGAGGCTCGCCAAATTCGAATATGAAGAGTCTATTGATGAGATGAAGCACGCGGACAAGCTCGCGGAGCGCATCCTTTTTCTAGACGGTCTCCCAAACTTCCAATTGCTCGGTCGACTGAAGATCGGCGAAACGGTGGAGGAGATTCTGAAAGCTGACCTGGAACTTGAGCATGAGGCGTTGCCATTGCTGCGCGACGCGATTGCCCATTGCGAGACTGTTCGGGATTTTGTGAGCCGCGATCTCTTCGCTCATATCCTGGAGAGCGAAGAGGAGCATGTCGATACGTTGGAAACCCAGTTCGACATGATCGAACGGATGGGCCTGGAAAATTATATTCAGCTCAATTCAAAAGCTGAAGAGGAGTGATTATTCGGCTCCCGCCTGAACGGGAGCCAAATAATTTGTTCAAGCACGACCAAAGCCTTGCCCGACGGCGTCAGCCTTCCGTCCGAATGTAGGGCGGCGGGCCACCAATGGATTAGCTTCCTTCTCCAATAATTGCAGCGTTTCTTCAAATGCTGGACGGAGCGCCACGATCTGTTCGATCAGTTCCTCAGGCGATTCATGATATTCGACACAGCGCCGCGCGACCGTCTCGATCTCCTCCGCCATTAGTGCAAGCCGTTCCGCACCGAACTGGCGCGCTTCACCCTTCAAGGTGTGCGCCGGTATGACCAGCGCCGCGGCGTTTCGCGACCGCATCGCTTCTTCGATTCCTGCCACCGACTTAATCCCGTCTTCCCGGAAATAGCCGAGGATGCGTACGAAGCCCGCCCCCAATTCCCGGCGCGCCTGAGCAAAGTCAGTCCAGTTAACAAGTGCATTATGCAAGTGGGCCACGCGCCACACTCCTTATCCCGTCCATGGTTCCCACAATCCTGCTTTACCGGGAAAAGGGTAAATAGAGCGTATATGCAATGCGCTTGGGACGGTTTATCGGCGGATAAGAAATCCGGGGCCGTCAGACGTAGGCTGTTCGATGCAGCGCCAGCCATTCTGACGCGCCAATCCGTGCAGCTCTGCCGGCGCTGCTGGGTCGTCCGCCAGAATCAATATTTCGCTGGACTGCCGGAGCGTTCGCGCCGCGCGTAACGCCGGCCACGGACAACGCATTCCGCGAGCATCGACGAGGATCGGCTTATTTTCCATAAGGATTTTTGGGGCTGCGTAGCGTGAGGCGCACCGGCACCGCGCCAAAGCCCAATTCCTTGCGAATTCCATTGACGAGATAACGCCGATAGCTTTCCGGAAGCTGGTCGAGCCGGGTACCGAACAGCACGAAGCCGGGAGGACGAGTCTTCGCCTGCGTCAGATAGCGCAGTTTGATCCGCTTGCCGCCAGGCGCGGGCGGTGGATTGGCTTCAAGAGCCTTCTCGAACCAGCGGTTGAGCGTACCTGTAGAAACGCGGCGTGACCAGGCTTCGCGGGTTTCGAACGCCGCTTGCAGCAACTGGTCGATACCCTTGCCGGTAGCGCCCGATATGGTAAGCAGCGGCACGCCGCGCACCTGGGCAAGTCCGTCCTCCAGCGCCTTGCGAACGCCCTGATAGAGGGAGCTGCCATTTTCGGCGACGTCCCATTTATTAAGGGCGATGATGAGAGCGCGGCCTTCCTCCAGCACCCTGTCGGCGATCTTCAGGTCCTGCGCCTCAAGGCCTTTGGTAGCATCAAGAAGGAGGACGACGACTTCCGCGAAATCGACGGCGTGGAGGGCATCCGCGACCGACAGTTTCTCCAATTTCTCCTGCACACGTGCCCGTTTACGCATGCCGGCAGTGTCAATGAGGCGGACATCGCGAACCTGGCCATGCGGCCCCGTCCATTGCCAATCAATGGCGATACTGTCGCGGGTGATGCCGGCTTCGGGACCGGTGATAAGCCGATCCTGCCCGACTATTTTATTGATGAGCGTGGATTTTCCCGCATTCGGCCGCCCCACAATCGCCAACTTCAAAATAGCGTCGGCAGAGTCTTCCTCTCCGTCTTCTTCCTCCGGTTCATCCTGGTCGCGATCGACATGCGGCAGGAGAGCCTGGAAAAGATCGGCCATGCCTTGGCCATGTTCGGCGCTGATCTGCACGGGATCGCCAAGGCCAAGGGCGTAAGATTCAAGGAGACCTGACTCAGCCGCCCTGCCCTCTGCCTTGTTTCCGACAAGAATCGTAGGTGTCTCGCTCTCGCGCAGCCAGCGAGCGATTTCTTCGTCGAGCGGCGTAATGCCGGCGCGGGCGTCAATCAGGAATAGCGCGGCGTCGGCTGAGGCGACGGCAGACTCGGTCTGTGCCCGCATCCGACCGGGCAGCGTGCGCGGATCCTCATCCTCATAACCCGCCGTATCCATCACGCGGAACTTCAGACCTAATAATTCCGCGTCGCCCTCCCGCCGGTCACGGGTGACGCCCGGCTGATCATCGACCAGCGCCAGCCGTTTGCCCACGAGCCGGTTGAACAGAGTGGACTTGCCGACATTAGGCCGCCCGATAATGGCAACTACGGGCAGCATATGGGCCTGCCTACCTCCTCATGACCTGGATGACCTGCATAGCTCAACGATAAGCCGTCAGCCGGCCATCATCATCAAGGATATACAGCATGTTGTTTGCGACCACCGGAGAAAGGGATATTCCCGATCCCAACTCCTGCGTCGCCAGCACCGAGCCGTCGACGGGGTTCGCGTACACGAGATCGCCCTCAGACGATACCAGAATCAACCGGCCACCTGCGAGCACTGGTCCCGTCCAACTGATCGGATTCTTCTTTTTCTTTTCGTTGCCATAACGCTCCAACTGGCTGATCCAGCGAATCCGGCCCGTGGCGCGGGCAATGCACAGCAGCTTTGCCTCGTCGGTCACCACGAACAGCCACTCGCCCGCAACCCAAGGCGTGGAAATACCTGCCGTATTGATCTCCCAAAGCCGCTGGCCTGTCACGAGTTCGTACGAAGCCATGCGCCCGCCTTGCCCAACGGCATAGACGCGGCCACGATCAATCACCGGGTCAGCGTCGATGTCCGACAGCGAGGCGACAGAGGTGGAAATACTGGTCCGCGACAAAGCATCACCCCAAAGGCCACGGCCATTTTCATAACGATAGGCGCTTAATTCACCCGAGCTATAGCCGGCAATAACTGTTCCTTGCGCTGCCGCCGGAGCCGCGACACCGAACACGCCGGTAACCTCCAACGTACCGGATTCTGACCAGATCAGCTCGCCATCGGTGGCATTAAGAGCGAATATCTGATTGTCCTGCGACATCACATATACATTACCGTTCGAAATGGTGGGAGCCCCACGCAAGGGTCCGCCAGGCCGTTTCTTCCACACCGTGCTGCCATCGGCGGAATTCAACGCAGCAACGTCGCCGACGCCGTTCGTGACATAGACGCGGTCACCCTCAACACTGACGCCGCCGCCGAACAAAGCGCCACTATTGCCCTTGGAGTCAAAATCGACCGACCAGACGGGAGAACCGCTATTGGCATCGAACGCGCGGACGCGGGCGTCAGTACCTATGACATATAGGCGGCCGTTGCTGACAACCGGCGAAGAAGCCAGGCGGGCCTTCTTGCTACCGCCCGCGACGCTAGCCGACCAGACCCGCTGAGGGGCGCTGGCAAGAGTTAGATGGCCCATGGATTTGGCGGCGTTCCCGCCCGGCTGACCCCATTCAACATTCGTTTCGGGAGCGGGAAGCACCACCTCCACATCGGCGAGCGAGGGGTCAACCTCGACCCCGGACTCCGATGTAAGGATCGGAATGCGTTCGCCGAGTACCGGCGTCTTTGGCCCGCTCTTCCCCTTGAAGACGCCGCAGCCGGATAGAAGAGCGACGGCCGCCAAGGCAGCCATCAAGCGATAACCCTTATTCACCTTCATTATCCCCGTTTCCGGCCGGTGCACCGGCCTCCTGCTCGCGATCTGTTCGGACCGCATCCACCCCCAATAAACCAGCCATCTGAACCGCACGTGTCCGAACGCTTCTCGGCACGCCCTGATCCTTTGACATAGCGGCGAAGAGCGGGCCCGCGAGTTCCGGTTTACGCATCTTCATATAAGCAATTGCGACCATCTCTCCGGCGCTGCCAAACCAGGGCTTGCCTTCAACGGCCAATGGCTTCAGCCGATCAACCACCTGCTGCGGCTGAAGCGTATCGAATTCCAATGCGGTCTGCCTGATCAGCGCCAAATCGCGATAGGGCTGGGCCAGCTTATCATCAGCTATCACGGCCTTGTACTGCGCTACAGCAGCCTTGTTGTCCCCGCCTTCCAGCGCGATGGCAGCCTTTATGAGCTTGGCGGCGGCGCGGTAGCCCGGTTGATCGGCAGTAACCAAGGCGTCGGCCTGCTTGGAAGCCTGGGCCTTATTTCCGCTTTCCAGCGCATCAAATGTCTGGGCCAGTTCTTCGCCACGAAGGCCCGCCTTCTCCTGCGCCTGATGGTTCCACCACAGCCACCCGCCAAAAGCGACGAGGCCAAGCAGGATCAAAGCAATCAGCCACCGGCCGTAGCGCGTCCAGAAACCGGTGAGTTGATCCTGACGCAGTGCATCGTCGACTTCACGGAAAAAGGCTTCATTATCTTGTGGCGTAACGGCCAAAACGGGTCTCCGATGGGTATAGCTGATCGCTCCGGCGCGGACCTTAGCGGCGGAAGGACATAAGGAAAATCACTTTTTGGGGCGGTAGACCTGTTCGTCTGTGGGAAAGGCCCGGCCACGAACATCGGCGGCATATTGTCCAGCCGCTGCCGAAATGATTTCGGCGATGTTCTCATATCGCTTGACGAACCGTGGCACGCGTTCAAACATCCCGAGCATATCGTCGATCACCAGGACCTGGCCATCGCAGTTGACCGAAGCGCCGATGCCGATGGCAGGACAGGCAACAGCGGCGGTGACCGCGTCGGCAATGTCCTCCATCACGCCTTCGACCACCAGCATAAAACAGCCCGCTTGTTCAACGGCGCGGGCATCACGGAGTATTTTTTCCGCTTCCGCCTTGCTTCGTCCCCGCGCGCCATAGCCGCCAAGGGCATTCACCGCCTGTGGAGTAAGGCCGACATGAGCGCAAACCGGTATGCCCCGCGCAGTCAGGAACGCAACGGTTTCTGCCATAGCCTCTCCACCCTCCAGCTTTACACCTGCGGCCCCGCTCTCTTTCAAAATGCGAGCAGCGCTTTCAAATGCCTGGGCGGGGGATGCCTCATAGCTGCCAAAAGGCATATCGACGATAACGAGGCTGTGATAACTGCCCCGCACCACGGCTGCGCCATGATTGCACATCATGTCGAGCGTGACGGGCACCGTCGAAGGAAGGCCGTAGATCACCTGCCCGAGGCTATCGCCCACCAGCAGGACGTCGCAATGCGGATCAAGCAGTTGCGCCATCCGCGCGGTATAGGCGGTAAGCATGACGATGGGTTCGCCGGTCTTACCGTCCACCTTGCGTTGCCGGAGCGCGGGCACCGTCAGACGCTTCATGGGCGCAGGGGTGGGATTGGCGCGGGAGGTCGAGGTGTCGATGGTAAAGGTCGTGGACATGTCGGGCCTTTTAGCGAGCCCGACGCGCCTTAGCCAGCCTTGCGGAGGAAACTGACCTCAAAACCGATTGATGGTAGCTGTTCAACCGCGGAGGGCAGTAACCTCCACCTCAAACTTCATCTCAGGCTTCACGAGGCCGCAAACAATGCAGCTAGCGGCAGGGCGAATGTCTCCGAACACCGAACCCAACACCGGCCCAAGCTCGTCCCAATAAGCCATGTCAGTGACATAATATGTTGCGCGGACCACGTCGGACAAGGAGAAGCCACCTTCGGCCAGCGCCTTTTCCACCACCGCCAGCGCATTGCGGGCCTGATCCTTTACATCGACCGGCATCTCGCGGGTTTCCGGGTGATAGCCCGTTGTCCCGGCAACGAAGCACCAATCACCCTGCACCACAGCACGGCTGTAGCCGACCGTTTTCTCAAAAGGAGAGCCGGAAGAAATGAGTGTGCGTGCCATTGTTCGATGAATCCTGCTTGAGTGTAATGGGGGAAATGGGTCAGGCGGCTGCCAGGACCTGCTCATATCGGTCAAGATTGAACCCGACAAGCAAATCTCCGTCAACATCCAGTACCGGGCGCTTGATCATCGAAGGCTGGGCAATCATCAGCGCCTTGGCCTTTACGGCGTCGAGGTCGACCTTTTCGGAGTCAGGTAATTTTTTAAATGTGGTGCCCGCTTTGTTGAGCAGCACTTCCCATCCCAGCTTGCCGATCCAGCGATCGAGGGTCGCGGGGTCAATTCCGGCACTCTTATAATCATGAAAGGCATAGGCGACACCGCTCCCGTCAAGCCAGTCGCGCGCCTTCTTGATCGTATCGCAATTCTTGATGCCGTACATGGTTAACGTCACATCAAACCTCTTCAACAACCCGTAATGCAACCTAGTAGACATTGGCTCGCGCACAAAGATGACTTCAGTTGGTGATAGGATCCCTCGATTTCCACCCCGGTGGAGGCGGGAGGCGTGGCTCAGGTTTGCCCGCGCAACCTGCTGATGGCGGTCGCCCGTCCAAATAGCGAATGCAAGGACGCATCTCATTTGGAAACCAACCGTTCGCTTTGAGCGCATAAGTGAAAGCTAAGTTCGCTATCGCCTTAGCAAACAGCCTTTCAGCTATGTCGGGCGGTAAAGTGACAGCGTTTAGGTCCAGGCTTCGTATGGATAGAGGATGGTCCTTGCAGGCTAATTCAGCTCTCAGTCGCGTTTCCACCACGCCCTTTCTCGTGCGGCTCGAAAATGCATCATCTGAATAGGCGGCGGCTTCAATACACCGAGCATAATCGATCATTTTTGTGAGCGACTCTGGCTTTAACGGTCGGCTTGGATCTCTGTCCAACATCAACCACGTAATTATGACAAGTTGCCTGAAATCAGCAAGCGACTCGGCTTCCTGTTCAACTCTACCGATCGGTGTTCCCGCTTCACTTACACAGGCAGTCAAAGCATCTTTTGCGTCACGAGGGGCCGCATCGACGCAAGCGATAACTGGCGCCATGCTCGACAATGCAGGCAGCAAAGACGGTCGGGACCGTTCCTTTGCTTGTCCGCATGATGCCATCGCCATTCCGACAAACACTATCAGCGCCCAACGTCCTCGCATCCCCTGCCCCCTCAACGACAATTCGAGAAACCGCCTATCTCAGCCATTTTCCTGCTACATAAGAAACAGATTGCTCGCAATTCTTGATTCCGTACATAATGACAGTCATGGTCACTCCCATTTGATGATCTGGGGTTAATCATAGCTGATTGATTTCCGCGATCCGAAGAGGATCGAGTCAACACTTTCTTGTTATGAATAATCGCGGAGCCGCCGGATGATCCCATGTGGCTCGAAATCACTTTAGCCCCTTCCGATCTCCGCGATGATTTCAAATGATCGCAAGCGTGCTGTATGATCGAACATATCTGAAACCACGATCAGTTCATCAGCGCCGGTTTCCGCCTTTAGCTGCTCCATACCTGCACGCACTGTTTCGGGCGAGCCGATGATGGAACGAGCGAGCATCCGCATCGCCTGCGCCTTTTCTGCGGGCGACCAATAGGTTTCTATATCGTTTATCGGCGGCTGCAAAAGGCGAGCGCCTCCGCGAAGCAACTCGGCGAACGACATCTGCTGCGATGTAGCGAGTCGTCTCGCTTGAGCGTCAGTTTCCGCCGCTATGATGTTGACTCCCACCATAGCATAAGGCGCGGCGAGCTGGTCGGACGGCTTGAAGCGGGCGCGGTAGACCGCCAGCGCTTCGAGCAAGGCGTCGGGCGCGAAATGCGAGGCAAACGCATAGGGCAAGCCAAGTTCGGCGGCGAGTTGAGCACCGAATATGCTCGACCCCAAAATCCACAGCGGCACCGGTTCAGGCGGCGTAGGCACCGCGCGAACGCGCTGGCCCGACTGCGGCGGGCGAAGAAACGCCTGCAACTCAATCACGTCCTGCGGGAAATGTTCGGCGCTCATCAGATCGCGGCGCAGCGCACGAATTGTGAGCTGGTCGGTCCCGGGCGCGCGGCCGAGACCAAGATCAATTCGTCCGGGATGAAGCGTCGCCAGTGTCCCGAACTGCTCGGCGATGATAAGCGGCGCGTGGTTGGGCAGCATGATCCCGCCGGCGCCCACCCTGATGTTCTCTGTCCCGGCAGCAATATGGTTGATCACAACGGACGTCGCGGCGCTCGCGATGCCCGCGAAATTATGGTGTTCGGCCACCCAAATCCGCCGATAGCCCCAGCCCTCAGCCTGCCGAGCAAGGTCGCGGGCGTTGTCGAGCGCCAGGCGAGCATTGCCGGCTTCGATAACACGCACAAGTTCAAGGATAGACAGTGGAATCATGCAGGCGCTCCTTAAGCGACCCATCTACGGGCAGAGATCGCTATCACCAAGAGCAAAGTGGGTGAGGAGCTGATAGCCTGCATGCCGATCGCAATACCCTAGAGGCATTTGGCAATGTAGGGTTCATCAGTCAAATGTAGTTTCAGGTTCATGCAACTTGATGCTGCACAAACATGATGAAGCGGAATGACTGGAGGAGATCTAATCATGCGTAAGACGATTCTCGCTGCGTGTCTGGGCGCAATGATGCTGCCTGTATCGCCTGTCTTTGCCGACCCGCCGCCATGGGCCCCGGCCCATGGACGTCGAGCAAAGGAGCGTGCCTATGACGGTTATGGCCGCTATTATGAGCCGCGCCGCCTGTCGCGGAGCGATCGCGTCTGGCGTGGCCGTGACGGGCGCTATCACTGCCGCCGAGACAATGGCACCACCGGACTTATCATTGGTGGCGCTGTAGGCGCACTGCTGGGGCGGGAACTTGACGGCGGGCGCGACCGCACGCTTGGAACCGTGGTCGGCGCGGCTGGAGGAGCGCTCCTGGGACGATCGATAGATCGGGGCGAACTGCGCTGCCGCTGATCCTTCAGCACCGTACGCAAGTTAAACATCGGCCTGCCGCAACAGGAGACCGTTAGATCGCGACAGAAACGAATTTCCATATGCATTTGTGAGACTTAGCGGTGCAGCAACGTTGCTGCACCGCAACAGTATTAACTATTTGTTAATGATTAACCTTCATTCTTTTTTCATATTCCGGCGTGTCCTTGGGGGACAGCAAGAAGGACCTTTTGAAATGTCGACGTACCGCTCGGTCGCAGCGTTAGTAGCGCTGGCGATGGTTCTACCCGCCTGTACGTCGGTCCTGGGACCGAAGGGCGTCACGACGCCCTCTGCCGTCATGGAAGTAGAAAAGACCGATCCCGTTGCCGATTGGCATGCCATCATTTCCTTCAATGACAAGGCTCGATTGGCAGCGGTCGATCAAGCCTGGGCTGAAGCATTGGCGCAGGCCCGCCGCACGGGGCACGCGAAAGAAATAGCCGCAGAAGGGCCGTTGCTGGAGCCCAAAGCGGCTCTACCTCGCGCCGCTCCGCCCCCCGGCCCTTATTTATGCCGCGTCGTAAAGCTGGGTCACCCCGCCGGCCGAAAGGGGGTGAATTTCATGGCTTATAAGGGCTTCAACTGCCATGTCGAAGCAGAAGAAGACCGGCTGTGGATCGTCAAGCAAACGGGATCGCAGCGCCCCGCCGGCCGCATCTGGCCCGAACGCGACGATCGTTACGTTTTCTTAGGAGCGATGGTGCTGGGCGATGAAAAAGAACCGCCAGCCTATGGTGACGATCCCGAGCGGGACCTTGCCGGCTATGTCGAGCGGGTAGACGCGTTTCAATGGCGGATCGTCTTGCCAAGTCCGAAGGCGGAATCTCGCCTCGATGTACTGGAACTGGTCCCCATCACGCCCCTCGCAAGGCGGCTGCAGGGTGGCGGAGGCGGCTGAGTTCGGTGCGGGATCAGCTGAACTCTGCCGCTATTCAGCAAGCTTGATGATGCCGCGGACAACCAGCAGGATAGCGAGCACAACAGCCAGAATGGGTATCGCCACCACGATCCACAGCGGCGCCATGTCGGAGCCGCTATATCCGCCAAGCAGCCCTATGATGATCGCCAACGCCATGATGCCGGCGCATGCCCAGGCGGCCGTCCTCCATCGGCCGCGCAGCACCAGCAGGCTCACAAGCTGAAGCAGCAGGTAAAGCAGTCCAGCTCCAAAAAGGAATAAATCCAATGCCGCCTCCCGGTATGGCCGGTTCGATCCGTCATTGATGCATAGCGCATCAAGAGACCGCATTGAAATCCCGAAGATAGCTATATTTCAGATATATGGCAGTATCTTAGCCGCCATAGAAGTAACCGCGCATTCAACTCCGGCAATCGTCGACTATCCGGACGTCAAACCAGCCGGACCAGGCGCTTCCACCGCTTGCGGCTCTGTGGATCTGACCGCAGATCCGTCGCCTGCAGCTTCAAAATCGCCGCGGTTTGGCTGCCGTGACGCAATTTCAATTCCGCCAGATCGCTAAGATCACGGTTACGTTGGCTCTTGGCCCGAAACAGGAGGTCGATCATGTGCTTCCTCAAACTTAATGGTCGTCCACCTCAGCGTGACCCCTGAAAGGGCCACGACACGGCATCTACTCCACAAAACCGATTATTTTCCGTACGCCGGAGGGGCGTCGAAGGTTAATTGTTCAGTAATAACAATGCCATGTCGCCGGGAAGCTAGCCAGCATATTTTATTTCATTACGGTGCAGATTTTGCACGGTTGAACCTCGAAATGGATCAAAGCCGGCCATTCAGCCCTTGTGCCGGACACGCATGAAATAGTTGACCGCCATATTGTCGGAAAGGACGAAGCCTCTAGCCGGATTGATGGAAAGACCGGTAACATCGGTCACCTCCATACCGGCCTTGCCGAGCAATTCCTCCAATTCCTGAGGGGTCAGGAACTTGTTCCAGTCATGCGTCCCGCGCGGGATCTGGCCCAGCCCCTCGCCCAGGGTGATCAGCGCCAGGCGCGAAAGGGCCGTTCGGTTGGGTGTGGAAAGGATCATGAGACCCCCCGGAGCGAGGGCACGAGCCAAGCCATCGACGAAGGCCTGGGGATCAGTCACATGCTCGATCACTTCCATGGACGTGACGAGATCGAAGCTTCCCTCGTTCAAAGTCTCTATGCCCCCGGCCCTATAATCTATGGCCAAGGCTTGTTTAACGGCATGCGACCGTGCGGCAGTGATATTTTCAGGTGCTGCATCGATACCGGTGACCCGCGCGCCAAGCCGCGCCAGCGGTTCGCACAGCAGCCCTGCCCCGCACCCTACATCCAGGGCCTTTCTGCCGGTCAGCGGACGCATATCATGTTCGTCGATATGCCAATGAGCATCGATCGCGTCCCGTATATAACGCAGGCGCACAGGGTTGAGGCGGTGCAACATGGCGCTGGATCCGCTCGGGTTCCACCAATCTGCCGCCAGCTTGCCGAAATGTGCGGCTTCATCCGGATTGATCGTAGTGGCGTTGCTTGCCATTGCCTCACTCGCTGACTAATAGGGGCGCGCCCCGCGCCGGGGCGTATCTGCAACATACAAGATTAAGGCGCAAATCATGGCGCGCATAGTGATGAAATTTGGCGGCACGTCGATGGCGGGCATGGAGCGAATCCGTAATGTCGCCGCTCGCGTGAAGCATGTCGTGGAACAAGGCAATGAAGTCGCGGTCGTTGTCTCTGCCATGGCGGGCGAAACTGACCGGCTGGTCGGCTATTGCCGCGAAGCCAGTTCGCTTTACGACCCTGCGGAATATGACGTGGTTGTGTCGAGCGGCGAGCAAGTCACAAGCGGCCTGTTGGCGATGACGCTGAAGTCGATGGGTGTCGACGCGCGCAGCTGGCTTGGCTGGCAGTTGCCGATCCGCACGGTGGATGCACATGCCAAGGCGCGGATCGAAAGTTTTGAAACCGACGCTCTTAACGAAGCCATGGCGGCCGGACAGGTCGCCGTCATTCCCGGTTTCCAGGGAATGATGGAGAATGGCCGGGTTTCGACGCTAGGCCGGGGCGGTTCGGACACCTCGGCGGTCGCCGTTGCAGCGGCGGTGAAGGCCGACCGTTGCGACATCTACACCGATGTCGACGGCGTCTATACGACGGACCCCCGTATCGTGGCCCGCGCGCGAAAGCTCGACAAGGTCACTTATGAAGAAATGCTGGAGCTGGCGAGCGTGGGAGCAAAAGTGCTCCAGACCCGCTCGGTCGGCCTTGCTATGAAGGAAGGAGTGCGCGTTCAGGTGCTCTCCTCCTTTGATGATCCGGATCAGGACGATTTGCCCGGTACGCTGATCGTCAGCGAAGAGGAAATTGAAGGAAGCGATATGGAACGGCAGCTCATCACCGGCATCGCCCATGACAAGAATGAAGCCAAGATCATCCTGACCCGTGTGCCGGATCGGCCCGGTGCGGTTGCCCACATCTTTGGCCCGCTGGCGGATGCGTCGATCAACGTCGATATGATTATCCAGAATGTCGGCCGCGAAAAGGGCGAAACCGACGTTACCTTCACCGTCCCCGCCGCCGATCTCGCCCGTTCGATGGACATTTTGGAGAGCGAGAAGGCCAATATCGGCTTCAACCGCATAATCTCCGATTCAAAAGTGGCCAAGATCTCCGTCGTTGGCGTCGGCATGAAGAGCCATGCTGGCGTTGCGGCGCTGATGTTCAAGTCGCTCGCGGACCGCGGCATCAACATCCAGGCAATCTCAACTAGCGAAATCAAGGTCAGCGTATTGATCGACGAAGACGAAACGGAGCTGGCGGTGCGCGTGCTCCACACGGCTTACGATCTCGACGCGGACGTGGCTGCGGCTTGATCTGATTATCGTCATCCCCGCGAAGGCGGGGATCCATCTCCTGACGCAGAGCCAGGAGAATAGGCCGGGAGATGGGTTCCCGCCTTCGCGGGACGACGGAAGGGTAAAATGGCACAAGACAAATTACACCGCCTAATGCAGCGCGGCACGGAATTCCTGGGATGCGACGTCGCCATTATGTGCGGGGCGATGAGCTGGGTGTCCGAGCGCAACCTCGTTTCCGCCATCAGCAATGCGGGCGGTTTCGGCGTGATCGCCTGTGGCGCAATGACGTCAGAACTGCTCGACACGGAAATTGCCGAAACGAAGAAGCTCACCTCCAAGCCGTTCGGCGTCAACCTTATCACCATGCATCCTCAGCTGTTCGAATTGATCAAGGTCTGCGCGAAGCACAGGGTGGGCCATGTCGTGCTTGCAGGCGGCCTGCCACCCAAAGGCAGCATCGAAGCCATCAAGGAAATGGGTGCAAAGCTTATCTGCTTCGCCCCGGCGCTGGCGCTGGCGAAGAAATTGGTCCGCTCGGGCGTCGATGCGCTGGTGATCGAGGGGATGGAAGCGGGCGGCCATATCGGCCCTGTCGCAACCTCTGTCCTGGCGCAGGAAATCCTGCCCGAACTCGCGCACCAACTCCCTGTCTTCGTCGCAGGCGGCATAGCCAAGGGCGGTGCCATTGCGGGCTATCTGGAAATGGGAGCATCGGGCGTTCAGCTGGGCACGCGGTTCGTCTGCGCGCACGAATCCATTGCGCATCCGAACTTCAAAAAGGCCTTCATCCGCGCTTCGGCCCGCGACGCCATAGCCAGCGTACAGGTGGACCCGCGCCTCCCGGTCATCCCTGTTCGCGCGCTGAAGAACGCAGGCACCGAAGCCTTTACCGCCAAGCAACGCGAAGTCGCGGCCTTGCTGGACGCGGGCGACATCGAAATGGGCGAAGCGCAATTGCAGATCGAACATTATTGGGCCGGAGCGCTGCGTCGCGCCGTCATCGATGGCGATATAGAGGGCGGCTCTTTGATGGCCGGGCAATCGGTCGGGATGGTTACCAAGGAAGAGCCGGTTTCGGAAATCCTAGCAACTTTGATGGCCGAAGCAGTTGAAGCCTTGGAAAAACGCGCCGCCTGAGAGCGAAGACTGGCTCATTGCCCCATTCTTAAGCTTAACATTTTGTTAAGCTTTGTTGGATAGCCTGCGCCTTGAGGGGGCTGTCATGGGTCTGAGGCTTTCAAGATATCGCAGGGTAGAACCTGCACTGGTCGAACATCGCGGCGCCTTGCGCCATCCCGTGATATTGCAACGCGCCTCCATTCGGCATCACGCCGATCACGGCCATGACGCCCAACTGCTTGACCTGTCCATCTATGGCTGCCGAATTGCGACTGAAGCCCGCTTTGACGCAGATGACCGGGTCTGGCTGCGGTTTGAGGGAAGCCGGCCAGTTGCGGCAACGACCGTCTGGAGCGACGGTGGTAGTATTGGATGCAGGTTCGACGCCCCGATTGACCGGGCGCTGTTTCGAAGGCTCAGCAGGGCTAATGACTGACCGATAGGGGTTGAATTCGGGCAGTCGACCACCTCCAAACAACAGCATTTCCATAGCCCGGTTCATCATCCCCATTGGAAACCCCTACCGCTTTCTGATAGCGATGGACTATGACCACTTCAGCCGCAGCGTCCGCCCGGGAAATTCTGAACCGTCTCCATGATGTGATGGCAGCGCGCACCAATGCGCAAGCGAAGCTGAACAAGGTCGTCGACATCATCGCCGAACAGCTTTCGAGCGAAGTATGCTCCATCTACCTGCTTCGGGATGGGGTCCTTGAACTCTACGCCACACGCGGGCTGAAGCAGGAGGCTGTGCACGTCACCAAATTGGCGCTGGGCCAGGGCCTTGTGGGCACCATCGCCAAAAATATCGAAACGCTGAACCTGGACGAAGCAACCAGCCACCCGGACTTCGTCTACAATCCGGAGACTGGCGAAGAGCTTTTCCACAGTTTTGCAGGCGTTCCCATCGTCCGGCGAGAGGAAGCGGTCGGGGTCCTCGCAGTACAGCATGTGGAGCCGCGCCGTTATGCCGAGGTGGAGATAGAGGCGCTACAGACCGTGGCGATGGTGCTGTCGGAACTCATCGCCAACGCAGGACTTATCGACGATAGCCCTGCCTATGCCCGTGTACCGGAAACGGCGCCCACCATGTTGCAGGGATTGCAGCTGGTCATGGGCATGGGCCGCGGTCACGCCGTGTTTCACCAGCCACGTATCACCATTGAACATACCGTGGCTGAAGACATCGAGGTCGAACGGCAGCGCGTTCTTTCCGCTTTTTCCAAGATGCGCGAACAGATCGACCGCATGACGGGCCAATCCGAATTCGGCATTGGCGGCGAACATGAAGAGGTCCTCGAAACCTACAAGATGTTCGCCTATGATGAAGGTTGGGCGCGACGCATCAATGAAGCGATCGACAGTGGCCTGACGGCTGAAGCCGCCATTGAGCGAGTTCAGCAACGCACGCGCATGCGCATGCGTCAAATCGACGACCCCCTGCTCGCCGATCGCATGCACGATCTGGAGGATCTCGCCAATCGCCTGATCCGCATCGTGTCGGGGCAGCTCGGCACCGCCGCGCAATTGGGATTGAGGCAGGACACCATTCTCATCGCCCGCAATTTGGGGCCTGCCGAACTGCTGGAATATGACCGGCGGCGCTTAAAGGGCGTTATTCTGGAGGAAGGCTCGCTCACCGCTCATGTGACCATCGTCGCGCGGGCCATGGGCGTGCCGATGCTGGGCCGTGTTCACAATATTCGACACTTGGTGGGTGAGGGTGACCTGCTCCTGATAGACGTCAATGAAAACCGTTTGTTCATCCGCCCGACGCCGACGATGGACGAAGCGTTTGAAACGAAGCTGGCATTCACGCAAAAGCGCCGTGCTGCTTTCGCCGCGATGCGTGACATGCCTTCGGTCACGCTGGATGGCGAGCGCGTCGAACTGATGGTGAATGCGGGGCTGCGGGATGACGTTTCGGCACTGGACGTCACCGGCGCGGACGGCATCGGCCTGTTCCGCACCGAATTCCAGTTCCTCGTATCGGCGACGCTCCCGCAACGCGAGCGGCAGCAGCGGCTTTATCGCGATGTTTTGGATGCCGCCGGAGAGCGGCCCGTCATATTCCGCACCGTCGATATCGGCGGGGACAAGGCCTTGCCCTATATGAGGCAGGACGAGGAGAATATTGAAGACAATCCCGCAATGGGTTGGCGCGCGCTTCGTCTATCCCTTGAACGCGACGGGTTGATGAAGGCGCAGGCCCGCGCCTTGCTGGAGGCGGCGGCGGGTCGGACGCTCAACGTCATGTTCCCGCTGATCTCCGAACCTTGGGAATTTGACGAGGCCAAGGCCTTGTTCGAAGCGCAGCGACTATGGCTTACCAAGCAAAAGAAGAAGCTGCCCCAGAATGTGCGCTACGGCGCGATGCTGGAGGTCCCGGCGCTCGCTGAAGTGCTAGATCTGTTGCTGCCCAGGCTGGATTTCCTGTCCGTTGGTACAAATGATCTTACGCAGTTTCTTTTCGCAGCTGATCGGGCGCACCCCAAGCTGGCGGAGCGTTATGACTGGCTCAGCATCGCCATCTTGCGCTTCCTCAACCGCATATCCAAGGCCTGCATTGAGCATCAGGTGCCGGTCGGCGTCTGCGGGGAGATGGGTGGACGAACGTTGGAGGCGATGGCGCTTCTGGCGCTTGGCATCAGACGGCTTTCGATCACGCCTGCTTCGGTCGGACCGGTGAAGGCAATGATCCGTTCTTTGGAAGTGAAGCCGTTGCAGGGCGAACTCGCCGCCCTACTGACGAGCGGCCGTACGGACATAAGGTCGGCGCTGACCCAATGGGCGAGCGACCGGAAAATTGAGCTTAATTAGTTGTGAAAGCAAAAAAATTGCTGCTGCTCGCGTTGACAGGGCTTACCCCAGGGTGTGAGAAAGCCGCTGGGCAGATATATGACCGGAGCGGGAGACGTTGATGGCAGGCGAAGAGGAGCCGGATCAGGAGGAACTGAACATTCACGCGCCCGGCGAAAAATTGCGTATCGCGCGGGAGGCTATGAAGGTCAGCGTCGACGACATTGCCGCCCGGACGCGCGTTCCTGTTCGGATGCTCTCGGCTCTTGAAAAAGGTGATTACAAAGCGCTTCCCGGCGCGACCTATTGCATCGGCTTTTCCCGTGCCTATGCCCGCGCTGTCGGCCTGGACGAGGTACAGATCGCACGTGAGGTCCGCGCCGACCTGGAAGCGCAAGACGCAATTTCGAGCACGCGATATGAAGCTTTTGAACCTGCCGATCCCGCGCGAGTTCCGCCCCGTTATCTCGCTTGGACTGCCATAGCGCTGGCGGTGATTTTGGCGGTGGGGTACGGCATTTGGCGCACGCAATTCTTTACCGCTCCGACCGATGAGGAGATTGCTGAGACGCGAGTGGCGCAAGCGCCCAAAGCAGTACCGACAGTTCCGGGGCAGCCCTCCGTTCCGCAACGCCCGCAGGCGCCTGCAGGCGATGTAATGCTGACGGCCACCGACACGGTATGGCTGCGCATTTATGAGGAAGGGGGCAAGCGCCTTTTCGAGAAGGAAATGGTGACCGGGGAAAAGTTCATCGTGCCGCCCACAGCCAAAAACCCGTTGATTATCACGGGCAGACCGCAGGCGCTTCGCGTCACTATTGGCGGCAAGGAAGTCCCGCCCCTCGGCACGCCGGACAAGACGATTACCGACGTCCCCATCAGCGCGAGCGCCCTCAATGCCCGAGCCGCGCCGGCCACGCCTCCACCTGCCCCGCAACCATAAGCTTAGCCCTGGAAGCGGATGCCAAATGCAGGCGTTCGCAGTCCGTTAAAGGCCAAGCCAAACAAACGCCCGATTCATCTCAGGTCAATCTTTACCCTGCGAGGAAATCATCTATGGTTTCATCGGGGCCAGTAACCATCAATTTGAGGATCCTTATGCGCGGTTTTGTTGTGAGCGCTCTTGTCATGGCGGCTGTTCCGGCAACTCCCTTGCTGGCGCAGTCCAACGTAGAGCAGCGTGTCGGTAAGCTCGAAAAAGAGATGAAGGCGGTTCAGCGCAAGATTTTCCCTGGCGGGAGCGGACAATATTTCGAGGCGGAAATTGCGCCGCCAGCCGCCACGCCCGCACCAGCACCAGGTACGCCGGCTTCGTCGCCGATTAGCGATCTCACCTCGCGCGTGGATGCTCTGGAAGGACAACTTGCGAGCCTCACCGGACAAGCAGAACAGAACGCCTTCAAGCTTCGCCAGCTGGAAGAGGCATTCAACAAGTACAAGGCAGACATGGATGCACGCATGAGCGCTCGTACGCCCCCAGCGGTTGCACCCGCACCGGGCGCCGCCACTGCCGCGCCAGCCGCCGCTCCGGTCGACAATGCCCGCAAGGCTGCTGTTGCTGCCATCGAACGACCCAATTCGGGGGACGCTGCCGAAGACGCCTATCTTTACGGCTATCGCCTATGGGCCGCTAAATTCTATCCGGAGGCGGAAGTGCAACTAAAAAGCTTCCTCGAGAAAAACCCCAATCACCGCCGCGCCAGCTTTGCCCAGAATCTGCTGGGACGCACTTATCTGGATCAAGGCAAACCAGCGCTGGCATCCGTCGCTTTTTACGAGAATTACCAGAAGCGTCCGAAGGGCGAACGCGCGCCCGACAGCTTGGCTTATCTAGGGCAGGCGCTCGTCCAGCTGAAAAAGCCTGCCGACGCTTGCAAGGTTTATGACGAGTTCGACGATGTTTACGGCCCGACCGCGTCGGTCAGCCTGAAGGATGTGGTGACCAAGGGCCGCGCCAGCGCGAAGTGCGCGGGGTAAAGACCTTGGCGAAAGCATCACCTTGGCTCATCTTCCACAGCCCATCCTAAGCCGCTTCATCGCCGACCTGGAACGCCTGCTGGGGCGGGAAAAGAGTCCGAAGGACCGCTTTGGCATAGCTGTATCGGGCGGGCCTGACAGCATGGCGCTTCTCGCTCTCACTCAAGCGGCTTTTCCGGGCCAGGTGGAAGCCGCGACCGTCGATCATGGCTTCCGCCCCGAAGCCGCCGATGAAGCGGCAATCGTCGCTCAATGGTGTCAGGAGCAGGGCGTTTCCCACGCAACCTTGCGCCCGCACGTCCCCATCACCGGCAATCTGCAATCCGCCGCACGCGCCGAGCGTTACCGGCTCCTTTGGCAATGGTGCGACGAGCGCAAGCTGAACTGGCTGCTGACAGCACATCATGCTGACGATCAGCTCGAAACCATATTGATGCGGCTGAACCGAGGATCGGGAGTATCCGGCCTAGCGGGCATTCGGGGCCGATCCGACAGGCTGCTTCGCCCTCTCCTGTTCTGGACCCGCGCCGAACTCGCGCATGTGGTGGCTCAAGCCGGTTGCTCGAGCGTGCAGGACCCGAGCAACAGGGATGTTCGCTACGACCGAGCCGCTCTTCGGTTGCATCTTTCGGAAACGGACTGGCTCGATTCCATTTCGGCCAGCCGCAGCGCCGCAGCCCTCAATGAAGCCGAAATCGCGCTGGAATGGGTAGTTAACACCCTGGAACAACAATATATCGATTACAACGGCGAAGAAATTCGGCTTTCCAGAATCGATTTTCCACGCGAAATTCAACGAAGGCTGCTATTGCGCATGCTTGCCCGGCTTGATCCCGGCTTGACGCCCAGGGGCAATGCCATCGATCAAGCGCTGGTTCAGCTCGCGCTTGGTAAGAAATATACAATTGGTATGCTGCTATTGAGCGGGGGCGGCAACTGGATAGTGAAACCAGCTCCGCCCCGGCGACGGCCCGGATGATCGGCCGGCGATATTGTCATTTGGCCGTGCTTTCCTATCTTTAGGAGGCGACGGCGTTAGAGAGTGAAGATGAACGACGAAAAGGACCCGCAGACCAATCCCTGGATTAAGAGCGCCATGATCTGGGCGGGGGTGATCGTAGCCCTGCTTCTTTTCGTGTCGATCTTTGATTCAAAGTCAGCGGCCCCCACAGGCAGCGCCATCGCCTATTCCGAATTCCGGCAGAAGGTGCAGGAAGGCGCGGTCAAGGACGTAGCTATCGCGCCGGACCGCATTACCGGCACTCTCACCAATGACGAGAAATTCTCGACGGTTCCGGTCAGTGATCCCGGGCTCGCCAATCTGCTTGACGACTATAATGTCAAATATAGCGGCAAGGCCGAAGAGCAGCCCAGTTTCTGGATGATTTTGCTCTACCAGTCGCTGCCATTCCTGCTGATCCTGGGCATCGCCTTTTTCGTCCTTCGCCAGATGCAAAAGGGCTCGGGCTCGGGCGCGATGGGCTTTGGCAAGTCAAAGGCGAAGCTGCTGACCGAAAAGCAGGGCAAGGTGACCTTTGATGACGTTGCCGGCATTGACGAGGCGCGCGAGGAATTGCAGGAAATCGTCGAATTTCTAAAGGATCCGACGAAATTTGCCCGTCTTGGTGGGCAAATCCCCAAGGGCGCGCTGCTCGTCGGATCCCCCGGCACCGGCAAGACGCTGCTTGCCCGCGCCATTGCGGGTGAGGCCGGCGTCCCCTTCTTCACCATTTCCGGTTCGGACTTCGTTGAGATGTTTGTCGGCGTCGGTGCAAGCCGCGTGCGCGACATGTTCGAACAGGCGAAGAAAAACGCACCCTGTATCGTCTTCATCGATGAAATTGACGCGGTCGGACGCCATCGCGGCGCTGGTCTGGGCAATGGCAATGACGAACGCGAACAGACGCTGAACCAGCTTCTGGTCGAAATGGACGGTTTCGAGGCGAACGAGGGCATCATCATCATCGCCGCGACCAACCGGCCCGACGTGCTGGACCCCGCGCTGCTGCGCCCCGGCCGCTTCGATCGGCAGGTCGTGGTCCCACGCCCGGACATTGATGGTCGCGAGAAGATTCTGGCTGTCCACATGAAAAAGGTGCCCTTGGCTCCGGACGTCAACCCCCGCATCATCGCACGTGGTACGCCCGGCTTTTCAGGCGCCGATCTTGCCAACCTGGTCAATGAGGCAGCCCTGCTCGCCGCGCGGCGCGGCAAGCGCCTTGTCGCCATGGATGAGTTCGAGGCGGCCAAGGACAAGGTGATGATGGGCACCGAACGCAAGTCGATGGTCATGACCGAGGACGAAAAGAAGATGACCGCCTATCATGAGGCGGGACATGCCATCGTCGCAGTCCATGAAGCAGCGTCCGATCCCATTCACAAGGCCACGATCATCCCGCGTGGTCGTGCGCTCGGCATGGTCATGCGCCTGCCCGAACGGGACAGCTACAGCTACCATCGCGACAAGATGCACGCGAACCTTGCTGTTGCCATGGGCGGCCGTGTCGCCGAAGAAATCATCTTTGGCTATGACAAGGTTTCATCCGGCGCTTCGGGCGACATCCAATACGCCACGAAGCTTGCGCGCGACATGGTCACGCGCTGGGGCATGTCCGACAAAATGGGTCCGCTGCAATATAGCGAGGGTGAAGAAGAGGTATTCCTCGGCTACTCCCGCACGCAAAACATGCACATGTCGAATGAAACGGCCCAGGCCATCGACGCGGAGATCCGGCATATCGTTGAGACCGGGTATGAACGCGCGAACAAGGTGCTGACCGACCATGAGGATCAACTGCATATGCTCGCCAATGCGTTGCTGGAATATGAAACGCTGAGCGGCGAGGAGATCAAAACCCTGCTCGACACCGGCGAATTCAGCCGCGACGATGGAACTACGGTGAAGCCTGCAACCGTGCCGTCTGTCGGGTCTTCGATCCCCAAGACGCGCCGCCGGAAGGGGCCGTTCGGGGATCCAGCTCCACAAGGAGCTTAAGCCTTCTCTCTATCTGAAATGACATCTGGGCTTCTGCTTTTGCAGGAGCCCAACTGTTTTGCATGACAGTCAGTTCGGGTCAGCCGGGTGCTTCTTCTGATTGACCCTGCCCCTGGTCCCGCCCTTTAAAGCCCTGAGCAATCACGTACCACTCGCTGCTGCCCTTCCTGCTGGCGGGGGGCTTGGCATGCTTCACCGTGGAAAAATGCTTTTTCAGCACGATTAGAAGATCATGATCCGTCCCGCCGGCGAACACCTTGGCTACAAAGGCCCCACCCTTCTGCAGATTTTCAACGGCGAACCAGGCGGCCGCCTCCACAAGGCCCATGGTGCGCAGATGGTCGGTCTGCGGGTGGCCAACCGTGTTCGCAGCCATGTCGGATAATATCAGATCAGGCTCTGCGCCCAACGCGTCGCGTAGCACCTCCGGCGCTTTGTCGTCCATGAAGTCCATTTGGAACAGCGTCACATCCGGAATGGCGTCGGTCGGCAACAGGTCGATGCCGACTACCTTCGCCTTGGGGCTAAGCTTCTTCACCACCTGCGCCCAGCCGCCCGGTGCCACCCCCAGATCGACCACATGCCGCGCTTGCCGGATAAGTTTGAACTTCTCGTCGAGTTCGATAAGCTTGAAGGCGGCACGGCTGCGATAGCCCTCTGCCTTGGCTTTCCTCACATAAGGATCGTTCAGCTGGCGCTCCAGCCAACGGGTGGATTGGGCCGTTCGTCCCTTGGCCGTTTTTACACGAACCCGACCCGCGCCACCGCCCCTAGCCATGGTGGGCAAACCGCCCGTCGCGTTCCATCAATCCGCGTAAAATGCCTTCCCGAATGCCGCGATCAGCAACGCCCAGCCGCGCAGCAGGCCAGATGTCGAGTATGCATTCGAGAATCGCGCATCCCGCCACCACCAGGTCAGCCCGCTCATGCCCGATGCAGGGCAATTCCCGCCTTTCATCGATAGACATGGAGGACAGCCGCATTGAAATGTCGCGCATTGACCCGGACGGGACGATCAGTCCGTCGATAGCCTGCCTGTCATAGCGCTGCAAACCCAGATGAAGGCTGGCGAGCGTCGTTACGGTGCCGCTGGTGCCAAGCAAACGCACTCCTCCCAACCGCTTGGGCAAACGTTCCGCAAAGGGACGGAAGCTTTCGGTCACGCGCTCCCGCATCCGCGCATAGCCTGCTATCCGCGCTTCGGGATCGGCGGGATCATAGCCTTCGCTCTCGGTGAGCGACACCACGCCCCAGGGAGCGCTTTGCCAATCGACGATACGCGGCGCAGGACCTTCGGTTTCGACCAGAACCAATTCGGTCGATCCGCCGCCAATATCGAAGATGAGGGCCGGCCCTTCTCCCGGCTCCAGTAGGATGTGGCAGCCAAGCACCGCCAGCCGCGCTTCTTCTTCAGCCGAGATAATATCGAGGGCGATACCGGTTTCACGATAGACCCGTTCAATAAATGCAGAACCATTGCTGGCCCGCCTGCAGGCCTCGGTCGCCACTGACCTTGCCAAAGTAACATGGCGTCGCCGCAGCTTGTCAGAGCAAACCGAAAGAGCCGCTATCGCGCGATCGATTGCTGCATCGCTGAGCCTGCCACTGGTGGCCAGCCCCTCGCCCAACCTCACAATCCGCGAAAAGGCGTCGACAACGATAAACCCATCGGATGACGGCTTTGCAATAAGCAAACGGCAGTTATTGGTGCCAAGATCAATGGCCGCATAAGCGCGGCGGTGAGGCCATCGGCCCTCTGACCGGGGCAATTGCGCCGCCATGGCCCGGCTGCCATTAGGATTTCTGGCGCCGGAACTTCGCGGCAATGGCGAACCAAACTGTGCCATGCCGTAACTCACTTATGCTTTCCGGAACGGGCAATCCCGCCGGTACTTGAGCGCAGGTTAAGCGGAAGTGGTACAGACTGCAAGGGAGCCCGGACATAATCAGATTATTGGCGCAGCAACTGCTGGCTTAGCGCCTGAAGAAAGCCGGGCTATTGCGCGCGTAAATGCTCAAAGTCATGGCCAAAAGCGAAACCGAGCGTACGCGTCAAATCAAAGCCGGTGAGCGAGGGGCGGGTTACGCCAGGCCAGCTATAGCTCGCCGGCATTATGGTGATCCCAAGCCCCGCCGCAATCATTTGCAGCACGCGTTCGTCAGCGGTGGATCGGAGCGCAAAGTGCGGTCGAACGCCGCGATCCGTAAAATGCCGGCTTGTTTCCGAAAGCGCCTGACGGACCACCCTGACTCGTGAACGCAGGAGGGTCGAAATCACTTTAACTCTGCAATGCCTGGAAAATCGCCTCGAAGGAATCGGCCGCGGAAATAAAGCCCATATGCCCGCATCGCACCTCGATCGTTGCGTCGCTTTCGCCGGGAAGGCCGCGAGCACAGCGATGGGCAACCACGCCGTCCAGGCGCGACCAGATGGCGAAGGTCGGCACCGGCGGCTTATGGTTGAGTTGGACCTGCACCGGCGGAGAGTCGATCGGATGCCGGGCAATGAACTCATAGAGCCGCCAGGCATGATTGGCGCGCAGATTTCCCGAAAAAGGGCTGCCCAAAGTGATCACCTTCGCCACGCGCCGCGGCGCATATTTGGCATATTCCCGCGCGATAAGGCCCCCAAGGCTCCAACCGACGACCGTGACCGGTTCTTCCGCGCGCGCCTGGATAAGATCCATCCTGCGATCGAGCAGTTCAAAAATATCCGAGCGAATGCCCAGATTTCGTCCCAGGCCCCAACCATGGCTATGGTAGTTGGCGGCCCTTAACGTTCGGCGAAGCGTCGTTGTGGACTCATCGGAAGCCAGAAAGCCAGGCAGCACCAAGACCGGATGGCCCTGTCCATTATGAGACGTGCTGAACAGATGCCCGGCATGTCCCGCGCGCCTCACTCGGGGTAGAGAACGCATCTCCTGAAACAGCAGAGCCAGCGGCGGCGCGCCTACCGCTCCATGCTTTGACTTCTGGCCAAAAGGTGATGACAAGAACACGACAAATCCAAGACATTTTTGTTACAATGACATTTTTATTACAGCAGATGACTGCAGCTGTCTTGCATGAAATCGCCGAGCAACAGCGTAGGCGCGACAAACAAGATGGGGATTGGCTGCAGTTCGTCTTCCCGGAACGGAAGTCATTATGCTTGGAAGATAGTTTGAGCGAGCCTATCGCGCCTTACGAAACAGTTCCCGGTCCTCTTGCCCAAAGCCCTTGGACCAGATCATCCAGCAATAGACGCCAAGGATCAACGGCACCCCCAGCGACAGTTCCGCCCATTCGGGGATTTGCGTAACCAACATGCCAGCGAGCACCGCTAAAGCCGACGCCCAGACCAGCGCCCAGCGCCAGGCATTGACCGGAGCACCCAACAAGCGGGAAAGAAAGCGCGCCTTCACGAAGGCAGCCAATCCCAAGGCCACGCAGAGCGCCAGCGCAGGCCCAGCCGCGACATAGAGTTCCGGCAGGCCCAATTCCCGCGCGCCCAGGATGAAGGCAAAACTGAGGCCGGCCTGCACCGCGATCATCGCAAGCGAGATCATCAGGTTCCTGTGGCGGGCCATATAGACCAGCGCCGCTTCGCTGACCACGGCGGTGGCGGCAATGACCTCCGCCGCCAGAAGGAAGGCGAGCGCTCCCGTGCCGCCGACGAAATTGGGGCCCACCAACCCCATGACCGCCTCGCCCGGAATGCCGAGCGCGAGGGCGATGCCCATTTGCGCCGCGATGATCCAAAAGCCCACCTGACTCACCTGCCGGGCGATAGCGGTATAGTTTTTCTCCGCGAGGTTACGGGTGATGACCGGGCCAAGTATGGGATCGAAGCTGGTCTTCAGTTTCTGCGGCAGGGACGCCACCTGCTGAGCGACATAGTAGATGCCGACCACATAAGGAGCCGCGAACAGTCCCAATATCGCAAGATCCAACCGGCGCGAGCCCCATTCGACCGCGTCAGCAACCGCGAGAGGCGTGTTCTGACGCGCCATCCGCCACAACCGCATTGGCTCAGGTCGCCATCCCTTGGGCAAACCATAGGTCCGGACGAGAGGAATGAGCGAGGCGATCAGCGCCGCCACCAAGGACAGCACATAGGAAAGAATCAGGCCATCCCGCAGCGAATAGAAGGAAAAGGCGATCGCGCCGATGCTGATCGTCCAGGGCTCGATGATCGAACGCGCCCGCACTGTGGCTGCGATGTCATAGCGATAGGCGCATGCGGTGAGCGCAATGTCCGAGCCGGCAACTGCTATGATGATGAGCGGCAGCAACTGGTCCAGATCATTGACGCTGCTGTTCGGAAACAATGCCTGAGGGAAAATCGATAGAATGACCGCCGCAAAGATGGAGGCGATCAAACTTACCAGCATTGCATCGTAAACGACATGGGCATGGTCGCGATCCGTACGGGTAAGTTCCCCCGCCAATCCCCGCTTCAACCCCAGCGTAGCAAGCTGGGCGGCGAATTCCACCACCAGTACAGCATAAGCGAAACGACCTAGAGTACCGGCGCCATAGACGCGACCTGCAATGAACAGGAATGGCAGGCGCGCGGCCAAGCGCATCAAAAAGCCTATGAAATTGATGCGCCCTCCCTTGGCAAGCGCAGCAATATCCTCCTTTTCAGGGGACCCTGCGCCGGCCGGGCCGTCGGGAGAAACTGCACCCGTCAAAAGCCTGCCCCTATTCTTTTAGAATCGACGCTTATCGCGAAGCACCGTCCGGATGTAAATCAGCATTAGCGCACAGGCTCAATTGCCATTTTCCTGTCGCAATGGCCGGGCGAGGAGCGCATCGATGACTTTCGCTACCGAAAGTTTGCCTGAAAGCAAGGAGCAGACGGCCTCGGTGATCGGCATGTCCACGCCTGCGGCCGTGGCGGCGGCATGCAGTACAGGCGCGGTAAAGGCGCCTTCCGCAACGGTGCGGCGGTCGGCCAGAAGCTCTGACGCGGGTTTACCCTCGCCCAGCCCTTTGCCAAGCGAAAAATTGCGCGAACTGACCGAGGAGCAGGTGAGGACCAGGTCGCCCAGTCCCGAAAGTCCCGCCAATGTCTCCGCTCTCGCTCCTCGCGCAAGTCCGAAACGTGTCATTTCAGCAAAGCCCCGGCTAATAAGCGCGGCGCGGGCATTTTGTCCCAGTCCTGCTCCTTCAACCACCCCACAACCTATGGCGAGAACGTTCTTGACCGCGCCGCCGATCTCAGCGCCGATCACATCTTCTGACAGATAGGGCCGGAAGGCTGGCCGCGCCAGGCGGGCAGCAATTGTTTCGCCCAGGCTACGATCAGCGCAGGCAAGCGTTACGGCCGTGGGAAGCCCCTTCGCCACTTCATGCGCGAATGTGGGTCCTGACAATATCGCGATAGGCGATCCGGGATGAACATCGCTTGCCACTTCCGACATCAGCCTTTGCGATCCCGCCTCGATGCCCTTGGAACATAGCACCAACGGCGTTCCCGTGGCCGGGATCTTGCCCAATGTCGCGCCCAGATACTGGGCTGGCGTCACTACAAGAAGTGCGTCGCAAGAGGACAAATCGGCCAGCTCGCCCGTCGCGCGAATGGCGGGGCTCAAATCAATATCCTGCAGATAGAGCGTGTTACGGTGGGTATCGTTAATGGTTTGGACGACGTCCGGCTCCAACGCCCAGAGAAGGACCGCCTCGCCACTTGCAGCGGTTACCTGCGCCAAAGCAGTGCCCCATGCGCCCCCGCCAATCACACCGATCTTCATGCCTTCACCCCCGCACCCCTTGCCTTTTCAGCATTGGGATCAAGCGGCCAGCGTGGCCGCGCAACAACATCCAGCCCGTCCGTCATGCCCGCGGCGAAACGTTCCGCCCCGGCCCAGCCTATCATGGCGGCATTATCGGTACATAACCAGAGCGGCGGTGCCACGAAAGGCAGGCCATGTTCGGCAGCAAGTCCCTCCAGCGCAGCTCGAACCGACTGATTCGCGGCGACGCCCCCCGCAACCACAAGCGCGGTCAACGAGCTTGGCTTCCCGCGATCGCCGGCATCGAAAATGGCGCGGCGAGTCCTATCCACCAGGCAATCGATAACGGCCTGCTGAAAGCTTGCCGCAATGTCCTCGGCCCGCCAATCGCCCGATTGGCTGGCGCGCATCACCGCGCTTTTCAGCCCGGCAAATGAGAAATGCGGTTCGCTGGTTCCCAGAAGGGGACGAGGCAGCGGAACGGCGGCGGCATCGCCCAAAGCGGCGGCACGCTCGACCGCCGGGCCACCAGGAAAGCCTAGTCCCAACAGCTTGGCGGTCTTGTCGAAGGCCTCGCCCGCGGCATCATCGATCGTGGTGGCAAGACGGTGATAATTCCCGACGCCTTCCACGCACAAAAGCTGGCAGTGCCCGCCCGACACCAGCAGGAGCAGGTAAGGAAATTGGAGGGTTGGATCAGCCAGACGCGGCGAAAGCGCATGGCCCTCCAGATGATTGACCGCCACGAGCGGCTTACCGGCAGCCAGGCTGAGCGCCTTGCCCGTCACCAGGCCGACCATGACTCCACCGATCAGGCCGGGCCCCGCAGTCGCGGCAATCGCATCGACATCCTTCAGACTGAGCTTCGCCTCTTCAAATACCGCTTCTACCAAGGGCATTAGAGCCTCGACATGGGCTCGGGCGGCAATTTCCGGCACCACGCCGCCATAAGGACGATGTTCCGCCTCTTGCGTTGCCAGCCGATGCGCCAATATCCGCCGATCGCTCGTCACAAGCGCCGCGGCGGTTTCGTCGCAACTGGATTCAAGGCCAAGGATGATGGTCATTGCCCTTCCCTCTACTGCTCCCAAGGATTAGAGCAAGCAACGATATGACGCATGAAGACAATCCGCCCTTCACCCGCCCGCTCCGCCTGGGCACGCGAGGCTCTCCCTTGGCCCTGGTGCAGGCGAACATGGTCGCTGCCACGCTGCGCGCCGCGCACGGTTGGAACGAAGAAGCGATCGACATAGTGACCGTGCGGACCGACGGCGACCGCATCCAGGATCGACCATTGGCGGAAATCGGTGGAAAAGCCATTTGGACCAAAGAGTTGGATCGCGCCCTTGTCGAAGGTGTCATCGATTTTTCCGTTCATAGCATGAAGGACGTCGAAACCATACGGCCCGAAGAGATCGTGGTCGCCGCGATGCTTCCCCGTGCCGATGTCCATGACCGGCTAATCGGCGCGCCCAGCATCGAAGCGCTGTCACCCGGAGCAAAGGTCGGCACCAGTTCTCCCCGCCGTGCCGCGCAACTCCTGCGGCTCCGCCCGGATCTTTCAATCGTCCTTTTCAGGGGCAATGTGGCAACACGCATTGCGCGGCTGGAAAAAGGTGAGGCCGACGCAACCCTGCTCGCCGCCGCAGGTTTGATCAGGCTAGGCGAGGAGGCGGTCGGCAACGACATTCCACTCGACATCATGTTACCCGCCCCTTCGCAAGGTGCCGTCGGGGTCGAATGCCTCGCGAACAATAGCAATATCCGGACATTGCTTTCCGCCATTCACGATGCCGATACAGGCGATTGCGTGCGGGCGGAGCGCGCGGTGCTGCTTGGCCTGGACGCCGGTTGTCACTCTCCTGTCGCCGCATGGGCCAGGATTGATGGAGGCGAGATCCTGCTTTCCGCTGAAATCCTGACGAACGATGGTCGAGAGCATGTCGCCGATGAATGCCGACTGGCACGAGGTGACGAAGCACGGGCAGTGGCCCTGGGCCGCAGTCTTCTGAAAAGAGCAAGCCCGATGCTCCGCGCGCTTTTCAACCCATGACCTTTCCGCTGCTGATCCTGCGCGCGGAGCCAGGCGCCTCGGCAACGGCAAGCCGCGCTGCAAAACTCGGTTTGTCGGCGATCCGCTATCCGCTCTTCGACGTCCGCCCCTGCGTTTGGGAACCGCCGGATCCGGCAAATTTCGACGCCATGTTGCTGACGAGCGCCAACGCCGTCCGGTACGGAGGTCGCGACCTTGGTCTTTACAAGCACTTGCCGGTATATGCCGTCGGCGAAGCGACGGCCTTGGCCGCCCGGCAAGAAGGCTTCCAGATCGCCAGGGTCGGTCATTCAGGGGTGCAGGCGATATCCGATTTCATGGGTCAGCGAGCACATGCCCGCGTATTTCATCCCGCCGGCCGCGACCGCAAGGATTTCAATCCCGGCTCCGTCATGATGGTGCCTCGCTGTGTCTATGAAGCGGTGGAAGCGGGAACCGCAGAGGGTTTGGCGGCCGTACTGCCTATCGAAGCAGTGGCCCTGCTGCATTCGCCACGCGGGGCCGTTCGCTTGGCGCGATTGGTGCCGATGATCGAGCGGCGGCGGCTTCATCTGGCCGCAATCAGTCCTGCCGTGCTTGATGCGGCCGGAGTGGGATGGGCATCAGGAGACTGGTCGACCCAGCCGCGGGACGAAGCATTACTGGCCCTTGCCGCCTCTTTGTGCAAATAAGAGCGCGGCGGGTTCTGTGAGGGAAATCGAACGAGAAATGGGCGGCGACTATCACACGGGCGCAAGTGCCAAGCCGGCAAGCTATTCCTTTCGAGTCATGGCAGTGTTGTTGCTTTTGGCCTTCCTCGGGGGACTGACCGCCATGGCCTTTGTGATGAGCCGATGGGACCGCTGGACTGGTCAGGACGAGTCGGTCCCTCAGGATCGGCCCGCTCGCGACGAATTGGCAAGCGCGACATCGGACAGAAACAATCGGCCTTCCATGATCGAGGGCAGCCACGGCCAAGAGTTGAAAGCCAGAGTGTCGGAGCTGGAAGATCGCATTGCCCGCATCAATATCCAGGCCGAGGCGGCTTCCGGCAATGCGGCCCGGGCGGAAGGATTGTTGATCGCTTTCGCAGCACGTCGCGCACTCGATACCGGCGCGGCGCTCGGTTATATAGAAGGTCAGCTTCGGCTGCGCTTTGGCGAGGCGCAACCGCGTGCCGTCGCCACGATCATCAATGCCGCTAGAGAGCCCGTGACTCTGCAAGACCTTCAGGGACAACTCGAAGAAATCGCACCCGAACTGATCGGTCACGGCAAAAGCGAAAATTGGTGGGCCGACATGAAGCGGGAAGTAGGCGAGCTTGTCATATTCCGCCACGCGGCGACGCCTTCACCTCTGCCCGCGCGTCGTTTGGCCCGCGCTCGGCATTTGCTCGAGGCGGCACGTGTCGATGCGGCGTTGGCCGAAGTCACCCGCATGCCTGGCCGTGCCGCCGGAGCCAAATGGATGGATCAGGCGCGCCGCTATATCGAGGCCCGCCGCGCCCTCGACCTCATCGAAACGGCCGCTGTGCTGGAACCTCGACACCTTCTCACCGCCGATAGATCTCCCGTCGCGGCGGCTCCCGTCGACCGCTGATTCAATTCTCGCAAATCAAGCCAGTTTCAGGCCCTCACGATTCATTTTTGCCGCGAGATCCTTGTTCGATCTTTCGCTGAGCATGCCTTGCAGCCGGGGGAAAAGCTGCTCTTCCTCCTCCGCCATGTGCTTTTGGATATCCGTTCGGAAATTGGTCAACTTGGCTTGGAACTCAGAATTGTTTTCAACCATATCCGCTAAGTCATAGAGATATTGCTTCACATATCCGTGCTCGCTGTTCAGGCTGTCCGCTTCTGAGTTCATTCCGGCATCGCGCATCGCGGGATAGATTACATTTTCCTCCTGGAAGGCATGCCGGGACAGCATGTGCTTCAGCTTGTAGAGCAGCATAGCCCGCTTTTTAGGTTCATCGTCGTTCGTCAGCGCCAATTTGTCGAACACGGCCAGTGCGGCCTTGTGCTCCATCTTGAGCGCTTCATCCCAGTTGCCCGCAAGGGCGGTCGGGGCCTGCACCGCCAATTTTCGTCCGACGGTAGCAAGCAAGGCCAGGCCGATACCGATTCCAGCTCCCGCAAGAGCGCTACGGCTATTGCCGCTATGAGATGAGTGGGAATATCGTGCGTGGGTGGCCATTTCGGATCTCCTGTTAATGTCGGAGAAACAACCGGCAAGCGGACGGGGCGTTCCGATAAGGTTTGGACTTTGATGTAATTCCACTTCAGCCTTCGGTTTATCCCGAGCGCCTGCCTTGCACGCGGTCGAGGGGATCGGGACGAAGGGTGTCCTTTAAACAGGACAATCTTCAGGCAGCCAACCCCGCAGGCACTCTTTTGGCGGCTCGCTTTCGACGATAGCGGCGGAACCAGTCCAGGGCGGGACGTTCGGCCGCATGCCAGGACAGAATCGCCAACGGGACGGTCAGCAACGCCGTTGCTCCCGCCAGCCAAAGATGAGAGGCCCAGTCTCGCCAGCTGCCAAGAGCCATCATGACGGGGAAGGCATAGATATACATGCCATAGCTATAATCATGCCAGCGCCCGGCAATTGCTCCCTTTTGGGCCGTGAGAAAACCGAAGCAAAGCAGCGCATAGCCGATAAAGACCGCACGCACATGCAAGCCCATTTCTCCCTGATGCGCGACGATGTTGAGGATGAACAGGATGCCGAGCGCCAACCAGGACAGCCTAATCCTTGCGCGGAAGATATAAGCGGCTGCGCCAAAAGCGAAGAGCGGCCAGAGCCGATCGACCATGTCGGGATAATATAAAGCGTCGGTGCCGATGATGCCGCCTGCGGCCTGCCGCACTACATCCAGATCCCAACCGAGGGCCACGAGCAACGTCGCGGGCAGGACAAGGCGCACCATCATCTTTTCCCGCGCCAGTCCCAGAAAGGCCAATAGTCCCAGCAGCAGATAACACCGCGCCTCCCAAGGCAATGTCCAAAGGCTGCCATTGATCGTGCAGGGTTCTCCACCGCAATTGACGCCGGTCAGATAATAAGCGGGTGCAATGAAGCTGAGGTTGTTGGCTATGAACCTGAAGGTCTGTCCGCTTAAATAATTGGACGGATCGGTGGTTACCACATAGCCGCCAACGACGGTCAAGCCGACCGACAAGGCCAAGGCAGGCCATAGGCGAACCAGTCTTGCAAGAAGGAAGTCTATCACCCCACCGCTGCGGCGCAGACTGCCATAAACCAGAAATCCGCTCAGGAAGAAAAATCCGTCAACGGCGTAAACCGAGACGGGTTCGCCAAGCAGGAAGCTGAGATCGTCCTCACCCATCCGGCCGCTGATCAGCCAATAGCAGTGAGTATAGATCACCGCCGATGCCAGCACCAAGCGGACAAGAGTCAGATTATTCGCTTCGGGACGCAGCAGCTTGTCGTCGAACTTCATATTCCTGGCCTATAGCATTCGCCCCGCCCGCCATTGCATCGGTTCGACCGAAATGGAACAAACTTCACTGCTCGCGCGCGCATTACGCCCCTATCATGGCGCAAGGGCGAAGCGCCAGAGCATCGCCCTGCCATCCACCCCACATGGGGTCCGGCACAGGGGACGGCCACTCATGTTCGCCAAACGCGCAGAAGGCCTCCCAAGTGCCAAAGCCATGGGAAGCGCCGACGCTGAAGAGACGCTGCGGCGATATCAGCATGTCGCCCTGGCGGTGCTTGCGGCATTGGTCGTCATGTTGCTGCTGTCAGCAAGCCTGGTGCGCGTCAGCGGGGCAGTGGTTGCCAGCGGGGAGGTCGCGGTCGCTTCAAAAGTGAAAATCATGACGCATCCAACCGGCGGGGTAATCGCGGCAATATTGGTAAAGGAGGGGCAGCAGGTGCGCGCGGGCGATGCCCTCGTCCAGTTCGAAAGCCATGTGGCTGCGGTAGACGCGAGCGCAAACGAAATCAGCCTCGATCAGCTTGTCGCCCAGCGCGCCCGGCTCATTGCGGAACGTGATGGATTATCCGCGATCACCTTTCCACCCGGCCTTGCCCCTTCCACTGTGAGAGCCAGCGAACAGAGCCTGTTCGCTCTACGGCGTAACGCACTGAAGGTGGAACAAGCGCAATTGAGCGAACGGCAGCGCCAGATGGAGCAACAGATTGTCAGCTATCAGGCGCAAATTACCGCCTACCGCCATCAGCAGGCACTGATTGAACCCGAACGCGCGGGCGTGCGCAGCCTGTGGGAGCGCAAATTAGTGACGATCAACCGCCTCAACGAACTGGAACGGACGGCCGTCAGTCTGAACGGCAGCATCGCCGCGCTGGAGGCGGACATTGCCCAAGCCCGCGCTCGCATGGCCGAAATCCGCCAGCAGTCCGTCCAGCTCGTCCAGCAACGCCGTTCCGATGCCGCCGCCCTTCTGGCGGAAACCGAACAACGGATTGGCGAGCAACGACGACGCGCCGCCAGTGCTTCCGAAAACTTTGACCGGACTACAGTGCGCGCCTCGACCAGCGGTATTGTCGACCAGCTTGCCTACACCACCATCGGCAGCTTCATCCCGGCAGCCCAGCCCATATTGCGGATCGTGCCCGATGGTGCGCTGGCCGTAGAGGTCAGAATTGCGCCAGCGCATCGGGAACAGCTCCGCACCGGTCAAAAGGCGCGGATAATCTTTCCGGCCCTGAACCGGCAGACGACGCCGGACCTTCACGGAAGGCTGGATTTTATATCCGCCGAAGCAACGGACGATCCCCGTACCGGCCAGCGCTTCTATTCGGCGCGCGTGGCAATTCCCAAAAAAGAAATGGGTCAATTGGACGTCCAACTGGTTCAAGGAATGCCGGCGGAAATCTATATCGAAACCGCTTCCCGATCTCTCCTCTCCTTCTTGACAAAGCCGCTGGCGGACCAATTTTACCGCGCATTCCGGGAAAGTTGACGTCCATAGAAATATTTTGCTCGGAATGGGACGGGCCAAATTCGAACTGCAAGGTACAACAAAGTTGACATCCCGCCCACAATCCGCACGACTCCGCATCCGTAACAGCCAAGCCCAATAGGGACCCTTTTCCATGTCCGGCCTTTTCGCCTCGCTGATCGAAAAAGCGAAGATCCGCCTCTGGCGGCGTGATCAATTCACAAGCGCTCCCTTGCGGGCCTGGTTCATGAAACATCATCGGGTGGAGGTTGGCCTATATTCCTATGGCTGCTTTGACCAATGGCGGATGCCCGGGCCGATCAAGGTCGGCCGCTATTGCTCGATCGCGAATAGCGTTCGGTCGGCCCCTATCAACCACCCGGCCGCGGCGCTGACCACCCACCCCGCCCTGTACGAGAAAAAATTCGGCGTGGTGGACAAAGATCTCTTCTATGACGAGCCGCTGGTGATCGAAGACGATGTATGGATCGGGCACAACGCCATGATCCTTCCCGGCTGCAAGTTTATCGGGCGCGGGGCGATCATCGGAGCGGGGGCCATCGTCACGCGCAATGTCGAACGCTACGCGATGGTTGCGGGCAACCCGGCCCGAAAGCTGCGCGACCGCTTCGCGCCTGACCTGATCGAAGCCATTGAGGCAAGCTGTTGGTGGGAACTGGACCTTGCCGCTCTTCGTAAGCTGGCGCAGGAATGCCCCAACATGCTTTTCCATCCTGATGCAGCGACACTCCAGCAGTGGCGCGGGGAACGCGCCAGGTGATCGCGCCGCGTATCAGCGTCATTGTTCCGCATTATAATGACCCGCTACGGCTGAAACTCTGTCTCGCCGCGCTCGCGGAGCAAAGTCTGTCTCCCAAGGAATATGAGATCATTGTAGCCGACAATGATTCTCCCCAAGGGAAGAAGGCACTCGACCAGATCATCGCCCACCGCGCTACCCTTGTCATCGTAAAGACAAAGGGCGCTGGCCCTGCACGCAATGGCGGCGTCGCCAAGTCCCGCGGTGAAATTCTTGCCTTCACCGACTGCGATTGCCTGCCTGATCGCCTGTGGCTGGAAAAGGGCATGAAGGCGCTGGACCGCTTCGATATCGTGGGTGGCAGGGTGAAGGTCCGCATGGAACATGGCGGGCCGATGAATCCCGCCGAAGCGTTCGAAACCGTCTTTGGATTCGACAATGAGGATTATGTGAAGTCCAAGGGCTTTACCGTGACCGCCAATCTTTTCTGCCTTAGAGCGGATTTCGATCGAGTGGGTCCCTTCCAATCCGACATATCCGAGGACAAGGAATGGTGCCATCGTGCGACTGGGATGGGACTGAAGCTCGGCTATGCCCCCGACGCGCTGGTGCATCACCCCCCGAGGCGCAGTTGGCCGGAGTTGCGGACCAAGTTCGCCCGCATTGACCGCGAGACCTATGCCTGGTTCCTCGCCACCCGCAAACATGGCCGCGTTAAATGGCTGTTACGCAGTTTTGCGCTGCCGCTTTCCATAATTCCGCATGGCGTGAAGGTCATGACTACGCCCAGGCTGCGGCGGAGTGCTCAGCGTTTCGCGGCGCTTTCCATGCTGGCGCGCCAAAGACTCTGGCGCTTTGTAAACGCGTGGCGACTTTTCCTGCATGAGCAGCGATCCTGATGCACGTTGCGATAACCATCGTAGGATTTCGGAACCTGCCCGACATACAGGCATGCCTCGTTGCGCTCGCAGAGTCGACTTATCGCGATTTCGAGGTAGTCATATGCGAAAATGGCGGAGATGCGGCATTCACGCACCTAACCCAGGCTCTACGGCAGCGACTTCCGTCTGGACAGACCGTGCGGGTCGTGCAGGCGCCGGGCAATGTCGGCTATGCTGGCGGGGTGAATATCGGGATGCGCGAGACGGCGGATGCCGACGCGTGGTGGATTCTCAACCCAGATACCTTGCCTGATCCGGAGGCGTTAGCAGCCTTGGTGGCGCGTCTTGGCAAGGATGACTGCCAAGCGGTCGGGGGAACGCAGTATTTTCCCGATGGCACTGTCCAGTCCGATGGCGGGCGGTGGCGCTCTTGGCTCGCCCGGGCCGTGTCACTAGGTCATGGCCGCGGATTGGAAATGCCCATCTCTCCTGCGGCGGTCGAAGCATCCATGAACTACATCACCGGCGCATCCATGCTGGTAAGCCGCGCCTTTCGCGACGCGACTGGTGCGATGCGCGAAGATTATTTCCTCTATTGCGAGGAAATCGAATGGTGCCTTCGCGCTCGATCGCGCGGGTTGCGCCTGGGCTTTGCGCCCGAGGCGCGCGTCCTCCACAATCAAGGTGCGAGCACCGGGTCGGGTCAATCGATCCGGGACCGCCCGCGCCTGCCCATCTATCTGGATGAACGGAACAAGATGCTGGTCACGCGGGACTGCTTTCCGTTTCATCTGCCCGTGGCCGCGCCCGCCGCACTGATCCTGCTGGGCCTGCGTTTTTTAAGGCGAGGCGCGATGCGGCAGTTCAGCTATGGCCTTTCGGGATGGAAGGACGGGCTGCTTGGCCGGCGGGGCGTGCCGGACTGGATTGGTTGAACGCGCTTTCCTCGCCCGCACGGCATATCAAGGCCGTGGTCATTCCCAGCATCGCGAAGATCAGCGGATGATTGTCGGGCTGGGCAAAGATCGATTTAACGATGATCCAATCGGCAATCGCAATCATCAGGGGGATTAACAGAGTCAGTTCGCCGGTCAGATTGCGTCGGAAAATTGTTTGGCCGCCCTTCCATAAAGCGACGGCGAACATTCCAAAGAAAATCAGAAACCCTGCCGGGCCATATTCCAGCAGAAGCAGCAGGAAATAGCTATCGATGGTGCCCTGCCCGGCCTGGTTTACATAGCCAAGCGTTATTCCCCCCCGCCCAATGCCATAGCCTAGCGGATTAGCGATCAGCAGTTGCACGCCCCGATCCCATTGTTCGATCCGGGCCTGTGTGCTGTAGCTTGCCGCTCCACCTCCCCAAACCATGCGGGCAAGCCTTTGCACGAGAAAGGTTGAGACAAGGAAACCGGCGAACAGCATCGGGTAAGCAAGCACTATCGCCGGGCCCATCAGGCTGCGCCGATTGCTACGCCACAGGATGACGCCGTAGATAAGGAGGTAGAAGAAGCAGGAGAGGAAGAAGCCAACTACTCCCAAACGCGAGTCGGTAAGAATGATGATCCAAAGGAGCAGCGGCATGAACGTCCCCGCGGCTATTCGCGTGGCCAGTTGCCGCCCGCGGACCGCGATATGGAGAGCAAAGGGAGTGATGAGGGCCAGAAACTCGGCAAAGCCCAGGCTGGTGGTGTAACTCGCCTGCACGCGGTGAATACCGGTCGCCGCGCGGGCGCTACCGCTTAGCACCTTTTCGACCAAGGGGTCCTCGATCTTTAGGAAGCCGGGAATATGACCGGCCCAGGGGACAGCGCTGATGCGCCATTCCTGTATCCCGATCAGGCACAATGCGCCTGCCACGAGCAGCAGCAGAGCGATCATCATGTCCGAGCGTCCAGGATAAAGGAAGACATAAGCGCTGAGGAAGAATATCGCTGTCCAGTTGATCTGGGCGAGCATCAGCGCTTCGATCGACTCTCCCAGCCCCCCTCCGAAAATGAGCGCGGGCAGGAGCGAAACAGACTGCAGCAGGATAAAAAACAGCAGCAGCTTCGATAAGGGCGCGCTGGCGGAAATGCTCTGCGTTGTTTGCCGCCGGAACTCCGCCGATACCGACACGCAGATGAGCAAGAGCAGGATCATGGGCCCGCTGATGATCCTCAACACCGTGATCCAGGGCAGGCCGGGCAAGGCCAAGGCGAGATAATTGGGCCAGAGCGGCAGCGCGACCAGAAAGGCCAGGAGCAGCCAGGATAACGACCTTGTCGGCGCAGAGCGCATGTCCGGAAGCGCCCAGATGACGAGTCCGGCAAGCACCGCTACCGGAAGAAGCAGCGGCATCACTGCATTGGGGGCGAGCAGCGCAAAATAATAGCCGAGGAAAAGCCCCCCCAAAATCAGGGTGAGAACGAGGACGACCGGTCGCCCCCTCTCACGATGATATGGCAAGAGAGGGCGAGCGTTATAGCTATGTTGTGACTGCTGCCCCAATTTCGGCCCCCATCATGAACGATGAGGGTTGAGCCCAGTCCCAAAAGCTGGAGCCTGTCACCCGGCAATTTGTCCAAAGCCGGGTGAAGTTCAGGCAATCCGATCCGAAATGGAGAGCGTCACTCCGCCCTTGCTGAGGGGGTATTGACCCCCATGCTCTGCAAGTAGCGCCGCACATTGCGCGCCGCCTGGCGAATGCGCTGCTCATTTTCGACCATCGCAATCCGGACGAAACCTTCGCCGTCCTCGCCATAGCCTACGCCGGGAGCAACAGCGACGCCCGCATGCGTGAGAAGCTGTTTCGAGAACTCCAGGCTGCCCAGATGCGCGAGCGCCGGAGGAAGCGGAGCCCAGCAGAACATCGACGCACGGGAGGGCGGAATTTCCCATCCTGCGCGACCGAAGCTTTCGACCAGCACGTCGCGACGCTTCTTGTAGAGCTGCCGGTTCTTTTCAACGATGTCCTGGGGACCATTGATGGCCGCCACCGCCGCTGCCTGAATGGGGGTGAACGCGCCATAATCAAGATAGCTTTTCACGCGTGTAAGCGCCGCGATCAGCGTCTTGTTACCAACGGCAAAGCCCATGCGCCAACCGGCCATGCTGAATGTTTTCGACATGGAGGTGAATTCCACGGCCACATCCTTGGCTCCCGGCACCTGCAGGATCGAGGGGGTCGGGCAGTCGTCGTAATAAAGCTCGCTATAAGCGAGGTCGGATAGCACCCAGACCTGGTTCTCCTTCGCCCATGCGACCAGCCTTTCGTAAAAGGCGAGGTCCACGACTTCAGCGGTCGGATTGGATGGATAGCCAACGACCAGGATTGACGGCCGCGGCACGGTGAACGCCATTGCCCGATCCAACGAGCGCCAGTAATTTTCATCCGGCGTTGTAGGGACCGACCGAATGGTCGCGCCCGCAATAATGAAGCCGAAAGTATGGATCGGATAGCTGGGATTGGGCGCCAACACGACATCGCCAGGCGCGGTGATGGCCTGCGCCAGATTGGCAAGCCCCTCTTTCGACCCAAGCGTCACCACAATCTCCGTCTCAGGGTCCAGTTCGACACCGAAGCGGCGGGCATAATAGCCAGCCTGAGCGCGGCGCAGGCCTGGAATACCTTTCGAGGCGGAATAGCCATGGGCGTCGGGTTTCCGGGCGACTTCGCACAGTTTGTCGATCACATGATCAGGCGGAGGCAGGTCCGGATTGCCCATGCCGAGATCGATAATGTCCTCACCCGCCGCTCGCGCCGCCGCCCGCATCGCATTGACTTCGGCGATGACATAAGGGGGCAGACGTTTGATGCGGTAGAATTCTTCGGACATTATCGGAACATTCCTTTGCTTTCTCGTTCAGATCTTTTATTGCAGCGCAATATAAAAGCTTGTTCGCGCTGCAGCGGCATATATACTCCCTTCAAAGGACCATACCAGCGAAGAAGTTGGCAGGCAAAGGAGAGACCAGATGAGCGACGCCGATGCAAAGCAGCCATCGAATCAAGCCGGCTTGCTGGGGGACGCCGTCCCGACATTGGAACAGATGCAGCATTGGACCAGAGTGATCGGCCAGGCACAGCAACTTATCCTTGAACATAATGCGAGGCTGATGGCCAAGGCCGACGCCCAGACCGACAAGATAGCGTCCGGAGTTCGACCACCCATCGATGCTGAAGTCGCAGGCAAGGTACAGGCCGAATTCTGGTCCGACGCAACATCGCTCTGGCAACGCTTCCTGGACAGCGCCGGGAAAGCGCCTTCGGAAGCGCAGCTTATAAAGGATCGCCGCTTTTCCGCCCAGCAATGGCAGAAGGACCCGATTTTCGACCTGATTCGTCAGAGCTATCTGCTGACATCGGATTATATGATGCGGCTGGTTGAGACGGTCGAAGAAGTGCAGCCGAAACAGAAGGAACAACTGCGCTTCGTCACACGGAACTTCATCGATGCGATGAGCCCCAGCAACTTTGCCCTTACCAACCCGCTGGTGTTGGAAAAGACCATCGAAACCAATGGCGAAAACCTGTTGCGGGGCCTGAAGAACCTGCTCAACGATCTCGATAAGGGGCAATTGAGTCACACCGACGGAACGGCGTTCGAGGTCGGCCGCAACGTTGCTGCGACGCCCGGCAAAGTCATCAAGGAAACTCCGCTTTACCAGTTGATCCAATATGAGCCGGTCACGAAGGAAGTACTGACGACGCCGATCATCATCTTCCCGCCTTGGATCAACCGTTTCTACATCCTGGATCTTAGTCCGGAAAAAAGCTTCATCCGCTGGGCAGTAGCCCAGGGCCTGACGGTCTTTGTCGTGTCATGGAAGTCGGCCGATGCGAGCATGAAAGACGTCAGTTGGGACGATTATATCGTGAACGGCCAGATCGACGCGATCGACACGGTACGCGAGTTATTGAACGTCGAAAGTGTCCATACGATTGGCTATTGTGTCGCCGGAACCACGCTAGCGGCCACGCTAGCCCTACTTGCCGCGCGCAAGCAGGCAGCGAAGGTAAAAAGCGCCACATTCTTCACGGCCCAGGTGGACTTTTCCAAGGCGGGAGATCTTGGTCTTTTCATCGACGATGAACTATTGAAGCTGGTCCAAGCGCTGTCCTCAGAAGGCTATTTGGACGGCCGTTACATGGCCGCCACGTTCAATCTGTTGCGGGGTCGCGACCTCATCTGGAATTATGTCGTCAACAACTATCTCCTGGGGCAGGACTACCCGCCTTTCGATCTGCTCTATTGGAACGGCGACACGACGAATTTGCCCGCAAAATGGCATCTGGCTTATCTGGCCGACCTCTATCGCGATAACAAGCTGGTTCAACCCTGCGCCCTTTCAGTGGATGGTACGCCAATCGACCTGCGTAAGGTGAAAACGCCAAGCTATGTACAGGCAGGCCGGGAAGACCATATCGCGCCGCCCGAAAGTGTTTGGAAAATAACGGAACATTTTTCAGGGCCGCTGCGTTTCGTGCTTGCCGGATCGGGACATATTGCAGGGGTCGTCAATCCCCCGACCTCCGGAAAATATCAATATTGGACCTGCGAGAAGAAGATTTCTTCGCTCGCCGATTTTGTTGCATGTGCGAAAGAAACACCCGGAAGCTGGTGGCCGGACTGGATTGACTGGGTCGAATCGATGGGCAATGAAGCAGTGCCCGCAATTGACGCCCGCATCCCCGGAAAAGGCGCACTAGAGGCTATTGAAGAAGCCCCGGGGCGCTACGTGAAATCGCGGTAAGTCCGGCAAATCCGGCACCAAATCTATGCCTGTTGCGTTGCACAAAATAAGACTTGCAATTGCCGAGCGAATCCCTTATTGTGCACTGCAGCAAGAATGAAAGGGAAGCTTCGATGGCCGAAACACCGCCAAAGTCCCCACCGAAGAAGACCACTCTGGAAAAGAAAGCCGTGGAGAGGCCCAGGGCTGCACCACAGGAAACAAAGGCAGCTATCCCACAGCCGGCTCCGAAGGCCGCGAGCAGCAAGCCCGACCTTCCCGCGCCAACCGCGCCAAAGGAAGTGGTTGCGCCGCCGCCGGCGCCTGAGCCGCTCAAAGAGATCACCGCAGCCGAGCCGGTCATTGAAGCCGTCAAAGCCGCACCAAAGGCGGTCGAGGCCGCAGCGGAAGGGGTTAAGGCAACCCCGGAAGCTGCCGTCGAACCCCAGAAGAAAGAGCCGGAGGCAATAGTCGACTTCATTCCGGCAGCAGCAGCAGAAGAAGGAACAACTATAATGACCGAAGCTATTGAGACCACCAAGAAAGTTGCCGCCGATGCCAAGGAAAAATTCCAGGCCATTTTCGGTGATTTCAACGAAAAGACCAAGGCCACTGTCGAGAAGAGCGGCAAGATCGTTGAAGAAGTGAACGAAATCACCAAGGGCAATGTCGAAGCGCTGGTCGAATCGAGCAAGATTGCGGTCAAGGGCGCCGAGGCTTTCGGTCAGGAAGCTGCTGAGTACGGCCGCAAGAGCTTCGAGAAGGCAACGGCCACGATCAAGAACTTTGCATCGGTAAAGTCGCCGACCGAATTCTTCCAATTGCAGAGCGAATTCTTTTCGAGCGCATTCGACAGCTTCGCATCCGAAGCATCGAAGAACAGCGAAGCGGTACTGAAGCTTGCTGGCGATGTGGTTCAGCCGATTTCCACTCGCGTCGCGGTGATAACGGAGAAGGTGAAGAACCTTTCCGCCTGACATCCGTCAAGCTGAAACAGGAACGGCCGCGCCAAATAGCGCGGCCGTTTTTTGTCGGCAGAATTTGCATGCCAAACGCCAGAGCCCCCTTGCTCTCCGGCGCATCCATGCCATATCTTGCGGGACGCATGCATCAAATTAGCGACATATCTTTTGGCCCCGTCAGGATGGCGAATCGGAAGGGCGACGACGACGGCAGCAATCTGGGGGTAGCGACCCGGACGCGCACGCGTACCAAAAAGCCTGCGCCCTATAAGGTCCTGATGCTGAACGACGATTATACGCCGATGGAATTCGTTGTTTTGGTTCTTCAGCGCTTTTTCAAGATGGATATGGAGGAGGCGACGCGCGTCATGCTCCACGTTCATCAGCGCGGCGTCGGCATCTGCGGGATCTTCAGCTATGAAGTCGCCGAGACCAAGGTCAATCAAGTGATGGATTTCGCCAGGGAGAATCAGCATCCCCTCCAATGCACGCTGGAGAAAGCGTAGAGCCTTAACCCGAAGTCGCCACGCTTCCTGAGGCAGCGATCAAAGCTCAGATAAAACCCCGAGCGCGATCAATTCTCTTCGTAATGTGGGTGCGTCGCGAAAAACATGGCCGCGCATTCCCACGGCTTCGGCACCCTCCACATTGTCCGCCCGATCATCAACGAACAATGCGCATGGGGCGGCAATTCCGAAACGGTCGAGCGCCAGGCGGTAAATAGCAGGGTCCGGCTTTATCAATCCGACTTGGCCGGATACCAGCACGTCCCTGAAATAGTGGAACATGTCAGCCTCCTTCTCATGAAATGAAGGCCAAAATTCGTGGCTGAAGTTCGTTATGGCGAACAGCGGTACATCCGCGCCGGACAAATCGACCATCAACTGTTCCATGCCGCCAATCCGGTTGCCGATGCTGTCGTTGAACCGAGGCCCCCAGGCGCGAATCAGTTCAGCATGCTCGGGATAGCGCGCGGCCAACTCTGCGCTGGTTTCAGCGAAAGGCCGTCCCGCATCATGTTGCAAATGCCACTCAATCGTAACGACGTCGCGCAGAAATGCTTCGAGCGCCTGTTCGTCATCGATCAGGCGCTCGTAAAGGAACCGGGGGTCCCAATCGTAAAGAACATTGCCGACGTCGAAGATGACGGCGGAAATGTCCGGCACGCGGCTTAGCCCTGGCGGGCCTTGAACCGGCGATTGGTCTTGTTGATTACATAGGTGCGGCCGCGACGACGGATCACGCGGTTGTCGCGATGACGGTCCTTGAGCGACTTCAAACTATTGCGGATCTTCATGTCGAAACGCTTCCGATTAATATGTTGTGCGAGAAATTGAAGGCCGCCACCTATGGGGGAAGCGGCAGAAAGTCAAGCGTCTGCCCGTATTTCACTCAACTTCCGTTCCCAAGCCAGAGCATGGGCGACGATCAGATCGAGATCAGCGAATTCGGGACGCCATGGGAACCGCTCCATGATGGCGCGATTGTCCGAAATGAGCGAATCGGGATCGCCGGGACGACGGCCTTCGAAGCGGCGCTCAATCCTTTTACCACTGACGCGATCTACGGCATCGAGCACTTCCAGCACTGAAAAGCCCCGTCCATATCCACAGTTGAGAATATGGTTGGCGGCGGGGTCGGCCATCAACGCCTCCAGCGCCAGAACATGCGCGCGCGCCAGATCCGAAACATGAATATAGTCGCGCACGCCAGTGCCATCAGGCGTGCCATAGTCAGTGCCAAAGACGCTGACATGACCGCGCTTTCCCAAAGCCGCCTCCACCGCGACCTTGATGAGATGCGTAGCGCCTGCCGTCGACTGACCAGTACGGCATTGCGGATCGGCCCCCGCAACGTTGAAATAGCGCAGCGCGCAATAGTTCAGGTTATGCGCTTTCGACACATCGTCCAGCATGATCTCTGTCATCAGCTTCGACATGCCATAGGGGTTGATTGGGCGTTTGGGCGCATTCTCCCCCACCGGACTTTCCTCCGGCACTCCATAGGTTGCGGCCGTGGACGAAAAGATAAAATGCCCGATGCCCGCGCGCACCGCACTTTCAATGAGCGAACGGCTTTTGGCACTGTTATTGTCATAATATTTGAGCGGGTTCTCGACCGATTCCGGGACGATGATCGAGCCCGCAAAGTGCATGATCGCCTTGACGCCCTGCTCGGCGATGATCTCCTGAACAAGGTGATGATCCGCGATGTCCCCTTCATAAAAATCGACGTTTTCCGGTACGGCGCGGCGGAAACCAGTGGTGAGATTGTCGATCACCGCTACCCGATAGCCGGCGTCCCTAAGCGCGAGGACGGCATGGCTGCCGATATAACCGGCGCCCCCGGTAACCAGGACTGCGGGCTTTTCGCTCATGAGAACTCCCTGAAAAATTTGGCTGTGCCCGGTTTCATATCGGTTGCATCAACGCAATGGAATCCCTCATTCAGGCTGCGTGCAGCAAGACCATGTGTTATGCGTTTAAGACAAGATGATAAATGTCGGAAAGGAATAGCGATGAACAAGCGGATCGCTGCGCTGCTGGTTCCGATGACGCTGGCGGGTTGTCAGACTGCCGTCGCGCCAGTGGAGGTCACTCGTTTTCATATGGGCGACCAGACCGGCCGGGGCTCCGTCGCGGTGGAGCCGATGACCCTTTCTGATGACTCCAGCATTGAGTACCGAACCTATGCGGCCGCCGTCGCACAGGAACTTCAGCGGATCGGCTTTGCCGAACAAACCGGTGCGAACAGCCAATATGTCGCAAGCGTGAACTATATGCGCGGCGTGCGCGATACGTTGGGCGGTGGCCGCTCGCCCGTCAGCGTAGGCGTGGGCGGAGCAACCGGAAGCTATGGGAGCGGCGTAGGGCTGGGTGTGGGCATCAACCTGTCCGGACCGCCCAAGCCCCTCGTGACCACCCAGCTAAATGTGCAGATCAGGCGCCGCTCTGACCGTAGCGTGATATGGGAGGGCCGCGCGGTCACCGAGGCTAAGGAAGGATCTCCCGCCGCGCAACCCGGCATGGCGGCTTCGAAACTTGCCGAAGCGCTGTTCAAGGACTTTCCGGGCGTGTCGGGACAGACTATCAAGGTCAAATGACCCTTTCGATCAGCAGCTCCTTTGACGCCGGCAATATTCGCGTCCTCAACATCAGCGGTAACCGCGCGGACCTTGAAATCATCAAGGACCAGGACAGCGAGTTTCACCAATGGTTCTACTTCCGCCTCTCTGGCGCCGCTGGCGAGGACATAGAACTCCGCATCGTCAACTGCGCCAGCGCGGCTTATCCGGACGGCTGGCCCGGCTATAAGGCGCGGGTAAGCGAGGATCGGGAGAATTGGTGGCTTGCCGATACCAGCTATGCAGACGGGGTGCTCACCATACGCGTTTCGCCCGACAGCAATGCGATGTGGGTCGCCTATTTCGCACCCTTTTCCATGGAGCGGCATCATGACCTGATCGCTTATGCCGCAAATCAGCCGGGCGTTACCCAGCGGCAATTGGGGTTGACGCTGGACGGGCAGCCGCTGGACCTGCTGAGCGTGGGCGAAGGGCCCAAGCAGGTGTGGTTGTACGCCCGCCAGCATCCCGGTGAAACCATGGCCGAATGGTGGATGGAGGGCGCGATCGAGCGCCTCACCGACATGGAGGACAGTGTGGCCCGCCTGCTGCGGAAAAAGGCGACCTTCCACATTGTTCCGAACATGAACCCGGACGGCAGCAGGCGGGGCCATTTGCGCACGAATGCGAAGGGCGTGAACCTCAACCGCGAATGGCATAATCCCAACATGGAGCGGAGCCCCGAAGTATTTCTGGTCCGCGCCGCCATGGACGAGACCGGCGTCGACTTCGCAATGGACGTCCATGGGGATGAAGCGATTCCCGCTGTGTTCATCGCCGGGTTTGAAGGGATTCCCTCGCTCCGTGAGGACCGGCTGGCTCTATACCACCGCTATCGCGATATTCTTTCCGCCCGCACGCCCGATTTCCAGACCCGCATCGGTTACCCGTCCGCCCCTCCAGGCAAGGCAAATCTCTCCATGTCCACCGCCCAGTTGGCCGAGCGCTATGGGGCCGTGTCGATGACGCTGGAGATGCCGTTCAAGGACAATGATGGTCTGCCGGACCCCGATTTCGGCTGGTCACCCGCCCGGTCCGCGCAATTGGGCAAGGACTGCCTGGCGGCGTTGGCAGAGATGATCGACAGCATTTAGCTGCAAGTTGCATGGGGAAATTTTAACGCTAAGGAGAAGGCCGCGCCAGATACGGAGATTCACATGCCCACGCTCGTCCTCATTCGTCATGGTCAGTCCGCATGGAATCTGGAGAACCGCTTTACCGGCTGGTGGGATGTGGACGTGACCGAAAAAGGCGCGGAGGAAGCACGTGCGGCAGGCAAGCTGATGGCGCAAAAGGACCTGGATTTCGATTGCTGCTTCACCTCTGTCCAAACGCGCGCGATCAAGACGTTGAACCTCGCGTTGGAAGAAATGGGGCGGCTCTGGTTGCCGGTAGAAAAGGATTGGCGCCTGAACGAGCGCCATTATGGGGGGCTGACCGGCCTCAACAAGGCGGAGACCGCAGCCAAGCATGGCGACGAACAAGTTCACATCTGGCGCCGCAGTTTCGACATTCCGCCGCCGCCCCTGGATGAAGACAGCGAATTCGATCTCAGCCACGACCGACGCTATGCCGGCATCGCCATCCCCAATACGGAAAGCCTGAAAGATACCATAGCCCGTGTGCTCCCCTATTGGGAAAGCCGCATCGCGCCGGAGCTGAAGGCCGGCAAACGCGTGCTGATCTCCGCCCATGGCAATTCACTACGCGCGCTGGTGAAACATCTGTCGGGAATTTCGGACGCCGAGATCACCGGACTGGAAATACCGACGGGGCAACCGATTGTATATCAACTGAACGGCGATTTGCGCGAAGTTGAGCGTTACTATTTGTCGGAGCGATAGGGACGGCCCAAAGCCCGCGGGAGTTGATCAGGCCGCTCGTTGCTTTCGCGACTTACGCTTGTTGGCGTACATGTCAGCATCGGCGCGAGCGACAAGGGCTTCGTCCGTATCACTTTCCAGCATGACCGCCATTCCGAATGACGCGCCCAGCGTCAGCTTCGCGCAATTGAATTCGCAAGGAGTCTGCGCAATCGCCGTCTGCAGATCGGCGAGTTTGGCCACCGCTTCTTCCTTGCTCAGTTCCTCCAGGACAAGCGCGAATTCGTCGCCACCAATGCGGGCTACGATATCGGTCGCGCGCACGTTGGCGGACAAAAGCCCGGCGATGTGGATCAAGGCATAATCGCCCGCACAGTGTCCATGGGTGTCGTTGATCGATTTCAGGCCGTCCACGTCCATGAACACCAATATGGAGCGCGTACCATAGCGACCCAGCCGCTTCAGCCGATCGTTGATCGCATTGATCAAATAGCGGCGGTTATAAAGTGGAGTTAGCGTATCGCGCTCCACTACTCGCTCAAGTTCGCTGTTTGCGATGCGAAGCGACAGTAGCTCACGCCTTAGCACGGCCAGCTGCGCTTCAAGATCACGAATGCGTTCCGCGTCTCCCGACGGAGCGCGATTTTCTATTTTCAGGCTCTGCACGACCATCCCCAATTGGAGCTAAACCTCCATACCCCGACTTGGTTAATTTATTTCTAGCGCGCCCGGTCAACAAGCAATATTTGCCAAGCCCCGCCTTAGCTAGGCGATAACCCATTGCCCCTGCGGTTTTGCAAGGTTAAGAGCCATCGCTTCTTTCCTACGCACAAGCGACGACACCAGGAGCGACATGACGCAGGCAAAACCGCTGGTCGGCATAATAATGGGTAGCCGATCCGATTGGGAAACCATGTCCAATGCCGCCGACATGCTGGCGGCGCTGGGCGTGCCGCATGAATGCAAGGTTGTGTCAGCGCACCGCACGCCAGAACGGCTCTATGATTATGCCCGGGGTGCTGCGGCACGCGGCCTGAAGGTCATTATCGCCGGCGCGGGCGGCGCGGCGCACTTGCCGGGCATGACCGCATCGATGACGCGCCTGCCGGTGCTGGGTGTGCCTGTGGAATCCAAGGCTCTTAAGGGAATGGACAGCCTGCTTTCCATTGTGCAGATGCCGGGCGGCATTCCGGTCGGCACGCTGGCGATCGGTAAGCCCGGGGCGATCAATGCCGGCCTGATGGCGGCGGCGATCCTGGCGACAAATGATGACGCCCTCGCCACGCGACTGGACGAGTGGCGGGCAAAGCAGACCGCAGACGTAGCGTCAGAACCCGAATGACGGCCCTCCCCTCCCGCTCCACCATCGGCATATTGGGCGGAGGCCAGTTAGGCCGGATGCTGGCCATGGCGGCGGCGCAGCTTGGTTATCGCTGCCATATCTACGCGCCGGAAAAAACCAGTATTGCAGCTGAGGTTGCGGCGGAATGGACGCGCGGAGACTATGACGATATTGCCGCCCTCCGGAAGTTCGCGGCCTCGGTGGACGTCGTCACCTATGAGTTTGAGAATATCCATCACGCACCGCTCGTAGCGCTGAGCGAGGAGGCAATCCTTCGTCCATCCGTGCAGGCGCTAGAGATCGCGCAGGATAGGAAGGCAGAGAAAAGCTTTGTCGGTTCGCTGGGCGGACGCACTGCCCCCTGGGCGAGCGTCAATAGCCGGGACGAACTGGACGCGGCACTCTCTAAGATCGGAGCGCCGGCGATCCTGAAAACCCGGCGGCTGGGCTATGACGGCAAGGGTCAGGCGCGGATCAGGAAATCTGAGGACGCGGACGCTGCCTGGAAAACCATATCCGGGCAGCCTGCGATCATGGAGGGCTTTGTCCGTTTCGACCGGGAATTCTCAGTCATTCTTGCCCGCGCCGCGGACGGGGGGGTGCATTATTGGGATTGCCCGGATAACGAGCATGACCATGGCATCCTTGCGCTCTCCACCGTTCCAGCAGGCCCGACAGTCGCCGCACAGGCGCAGGAGGCAATGGCGTTGGCGCGCAAGGTGGCTGACGCGCTGGATTATGTCGGCGTGCTGACGCTGGAGTTTTTCGCGGGAGAAGATGGCCCGGTCTTCAACGAAATGGCCCCGCGCGTGCACAATAGCGGTCACTGGACTATCGAAGGCGCAATCACTAGCCAGTTCGAAAATCACATTCGCGCCATTTGTGGTTTGCCGTTGGGTGAAACCAGCCTTGCCGCGACGAGGGTCGAAATGCGCAACTTGATCGGAAATGACGTGGAGGATGCCGAAAAAATCCTCGCCGACCCTTCAAATCATTTGCACCTTTATGGCAAGGGTGAGGGACGGCCAGGACGGAAGATGGGACATGTGACCCGTTTGTTCTTGTGAGACTGTAGTGCTCCTGTGAAAGCAGGAGCCCAGAAGGCACAAGCGCCGCGCCAAGACATTCTGTGCTCCTGCTTTCGCAGGAGTACAATCACGTGAAAGCTTGGATACAGGAAGGACAAGAAGAGCATAATGCCAATGAACCGCCCCGAAATTGTCCTTCTCCTTGCTCGCGCCGATAATGGCGTCATCGGCTGCAATGGAAGGCTTCCCTGGCACCTGCCGGCCGATCTGCGCCGTTTCAAGATGCTGACGCAAGGCACGCCGATGATCATGGGCCGCAAAACCTTCGACAGCTTGCCAGGCCTTCTCAACGGACGCCGCCATATTGTGCTCACTCGCGATCCCGAATGGGAAGAGGAAGGCGTGGAGGTGGTGCACAATATGGATGACGCCATTGCTCACGCCAATGCACCCCATATCTCCGTCATCGGAGGCGCTGATATCTTCTCGCTGTTCCTTCCCAGGGCGGACCGCATCGAACTGACGGAGGTTCATGCCGCCCCCGAGGGAGATGTCGTCATTGCGGGTTTCGACCGGCGTGAATGGAAAGAAATAGGGCGGGAAGATCATGAGCCGGAGGGGGGGCGGCCCGGTTACAGTTTCGTCACCCTACGCCGCACGGATTGAACGGGCGTGCGGAACACCCTATAGGCCGGGGAATGGAGCGGCTGGACAGCGGCTCGGCAGTGCCGCCGCACCTACGCGGGGCGATTGTCGCGCTGGGTAATTTCGACGGTTTTCACCTTGGTCATCAGGCCGTGGCCGGGCGCGCCATTGATTGGGCGCGTTCCGAGGGCCGGCCGGCTATCATCGCGACCTTTGACCCTCACCCGGTCCGTCATTTCTTTCCCGATCTGCCGCCCTTTCGCCTTACCACGCTGGAACAGCGGCAGAGGCTGTTCATTGCCGCCGGGGCAGATGCGATGCTGGTCTTTCACTTTGATGACCGGCTGGCAGGAACGACCGCAGAGGCTTTTGTCCGGGCATTAATCGAAGATTATGGCGCCGCAGCCGTGGTGACCGGAATGGATTTCACCTTTGGCAAGGGCCGCAGTGGCAATATCGATCTCCTGATGCGTGAGGGCGCCAAGTTGGGCCTGCGCACAGAGTCGGTGGCTCCAGTGGCGTTGGATGGCGAAATCGTCTCATCCAGCCGGATCCGCGACGCACTGCAGGCAGGCGATTGCGATGAAGCGGCCCGGCTCATGACCCGGCCTTTTGCTGTCGAAGGCGTGGTCCAGCATGGCGACAAAGTGGGGAGCGATATTGGCTATCCGACCGCCAATATCGACATGGGCAAATATCTGCGCCCTGCTTATGGGGTTTACGCGGTGCGCGGACGGCTGCCGGATGGGCGGGTGCTGGACGGCGTGGCAAATCTTGGCATCCGGCCGATGTTCCAACCGCCCAAGGAATTGCTGGAACCCTATTTCTTCGATTTTGGCGAGAATCTCTACGGACAGATGGTCGAGATAGAGTTCATCCACTTCCTGCGTCCGGAAGCCACATTCGCCAGCATGGAAGACCTCACCGCCCAGATTGCCCGCGATTGCGACGATGCGCGGCGAATCCTTGCAGCAACGCCCCGCCTGCCCTAAGGCCGTGCCTTATTTCCCCGCTCCCGTTCGTTCCGAACGAAGTCGAGGGACGTTGGTGGAGCGCCAGCGTGCCTCGACTGCGCTGGACACGAACGCAGTGTAAAGCAAGAATTCGAGCCCATGACCGACGCACCAAGCCAAAAAGACACGGATTATAAAGACACCGTGTTCCTGCCCGTCACCGACTTTCCGATGAAGGCCGGGCTTGCGCAGAAGGAACCGGCGATTGCCGATCGCTGGGCGAAGATCGGCGTCTATGGGCGACTGCGCGAGACACGGAAAGGCCGTGAGCGCTTCATCCTGCACGATGGCCCGCCCTACGCCAATGGCGACATCCACATGGGCCATGCGATGAACAAGGTGCTGAAGGACATCATCGTCCGCAGCCAGTCACTGCTCGGCAAGGATGCGCCCTATGTCCCCGGCTGGGACTGCCACGGTCTCCCCATCGAATGGAAGATCGAGGAGGAGTACCGCAAGAAGAAGCAGAACAAAGACGAGGTCCCCCCACAGGAATTCCGCGCGCAGTGCCGCGCCTATGCCGACAATTGGGTGGGCGTGCAGAAGGAGCAGTTCCAGCGCCTTGGCGTCATGGGCGATTGGGACGATCCCTATCTCACGATGAAGTTTGAGGCGGAGGCGGCGATTGTCGCTGAGCTGCTGAAATTCGCGGAAAGCGGTCAGTTGTACCGTGGCGCGAAGCCGGTGATGTGGTCCCCGGTGGAGAAGACTGCGCTTGCCGAGGCTGAGGTCGAGTATGAGGATGTAACCTCGACCCAGATCGACGTGGCGTTCGAGATTGTCGAAGCGCCGAACGCGCCGGAACTGGTGGGCGCGCATGCGGTCATCTGGACGACCACCCCTTGGACGATCCCTGTGAACCAGGGCATCGCTTATGGGGAGGATATCCGATACGTACTAGCGACAGGCTATCCCAAGTTCGTCAAAGCTCTAGCGCCGGGTGAGCTAACTCCGATGATGCAGGAGTACGGACCAGTATTGGTTGCAAAAGAACTTTTGTCCGCTCTCGAAGCTCGAACGACTAACATCCATTGGGAAGTCGACGAAGAATTCAGCGGCTCCCAACTCACCGGAGCGGTCGCCCGCCACCCTATGCACCATTTCGGCGGCTTCTTCGCGAAGCCCCGCCCCTTCATCGCTGCCGAGCATGTCACCACCGACGCCGGTACGGGCCTTGTCCATATGGCCCCGGACCATGGCGAGGAGGATTTCATCGCGTGCAAGGAAGTCGGAATAGCACCGGTCTTTGCCGTCGAGGACGATGGCTATTATCGTGCCGATTGGCCGTGGCTGCCGAGAACCGACGAGCGAGCCAAGATCGTCATCAACGAGAAGTTCAATGGCCCGGACGGCCCAATCTGTTCGGACTTGCGCGATGCTGGCGCTCTTCTGTCCGCCAGTCCGTTTCCGCACAGCTATCCCCATAGCTGGCGGTCGAAGGCGCGGATCATCTACCGCTGCACCCCGCAATGGTTCATCCCGATGGACCGGCCAATTACTGATAGCGCCACGCCCCGCTGTGTCGAAGAAGAGCACATCATGGCGGCGCAGGGCAATGGCGCGACCCTGCGCAACATCGCCCTTAACGCCATCGAAAATACACGCTGGGTACCAGAGCGCTCAACCAACCGCATTCGGTCTATGGTCGAAGGCCGCCCCGACTGGGTGATCAGCCGCCAGCGCGCCTGGGGTGTGCCCATTGCGCTCTATGTGCATAAGCAATCAGGCGAATATCTGAACGACCCGGCCGTTAACGTCCGCATCATCGAGGCGTTCAAGGCGGGCGGCGCAGATGCCTGGTTCGGCGCTGACCATCAGGCGTTGCTTGGGAATGATCACAAGCTCGACGAATATGAGGTCGTGAACGACATTCTCGATGTCTGGTTCGACAGTGGCTCGACCCACAGCTTCGTGGTCGAGGCGCGCTATGGCAAGGGGGTGCGCGCCAGCCTTTACCTTGAGGGCTCTGACCAGCATCGCGGCTGGTTCCAATCCTCGCTGCTCGAAAGCTGCGGCACGCGTGGTCGCGCGCCTTATGACGCCGTGCTGACCCACGGCTTCGCGCTCGATCAGCAGGGTCGAAAAATGTCCAAGTCGCTGGGTAATGTCGTCGATCCGCTAAAGATCATCGGCGAAAGCGGCGCGGATATATTGCGTATGTGGGTGGCGAGCACCGACTATTTCGACGATGTCCGCATCGGCAAGGAGGTCCTCGCCGGATCGTCCGACGCCTATCGCAAGCTGCGCAACAGTTTCCGCTACATGCTGGGGGCGCTTAGCGATTTCGATGAGAGCGAGAAGGTGCCGGTCGGCGAGATGCCGGAGCTGGAGCGCTATATCCTGCATCGCCTGGCAGAGCTGGACGCGGAGCTGCGCGCGGCGACCGACGGCTTCACCTTTGGCCGCTATATGCGCGCGCTCACCACCTTCGCGCAGGACGATCTGTCGGCCTTCTTCTTCGACATCCGCAAGGACTGCCTCTATTGCGACGCGAAGACCGACCTTAAGCGCCGCGCCTATCGCACGGTGCTCGACACGCTGTTCCATGCGCTCGTCCGCTATGCCGCACCGATCATTCCGTTCACGGCCGAAGAGGTATGGCAAAGCCGCTTCCCGAGCGAGGACGGCAGCGTACACTTCCTGGAATGGCCGGAGGTGGATGCGGGATGGGCAGATGACGAGCTATCCCGAAAGTGGAGCCACTTACGCGAACTGAGGGGTCATGTGACTGAAGCCATAGAGCCTTTGCGGCGTGAAAAGGTGATCAGGTCGAGTTTGGAAGCTGAGGTAAGCGTCTTGGTAAAAGATCCTCTCCTCGCAGAACGAGCAGCATCTACGGATTTTGCCGAGATTTGCATTACGGCGGCTGCGACGGTCTCAGGCATCGCCGATGATAATATCGATGAATTACGCCTCATTTCCGTTACACCCTCTGAATATCACAAATGCGGCCGCTGCTGGCGTCTGCTTCCTGAAGTGACGGAAGACGACACCCTCTGCGGACGCTGCGAGGATGTGGTGAAGGGATGAACCTTATCCTTCGTCATTCCCGAGCCGGCAGGCGGGAATGACGAAAAACGAATTCATAACAAGGACAGGTCGAGGAATTAAGGGCATCATGGCCATCAGGAAAAATTACCGGAATCTGGGCATTGCGGCAGCAGCGACCATTTTCACCCTCGACCAACTCATCAAATATGTCGTCGTCTATCCGCTGGCGCTCGAATCCCGGCAGGTCATTGACCTCCTTCCCTTTTTCGATCTCAACTTCGTACGCAACTATGGAGTCTCCATGGGCTTCTTCCGGGCCGATTCCGACATCATGCGCTGGGCGCTGGTGGGGATGACAGCGGCAATTGCGATCTTTGTCGGCCTGTGGATGTGGCGAGAAAAGGCGCGAGACGATGTGATAGCGCTCGGCCTGGTCCTGGGCGGCGCGCTCGGTAATATCGTCGACCGGGTGCGATTCGGCTATGTCGTCGACTTCGCCGATTTCCATATCGGCAACTGGCGGCCCTTTTTGATCTTCAATCTTGCCGATGCGGCCATTACGATAGGTGTGTTGATCCTGCTTGCGCGGGCGTTGCTGCTGCGCGACAAGGGGGGGAATGTGGAGAAAAGAAATGCGTAGAGTTGTTGTGGGCTTCGGCCTTTGTGCCATGGCCCTGGGCCTTTCAGCCTGCGGTTCGGGCGGCGGCATTTTCGGTCGTGACCGGCCGGACGAATTTGCGGTTTCACGCGCCGCCCCGCTGGTCATTCCGCCCGATTTCGCCATGGTCCCGCCCCAACCGGGCGCTGCCGGCCGTGCCGACAGCAGCAACGCCAATAGACAGGCCCTGGAGGCCATGTTCGGGGGTGATGCCGCACGTAGCGCAGCCGAGCGAGGACTGCTGAACGCTGCTCAAACCAGCAGCGCCGATCCCGCCATCCGCTCAAGCGTTGGCGATCCCGCCACGGCCACCGTCAGCAAAGGCGCGGCCACTCGCGACATCATTGCCGCGCCCGAAGGCGACGGTCAGTATGCGAAAACCGCCACGCCTCAGTAATTGACGTGCTGTAGTCGTGGTAAGGGCAGCAGTTCAGAAACAGCAGTGACCCCGGCCTCCTCCACGCCCAGGTGTTCGGGATCACTGGACCCCTGAGCCACAGGCTGGCATAGGCCGCTGCTTATGGCCTATTTGATCCTTCGTTCCCTGCTGTTCCGCCTCGACGGTGAAGCCGCCCACCGTCTTACGGTCCGTGCCTTATCGTTTCTGCCCTCCGGCACCCCGCCAATCGAAGATCCGGTACTTTCCAGCACCGTAGCGGGTCTTCGTTTCCCCAATCCGGTAGGTCTCGCCGCGGGGTTCGACAAGGATGGCGAAGTCGCACACAAGATGCACCGTTTGGGCTTTGGATTTACCGAGCTTGGCACGCTGACGCCGCTTCCACAGCCAGGCAATCCCCGCCCCCGCCTTTTTCGGCTGCTGGAAGATCACGCCGTCATCAACCGGATGGGATTTAATAATGGCGGGCAACCCGCGGCAATCGCGCGGCTGAAGGGGCATGCCAAACGCGGTATTACAGGTATCAATATTGGCGCAAACAAGGACGCCAGCGACAGAATAGCCGATTATTCCATCGGGGTTCGGAACATGAGCCCGCTGGCCGATTATCTGACGGTCAATATCAGCTCCCCCAACACGCCAGGTTTGCGCGCGCTGCAGGACAGGGGCGCGCTGGACGAACTGCTCGCCGCTGTCATGGAAGCGCGAGGGGGAAAACGCCCTCCTATCTTCCTGAAAGTGGCGCCCGATTTGGAGCCTGCGGATATAGACGATATCGCCGAATTGAGCGCGGCGCATCATGTGGACGCCCTCATCGTGTCCAACACCACCATTAGCCGCCCGCCGCTACGGTCGCGCTTTGCCGATGAATCAGGCGGCCTTTCCGGCGCGCCGCTGCACGATCTAGCGCTGCAGAGGGTGCGCGATTTTCGGAAGGCGACGGGCGCATCGATCCCGCTTATCGGCGCAGGAGGCATTGCCACTGCGGAGCAGGCTTATGCCCGCATCCGGGCGGGTGCGTCCTTGATTCAGCTGTACAGCGCGCTGGTGTTTGAAGGACCGGGCCTGCCAAAGCGCATCAATGCCGGCCTTAAGACCTTGCTTTTGCGCGATGGCTTTACGCAAATATGCCAAGCGGTTGGAAGCGACGCCGCCTAACACGAGGCCGCAGAAACGATGCTGAAATTCCTCCTCTCCTTTTTCCTGATCATCGCCGTGCCCGTTCTTCCCGCAAGGGCAGAGGGAGGGTCCGTTTCCTCGGCCGATCCGCGCGCGACTGCCGCCGGTCAGGAAATTCTGCGCAAAGGGGGCAGCGCTACTGACGCTGCTCTTGCCATGCTGGTCGCGCTGACGGTGGTAGAACCTCAGTCCAGTGGCATCGGCGGGGGCGGCTTCCTGATCCACCATGACGGCAGGCTGGGCCTTCTGGACACGATTGACGGGCGCGAAACGGCTCCATCGGCAGCCGGACCGGGTCGCTTTCTGGGGACCGACGGCAAGCCTCTTCCCTTCATTCGGGCTTTTCCAGGCGGTCTTTCCGTCGGCGTCCCTGGCAATTTGCGACTAATGGAAATGGCGCATCGCAAATGGGGCAAGCTCCCCTGGACCGACCTGTTCCAACCTGCGATCCGGCTGGCCGAAGAGGGGTTCGAGGTTAATCAGATCCTCTATAGCCGACTGACGGCGACAGCCCCGCTTTGGAAGGATTTTCCGGACGCGCAGGCGATCTACTGGCGCGAGGGAAAGCCCGTTCCGGTTGGCACCGTCATTCGCAATCCCGCTTTGGCGGCCTTTCTGAAGCGTCTGGCCACCGAAGGACCAAGCGCCTTTTACAGTGGCGCCAATGCGCAGGCGATTACGAACGCCCTCGCTCGCGCCCCCATCAATCCGGCGGTAATGACCCCAGAAGATCTCACCGCTTACCAGGCCAAGCAGCGCCCTGCCCTCTGTTCGCATTACCGCATTTATGTGGTTTGCGGCATGGGTCCGCCGTCCTCCGGCGCGATCGCCATCATCCAGATGCTGGGCATGCTCGAACGCTTCGACATGGCAAAGCTTGGGGCGGACAATCCGAAGAGCTGGCACTTGATTGGCGAAGCCATGCGCCTGGCCTATGCGGATCGGGACAAATATCTGGGCGACCGCGATTTCGTCGAGGTGCCGGTGGCTGGGCTCATCGATCCCAATTATCTGCTGCGGCGATCAAAGCTCATCTCGGCGGACCATGCCCGCAAAAACTATGAGCCTGGAACGCCGGCGGGCGCGGTCAAGCGCACACCTGCACCCTCTTCAGAAGTGCCTGCCACAAGCCATTTTGTGGCTGCGGACGGGAATGGCAACATCGTCACCATGACCTCCACTATAGAAGGCGCCTTTGGCAGCCAGCTGATCGCCAACGGCTATTTCCTCAACAATGAACTGACCGATTTCAGCTTCGCGCCTGAAAAGGATGGCGCGCCAGTCGCTAATCGCGTCGAGGCCGGAAAGCGGCCGCTTTCCTCCATGTCACCAACCATCGTTTATGACGCGAACGGCAAGCCTATATTGGCACTGGGGTCGGCAGGCGGCAAACGGATCATCATGCATGTGTTGAAGACGCTGGTAGGCGTGCTCGACTTTGGTCTCCCTGTGGAAACGGCGATCGCGTTGCCCAATATCTTTTTCAACGATGAGGGGTTGCTGGTCGAACAGGATAGTTCAGTCGCTGCCATGATTCCGGCTTTGGAAAAATTGGGGCAGAAGGTGCAGGCCACCGTTGTGACATCGAAGGTGAATGCCGTTCAGCGGGCAGCGAATGGGTGGACCGGAGCCGCCGATCCGCGCAGTCCGGGCGTGGCATTGGCGGAATGAAGCTTCAACTTTAGCAATAAAAAGCGGCTGCGCCTGGGCGCAAATACCCGCTCTCCTTTCATATTCCGCCTTGACTTCCCTACCCCAGCCGACGGACACCGCGTCAACGCCACGGAAGATTGGTGCAAACCACGAGGGCCTGCATGCGCGCGTTTGAACATTTCCCAAACCTGGTGACCATGTTCTTCACGCGGGCGGCGGATAAAGGCGATGCGCCGTTTCTCTGGTACAAGGAAACGGGCGAATGGCGCTCGCTAAGCTGGGCCGAAACGGCGCGACGGGTGGCGGCCCTTGCAGAAGGGCTAAAGGCCAACGGTCTGCGCCGGGGCGACACGGTGATGCTGGTATCGGAAAACCGTCCGGAATTCTGCATTGCCGATCTGGCTATCATGGCGGCGGGCGGCGTCACGGTTCCCACCTACACCACCAACACCACTCGCGATCATCAACATATACTGGACGATAGCGCCGCCAAAGCCGTCATCGTCTCTACCGCAAAACTGGCTCGAACCCTTATGCCTGCGGTGCTCCGTTCCCAGGTTAATCTGGTCGTATCCATGGAACCGGTCCGTCCAGTACAGGGCGGCAACATTGCGTTCAGCGAATGGGGCAAGCTGATCACTGCGCATGAGGGGAACCTTGCCGACTGTGCGAAGCATGCCGAACAGCTTCATCGTCACGATCTCGCCTGTCTGGTCTACACCAGCGGAACTGGTGGCGCGCCACGCGGCGTGATGCAGCATCATGGGGCGATACTGCACAATATCGACGGTTGCATCGACATTATCGCCGAAGATTTCGGATGGAATGATGAGGTATTCCTCTCCTTCCTGCCGCTCTCCCATGCCTATGAACATACAGGCGGCCAATTCTTTCCGATCGGCCTTGGCGCGCAGATATACTATGCTGAGGGCCTCGAAAAGCTCGCTTCCAACATGGAAGAGGTACGGCCCACCATCATGGTCGTTGTACCTCGCCTGTTTGAGGTTCTGCGCGCTCGAATGCTAAAAGCCGTCGAAAAGCAGGGTCCGATCGCCGCCTATTTGTTGCGGCAGGCACTGCGCATTGGCGGAAAAAGTTACGAAGGTAATGTGCCGCTATGGGACCGACCCGCGCAGGCGCTAGTAAACAGGACGATCCGACCGAAGATTCAGCAACGTTTCGGGGGACGGATGAAGGCGCTGGTTTCAGGCGGCGCGCCGCTAAATCCCGATATAGGAATATTTTTCCACTCGCTCGGCCTCACCTTGTTGCAAGGCTATGGCCAGACCGAAGCGGGGCCAGTGATCAGTTGCAATCGGCCGCGTGCCGGGCTGAAGATGGATATGGTCGGTCCGCCCCTCAAAAATACTGAGGTCCGTATCGCTGAAGACGGCGAAATACTGGTGCGTGGCGAACTGGTCATGAAGGGCTATTGGCGCAATGAGCGGGAGACCGACCGCGTTCTCTCCGACGACTGGCTCCATACCGGCGACATCGGCCTTATCGATGAAAAGGGCCGTATCAAGATCACCGACCGCAAGAAGGACATCATCGTCAACGACAAGGGCGAAAATGTCGCGCCGCAGAAAATTGAAGGGATGCTTACCCTTCAGCCGGAAATCGGGCAGGCCATGGTTTGGGGCGACAAACGCCCGCACCTGGTGGGGATCATCGTACCTGATGCAGAATGGCTGAGGGAATGGGCAAGGACGAATGGCCTTCCGCACGATGAAATGGCGCTGAAAGTTAATTCGGCCTTCCAGGCCGCTGTCCGCGCCTCGGTGGATCAGGTCAACAAGGATTTGTCCGTCACGGAAAAGGTCCGCCGATTCATCTTCGCCGATGAGCCCTTCTCGATCGAAAACCAGGAAATGACGCCATCATTGAAGATCCGGCGGCACATGATTCGGGCGCGTTATGGGGAGCGGCTGGACGCGTTATATGGCGGATGAAGGATCGGAGTTTTCCCTCAGAACATCCCCGGTCCCTCCGCAGTGAGCAGCGGCCAATTGGCGTCCTTCTCTGATATCACCGAGACCGGCAGCGGCCATTTTATGCCTAGCAGTGGATCATTATACCTCACCCCGCCCTCAGCCTCCGGCGTGTAGGGCGCCGACACCAAATACGACACTTCGATATCGTCCACCAAAGTCTGAAACGCATGGGCGAAGCCCGGCGGCACATATAGCTGCCGGTGGTTTTCCGCTGTAAGCTCAAACCCCTCATGCCGAAGATATGTCGGCGAATTGGTACGCAGGTCCACAATTACGTCCAGTATAGCGCCCCTGACACAGCGAACCAGCTTCGCCTCGGTATAGGGCCGCCGTTGAAAATGCATGCCACGAATTGTTCCCGCAGTGGCGGAAACGGACATATTCTGCTGAACATAATCCGTTGCTAGCCCGTATCTCGCAAATTCATCGCGGCACATTGTCCGGGCGAAGCTGCCACGCTCATCGCCTCTCAACTCGGGCTCGATCAGCCAGGCATCCTTAAGTGTGGTTTCATGAAAGATCATTACGCGCCCCTTCAATATGCCGGTTCGATCAAGGGAAACCGCTCTATTTGCTCGGCATACAGCGCATCGACCACGCGCCCGGCTGGCAGTTCGACGTCCGAGAAGGTCAGGGCGGCATCCTTGGCTACCGGCCGAATAACGCGGCACCCCAAGGCTATACCCATCGGAAGCAGGCGCTCGCGTGCAATGATATCGCTGTTCTCTGCAACGCCATAGGCTTCAAAGCCGCCGAATTCGGAAATGACGTCTCCCCGGTCCAAATCCTTCTTGGCCACCGCGACCACGCCAACCTGCGGCTTGCCCAAGGGGGCGAGCACGGCGTCACCGAACAGGACCGCCCGCGCTATCGAATTCGGCACTTCGAAATGGCAAAGATGATAGGGCGTGTAGAAGCAATAATAAGGGCCGCTTCCAAGCTTGTAGAGATTGAGAAAGTGCTGCTGGCGAGGATCGTCATGCGTGCCCAGTACGAACACGCCCGGACCAGGTCGCGCGCCTACCACATAGTCGACCAGCCCCGGACCCAGCGGCTCCAGATATTCGGCAAAGGCCGAGACCGTCTCTTCCAAAGGAACCAGCGGCGCGGTGGGGTCGCCGCCGGAGAAATCCGGACCGACCATGCCCCGCCGAGCGACCTTCATAGCTGTGCCGTTGGCGACAATGGCCTGCTCAAAGGAGATTTTGGTTCCATCGGCGAAAGAGGCGACCATCGCTGCTTTCTGGCCCCATTTTTCGGCAAAGCCTCGCTGAGTCTCGGGATTGCGATAGGGGTCGTGCAGCCCTTTGATGTTGCCGCAGAGCACCGGCTTTACGCCAAGCCCCGCAACAAATCGGTACAGGTTCATCTGCACGCCCGGCTGATCGCCATCGGAAAAGCTGTAGATGACACCGGCTTCGTCAGCCTTGGCCTTCAATATCGGGCCTATGGTGCCATCCAGTTCGGCGTTCATCTGCACCACATGCTTGCCAGCGCCGATCGCCGTCAGCACCACACCCGCCGCATAATCGACAGAGCCTGTAACTTCGACCAAAACGTCGACGCCGTCGGCTTGAGCAAGGCCTATGGCGTCCTCCGTCACCGCTGGGTGGCCAGAAGCGATTGCAGCCTCGATGGCCCGTCGATTACCGCAGCGAAGCGGGTCGACCCCAATGTCCGTAAAGGCGCGGATAGCCGGATCGATATGCCGGTTGGCAAGCGCAACCACCCGCATGCCTTTTACCGACCGGACGATCTGCCTAACGATGGCCGCGCCTTGAAAGCCAGCACCGACAATGCCGACCCTGATGGGTTTTCCCTCCGCTTCCCTGCGGGCCAGGGCAGTGTCCACAATGATCAAAATGACCTCCTGATCGTCGAGAAAGGAAATCCCGACATCGCCTTTTCTTCATTACCGCAAAGGCGGAAATCCGTCTCCCAAGCTTCCAGATTGGTTGACTGCCGGGAATTGGATGTTCGCCTGCACCGGGATCGCAGATGCGAAAAAAAAGACTTCATCAGTCCCAAACTTTCCACGGTGCGCCGTCGGCCCACTGGGCCTCGAGCATCTGCTTGTCGCGCAGGGAATCCATGCTCTGCCAATAGCCATGATGATGGTAACTTGCGAGCTTGCCCCGGTCGATCAGACGCTCCATCGGCTCCTGCTCAAATATGGTATCGTCGCTGTCCAGCAGGTCGAGCATCTCCGGTTCGCAGGCAAAAAAACCGCCATTGATGAGACCGCCGTCCATCATGCCCTTTTCACGAAAGCCTTCTACCCTGGTTCCATCGGCGCCGATCCGCAGCGCGCCATAGCGGCCGGGCTGAGTCACGGCCGTAAGGGTACACCAGGCCCGCGCCTGCTCATGCGTAGCGATCAGCTTGCGCAAGTCGACATTGCTGACCCCATCGCCATATGTGAGCAGGAACCGCCCTCCCTCCAGCAAATGGCGCGCCCGCCGAATGCGCCCACCGGTCATGGTGTCGGGGCCGGTATCAATCACCGTCACCCGCCAATCCTCGCTGACCGGATCCAGAAATTCCATGGCACCCGTCTTCAGATCAATGGTGAAGTCGGAATGATTAGCGCGATAATGGGTGAAATAGTTGCGTATGAAATCGACCTTGTAACCGCCCAGGATCACAAAATCATTGAAACCATAATGCGAATACATTTTCATGATATGCCACATGATCGGCCGCCCGCCGATTTCCACCATGGGCTTGGGTCGAATAGTCGTTTCCTCGCTCAGCCGCGTACCGAAGCCGCCTGCAAGCAGCGCCACCTTGACCATGTTCATGCTCCCTCGTTCAGGCGGCCGGCTGCCAGTGGAGATCCTCGGTCAAACGCCCCTGGGCGATATGGCCTTGCAGAACGTGGAGCCGGATAAGCGACGAATTGCGGAAATCGGGATCAGCAAATCCCATGGAAGTCAGTCCCTCGATCAACAACCCGATCGATTGGCCAAGGCTGATCCTAGGCTGATGATCGGGCGCCAGTTCGGCATAGCGGCTGAAATCGACCTGATAGGAACGGCTGTCGGCCGGCGCGTCGGTATTGATGCTGACGCTGGTGCCTGGCACTTCCTTCGCCACGGCTTCGGCGAGATCGCGGACCTGGTAGTTGCCGGCGCTGCACCCGGCATTCACCGTCAGGAAACGGCCGCCCTGCTCCGCCCGGCGTGTCGCCGCCCATTCCATGGCGCGGGCCATGTCCACTGTGTCAATCAGCGGACGCCAGGGGGTGCCATCACTCAACACCGTGATTTTCTTTTGCGAAAGCGCGCAGGCCACAAAATCGTTCAGAACCAGATCCAGCCGCAGCCGGTCGGACATCCCGCAAGCGGTTGCGAACCGCAGGCAGGTGATCACCATGTCCGTGTCGAGTTCGGCCAGTCCCTGCTCCGTTCCGATTTTAGAGGCAGCATAAGCAGTCACGGGATTGAGCGGATCGTCCTCCTTGCGGGGGCCACCCTCCGCAACGCCATAGACGCTGCAGCTCGACGCGAAGACGAAGTTGCGTACCCCTGCCTCACTGGCCATTCGGGCGATGGAGATCGAGGCATCCTGATTGATCGCCCTTGTAACAGCGGCAAAACGGTTCCCCATGGGATCATTGGACACGGCCGCCAGATGAATGACGGCATCATATCCGCGCAGCATAGCGGGATCGATCATGCGAACGTCGCCAAAGGTCTGCTGGTCCAATTCGCGTTCCGGCAGGTAACGGACGTCGGTCAGGCAATGGGCGAAATAACCATTGTCAAAGCCGTGAAGGAAAGCGCCGGGAAAGGCGCTGCGCAACCGCCTGACGACGGCGGGTCCCACATAACCCATATTGCCCGTAATTAAGATTTTCATGGCTGTCCTATGATGACAAAGCTCCCCAAGAACCGTTTATACACAGGAGGGATGGCGCAACAATGGCGGGGGCTCCGCGTAATCCCGTTCAAAAACCATGTTGTCTCAAGAACAATTTTCAAATTGGCCGTGCGTAGGAAACATTCCTATAAGTAAGATGGAAAATTTGTTAAAAAATTACGGCGCTTGCCACCTGCTAATCCTTTAGAGTTATAGCCTGGGACTGTTCGGAAAAGACGAGTGATTCTCTGGAGCAGTGCCCCATGCAGGAATATTCCTCATCCTGTTTTTCTCGGGGCTCATAGCAGGACGGAGGGAACCCGTGGGAGAGCGATTTACCCTTCACAAAATCCAACAGCCTCTCTATATAGGCCGTTCGAGTTTTCCTGGCTTCATCCCGTCACTTGCCGTGACTGAGGCCGCTCTCGCTCCCTCGGGATACGATCCGTTTTGCGCGGCGGATCGCCAGAATTGAGGGATTTTGAGGGTTTTACCAGACGCAGACAGTGCGGTTCCGACAGTCCGGACCCGCACTTTTTTTCGTGGGCCTACATCCGCGAATCGGCTGCAATCCCGCTGCAAGGCGGAAAAAAGTTTATGAAAACAAGGCAGGAACAGCATGGCGACCAAGGCAGTCCCCCCGGCACATCTCAACTCCGGCGCAAAGAAGCGCATCCGCAAGGTTTTCGGCAATATTCACGAAGTGGTGCAGATGCCGAACCTCATTGAGGTTCAGCGCGAATCCTATGAGCAGTTCCTGCGCTCCAACCCTGCCATCGGCTATGTATCGGGGCTGGAAAAGACCCTGCGCAGCGTATTCCCGATCCGCGATTTCGCCGGCACGGCCGAGATGGATTTCGTCCAGTACGAACTGGAAGAACCGAAATATGACACCGAGGAATGCCGTCAGCGGGGTATCACTTATGCCGCGCCGATGCGCGTCACGTTGCGCCTGATCGTATTTGAAGTCGATCAGGACACCGAAACCCGCTCCGTCCTCGATATCAAGGAGCAGGACGTCTATATGGGCGACATGCCGCTCATGACGCAGAACGGCACCTTCGTCATCAACGGCACCGAGCGCGTGATCGTGTCGCAGATGCATCGTTCGCCGGGCGTGCTGTTCGACCATGATCGAGGCAAAACCCACAGTTCCGGCAAATATCTCTTCGCCGCCCGCGTCATCCCCTATCGCGGAAGCTGGCTGGACTTCGAATTCGACGCGAAGGACATCGTCAACGTCCGCATCGACCGCAAGCGCAAGCTGCCGGTCACCGCGTTGCTCTTCGCGCTGGGCCTTAACGGCGAGGAAATCCTCAATACCTTCTACAACACCGTGACCTTCGTTCGTGGCGAAGGCGGCTGGAAAATTCCGTTCAGCGCGGAAAACTGGCGCGGACAAAAGCCGGCTTTCGACATCATCGACGCCAGTTCAGGCGAGGTGGTGTTCCCCGCCGGCCAGAAGATTTCGCCGCGTGCAGCGAACAAAGCCGCCAAGGACGGTCTTGAAAACCTCCTGATTCCCACCGAGGAAATCTTTGGCCGCTACAGCGCCTACGACCTGATCAACGAAAAAACCGGCGAGATCTATATCGAAGCTGGCGATGAGGTTTCGAGCGAAAATCTGGAAAAGATCGACAAGGCGGGCATCGACCATCTTGACCTGCTCGACATCGATCATGTCACCACGGGCCCCTGGATCCGCAACACGCTGAAGGCCGACAAGGCCGAAGACCGTGATCATGCGCTTTCCGATATCTATCGCGTCATGCGCCCCGGCGAGCCGCCGACGCGCGAAACCGCCGAAGCGCTGTTCGAAGGGTTGTTCTTTGATTCCGAGCGCTACGATCTGTCGGCAGTGGGCCGCGTCAAGCTCAACATGCGTCTCGACCTCGACTGCGAGGATACGGTCACTACGCTTCGCCGCGAGGACATCATCGCTGTCGTCAAGGAACTGGTGAACCTCAAGGACGGCAAGGGCGAGATCGATGATATCGACAATCTCGGCAACCGCCGCGTCCGTTCGGTGGGCGAGCTGCTGGAGAACCAGTATCGCGTCGGCCTGCTGCGCATGGAGCGTGCGGTCAAGGAGCGGATGAGCTCGGTCGACGTATCCACCGTGATGCCGAACGATCTCATCAACGCCAAGCCCGCCGTGGCCGCGGTACGTGAGTTCTTCGGTTCCTCGCAGCTTTCACAGTTCATGGACCAGACCAATCCGCTGTCGGAAGTCACCCACAAGCGCCGCGTGTCGGCCCTTGGACCGGGTGGTTTGACCCGCGAGCGCGCAGGTTTCGAAGTCCGCGACGTTCATCCGACGCACTATGGCCGTATCTGCCCGATCGAAACGCCGGAAGGCCCGAACATCGGTCTGATCAACTCGCTGGCTTCGTTCAGCCGTGTTAACAAATACGGCTTTATCGAGACGCCCTATCGCAAGGTGGTCGACAACAAGGTAACAAATGAAGTCGTCTACCTTTCCGCCATGGAAGAGGCGAAGCACACGATCGCGCAGGCGAACGCCGAGCTGGATGCCGATGGCGGCTTTACCGAGGAAATCGTCTCCTCCCGTCAGGCAGGCGAATTCCTGATGGCCCCCCGCGACACCATCACACTGATGGACGTCAGCCCCAAGCAGCTGGTATCGGTCGCGGCCTCGCTCATCCCATTCTTGGAAAATGACGACGCGAACCGCGCGCTCATGGGTTCGAACATGCAACGTCAGGCCGTGCCTCTGGTCCGCGCGGAAGCACCGTTCGTCGGGACAGGCATGGAAGAGACGGTTGCGCGGGATTCCGGCGCCGCCATCGCCGCCAAGCGGGCGGGCGTGGTCGATCAGGTCGACGCGACCCGTATCGTTATCCGCGCGACCGAAGAAATCGAACCCGGCAAGTCGGGCGTCGATATCTACACGCTCATGAAGTTCCAGCGGTCGAACCAGGACACCTGCATCAACCAGCGTCCGCTGGTGAAGGTGGGCGACGTGGTCGCAAAGGGCGACGTCATTGCCGACGGCCCCTCGACCGAATTGGGTGAACTGGCTCTTGGCCGCAACACCCTCGTCGCGTTCATGCCCTGGAATGGCTACAACTACGAAGACTCCATCCTGATCTCCGAACGGATCGTGAAGGATGACGTCTTTACCTCGATCCACATCGAAGAGTTCGAGGTCATGGCCCGTGACACGAAGCTTGGGCCTGAAGACATCACCCGCGACATTCCGAATGTCGGCGAGGAAGCGCTCCACAACCTCGACGAGGCGGGCATTGTCTATATCGGCGCTGAGGTCGAGCCGGGCGACATTCTGGTCGGCAAGATCACGCCGAAGGGTGAAAGCCCGATGACGCCGGAAGAAAAACTGCTTCGCGCCATCTTCGGTGAAAAGGCGAGCGACGTGCGCGACACTTCGCTCCGCCTGCCGCCGGGCGTTGCCGGGACGGTGGTGGAAGTCCGCGTCTTCAACCGCCACGGCATCGACAAGGACGAGCGCGCCATGGCGATCGAGCGGGAAGAAATCGACCGCCTCGCCAAGGACCGCGAGGACGAACGCGGCATTCTCAACCGCGCCACCTTCAACCGTCTGCGCGAAATGCTGCTCGGCCAAGTGGCCACCGCGGCGCCCAAGGGCATCAAGAAGGGCGTCGAAATCACCGACGAACTGCTTGAGGAAGTCGAGCGCCACGAATGGTGGAAGTTCGCGGTTCAGGACGACACCGTCCAGGCGCACCTCGAAGCCGTGAAGGCGCAGTATGACGATGCGGTTAAGCTGATCGTCGACAAGTTCGAGGACCGCCGCGACAAGCTGGAACGGGGCGACGAACTGCCGCCGGGCGTGCTGAAGATGGTCAAGGTGTTCGTCGCGGTGAAGCGCAAACTCCAACCGGGCGACAAGATGGCCGGCCGTCACGGCAACAAGGGTGTCATCTCCCGCATCCTTCCTGTCGAGGACATGCCTTTCCTTGAGGACGGCACCTTCGTCGATATCGTGCTTAATCCGCTGGGCGTGCCGTCGCGCATGAACGTCGGGCAGATCTTTGAAACGCATTTGGGCTGGGCCGCTCGCGGTCTGGGCCAGCAGATCAAGGAAGCACTGGAAGCATGGCGCGAAGCCAATCCGAATGCGCAGGCGGCTACCCCGCCAGAAGCTGTTCGTGATCGGCTGAAGACCATTTACGGCGAAAGCTACACCGGCGAACTGGACGACCGTTCCGACGATCAGATCGTTGAAATGGCGACCCTGCTCACCACGGGCGTGCCGATGGCCACACCGGTGTTCGACGGCGCACGTGAAGCGGACGTTGCCAACATGTTGCAACTGGCTGGGCTGGACCGCTCGGGTCAGGTGGATCTGTTTGACGGACGCACGGGCGACAAGTTCGACCGTAAGGTGACCGTGGGCTACATCTACATGTTGAAGCTTCACCACCTTGTCGACGACAAGATCCACGCCCGCTCAATCGGCCCCTACTCGCTCGTCACACAGCAACCGCTGGGGGGCAAGGCGCAGTTCGGTGGTCAGCGTTTCGGGGAAATGGAGGTCTGGGCGCTTCAGGCCTACGGCGCCGCCTACACTTTGCAGGAAATGCTGACGGTGAAGTCGGACGACGTGGTTGGCCGCACCAAGGTTTACGAGGCGATCGTCAAGGGCGACGACACGTTCGAAGCCGGCATTCCGGAGAGCTTCAACGTTCTGGTCAAGGAAATGCGGTCGCTCGGCCTTAATGTCGAACTGACCGCGCTCGACGAGATCGAGGACGGACAGGCTGAAGCGGCTGAGTAATACGCTCCCCTCCCGCGTGCGGGAGGGGCAAGGGGTGGGCCTGAAAGCGCACCCTTGAGATAGAATTCCCACCCCCAACCCCTTCCGCAAGCGGGAGGGGAGCTTGATGAGGGAAAGAAATGAACGAACTGACCAATTTCGCTAACCCGGTTTCCAAGCCAGAGTCCTTCGACCAGATCCAGATCGGTCTGGCCAGCCCAGAGCGTATCCGCAGCTGGTCCTTCGGCGAGATCAAGAAGCCCGAGACCATCAACTATCGTACGTTCAAGCCTGAGCGCGACGGCCTGTTCTGCGCGCGCATCTTTGGCCCGATCAAGGACTATGAATGCCTGTGCGGCAAGTACAAGCGCATGAAGTACAAGGGCATTGTCTGCGAAAAGTGCGGCGTCGAGGTTACCGTCTCGAAGGTTCGCCGCGAGCGCATGGGCCATATCGAGCTCGCCGCCCCGGTTGCTCACATCTGGTTCCTGAAGTCGCTGCCATCGCGCATCGGCCTGCTGCTCGACATGCAGCTGAAGCAGCTTGAACGCGTCCTTTACTTCGAAGCCTATATCGTGATCGAGCCGGGCCTGACGCCGCTCGAGAAATATCAGCTTCTGAACGAAGACGAACTGATCGAGGCGCAGGACGAATATGGCGAAGACGCCTTTTCTGCCGGCATCGGCGCGGAAGCGGTCAAGCAGATGCTTATCGACCTCGACCTTGAGGGCGAACGCGAAATTCTGCTCAAGGACCTGGCCGAGACCAAGTCGGAACTGAAGCCCAAGAAGATCATCAAGCGCCTTAAGGTCGTGGAGTCCTTCATTGATTCGGGCAATCGCCCAGAATGGATGATCCTGGATGTCGTGCCGGTCATTCCGCCTGAACTTCGCCCGCTGGTTCCACTGGACGGCGGCCGCTTCGCGACGTCCGACCTCAACGACCTGTATCGCCGCGTTATCAACCGTAACAACCGCTTGAAGCGGCTGATGGAGCTTCGTGCGCCCGACATCATTGTGCGGAACGAAAAACGCATGCTGCAAGAGGCGGTTGACGCGCTGTTCGACAATGGCCGCCGCGGCCGCATCATCACCGGCGCCAACAAGCGTCCGCTGAAATCGCTTTCCGACATGCTGAAGGGCAAGCAGGGCCGCTTCCGTCAGAACCTGCTCGGCAAGCGCGTCGACTATTCGGGCCGTTCCGTGATCGTGACCGGACCGGAACTCAAGCTGCACCAGTGCGGCCTGCCAAAGAAGATGGCGCTGGAGCTGTTCAAGCCGTTCATCTACGCCCGCCTCGACGCCAAGGGTCTGTCCATGACCCTGAAGCAGGCCAAGAAGTGGGTCGAGAAGGAGCGCAAGGAAGTCTGGGACATTCTGGACGAAGTCATCCGCGAACACCCGGTCATGCTGAACCGCGCGCCGACGCTTCACCGTCTTGGCATCCAGGCTTTCGAGCCCGTACTGATCGAGGGCAAGGCGATCCAGCTTCACCCGCTGGTCTGCTCAGCCTTCAACGCCGACTTCGACGGTGACCAGATGGCCGTGCACGTTCCGCTGAGCCTTGAGGCGCAGCTGGAAGCGCGCGTGCTGATGATGTCCACCAACAACATCCTCAGCCCTGCCAATGGCAAACCGATCATCGTTCCCTCGCAGGACATGGTCCTCGGCATCTACTATCTTTCCATGGAGCGCGAAGGCGAACCTGGCGAGGGTATGCTGCTGTCCGACATGGCCGAGGTGCATCAGGCGCTCTTTGCCAAGGCAGTGACGCTTCACAGCAAGATTGTCAGCCGCGTTCCCCAGACGGACGAGCAGGGCAATGAATATATGCGGCGTTTTGAAACGACGCCGGGCCGCATGCTGATCGGCGAATGCCTGCCCAAGAGCCACAAGGTGCCCTTCGACATCGTAAACCGCCTTCTCACCAAGAAGGACATCGGTGATGTGATCGATCAGGTCTATCGCCACACGGGTCAGAAGGACACGGTGCTGTTTGCCGACGCGATCATGTCGCTTGGCTTCCGTCATGCGTTCCAGGCCGGCATTTCCTTCGGCAAGGATGACATGATCATTCCAGATTCGAAGCTGGCGACCGTCGACGAAACCCGTGCGCTGGTTGCCGATTATGAGCAGCAGTATCAGGACGGCCTGATCACCCAGCAGGAAAAGTACAACAAGGTGATCGACGCATGGTCGCGTTGCGGCGATGTCGTCGCCAATGCGATGATGGATGAGATCAAGGCGACACCACGTATGGATGATGGCCGTCTCGCGCCTATCAATTCCATCTATATGATGTCGCACTCCGGCGCGCGTGGTTCGCCCGCTCAGATGAAGCAGCTCGCCGGGATGCGCGGACTGATGGCCAAGCCTTCGGGCGAGATCATCGAAACGCCGATCATCTCGAACTTCAAAGAAGGCCTTACCGTTCTCGAATACTTCAATTCGACTCACGGCGCTCGTAAGGGCTTGGCAGATACGGCGCTCAAGACGGCGAACTCGGGCTACCTGACCCGCCGCCTTGTCGATGTGTCGCAGGACTGCGTCGTGGTCGAGGAGGATTGCGGCACCGAAAAAGCGCTGGAGATGAAGGCCATCGTCCAGGGCGGCTCGGTGATTGCCTCGCTCGGCGAGCGTATCCTGGGTCGTACGACTGCCGAGGATATCGTCGACAGCAAGGACGGATCGATCCTGATCGAAACCGGCACGCTGCTCGATGAAGCCGCAATTGCGCGGATCGAGGCCATTGGCATCCAGGCGGTCAAGATCCGCTCACCATTGATCTGCGAATCGAAGATGGGCGTTTGCGGTAAATGCTATGGTCGTGACCTCGCACGCGGTACGCCAGTCAACATCGGTGAAGCGGTGGGCGTCATCGCGGCGCAGTCGATCGGTGAACCGGGCACGCAGCTTACCATGCGGACCTTCCACATCGGCGGCGCGGCGCAGCTCAACGAGCAATCGAACCTGGAAGCAGTGTCGGACGGCACGCTGGAACTGCGCGACATGCCGACCATCGTCGACAGCCGCGGTCGCCGCCTGTCGCTCGCCCGCAATGGTGAGTTGGCGATCATGGACAGCGAGGGCCGCGAACGCGCCGTCCATCGCCTGCCCTATGGCGCACAGATCATGCACGCCGACGGGACTCAGGTGAAGAAAGGCGACCGCATCGCCGAATGGGACCCTTTCACCATGCCGGTGATCACTGAAAAGCCAGGCATTGTGAAATATCAGGACCTGATCGACGGCAAGACTTTGATCGAGCAAACCGACGAAGCAACGGGTATCGCCCAGAAAGTGGTATCGGAGCATCGCGGCGCCGCACGGTCGAAGGAGGACCTGCGTCCTCGCCTCACCCTGCTCGACACCGATAGCGGCGAAGCCGGGCGCTACATGCTGGCGATCGGCGCAATGCTTTCGGTCGAGGATGGACAACAGGTGCAGGCCGGTGACGTCCTGGCCCGCGTCAGCCGCGAAGCCGCCAAGACCCGTGACATCACCGGCGGTCTGCCGCGTGTTGCGGAGCTGTTCGAAGCGCGCAAGCCTAAAGACAACGCCATCATTGCCAAGGTGTCCGGCCGCGTCCAGTTCCTCAAGGATTACAAGGCGAAGCGTAAAATCGCCATCGTTCCTGAGGACAGCGAACCGGTCGAATATCTGATCCCGAAGTCGAAGGTTATCGACGTTCAGGAAGGCGACTATGTGAAGCGGGGCGACAACCTCATCAGCGGATCGCCCGACCCGCACGACATTCTCGAAGTGCTCGGCATCGAGGCATTGGCCGAATATCTGGTCAGCGAAATCCAGGAAGTCTACCGCTTGCAGGGCGTGAAGATCAACGACAAGCATATCGAAGTGATTGTTCGCCAGATGCTGCAGAAGGTGGAGATCACCCATGCGGGCGACACTACCCTGCTGCCCGGTGAGCAGGTCGACCATGAGGAAATGAACGAGATCAACGACAAGCTGAAGCCGGGCCAGGAGCCCGCCGAAGGCAAGCCGGTGCTTCTGGGCATAACCAAGGCGTCGCTGCAGACCCGCAGCTTCATCTCGGCCGCGTCTTTCCAGGAAACCACTCGCGTCCTTACCGAGGCGGCGGTTCAGGGGAAGAAGGACACGCTCGTTGGCCTCAAGGAAAATGTCATCGTCGGCCGTCTCATCCCTGCAGGTACTGGCGCAGGCATGAACCGCATGCGTATCGCCGCCAGCAGCCGCGATGCAGCGCTGCGTGCTCAGTTCAAGGCCATGCAGACTCACCTCATAGCGCCGTTGACGGCCGAAGAGGAGCATGTGGCCGAACTGCAGCAAGGGCCGGAAGCCGCCATTGGAGACGATCCGTTGGCCGCAGTCCAGGGCGAGGATTTCACGACCGAGGACCTCGATCAGGAATGACAAGCACTGGCCGATGTCAGATCGGCCTGACGTTCCGCAAAAATCCCGCCGGGCGCAATCCGGCGGGATTTTTCATGTCTTAAGGTTAAATGTAACGCCTGTGTTACCGTTCTTGTGCCCATGGGATATGAGGCTACATCGATCCGGGTAGGGCACATCAAGGCTGTAACCGCGCCGCGCGGTCGCCTTTCGCAATGGTTGGGCAACCTGCTTTCCAATGAGCCGGAAGAAGCGGATAATGGCGAAGCCGAGGGCCCGCCCCGCTTTGATCGGCTCGAACAGCGGCGGGCTAGGCTCTATGAGGAAATCGGCGAGTTCATGTTCGCCCATGACCTGGACCTGACGCCACTCAATTTCGGCCTGGCCTATGATTATGTGACCGGCAATGACCGCGCCATCGAGCAGGCGGTCAGGGCCATCATCATGGAAAAGGGCAAGCTCAGCAACAGCCAGGCGGAAACCATATTGGCTGAAGCCAATCATGATGAGGTCACGCCCGAAGCCATGACCGAAATGCTGGATTCGGTTGAAGCCAATCTGGGCCAGCTATCGGAACTGGTGCAGAAATCGCAGCACGAAGCCAATCATTATGGCGATCAGTTGCAGGCGCAGGTTCGCGATCTGGCTATCCCAGAAAAGGCTGGACCAGTCATGGGCCAACTCATCGCGCTCACTCAGTCGATGATCGACAAGAGCCGCGCTGTTGAAGCGCAGATGCGCGAAAGTCAGAAGCAGACAAAGCTGCTCAAGAAAAATCTGGAACATGCCCGCAAGGCCGCCGAACAGGATCACCTCACCGGCCTGCCCAATCGCCGCGCCTTTGAAGTCATCCTGCGCGAAGCCGCTCAAAGAGCGCAAATCAGCGGCAAAGCGCTCAGCATTGCCTTTTGCGATATCGACCATTTCAAGCAGATCAACGACGTCCATGGTCATGACGTCGGCGATCGCATCCTGAAATTCGTCGGCAAGCTGCTTGCAGATATATCCAACGACACCTGCCATGTGGCTCGTCATGGCGGCGAAGAATTCGTGATGTTGTTCGAGGGCCAATCGACAAAAGCCGCCTGTGAAATTGTGGATGCCGCGCGCATCGATCTGTCCCATCGGACGCTGGTGAACAAGACGACAGGCGAAAGGTTGGACGCGGTCAGCTTCTCCGCCGGTATCGCCGATGTCGCAGCTTATGAGGACGCCCGCGAAGCGCTTCGCGCCGCCGACGCGGCCATGTATGATGCGAAGGCGGACGGCCGTAACCGGGTCTATATCGCAGCTGCGTAAGCGGTTCCGCGGTCAAGGCGCAGCCAGCCGGTTCCTCAGCTCATCCAGGACATCATTCTGCCGGTCCACAATGGCGATGATATCCGTCCTTGCCCGATTGATGAGGTCGTCGCCTCCTAGCGCCTCACCGCCAGCAATCGCATTCATCCGTTTGACGTAAAGGGTATCAAGGCTCGCGAGCGCCGACACGCTGTCATAGCGCTCACTTTCCAGTGTGGAGATGGCAAGCTCTGCTGCAACCCAGGACTCGCTCGAAACCGATGCACCGGCCGCCTTATTGACGCGTTCCCTGGCGCCTGCCAGCCCAGCATCAAACGAAACCGCTCCTGCCCGCGCCTTGGCAACCAATTCGCCCACTTCTTTGGCCAATGCAGTATCTTCCTGCACCTCGGTCGGAGCCGGGCTCGCCACTTCGCTTCCACTCGACTCGATGGGCCGCTTGGCCAGCGATGGATAATCGCCACTCGTTCCACCGGCGCATCCCGCCAGGAACAAGGCAAACATCTGGATAGCGGCTTTCAGCTTCATCCTGCTCATCTATGCAGAGCGGAGCGCATTGGCAACCGCATCCGAAACATCTAGAGCTGCAAGCATCACATGCTTTCAACCGCCCTGATCATCCTTCCCATCTTCCTGATCATCCTTGCCGGCTATCTAAGCCGCAAGGCAGGCCTGCTGGGCGACCCGGCAAGCCGTGAGCTGAACCGGTTCGTCGTCTGGCTCGCCCTCCCCTGCCTGATGTTTGATGTCGTGGCCACGACAGATTGGCGGGCGGTGTGGCATCCGGGGTTCGTCGCCGCATCCCTGATCGGCAGCTTCCTGGTTTTTGCCGCAGGGCTGCTGGCCGGCAAGGCGCGCGGGCTTAGCCTTGCGGACATGAGTGTCGATGGGCTGAATGCGTCCTATTCGAATTCCGCCTATATTGGCCTTCCCCTCATGTTCCTGATCTTTGGAGAGGCCAGCCGCCCATTTGTGGTGATCGCCGCGACATTGACGCTGATGATGCTGTTCGCGGCAGGCATCATCCTCATCGAAATTGCACAGCATAGCGGCCATAAGAGTCACATCGTCCTGGGGAAGGTCACTAAGTCGATCCTGCGCAATCCCATCGTGATGTCGCCCCTCGCAGGCCTAGCGTGGTGGCTTACTGGCTTACCCCTGCCCCAGCCTGTCGATACATTTGTGTCCCTGCTCGGGACCGCCGCCAGTCCGGTCGCGCTGGTTGCGATCGGCCTTTTCCTGGCCGCCCGTCCAATTAAGAAAGCGGCGGCGCATCCATCCGTCCTGGCGCTCGCGGCCATAAAGTTGCTGGCGCATCCGGCAATCACTGCGGTCCTCGCCTTCTTCATATTGCAATTGCCCGATCGGATCGCCGTTATGGCCATAACCATAGCCGCCCTCCCCACCGGCACTGGGCCCTTCATGGTGACAGAGTTCTACGCTCGTGACGGAAAGGTGACTTCGGGCGCGATATTCCTTTCCACGGTCCTTTCGGTACTGACGATCACGGCGATCCTTACCTTGCTTGGCCAAGGCGTACCGTAAAAGTGGCTGCTCACCGGCCAAGACCGTTGACAGAAAGGACTCAATCCAGTAGCGGACCGGCTTCCCGCGCCGAGGCATGCGGCATCAGCCATTTGTCTTGCGCCAAGCATTGAAGAATGAAGAGACAAGCCATGTTCGCTGTTGTGCGTACGGGCGGCAAGCAATATCGTGTTGCCGCAGGAGACAAGATCGTAGTTGAAAAGCTGGCTGGTGAAGCTGGTTCAACGATTGCGCTGGACGATGTTCTGCTGGCCGGCGAAGGCACGGAGCTGAAGGACACCAAGGGCTTGACCGTTTCTGCCGAAATCATCGCGCAGGCGAAGGGCGAGAAGGTCATCGTTTTCAAGAAGCGCCGTCGGCACAATTACCGCCGCCGCAATGGCCATCGCCAGCAGCACACGATCCTGAAGATCCTGAGCATCGGCGCTGAAAAGAAGGCTGCGCCGAAGAAGGCTGCAAAGGCCGAGGCCGCCCCCGCTGCTGAAGCTGGCGAAGCCTGAGACGAGATAAGGAGCATAGGAAATGGCACATAAGAAAGCAGGCGGCTCCTCGCGCAATGGTCGCGACTCAGAGTCCAAACGCCTTGGCGTAAAGAAATTCGGTGGCCAGCAAGTCATCGGCGGCAACATTCTGGTCCGTCAGCGCGGCACGAAATTCTATCCGGGCCGCAATGTCGGCATCGGCAAGGATCATACCCTCTTTGCCCTCGCAGAAGGCCGTGTATCCTTCCACGAAGGCAAGCTCGGTCGCAAATATGTCCATGTCGACATGATGGCCGAAGCCGCAGAATAATTCGGACGATTCCATGACAGGGTCGTCCGCCAGGGCGACCCGGGATCCGCAACAGTCGGATCCGCTTTGCAGGGAGACGGGACGCCCCGGTCTCCCTTTTTGTTTTTTCTCCCTCCATCACCACGCTTCGGCGCATTGCCCACACCGGGGCCTGAAAATGTCGCCAAGCTGTAACCAAATGCCGTCACGGCAACGTGCAAAGGAGAGAAAAATGTTTGCCCGTACCGAAAGATTGCTGCTCCGCCCCGGCTGGCGTGAAGATGCGCCCGCACTAGCCGCTGCCATTGGCGACGAAGGCATCATCCGCAATCTCGCCCGCGCGCCTTGGCCCTATGGCGAGGAGGATGCGCTGCGCTATTTGGAAAGCATGCAGACTTCAGGATTGCCTGAATTCCTGATCTTCTCCCGCACGCGTGGCGCCCCTCGCCTGGTTGGCGGCTGCGGAATCATGCCTGATAATCATGAAGGTCTTGAGCTTGGGTATTGGATTGCCCGCCCCTATTGGGGCCTGGGATTTGCGACCGAGGCCGGCAAAGCAGTTGTCAAAGTAGCTCGTGCGATGGACCTGCCGAAGCTGCGGGCCGGGCATTTCCTGGATAACCCCGCGTCCGGCAATGTTCTCCGCAAGATTGGTTTCCGTCCCACCGGCCGCGTCTCCCTGCGCCATAGCAGTGGCCGGGGCGAACACGCGCCTTGCGCGCTGTTCGAAGAAGGGGATCCTGTGAAGATGCGACAAGACTCCTCGGAAGATCTTTATCATGATCGGCACGCGATGGCCGCCTAACCTCCCCCTCTCCCTGTAAAAGAGAGGGCCTGAGGGTGAGGGTAAGCAAGACTCCTTCTCAATAAGGAGTCCCACACACCCTCACCCGGTTCGGTTTCACCTCGCCACCCTCTCCTTCGAAGGGAGAGGGATATACAACTAGCCATCCGCCCCATTCCATCCTACATGCACGCCCATGCATTTCCTGGATCAGGCCAAGATCTTTATCCGTTCGGGCGCAGGCGGCCCCGGCGCGGTGAGTTTCCGGCGCGAAAAATATGTTGAATATGGCGGACCTGACGGCGGAGACGGCGGCAAGGGTGGCGACATCATCTTTGAGGCGGTCGACGGACTGAACACCCTGATCGACTTCCGTTACACTCAGCATTTCAAGGCGCAGCGCGGCATCCCGGGGGCGGGTAAGAACCGCACGGGAGCTGGCGGCCAGGACCTTCTCATCCAGGTGCCGGTAGGTACGCAGGTCATCTCTGACGACGGCGAGGAATTGCTGGCCGACTTCACCAAGGTCGGTCAACGCATCACCTTGCTGCGCGGAGGCGACGGTGGACGCGGAAATGCCAGTTACAAGAGCAGCACCAACCGTGCCCCCCGCCAGCACGGCACCGGCTGGCCTGGCGAGGAAATGTGGGTCTGGCTGCGGCTGAAGCTCCTCGCGGACGTGGGACTGGTCGGACTGCCTAACGCCGGCAAATCCACATTCATCAACCAGGTCACAAATGCCAAGGCCAAGGTTGGCGCCTATCCTTTCACCACCACCAAGCCGCAACTTGGCGTCGTCAGCCACCGCGAACGGGAATTCGTGATCGCTGATATACCCGGCCTGATTGAAGGCGCGGCGGAGGGAGCGGGCATCGGCGACCGCTTTCTTGGCCATATTGAACGCTGCCGGGTGCTTCTACATCTGGTCGACGCGACCGGCGACGATCCGGTGGCCGCATGGAATATCGTACAGGATGAACTTACCGCCTATGGTGGCGGACTTGATGAAAAGCCGCAGCTTCTGGCGCTCAACAAAGGCGACTTGCTCGACGACGAGTTGATGAACGACATCGCCGCGCAACTCAGAGAGGCGGGCGCGGAGGATATTTACATCATCTCCGGCGCCACCGGAGCCGGGATTCCCGAGTTGCTGGACGATGTAGTGCGCCTGCTCGCCGCCCATCTGGACGAAGAGGAAGAGGATAAGGGGGACGATATGGCATGGTCGCCCCTGTCATAGAAGGCTTCGATCCGACCCGTTGGAACCGGATAGTCGTCAAGATTGGCTCATCCCTGCTCGTGGACGCCGACGGCCAGATTCGGGAAGGGTGGCTGAAAACCGTTATCGAGGACATTGCCGCGCGCCGCGAGGCGGGGCAGCAGATCATCATCGTTTCTTCCGGTGCAATTGCCCTGGGCGCCCGCCGTCTGAAGCTGCCCAAAGGCGGTCGGAACTGTATTGAGGATGCGCAAGCAGCAGCGGCCACGGGCCAAATCGCCCTTTCCCAGAAATGGGCCGAACTTTTGGGTGCAAAGAACCTTACGGCCGCGCAGATCCTGGTCACGCTCGACGATCTTGAACATCGCCGCCGTTACCTGAATGCGTCGGCCACGCTGGAACGCCTGCTCGGTCTTCACGTCATTCCCGTCGTCAATGAAAATGACAGCGTGGCGACCGAGGAAATCCGCTTTGGCGACAATGACCGCCTGGCAGCGCGCATAGCGCAGGCGGCCGACGCCGATGCAGTCATCCTGCTGTCGGACATCGATGGCCTTTACACGGCCAATCCACACAGGAATCCCGACGCGCATCTGGTCGAGCATGTCGAGGCGATCACGGACGAAATTGTAGCGATGGCCGATGGCGGCTCATCTTCCGGCATGGGGTCGGGCGGCATGCTTTCAAAGATAGAAGCCGCGAGAATCGCAAACAAGGCGGGCATTCACCTTGCCATTATCAGCGGTCATCAGGATTATCCGCTAAGCGGCTTTGCGAAGACTGGTAAAGGCACCGTTTTCCACGCAGCCGAGAGCCCCGCTGCACGTAAGAAATGGCTTGCGGGACGCCTGTCCATACGGGGACGGATCGTTATCGATGCGGGAGCAGCAAAGGCCCTGGCCAGCGGGAACAGCTTGCTCCCGGCAGGCGTTCGCAGTGTCAGCGGGGATTTCGCGCGTGGCGATGCCGTCGATATCCTGACGGAGGAAGGTCAGATCCTAGCACGGGGCCTGTCCGAATATGATAGCAGGGATGCGGTTCGAATTGCCGGACACCGGTCGGAAGAGATTGCCCATATCCTGGGCGGCGTCGCCCGTTCAGTTCTCGTCCATCGCGATCAAATGGTGATGCTATGAGGTTTCACATCGTCATTCCCGCGAACGTGGGAACCCATTCCTCATGGTTCATCACCGCCAAATGCCGCTCCATGGGTCCCCGCTTCCGCTATGTTTGCTGAAGTAAAAATGCCTGCCATAACCTCTCCCTTTCGCCTTGCCATAACCGGCGGAACCGGCTTTGTAGGCAAGGCTGTCGTCAGCCTCGCCTGTGCCCAGAGCGTTAGTTTGAACGCCCTCACGCGTCGCCCGCAGGAGGTCTGCGAAGGCGTCACATGGATCGATGGCGCGCTCGATCATGACGATAGCCTGTCGAGGCTGATGGCCGATGCCGATGCGGTCATTCACATTGCCGGAGTGGTGAATGCGCCCGGCCGCGCGGGCTTCAAGGCGGGCAACGCCGCAGGCACGCTGGCGGTGGTCCGTGCAGCGCGCGCGGCTGGCATCCGGCGTTTCGTCCACGTCTCCTCGCTATCCGCCCGCGAGCCTCACCTTTCACATTATGGTTGGTCCAAGCGTCGTGCGGAACAGATCGTCATGGCGAGCGGCATTGACTGGACGATTGTTCGTCCCCCCGCCATATTCGGTCCCGGCGACACCGAGATGCTCGACCTATTCCGCCTTGCCCGCCGCGGCCTAGTGCTGCTTCCTCCCAAAGGCCGGTTTTCGGTAATCGAGGTGAGCGACCTGGCACGCCTGCTGCTCGCCTGCGCTCACGATGAGAAACAGAGCGTCGGTGCAATCTATGAAGCCGACGACCGCCTGGAGGGCGGATGGAGTTATCAAAGTTTCGGCCGAGCTATCGGCTGGGCCGTGGGAAGGCGAATCCTACCAGTCTCTTTACCCGGGGCGTTCCTCCATCTTGCCGCCAAGGCGGACCGGCTGGCCCGCGGTACAAAAGCAAAGCTGACCGAAGACCGGGTCAATTATCTCTGCCATCCCGACTGGGTGATAGACCCGGCGAAACGCCCGCCGCCATCGCTGTGGCAACCGCAGGTTGGCACGAGATTGGGTCTGAAGAAAGCAGCGGAATGGTATCAGGAACAGGGTTGGCTGAAATAGCACGGTCGTGTTCATCCCGGGCGGGCAATTGCCAATGTCCAAGCGAACACGCATAAACTCAGCGCCAATGCCGCGCCCCGCGAATGTCGCCGACCATCGCGTCCTTGCGCATTAGAGCAACGAGCCATTAATCTGCAACATACCCAGCGTGTTTGAGATAATTCCAGCATTCGTCTGAGGAGTAGAGTTCGCAGATTGAGCCGACAG
>NZ_JACHOV010000006.1 GCF_014200045.1 Rhizorhapis suberifaciens
TGTGCTTTGCCCATGATCCACCTCCAAAGAGAAGGAATCACAAATCTCACGCCAGGGGAATCCCCAGCGATTCACATTTCCAATCCGACGCTCTAAATAACGGCCGGACAGCGGATCGAACCGTCCAGATGCTAGATCGACCACAAGATCTTGCAGCTTTTTGCGAGCGGTCGCGCTGTCTTCTGGCGTGATGCTCTCGAGCAGAGCGACAAGGGGTGCGGCATGTTCGCGAGCGTCGGGCGAACCTAGGGTCTGGTTCGACATATCGGTTAGGATCGTGCCGGGCTGGATGGCAAAGGCACGGATGGCGCTGCGTGTATGCTCGGCGTCAATGTGCTCGGTGAGGCGGATGAGGCTGGCCTTGGCGACGGCATAGGCTGAGGCGTTGGGTGCGACGAAGGTTCCAGCCTGAGAAGCGATGTTGATAATGCGGCCATGATTTGCCGCTTCCATGCTCCGCAGCGCGCGCGTCGTGCTCAGCAGCGCACCGAGCAGATGAACAGTCTGGGCGCTCCACCAATCGGCGACATCGACATGACCTATCGGCCCGATCGGCCCCTGCACACCTGCATTATTCACCAAGATGCTGATGGGGCCAAGCTCCTGTTCCGCGCGCGAAAAGGCCGCCTCGACGCTAGCGGCATCGGTAACATCACAGGTGACTTCAATAGCGCTGCCGCCGCGGCCTCGCAGGTCCGTAGCGACTTTGACAATCTCGCCTTGCGATCGCGCAGCGACCGCCACGGCGGCTCCCGCATCAGACAGTGCCTCCGTAATAGCTTGGCCGAGCCCGCGGCCTCCGCCAGTGATGAAGGCGACTTCGCCCACTAGTCTTTGTGTCGTCATGGGCGATGTCCTGTGGCGCCGTGCTCGTCCAGCACTGCATGGCGCCGCTCGCATGTCCAGGCCGCGGTCAGGGTGTCTCGCATTATCCTCTCCCGTTGGGATGTACCAATGCCGCTCGTTGTGGGACAGCATCATAACGAATGATATGAATACGCCATGCCGAGCCGTGACTGTCAAGAGGTCAGTAGGGCGTCATTGCGCTTGAAATAATAATAACGGTCGTTATGAATGTAGCTGGAATCGAGGAGAGGAAACCAAGATGATACCCAACGACATCCGCGTCGCGAACCCTGACAAGCTGTATATCGGCGGGCAATGGGTAGAGTCCGCAGGCGGAAAGTCGATTGAGATCGTCTCTCCCAATAGTGAGGAGTTGATTGCCCGCGTAGCCGAGGCGGTCGAGGCGGATATGGACCGGGCCGTCGCCGCTGCACGCGAGGCGTTCGATGAAGGGCCGTGGCCGACGCTCAGCCCTGCCGAGCGCGGCGCGATGGTGCGTCGGATGGGCGAGGAATTGCAAAAGCGCGAACCCGAACTGGCGCGAGCCTGGACTTTGCAGGTGGGCGGACTCGCGAGCTTCGCGCCAATCATGACCGGTGGCGCGACCGCCACCTTCATGCAGATTGCGTCCTTTGCCGACACTTTCAAGTTTGTGGAGCGACGACCGTCCTTTCAGGTGGATACGGCAATTGTCGCTTATGAACCAGCAGGCGTCGTGGTGGCCATCGCACCGTGGAACGCGCCCTATGGCATCATGGCTAGCAAGGTCGCGTATGCGCTGGTCGCAGGCTGCACAGTAATCATGAAGCCATCACCCGAAACGCCGCTGGAAGCCTATATTATGGCTGAGGCGGCGCAGGCTGCGGGCATCCCTGCAGGTGTGGTCAATCTGGTCTGCGGCGAGCGCGATGCGTCCGACCATCTGGTCAATAACCCTGGCGTCGATAAGGTGACGTTCACGGGCTCGACCGGTGCTGGCAAGCGCATTGGCGAAGTCTGCGCGGGCCGCGTCGCACGCTGCACGCTGGAGCTAGGCGGCAAGTCAGCTGCGATCGTGCGCGACGATTTTCCGATCGAGGTGGCGGCTGCCATTCTTGGCAATACCATCACGATCATGAGCGGCCAGGTCTGTGCGATGCTGAGCCGCGCGATCGTCCCCAAGAAGCGCCATGATGAATTGGCCGAGGCGATCAAGGCAGTCATGCGGGGCATCCGCATCGGCAATAGCGAGGATATCGAAACTCAGCTTGGTCCCCTCGCGATGAAGCGGCAGCTGGTGCGCGTCGAGGAATATATCGCGATCGGCAAGGAAAGCGCGGACCTCGTCACGGGCGGCGTGCGCCCCGCGCACCCTAACAAGGGTTTCTTCATGGAGCCCACCTTGTTCGCCAATGTCGATAATCAGAGCCGCATCGCGCAGGAGGAGATTTTTGGCCCCGTACTGTGCCTGATTCCGGCAGAAGATGAGGAAGACGCGATCCGTATTGCCAATGAGAGCAATTATGGCCTCAACGGATCGGTTCTGACCAATGATGTCGATGCTGCCTATCGGATCGCGCGCCGGGTCCGCACGGGCGGTTTTGGGCAGAATGGCATGAAGCTGGAGTTCGGCCTGCCCTTTGGAGGATTCAAGCAATCCGGCATCGGTCGAGAGGGTGGAGTTGAGGGGCTTGCTGCCTATCTGGAGAGCAAATCGATCCTGCTGGATGGGATGCCAGCCGCAATTTAGGTGTCCTGCGGTGTAATGGGGCGCTTGCTCATTAGGAATGGCTGGGGGGAGTTATGAGCCAGGGTCTACATGGCAGCCCGGACGACTGAGGCAGTCCGTAAAGCTATACAGCGGAGTGGAGAGAGCGTGAGAGCGCTCGCCGGCCGGTCCGCAGGTTCACGGATGGTGGTTTCCCGCGCTCAGCTAGAGAACTCGGCCGCGCTTTTCGAGTAGCCTGCGTGAAGACGTTGCAGCTAGATAGGCACATGGCTCACCGGCCAGGCCCCTGATCGAAGGGCTATCAATCTGCCCAAGGATCAGATGAGGCCAGTGCCACCACATCATCGATGGAGAGCAAGGTTGGCGGAGAGAGAGGGAATTCGCCCGCGGCCGTCAGGGAGAGCAAGGCACCGATGTGCTCTGCTATGGTAGTCGCAGAATAGGCCATCGGGAACGCGTCGATGGTCTCCCGCGCGGTAGGTGGAAAATAGCGTGCCCGGAAGCCGGGCTTGAAAACGGAATCCCAAATATTGAGCGATTGGCCTCCAGTTTCCGACTTCCCGCTGAAGATGGCATAGCTCGGCAAGGCTTCGGGCCGGTCGACGAGGGCGCGATGCACGAACTCGTCGACCTTCTCCAGAACGATGCTCTCGGCGCCCGCGTCACGGACTTGGCGGGCCGAAGCGAATAGCGCATACGCGCCGTCTAGTGATCCGCCGACCCGGCGGCCGTCACCTCCCTGCGGGGTGTAGCCCAAATGGGCCATGACCCGGAATCCTTCCCGCGTCAGCCGCTCGACAATGGCGATGACCGTTTCCGAATGGACCTCGAGCTTGACGACATCGGCGCCGGCACGACGCATCCGGTCGGCGCTGCGAACCGCGATTTCGCCGTTCACCACGGACCCGTCCGGCATGTCGCCAACGATGTAGGGAGCGTCGTCCGGAAAAAGCTGCTTCGCTCGGTGAGAGACCTCCTTGACCAGACCAGCCATGATTTCGAGGAACAGGGCTTGCTCCCCCTTCGCCAGCCGGGTGCTCTCACGCCCCAGATGCGTCATCAGATAGGAATCGGAAACCATGAGGCAATCCAGCCGGATGCCCATCTGGAGGAGGGGATTGTCCGTCATGGCCCTGGCCACAGCTTCGACCTCATAGTCGCGATAGAGGTTCAGCTTGATCGGGCGGCGGCTATCGTCTTTGGGATCGCGAGTGGGCGCGATAAGTTCGGACATCAGCATCGGTGTTCTCCTTGCAAAAGTTGCGGCGCGTACTTTGGAATGCCGGTAGCCGTTATTTCAGGGCGGCAGACCGGGTGAACGCCGTCGACCCGCGAAGCAGCATGATCATGGCGGTGGTCAGAACCCCGCACAGCGCGGCGGTGAAGAACAGGGGGCCGATCCCGCCGCTGGCCGCGATCATGCCTCCCCCCACGCTTGCGGCGATTGTCGCCAGTTTGGCGCCGCTGTCGAACCAGCCGAAAGTCCGGCCAGCGCTGGCGTCTTCTATCGTTTCGGTGATCAGGGCATTGAGCGCGACATAGCCGAGCGTCATGCCCGCCCCCAGCGCGACCCGCGCCATCGCAAAAACGAGCAGCGACGTGGTGAGCGCCTGCACCGCGAGCATCCCCCCTACGATCAGGCATCCAGCGGCGAACCAGGGGGCGGGATCGCGATCGCGCAAGTGCCGGCCGAGCGGCAGGCAGGCGAACAGATAGACGATATGGGGCAAGCCGAAGAGCCATCCGGCCGTGCCGGCGCCGATGCCGAACGCTTTCATGCTGTACGGCACGAGGAACGGGAATGTGGAAATCATGGCCAGCGTGAACCCCGTCTGGCCGGCCATGATCGCGCCGCGCGAGAGCACTTGCCGGCCATGGGCACTCGGGGCCGCACCGTCCACGGCCGGAACAGTCCTGGGATCGCCTTTTGCCGGAAGGGGCAGCAGCATCAGGACGGCGATCATCGGCAGCAACGCCACGACGAGATAGACATTCTGTGGGACGATATGCCGATCGATCAGGAAGCCCACGGCCATCGGCGCCAGGATGAGCGCGAGACGCGCGCTCGCCTGGGTCAGGTTCAGCGCTTGCGACAGTTCCTTGCGCGGCAAGGCTTCCGAGAGATAGGCGTTGCTGGCCGAGAAGGTGCCACCCAAGAGGCCTTGGAGGCAGAGCGCCACCACGAACAGCGGCAGCGATCCCGCGAGGCCGGCGATCAGGAAGCTGACGGCCAGCCCGATCTGCGCGCGCAGCAGCAGGGGCTTGCGGCCCCAGCGGTCGGCCAAACGGCCCCACAGCGGCGCGGAGATGGCAAGGCATGCGGTCGGCACGATATAGAGCCAGCCGATCAGGCTCTCACTGGCATCGGGCGCAAGCCCGACGAGGATGAGGCCCAGAAAAGGCGGCAGGCCCATGGGACCAAACGCGCCCGCGAAATGGCACGCGAGAACAGTGGCCTTGATGCGGCCGGGGCTCACCGCCCAGCCTCGCCAAGGAGAAAGTTGGGCGCTGTATGCCCATAGGCCTTGTTGACGTCGGCAGCGCCGATCGCCTCGCGGGGTTCCAGCGTTGCGGCGCGCAGGAGATGTTTGATCGGGAAAAGGCGCGCCTCCAGCAGCGCAGCGCGCAGCGGCCCGGACACGATGCCTTCGCCATCCATCCGGTCGAGTTGCCGCTCGACGGCCGCGCGCAACAGGTTTCGATAGGCGCCGGGCCTGCCCAGATGACGACCTAGCCCTTCGATGACGGCGCCCAGATTGAGCTGGATCGTTATGGTGATCAGCATCTCAGCGATGGCTGCGGTATCGGTTTGGGTGATGCGCGCATCCTGCAGCCTGCCGATCCAGGCGTCCGCTCCGGGAAAAGCCGCAAGCAGGGCGGAAGCATCGATCCGGGGAGAATCGTTGTCCTTGAGCAGCAGCCGCAAGCCGCCCTCGTTCCGATCGAAGAGCACTACGGAATTCTGCTGATTGGCTTCGAGTTCGATGCCATAACGAGCCGCCAGGCGAAGGTGGACGCTCAGGAGCAGGTCGCAAAATTCGCCGAGGAACCGCTCAACGTCGCCCCGATAATACCGATCTGCCAGATGCAGCGCATAGGGACGGCCATCGGACATTGGCGCCATCATGGCCGCGACCGGCACCGGCTCGCAGCCGTCGAGTCCTTCGGGATAGCGGCGGACGATATAGGCGAGGAATCGCTCCCCGCGGTGATGCGCCCCGCCGCTTTCGTCAGTGAGGAGAAGCTTTGCCCGCAGCTCAGCGTCATCGGCCCGTATCGCCTCCAAGAGCGAATGGACGACATGGCCGTCGTTGATCGTGACCGGCTTGATTGCACGCAGGTTGAGACGGCCGAGCGTGCTGATCGCGAGCGGAAGCTTGATATGGACACCAGGTTCTTCGACCACCGCCACGGCCCGCACCGAGAGCGTGGGAACGACTTCGAGATAGTCCCGCGGCGCCATGTAGGCGCGATCGGCCATCCCCGCCTCGGCGAGGATCCGGGCCATTCTCTCGCCGCGCATGAACGGATGGACGGGCAGGAGCGCGTGCGTCTGCTCCAGCGCTGGATCGAGCCCCACATCGGCGAACGACGGCCAACGGGCAGGCACTTCACCTTGCACGGACAGACCGTCTCTGGGGAGGGCGAGCCAGGCTAGGCGGAACAACTGCTGATATTCCGGACCATAAGCGATGAGATCGTTGGCGGCAAAACCGTGCTTCGCCCGCGCTGTAGGATAGAATGGATGATCGATGAAGGATGCCAACCTGTCGTTGGCAAGCATCTGCTTGTGCCATTCGGGATGGGCGGCCAGGCGTGTGGCGGCAAGCGGGGCGGTATCGCGGGCGGCGTCGCAGATGGCGCCCTGTTCGATAGCGGCCTGGCACTCGTCGAGAAAGGCGGAAATATTGCCGCTGTCCTCGCCTTCGAGCCCGGCCTTGATGATCTCGAGGAACTCAGTGACGCTGTCGATGAGGCGCGCACCCTGCCGCGATACATGAACGAATGGCGGTGCGCAGACACGCCACGTCTGCATGAACCCGTCAGGCTCGACCGGCATGAAAAGCGTGCCGCCATCCGCGGCCTCATAGGCGAGATAGTGATCCGTCGGCGCGATCAGCCTGTCGAAGGGCGCGCTCTCGGCTCGAATGACCGTGCCGAGCGCGATTTCCCGATAGTTTTCCCGCACGAGGCAATCTGCCACGCGCCTCAGGATATAACGGCTGTGATCACGGACCGACGGCGCAGGTTTGACGGCGGTGGCGATGTTCATGCGTTTTCTCCTGAGGACGAGTGGCTGGAAGCGGCTAGTCGATCGCGTATCGCAACGTGAGCATCACGGACCGCGGAGCGCCGGGCATGTTGAGGTTTCCGACGGTGCCGTGGGCCGATACGATGTAGTCGCGGTCGAAGATGTTACGGATGTTGACCTGCGCCTTGAACTTACCCAGACGCGCCCATGCCATGGCATCGGCGGTCACATATTCGGGCAGAACGACGGTGTTCGCGAGATTGGCCTGACGATCGCCGACATAGTTGACGCCGCCGCCTAGGCCAAAGCGGTCTCCGAAATTCCGCATTAGCCAGAGGCTCGCACTGTGGGTTGGTGTCAGCGTGGGCCGATTGCCCTGAATGGGAACACCGGAATCCAGTGCTGGGGATTTGGTGATGCGGGCATCGAGGTAAGCATAGCTGGCGATGGCCTGCCATCCTTGCGCCAGTTCCAGTTGCGCCGATGCTTCGATACCGCGCGTGCGCTGTACGCCAACCGGCACGACCCTGAGCAGAACCGGATCAGTCGCCTTGATGTCCGAGCGCTTGAGGTTGAAGGCCGAGACCGTCGCCGAAAGCTTGCCATCGAACAGGTCGAACTTGGCCCCGATCTCGCGGTTGATCGTCTTTTCCGGTGCGATGTCCGCGCTGCTCGTCGAGAGAGCGAAAGTCTCGCCCGAAGGCTGGTAGGATTTATTCCAGGAGGCGTAGTAAGATTGGGTCGGCGTCGGTTGCCAGACAAGTCCGACGCGCGGGCTCCAGAAATTGTCTGTCCGCGCGAGGTCGGGCTGTCCCGCTATGCGCTGGTGGACTTCCTGGCGGAAGCGGTCATGCCGCAGGCCAGCAAGCACCTTCCACTGCTCGCCCAGCGAGATCATGTCCTGGGCATAGAAACCGATAGTTTTGTAGACGCCCGTCCGGTGCGTGCTCGGATTGCCGGAGACTTCCAATGGCAGGACGGGCAGAACCGGGTTGAACAGATCGACCGCTAAGAGCGTTCCATCAGGAGCCCGTACAGCCGCATCGATCCGTCGCTCAAATTTGGACTGCCGGCCCGCTTCGAAACCCAGCAGCAGCTTGTGTTCCAGCGGCCCGGTGGAAAATTGTCCGGATAGTTCGAGCTGATTGAACCAGCCATGCTCGGTGCGATCGGTACTTTGGCGATTGAGCGTCACCGTCCGCGCAGCTTCGTTGACGATATTCGGAATCGTATTCTGACGGTCGAGCGTATAGTCATAATAGCGGAATGCGTTGTGCAGCTTGAGCGTATCGCTGAACTCGTGGTCGAGCGTCGCGGTTGTCGACCACACTTCCGACTGGCTGAAGTCCACGTCCTTCCCGTTGGCCGCGCCATAATAGGTCGAGGCCGGCACATCGACCGGGCGTCCCTGGAAGGCCGGGATGCCGTTATCGGTCAAACGGCGGTCGCGCAGATAGTCGGCTTGGAGCAGGATCCGGGTGCGGTCGCTTGGCGCGAAGAGCACCGACGGCGCGATGGCTTCGCGCTTGAGAAAACCCTGATCGCGATAGCTGTCCGACCGCTCGATGGCGCCCGTCAGACGGACCGCCACATCGTTGCCGGCGAAGACATGGCCAAGGTCGATCTCGCCGCGCTTGTCATCCCAACTGCCATAGCTGACGACGATTTCGCCGCCTTCCGTGCCCGGCTTCTTGGAAACACGGTTGATGAGACCGCCGGAGGAGCCGCGTCCGTAGAGAACGGAAGCCGGCCCTTTGAGAATCTCGATCCGCTCGATGTTCGACAGGTCGCGGAAATAGAGAGCGTCATCGCGCACGCCGTCGATGAAGAGATCGCCATAGGCGATATTGCCGCGGATCACGAACTGGTCGCGCTGACCGTCGCCGGTCGCCATGCCGATGCCGGCCACGTTCTTGATCGCATCCTGCAACGACAAGGCACGCTGATCGCGCATCACCTGACTGGGGATGACGTCAATCGTCTGCGGGATGTCCCGCAGCGGCGCGTCGATTTTCAACGCCGTGGTGTCGGGGGTGCGATATTCAGGATTCGTGGCCGTCACCACGATGTCGTCGCGCCCCGAACCGGTTGCCGCTGCTTCGCCGTCCGCGCTCTCCGCGCCAATGGCCGGTGATGACGCCATCACCGCAAGCAAAGTCAGTATCGAGACGGTGCCGTATTTCCGAACGACACAGGTATTCATAGAAGTCGCAAGCATGTGCTGCCCCCCAATATATGCTAATGCGAATCTTTCGCATATCTGGGCTGTTAGGGTAGCATTGCGATCGAAGTCAAGGACGGCGGCGAGGCCGCGCCGCATTTTGTGTCCGCCAAATAATTGAAAAGGTGAGCGGATTGCCGTGCTCATGCCCCTGCGTCGTCCAGATAGAGGCGCTCGGGGTGGGCGTGGCACAGGAAATCATGATGAGAGATGTCCCAGCCATAGGCGCCCGCCATGAGGAAGCAGACGAGATCGCCGATCCGTGCCCGCGCGACGGGCACATCGCGGGCCAACACATCCTTGGGGGTGCATAGCTCGCCCGCGAGCGTCAGGTTGGTGTCGGTGCATTCGGGCCGAGGCCAGGGATGAGGCCAGGCATCGCGGGGCAGAATCACGAAAGGATGATTGTGCGCCCAGGAACTCGGCAGCCGGAAATGATGGGTGCCGCCACGCAACAAGGCGAAGGCACGTCCATGGACGGCCTTGATGTCGAGAATCTCGCAGACATAGACGGCATGATAGGCAGCGAGAATCCGGCCGCATTCGAACTGCAGGTTCAGATCTCCTGCCACATGTGGCGCGAGCGCTCGGGTGAAGCTTTCAACGTCGAACCGCCAGTCCGGGTCGCCATAATCGACGCCCCAGCCGCCGCCGAGATTGACTACCGCCAAGTCCAGACCATGTTCGTTCGCCCAGGACCGGGCGAGTTCCAGCTCCATCACGCAGAGCGCGGCATGTCCGGCGGCGTCGCGGTTGTTGGAGACCGTGTGGAAATGGAATCCCTCGAACCGAAGCGCTGGGCAATGCGCCAGTAGCTTCAGGGCTTCGGGGATGTCGGATTGCGCGATGCCGAACTGGGTGGCCGCTCCTCCCATCGTGAGAGTTGCTCCCGGCACCGGACCGGCAAGGTTCACGCGCAGCAATATGGGCAGCACCGCTCCCGCATCTGCCGCAACGGCGTTCGCAAGGCGTAATGTATGCAGGCTTTCGACATGAAGCCGTTCGACACCCTGCGCCAGGATCAACTCAATATCCTGGCGCGTGCGCGCGGGCCCACCCATGATGATCCGGGCGTCGGCACCGACCGCATCGCGCACTTTCAGGATTTCGCCCGAGGAGGCGACTTCGAACCCGGCGACATGCGGGGCGAGCGTCTGCAATATCCGGGGGTCGTTGTTAGCCTTGACGGCGTAGAACAGTTCCGCCCGGCGCGGCAGCGATCGCGCGATGTCAAGCGCGTGACGGCGCAGGGCATCGAGATCATGCACGAAGGCGCAGATCGGCCCTTCATCGTCCACCACGGCGAAGACTTGTGCGACGCGCGGTCTCAGCAGCGTCATGACAGTGCCACCGTCCGTTGCGGCAGTGCATGTCCATCTCGGACGGCACGTCGGAGCGGATTGGGGATTTCGACATAATCGGGCCGTTCGCTCCGACGGGCGAAACAACTGGTGAAATTCGCTTTGGCGGGCAGGGTTTCCGCTTCGAGAAGCCACGTGATGAGGGTGGCCATCTCCCTGTCCTCGTTGGCCGTGGACAATGCTTCCGCAATGACCCCCCACAGGTCGCCTTCCGGCGCATCAGCCAGACGCGAGACTGCCGCGACCACATGGTTCAACTGATTGCTGACCAGGTAGTAGACTAGACGCTGGCGTGCTTCCGCAGCGGGGAAGAATACCGATGGGTCGAGTTCGAGATCGGGCGCAGCGTGCTCGAAGCGCTCGCGGTCGATGCTGACCCCTTCCAGGTCGCGCACGATCAGGCGAGCCGGATTTCCCCGGTCCAGCGCCAAAAGGCTGTTCTGGCTGTGCGCTTCGAGGCTGACGCCGGTTCGGGCGAACAGCCGAAGCGGCGGGAGTGTGGCCGTCTGAACGTAAGCACGTAGCCAGGCTTGCGCCGCGGCAGGATTGGAAAGATCGCAGCCCATCGCCGCCAGCATGGGGCGGCCATCGTGCGGCGACGGTTCGAGCAGGCCAGCCAGTACGAATGCATCTCGCGCCGGAGCCTCCCGGAGGACGACACCGGTGATCGCTTCGAGGCCAGGACGATCGATCCAGACAGCGCCGGGCTCATCGAGCGTGTCGAGGCCGCAGGCGGTAACCTGTTCCGCAATCGCCGCAAGCGCCCGCCCAGCCGCCATGCTTCGCGCGATCTGGTCACGCGGGTTGGTGCGCGCGAAATTGGTGATCCGCGCTGCGATCGGCAGCTTGACGAAAATGTTCGCGCCTGGCGCGAACACCGTGCGGACCGACGAGGTCGGCTGCATCGTCGCGCCGTTGGGCAGGGTAAGGATCGCGCGTCCCCGCTCGACGAGATCAGCGAATGATGGATCGTTTTCCAGGCGGGCGGCCTGCCAGGGGTGGCTCGGAATCAGAAGGCGGCCCCCGATGGCCTTTTCCGGCAGGCCGGAAAGATCGGTGAGGATGCGGTTCACCCGCTCCTTGGCCTGCCCGTCGCGCCACAGCGCCGCCCCGACGTCGGCCTCGGCGATGATCCAGCGCAACTGGAAACCACGGGCGCGCTCCGGCGCATAACAGTCGATATCGTCCGCTGAAAAGCCATCTATGCTCTTGGCGAATGGATGGAATGGATGCCCGTGCCAGAGGCTCTGCTCCAGTCCCATGGGGGAAAGATCGACAGGACGCGCCGCGCAGGCCAACGCATGCTCTTCCGCGCCATTGAGAGCCTTGATGAGGCGTTCCCTTACCGCCGGCGAGACGGAGCCGTTCTCCTGGGCAAGCGCTTCCGTCATCAGGTTCGCAACCGGAATGGGGTCGTTGGCAACTGTTGCGGATCCATCTGCCCCTTCAATCAATACCGGCAGCCGCCAACGATGAAAGCCTCCCGGCGATGCCTGCAGGCACGAGGCGCGCAGCCTGTTCGCACCCACGTTCAAGGTGCAGGCTTCACCCTCGACCGGCACGGATTCGGTCATGCGTTCCCGCAGCCATGTATTGAGCAGGCGCTCCATTGCGATGCCGGCGCGGATGGCGGCGGCATCTTCGACTGTTCTCTCCACAGGCAGGGGCATCGTCATCAGACGGGTCTCTCGATGGGGGTGAAGAAAGGAAGGCGGCGGCCCGTGCATGCAGGCCGGCGACGAAGCGTCGCCCTAGAGGAGGGGCAAGACCGTGCCGATATTCCTGTCCTCAGCCCTGCCGAGGATCGCCTTTGCGCAGGCTATATCATCGATCGCCATGCCCATCGGATTGAGCAGGATGATTTCGTCATCCGTCTCACGGCCGGGCCTGGACCCGACGATGATCTCACCAAGCTCCGCGTGCAGTTGCTCGCGCGAGAACTCACCCGCTTCGACAAGCAAGTTGATGATCTTCTTCTCGCGGTTCGACTGGTCCCAGTCATCGACAACAACCTTGTCGACCTTAAGGAACACGTCGCGTTCCACGTCCATGATCGAGACGTTGGCTAGGAATGTGCCCCTACTGAGCCAGTCGAAGGCTAGATAGGGGCTATCGGTCACCGTGCAGGTGATCACAACCGGGCAGTCGCGAACCGCTGCTTCGGCGCTATTCGCAACGATAACGATGGGGTCGCCAAAGCGCTGCCGTAGCCGCGCGGCAAGCGCGTTCGCCGCATCTTCGCGCAGATCGAACAGCCGCAGTGCCTTCACGTCCGCGAATTGCTCGAGCAGCATCTGGGCCTGTCGCTCGGCGATCGGCCCGCAGCCGATAATGGCGGCTTCATCAAAGCCTTTCCGCGCCAGATGCCGAGTGGCGACGCCGGTGACGGCGGCGGTCCGCATCGCGCTCAGGAGTCCGCCTTCCATGATCGCCATGGGATAGTTGGTCTCCGGATCGTTGAGCACGATGACGGCACTCGCCCGCTCCATCCCTCTTCTGGCCGGGTTGTCGTGCTTGGAGCCAATCCATTTGAGCCCGGCAACGGGTTGCTCGCCGCCGATCCAAGCCGGCATGGCGATAATCCGATCCGCAATATGTTGCGTGCGGGGGCTACGCAGATAGGGTTTGAGGGGCTGCACGAAGTCGCCGGCGGCATGGCTGCGGAAGCCCGCCTCGATCGCGCTCATATAGAGGTCCGAATGGTCCCCGCCGAGCGCGGCGACATCCGAACGGGACAGATATCGCAGAGTAGCCGTGTTCATAGCGCTGCACCCTCCGACTGGGAATTGGCCGACAAGACATGAGCCTCCGGCATCCATGAAGACGCCGCGGCGGTGGGGCGCCGAGATTGCCACGCCAACGCGGGCCGTTCGCCCAGCCGGCGGAACGACGCCGCGAAGGGTCTGGTCTGGCGACGTTCCTCGGCCGGCCAGGCGGGATCGTAGACCGTATCGAGATAGCGTTCGCCGCGATCGGGCAGCAGGGTGACGATGCATGATCCCTTCCTAAGGTTCGGGATCAGCTTGGTGATCGCCGCCATCACCGAGCCCGAAGAGCCGCCCGCTAATATGCCCTGGCTCTCCGCGAGGCGGCGGCAGGCTAGCGTCGATTCCCAGTCCGTCGCATAGATGACGGCGTCCACCTCGGGCAGGGCGAGCTGCTCCGGCACGCGGCTCGCGCCGATACCCGGGATCTGCCTGTTGCCGCCCGCTCCCCCGAAGATAACGGACCCTTCCAGATCGACAGCCACGACCTCGATGTTCGGCCAGCGCTCGCGCAGGCGGCGCGCCAGACCCATTAATGTTCCGCAGGTCGAAACGGCCGCTACCACATGCGTGGGTTCCACCGGCATCTCGCGGACGATTTCCTCGCCGATCCCGTTATAATGGGCGCGCCAGTTATCCGGATTAGCATATTGGTTGAGCCAGACCGCGCCTGGAATGGTGCGCACCAGTTCATCCACCCGCCGGATGCGAGTGTGCAGATAGCCGCCGCCCTCGTCCTTGTCGGTGACGAGGTCGATATGGCCGCCGAACGCTTCAATGAGGCGGCTGTTGGCAGGAGCGAGGTTGGGATCGACGACCGCCGTGAAGGGGATGCCAACCCGCTTGGCAATAATCGCGAGCGCTATGGCGAGGTTGCCGGATGAACTCTCCACCAAGTGGCTTTCCGACGTGATCCTGCCCGTCGCCAGCGCCTGCGACACCATATAGTGCGCGGTGCGATCTTTCACGCTACCGCCGACATTCAGCATTTCCAGCTTTGCGAATACTGGAACCACCTCTGGTGGAAACATTCGGTCAAGGGCAACAAGAGGTGTGTTGCCGACAGACAGTTCTGCTGAAAATTGCATGACAGCTCCTTCCAATTGGATGGGCGTAGGGCGCGATGGCCGCTGCGGGAATTTAGGCCGGGTAGTGATTTTTCTGCCTGCTCCAATGACATAGAGCGATTCGCTATTGCGAGTCAAATGCAATAATGGCAGATAGCTTGCCCACGGGCGACACTCGCAGAAACGCGGACCACGGAAGGATTGCCAATGCCGACCCTGATTTTGCTAGCCCATGTGCCGACAGACGCGGTCAACGAAGGCTTTCTCCCGGCGGCGCGACGTCTCGGCCTCAGTGTGACCCTGCTTACCGACCGCGCCGAAGCACATCGACATTACTTCTCAGCTGAGGATAGGCCCACCTATCCTGACAGAATCATCGAATGTGACGTGTTCAATCCGGTCTCGGTCATCAACGAAATCAGTCGCCATGCCGAGCGACCCGCCGCCATCTTCTCGAACAGCGATCATCTCCAAACCAGCACAGCGCTGTCGGCCGATTATTTCGGTCTGCCCGGCAAGGACTGGAAAGTCACCTACCGAGCCAAAAACAAAGCAGCGATGCGCGAATGCCTACAAGATCAGGGGATGGATCTGCTGTGGCACGCCGTGGTGACGAACGAAGACGAAATCGCTCGTCTTTCCACTGTTCCCTTTCCTTGTGTGCTCAAACCTCGCGAAGGCGTCGGTAGCCAACTCGTGCGGCTATGCGAGAATGAGCATGCGCTGGTCTCGCACGCCAAGCATGTCTGGAACCTGGACGCCAGCCGCGTCATGCTGATCGAGGAATATATCGCGGGGGACCTCTACACGCTCGAAACCTTGGGCGATGGAACAGACATTGTCGTTCTTGGAGGATTTCATGTCGCGCTGGGGCCGCCGCCAAATTTCGTCGAAATGGAGGGCCGCTGGGGTAACTGGCTCACGCCCTCCCAAGAGGCCGAAGTGCTACGTCAGATCGAAGCGGTTGGGGTCGGATTTGGATCGTGCCACACCGAGTTCGTGCTGACGGAAAAGGGGCCACGGCTCATTGAAATCAACTACCGGACGGTCGGTGATCACATGGAGTTCATGCTGGAGCACACCCTCGACGTCGCGCTGTTCGAAAAAATTCTGCGCCTTCATCTCGGCGAGCAACTCGGTGCGATGCCGTTGGCAGGCAGGGCAGCCGCGATCCGATATTTCCCAGCTGACAGGTCGGGACGGATTGTCTCCGCGCCAGGGGGTTTTCTTCGCAGGGATAACGAATTGCGCGTCGAATATCGTTCGCTCCGAAGCCTTGGCGAACGTGTGGCCGTAACGAACTCCAACAAGGACTATCTGGGCGTTCTGAGCGTCAGTGCGCCTAACAACGCCATGCTGGAGAATGCGTTGAAGGAGGCGAGCGCCACGCTGGTTTGGGATATTGATTTGGAAGGTTAACTCGGCATCGAAGCCGGACCAGCTGCGAGCACGAACATGGGGCGGGCGGACGGGCGCATGTTCAACCAGAAAGGCCTTGACCTCCGCACGGAAACTTTCCGCCTCGCCGGGGAGGGCGGTTGCGCGAAAGGCATGGTTGAACGCTGACATATGGTTTCCACTACTTCGGCCCGATTTAGAACAAACAACCCGAAATGCATGGTCTACCCATGAACGCAGCCTTTCCCTCCCAAGCACATTTTTGCACAATTTATAAATTATCCCTGTCAAATCAGGGTATTAATGCTGACTTGCGCGTTTTCAGGCTTTCCCCAAATTGGCATGGCTCACGCAACCGGTGCTTGACCCGGTCGCCAATTCGTCGTTCGGTAGACGTTGCACAGGCTGGCATCTGCCGCGCTTAATCTCTGTTTGGTCAGGCGCGGGTGAGCGAATTGGGGAAGGAAAGTTCAGTGAATCGGGCGCCGGTTTCCACTCTTAAAAAGACTGTGGATCCACCCAAGCCCACGATCGTGAGCTCGACTTGCGCAATATTGCGGCTGCTTGCGGAGTCCAGCAGCGCCTTGGGCGTGAACGCCATCGCACGGAAATTGTCGATGCCGCCCAGCTCCTGCTTCAAGATTCTCAAGCAATTGCAGGCGCAGGATTTCGTCGATTGCGATGAAATGGACAAATGCTATTCGCTGGGCACGGGCGTCATTCCGCTCGGCCGCCGGGCGCTGGACCCTGTCAACAGCTTCTCCAGACTGCGCTATCTCCTCGAAGATGCGGCTCATCGCCATTCGATTGCGATCGGTTTCTGGCGACTTCTCCCCAACCGACGCATGGTCCTTGCAGGGTTTGTCGAGGACAACAGGACCATGCGTATTCACATGACCGTCGGCCAGCGGCTGCCTCGCCTCGTGGGCGGCGTCGGTCGCGCGATCGCTGCGGAATTGAACCTATCGAAGGAAGAGATGCAGAAGGAATTCGATCTGCTTAACTGGCGGACGCCCCTTTCCTTTGCGGAATATGAGAGGGAGGTAAATTTCGCTCGCCAAAACGGCTATGCCGTTGATATCGGCAATTTCGCGCATGGCGTCTGTACTGTCGCAACCACCATCAGTGATGATGAAGGGATCGTCCGGTTCGGTATTTCCGGTATCATGTTCAACGGGGAATATACGGACGATATGATTGCGCGCATCGGCAACGCCCTTGTGGAACTCGCTGATGCGGCAAAAGTCCATTTAGGCTGGCTACCCGGCTTGTGAGCGATCGAAACGGAAAAAATTGACGCCATGCCAAGAGATAGTCCCGGTTACCGATGCCGTAAGAGTACTGGTCTGCAAAACCATAGAAATATGCGATAAATCGGCTGGACTGCCGTCGGCTAATCATGGGCGGGCGTGAAGCCGGCACTATGGCGATGGCACTGATCGACATGGACCTGCTGGACGATACGGCCATGGCTGTGGCAGCCACGTGCATTTAATGGCTGAGCGGTTCGGCTGAAGCTTTTCGCTCCTTCAGCCAAGCCGCCTAGCCAGAGCATATTTGCCTCTTGTTTCCCGCATTGTACGAGCCATCAGGTGAACCACCTGACGTGAAAATGCTTCGGCGACACCCTATTCCCTTGCCCATTCGCTAACCGCTTCATCGATATCTTCGCGGACCGGTGCCGGTGCCCAGCGTATGGCACTCGGCGTCGCCGAGAAGCGCGGCGCAGGTGTGGGCTGCCGTACGCCATCGACGGTCACGAACATACCGCGCGCAACATTGTGCGGATGATCGGGCGCTTCGGTCATGCTTAGCACCGGCGCGAAGCAGATGTCGGTATATTCCATGATTTTGCACCATTCTTGCCGAGTCCTGGTTAGGAATATCGCCTTGAGACGCGCTTTCATCTCAGGCCATTTCGCTTGGTCCATCTGATCAGACGCAGCCAGATCTTCCGCCCCGGTCTTTTCCAGCAATAGGGCATAGAATTGCGGCTCAATCGACCCGATTGATATCCATTCACCATCGGCGCAACGATAGGTGTCGTAGAAGTGCGCAGCGCCATCGAGCAGATTCGAACTGCGCTTGTCTGTCCACGTCCCAGCCTCCAGCATGCCGTAGAAGAGCGACATGAGATAGGTGCTCCCGTCGCAGATGGCGGTGTCGACGACTTGCCCTTTACCGCTCGCGCGGGCCTGGATCAGCGCGGCCAGGAGTCCTGCAACCAGCAGCATGCCACCGCCGCCATAATCGGCCACCAGGTTTAGCGGGGGAACAGGCTTGTCGGCCGTTCCAATGGCGTGGAGCGCGCCCGTAATGGCCAGATAGTTGATGTCATGCCCTGCCATCGGCGCGTAGGGACCCGTCTGGCCCCATCCGGTCATTCGACCATAGACCAGCGCTCCATTGCGGGCCAGCATCACATCGGGGCCCAGACCAAGGCGTTCCATGACGCCGGGACGAAAACCTTCGAAGACGATTTCGGCAGATTCGCAGATTTCCAGGCATTTTGCGATATCGGCAGGGCTTTTGAGGTCGAGCGCAATGGTCAGGCGGCCACGCGCATCGATACGCGTCGCGGGCGGATCGCCCGCCCCCTTTCGATCAATGCGCAATATGTCCGCGCCCATGTCCGACAGCATCGTACCAGCGAAGGGCCCCGGTCCCAGCCCGCCGAATTCCACGACCTTGACGCCTGCGAGCGGCCCTGTTGCGTTTGTCATCTTGCACTCCGTTCTATATGATCTGCTGTCATGCGCCGGTGAAGCGCGGCTGCCGCTTTTCCCGAAAGGCGGCGACGCCCTCGGCAAAATCCACGCTGTTCCCAGCCATACGCTGAGCGTTGCGTTCCATCTGGAGCGCCTGGGTCAGCGGCTGTGCCAATGCCTGCTGGACGCCATGGCGGATCAGTGCATAGGCGCGCGTTGGCCCGGCCGCGAGCTTGGTCGCGATCGCATCGACGCGCGCATCCAGTTCGTCATCCTCCGTCATCTCGGAAATCATGCCCCATTCCAGCGCCCTGACCGCCGGAACGCGCTCACCGGTCATCATCATGTGCAGGGCGCGCGAACGACCGATCAGGCGTGGTAACAGCCACATGCTGCCGGCATCCGGAACCAGGGCGACATTGATGAACGCCTGCATGAAATAGGCAGAGCGCGAAGCGACGACGATATCGGCCGCCAGTGCCAGCAGGCATCCCGCGCCCACGGCGGGGCCCTGGATCGACGAGATTACGGGCAGTGGCAGCGCGAACAGGCGCTCCATGAGCGGGTTGTAATATTGTTCGAGCACCTCGCCCGCATCGAAACCGGTACTGCCGACGGGTGAAGCGCCACCCGACAGATCGGCACCGCTCGAAAAAGCCTTGCCTTCCCCGCTCAGCACCAGCACCCGCCCGCCACTGTCGTCCCTCACCCGGTCGAGCGCGGAGGTGACTTCCCTTAAAAGCGGTCGACTGAGCGCGTTCAGCGTGGCCGGGCGGCTTAAGCGCAGCCGTGCAATGCCTTCCCCGACGGTCAAACTAATATGTTGGTAGGCGTCCATGCCAAACCTTGCCTTTCGGTCATGCGGGGTGAAATCGGCTGCGACCTAGCCGCAGCGCGGTCCGCTTGTCGCGCTACGAAACACTGTTCCAGGAGCATGAACAAAAGTCAGATCATCGACGGACAAGAAGTTGCCCCATCCCTCTGCTATCTGTGACGCCAATCTCCGCGCCTGATCGCGCCGACAACCGAGACTTTCCTAAAGAAGGCAAGCGCCCGATGACAAAGACCGCAACGACGCTGGATGACAAATATCTGCAGGAAACCGGCAGGGTCCTTCTGTCGTCCAATCAGGCCCTGGTGCGCCTGCCGCTCGACCAGTCCCGGCGCGACGCCGCAAGGGGCATGAAGACCGCTGGCTACATATCGGGATATCGAGGCTCGCCGCTCGGCGTGTACGACGCCGCCCTGTGGGCCGCCCAGAAACATCTCGACGCGCACGCCATCATGTTCGAGCCTGGCCTCAACGAGGAACTGGCCGCCACCGCCATTCGCGGAACCCAGCAACTCGCCTGGTTTGGAAAATCCGATTATGAGGGTATTTTCGGCCTCTGGTACGGCAAGGGGCTGGGGTTGGATCGCGCGAACGAGGCGCTCAAGCTCGGCAATATGGAAGGGTCCTCGGCCACCGGCGGGTTCCTCGTGGTTGCCGGCGACGATCATGGCGGCAAGTCCTCTGCCACTGCGCATCAGTCGGAACATGCGCTGATCGCCAGCTTGATCCCCACCCTCTATCCGGCAACCACGGGCGAGATGCTGGAATATGGCATGTTCGGCTGGGAAATGTCGCGCTGCAGCGGTGCCTATGTCGGCCTGAAATGCATTACAGACACGCTAGACCTGACCGCATCGGTCGAATTGCCGGACATTCACCGCGTTTACTCCAAGCCGGATGACATGACGATGCCGCCCGACGGCCTCAATCTCATCAAGGGCATGACGCCCCTGCGCATGGAAGAGATGCTGGTCAATTATCGCCTGCCTGCGGCAGAGGCGTTCGCGCGGGTCAACCGCATCGACCGGACCCCGATCGACGGCGAACGTCGCGTCCTGGGCCTGGTCGCCGCTGGCAAGGCCTATCTCGACCTGCGCCAGGCAATGGTTGACCTGGGCCTCAGCGAAGAAAAGTGCCGCGCGCTCGGCATTCGTCTCTACAAGCCGGGCCTCATCTGGCCGATGGAGCGCGAAGGCGCGCTGGCGTTCGCGTCGGGTCATCGCGCGCTGCTGGTCGTCGAGGAAAAGCGGCCAGTGATGGAAGACCAGCTAGCCCGCTATTTCTATGCGCTCGATGCTGATCGCCGCCCCGCGATCCTGGGCAAGCAGGACCTGGCCGGAAAGCCGATGCTGCCCGCAATCGGCGAACTCAATCCGCAGCTGGTGCGCAGGGCGCTGCGCGATGCGCTGGTCCAGATCGGCATCGAGGATGAGGATGTCGAGAAGCGTTTCGCCTATTTCCACGACCTGGAAGGGCAGGCCATATTGATCGGCGGCGGCGGCAAATATCGTCCCGCCTTTTATTGCTCGGGCTGCCCGCACAACACGTCGACCAAGATTCCCGATGGCAGCATCGCTATCGCGGCGGTAGGCTGTCAGGGTCTGGCTGCCTATGTGATGCCCGAACGTCGCACGATGCTGCCTGTTGGCATGGGTTCCGATGGCATGCCGTGGGTATCGGTCGGGAAATTCGTGGAAATGCCACACGTTTTCCAGAATATGGGCGACGGCACCTATTCCCATTCCGGTATCCTGGCGATCCGCGCCGCTGTCGCCGCCAAGGCGAACATGACCTTCAAGATCCTGTTCAACGATGCGGTGGCGATGACGGGTGGCCAGCCGGTCGAGATGCATATCTCGCCCATCGACATGCTGAACCAGCTGGTGTCGGAGCAGGTCTCGCCGGTGCTGCTGGTGTCGGACGATCCGGAAAAATATGCGCGGTCCAAACTGCCCGAAGGCGTCGAAGTCTTCGATCGCGACATGATGGATATGCTCCAGCGCCGCCTGCGGACACAGAAGGGCGTCTCTGCTATCGTGTATGAGCAGACCTGCGCCACGGAGAAGCGCCGCCGCCGCAAGCGCGGGTCCTATCCCGATCCCGACAAGCGCGTGTTCATCAACCAGGATGTCTGCGAAGGCTGCGGCGATTGCTCGGTCAAGTCGAACTGCGTCAGCATCACGCCGCTGGAAACCGAATTTGGTCGCAAGCGCGCGATCGACCAGTCGACCTGCAACAAGGATTTCAGTTGCGTGAAGGGCTTCTGCCCGTCCTTCGTGACGGTACAGGGCGCCAAGATCGCGACCCATGTGTCAGGCGATGCAGCGCGCATCGACGCCATGATCGCGGCGCTTCCCACGCCGGAAATCCATGTGCTGGGTGAAGAATGCTATAACATCCTTGTCGGCGGGATCGGCGGCACCGGGGTGCTGACTGTCGGCGCGATTCTGGGCATGGCGGCCCATCTGGAGGGCAAGGGCTGTAGCGTCCTCGACCTCACTGGCATGGCGCAGAAGGGCGGGGCGGTGACAAGCCACATCCGCATCGGCCATTCGCCTGAGACTATCTACGCCGCGCGCCTGGGCATCGGTGCGACCGACGTGATTCTCGCTTGCGACATGATCGTCGGATCGGGCGCCGACGTGCTCAAGAGCATCCGGCCTGGCCATACCGCCGCTGTCGTCAACCAGGACGTCACGCCTACCGGCGAGTTCCAGACCAACCGAAATCTCGACCTGGGCGAAGAGGCGATGGAGGCCACGATCCTCAAGGCGCTGCGGGGCGGGGCCTATCTGCCCTTCCACGCCTCCCGCCTGGCGACTGACCTGATCGGCGACAGCATCGCGACCAACATCATGATGGTGGGCTATGCCGCGCAAAAGGGCCTGCTCCCGGTCAGTGTCGCTTCCATCGAGGAAGCGATCAAGCTGAACGGAACATTCGTGAAGGGCAATCTGCGCACCTTCGCGCTCGGTCGCCTCGCCGCGTACGATCCAGGGGGGCTCGCCCGCGAAATCGGCGCTGCAACGGAACTACCGAGGCTCGACACTGTCGATGCGGTCCTAGAAAGCCGTGGCCACCTGCTCGCCGACTATCAGAACCAGGCATATGCCGACGGCTACGCCAGCTTCGTGCGGGACATGGAGCGGCGGATCGCGGCGAGGGGGCTGGAAGGCGGCGACCTGCTGGTGCGTGACATCGCCCTGACGCTCGGTCGCATCATGGCCTATAAGGACGAATATGAAGTCGCCCGCCTGCACAGCGATCCCAAGTTCTGGGACCGTCTGAACCGTCAGTTCAACGGCGATTTCAAGGTGACTTTCCACCTCGCCCCGCCGATGCTGCCCGGTAAGGATCAGGACGGAAAGCCGCGCAAGCGCGAATTCGGCGGCTGGATGCTCCCGGTGTTCCGCGCGCTCGCGCGGCTGAAGGGTCTGCGCGGCACGGCGTTCGATCCGTTCGGCTACACCGCCGAACGCCGTTTCGAGCGCAAGCTGATCGAGGATTATCGCGCGTTGATGGCCGATGTCATCGACCGGGTCGATCAGCGGACGTTGCCGGTAGCGCTCGAACTGGCGAGCGCGGCCTATGACATCCGTGGCTATGGCCATGTGAAGGAAGAGTCGATCGCGGAATATGAAAAGCGGATCGGCGAACTTCGCGCGGCATTTTGCGCTCCGCCGGAGATCGCGGCCGCCGACCCGGTGCCAACCCTGGTCGGCTGATCTGCCGGCCCGACGGACCTGACAATAGGTCCGGTCGCAATGACCGGGCCCTTTTTTTCGCGTGATTTCGAAAGCGCGTATCAGCACCCGGTAAAGGCGGCGGGTCGCTTCTCCGTGAAGGCGGCGGTTGCTTCCTTATAGTCGTCTGTCATCGACGCAAGGATCTGCGATCGGTTCTCCAGTTCCAATGCCGCGCGAAAGCTGGGGGCGTCCAGATTTTGCCAGAATATCTTCTTGGTATGCTTGATCCCGAAAGGGCTGTTGGCCAGGATCTGTCGTGCATAAGCCGTCGCTTCGGGCAAGAGCGCCGCGTCGTCAACCATGCGTATCGCCAGTCCGATCCGCTCGGCTTCTTCCGCTTCCACCGCGCGCCCGGTCAACAATATGTCGAACGCGCGCGCCGCCCCGATCAGCCGGGGCAGCATATAGCTCATCCCGGTCTCGCCGGCGGTCAGCCCCAGTCGGACCGAGGCATTCATGAACTTCGCGGACCGGGACACGATCCGCACGTCGGACGCCAGGGCGATCGCCATGCCCGCGCCCACGCACGGTCCGTTGACCGCCGCGATGACGATCTGCGGCATCAGGTGCAACCGTTCGACCATGCCGGCGAACCGCTCCTGCCAATACATCCGCTCGACCACCCGGCTCGGTGCCTCCCGGTTGCGCGCGTCTGCCGCCGCCACATCCTGCCCGGCGCAAAATCCCCGGCCACTGCCCGTCAGGATCACCGCGCGAACGTCGCTATCCGCCGCGATCATGTCCAGTTGCGCATTGAACATATCCACCATGTCGCGCGTCAGGGCGTTCAGGCGCTGGGGCTGGTGGAGCCTGACCACCAGAATCTGGCGGTCGATCTTTTCAACCAGAATCACTGCGTCGTCCATGATCTTCCTCATTTCCATAGGTATATTCGAGCGCGGCATAGCGGACCAGACAATCTACCGCCGCCTTGGCGCAGGCATAGCTGTAGACATGCTCCATCACATGCGTGCTGGCGAGCGAGGAAAGGAGGATAATCGATCCTCCCGTCTCCATCGCCGCGGCCATGTGCTGGACGAAATGAACGCTGCCAAGATAGTTGACCTCCATGGACCGCATCGCGTCCTCAGGCGGGGTATTGGCGACTGTTCCGCCCAGGGGCATGGCCCCGGCGTTGACCGCGACGTCAAGGCGACCGAACCGTTCGATCGCGGTTTGCGTGAGCGCCGCGATATCGATCTCGCTTGCCAGGTCGCAGGTCTGGGCAACCACCCGATGGACTCGACCAGGGCCTGAAGTGACGCCTCGCCCCGCGCGGCGACGATGACCTTGGCACCCTCTTTAGCGGAGCGTTCGGCGATGGCCCAGCCCGTCCCGGCCTGCGCCGATGCACCGAGCACGGTGGCGACCTTGTCCTTTAGCTGCATTGTTTCTCTGCTTCATTGTTGGGTTAATGCAACCTGCATGGCCTTCGCGAACTGCACGCGCAAAGAACGCAGCGATCCGGCTAGCGCCGTGGGAAGGGCGCAGTCTCGCTTGCCCACCTCTAGCCGTGACTTCGCATTCAGCGCTTCAGTAATGTCTCGACGGTCCGCCGCAGATTGGCACTCGCCATGGATTCCATCTCCAGCGAAATTCCCAGTTCGAACGCCTCGTTCGCCCGCGCGCGGGTGAGCGCAGCGAAGGTACGGCGTGTGCCGTTGACGCCTTCTGCGGGCAGGTCGCGTATCTTCTCGGCTAGCGCGCGCGCCATAGGCAACACCTCTTCGGGGGTGTCCGCCAGATCACTGACGATACCCATGGCATGGGCCTGCTCGCCCGTCATGATGTCGCCGGTCAGCAGATAACGTTTGGCTCGGCTGATACCGATGGCCTGGGACCATGCGAGTACGCCGCCGTCGCCTGCCACCAGGCCGACATTGACATGGGTGTCGGCAATCTTGGCGCCCTTCCACGCGACCACCATATCGGCCAGAATCGCGATCGTCGCGCCCAGGCCGATGGCGGCACCCTGCACGGCGGAAATGATTGGAACGGGGAAATCGATCAGCCCGTAAAGGACGTTACGCGCGTCCCGTGCCATCTGCGCACGGATGTCGGCGGATGCGTTCGCATCCAGCATCTCGTCGAAGTCGCCACCGGCGGAAAAGGCTCTGCCTTCGGCCGAAATCACGACTACGCGCAACGCCGCTCCCACCGCGGCAAGCTGGCGCAATGCGGCAACGAACTCGATATGTGCCGGCGCATCAAAGCGATTGAGAAGATCTGGCCGGGCCAAACGGATTTCGGCGATGCCATCCACCAAACTGAGTTGAAGGCAGGCATATTCTTGCGTGGCGATGACGTATATCCTCGACAGGTATGTGAACCGCGACATTAGCCTGTTCGTTGATCCACACCTAGTCGCGCTATTGCCCCTGCCTGCAAAGGCTTGTGTATCCAAATGCATCGGCTGCTGCCGGTCCAGGCCAATTTTGCTATTTTTATGTGGGCAGCCCGCCTCTGATAATGAAGCCGCTTGTCGATGATAAGGATTGGTGCGCCCTTAGGTGGCCGTCGCCGCGATTTATCTCCTGATCCTATGTCCCATGACCCATGGCACCATTTTTACGAACTGACTTTGAAGGGCAGATATTCCCAGGCTAACGCCGCTCGCGGAAAGATCGATGTCCGTAAGATCAGAACATAGGAGAAGCGAGGCAATGCAAACCCGCAAACAATGGCGCGACCAGATGATCGAGAATGCTCTCGACCCCGATCTGCCGATCATCGATTCCCATCATCATCTTTGGATGTCATCCCCGGCCGAGCCGTGGGAGCCCTATACGCCGCAGGACATGGCGAAGGATATCGAGACTTGCGGCCATAATGTCGTCGCGACGATCTACACGGATTCGCACGCCAATTACCGGACATCAGGACCCGATGTCCTCAAGGTCGTAGGCGAAACGGAATTTGCCGATTCCGTCGCCCGCCAGGCGCAAGCCGGCCATGAACTGCCGACAGGTATGTGCGCCGCCATCGTGGCCCATGCCGATCTGACCCTGGGCGCAGAGGCCGGCGAGGTGCTGGACGCCCATATTGCAGCATCGTCCCGCTTCCGCGGCATCCGTCACATGACCGCATTCGATGTCGATCTGCCACCGGTCTACGGCGCCACCGAACCGGGGATCATGGCCAGCCCGGCGTTCCGCGCGGGCTTCGCCGAACTGGCCAAGCGCGGCCTGACATTCGACGCCTGGGCATTCCAGCCGCAATTGCCTGAACTGGTCGATCTGTCCAACACATTTCCGGACGCGAACATTGTCGTCAATCATCTTGGCGGACCGCTGGCGATCGGCCGCTTCGTCGGGCGGCGCGACGAAGCTTTCGCGCAATGGAAGCGGGACATGGCCCTGCTAGCCCGCAACACCAATGTCTCGCTAAAGCTGGGCGGCATCAACATGAGCCAGACCGGGATGGACGCCACCGATGCGCTTCGCCCGCACAGTTCGGCAGAGACGGCGCGGCTCCAGCGGGACCATATCCTCACTGCGATCGATCTGTTTGGCCCTTCGCGCTGTATGTTTGAGAGCAATTTCCCAGTGGACATGCGGTCCATTTCTTACACGCTGATCTGGAACGCGTTCAAGCGGATCACAGCCGATCTGTCGTCGGAAGACAGGACCGCCCTGTTTGCAGGAACGGCGGCGCGCGTTTATCGCATGGGGAGCGTGGAGGGTGTCGGTGCTTAGCGACATCCTCGTCAGCGGATCGCATTTCCAGAACGCAGATCAATCGCGTCTCGGCTCGTCGCACATGTGCGGCTGGACCAGCCACGCTGCTCCTGTGAGAGAGCATTTGACAATCCATTCCTCGGGGTGAATAACCATTCCTATAATCGGCAACGATCAGCCGGTGAGCCACTCGATGCAGGCGAAATGGCGTAAAATGCTTCGTACCGCCGGAATTTAGACGCGGGATGGGATGGAGGATAGGATGCAACGGCTTTTTTGCACTAAGGGGCGGACTGCTCCTGAAGTGTCGGACTATTGGGCGGCTATTGCTGCGCGAGAGTTTTACGATGGTACGGTCGAGTTCGATGCACCGGGCACCCCGGACTTCTCGTTCGACAAGGCGCTAAGCTATCCCGTCTCCCTGACGAAGCTGTCATCGACATCGGGGATATCCTATCGCCGGACCCAGCAGGACATTCGCAAAAACAATGTGGGATTTCGCGTGATCTGGTTCGTCCGCCGCGGGTCCTTGCAGATCGTCCGGTCGCAAGGAACGTGCGACGTCGATGAAGGCTATGCCGCGATCGTGGATTCGGGCCCGCCGTTCTACAACAGGGTCACGCCGGATTCGCAGGGTGTCCATGAATCATGCCAGTTGATCATACCTGCTTCCCTGTTTCTGACGCATCTGCAGGAGGCCGACAAGCTTGCTGCCCCCTTTTCGCTCAATACGCCAGAAGGGCAGGTCGTTCTGCACTTGCTCGACCTGCTCATTCGGGATGGCGAAAATCTGAGCCGTCGTACGGCGTTGCCGCTCAGCGAAAGCCTGCTGGAGGCAATCGCCGACTGCATGGGCTACAGGAGCGCGAGCCTGCCTCGCCGTCAGCGCCTGGTGGACAAGCGCCTGGCCGACATTGAGAACTATATCTTGATGAATCTTTCCGACCCCGATCTCTGTTACGATCGCGTGGCGGCCAGTTGCGGCATATCCCCACGCTATCTTTGCTATGTCCTCAAGGCGAACAACACATCCTTTTCCGAATTGCTCTGGAAGAACCGCCTGCCCAAGGCACGGGATCTGTTGGTGGCACCGGCAACCCGGGATTATCCGATCCATGAGATCGCGTTCATGTCGGGTTTCAAGAGCGCCGCGCATTTCAGCCGCATGTTCAAGGCCGCCTATGGCTGCCCGCCCCGCGAGTTCCGTATGGCAGGGGTTCAACCGAAATTAGCAGATTTCGGTCAAATCGGCGTCGACCTGCATATGCTAGAACGCATAGCCGCCTGAAGTGCCGGTCGGCGCCGAGAGGGTGCGCGCCGGCAGGATGCAGGGAGGATCGAAGGCTGTCCAAACCTGATCGGTGTCGACTCTGAGATTGAAACCATAGTCTATGGCCTGGGATCAGGCGGCGGAGGGGCTCACGTCCGGGGAGCGACCGGCTGGTTCAAGCGGGATTCAAGCCTGATCATGTCTCGCTCTCTGCTGTGAATGTGATGCGTGGATGCGCGCTGCGGCAGATCCCGCCCCGCTACCTGATCGCAACATTCTGTTTTTGCCGAACGCTTCTACACTTCGGCCGATGGATTTTGCCGACATTGGAATGGGACGGTCGGGCAGCATGCGTGGCTGCGCAATGCCGCCTTTGTCTGTAGCCGAATTGGGTTTTGCGTCTGGTCTCCCCCCGCTTCTCCAAGCGATCAGTCGCGCTTATGCCCGCTGCTACGCTTCAAGTTGCCCGTCATGCCGGGCACACAAAGGGGGATTGAGTGGCTGCTTTTGATTTGCCGAGACCTGCATTCATGGACAGCGACGAGTTGCGCATGCTGCGGGATGCCGCCGATCGCTTCCTCGACGAGCATGCGGGCGCCGCAGCTTCGGCCAAATGGCGGGACCAGGGCTTTGTCGATCGTGAGACCTGGACCGCCGCGGCGAATGTCGGCCTGCTCGGCGTTGGGATCCCGCAAGCCTATGGCGGTGCGGGCGCGGATTTTCGCTATGACGCCCTGCTGATCGAGCGATTGGGCATCAAGCATGCGCTCAATTTTGCCCTGCCGCTGCACAATGCCGTCGTTGCGCCCTATCTAATTGACTATGCCAGCGAGGACCAGAAGCAACGCTGGCTGCCAGGCGCCGTCACGGGCGAGAATATCCTGGCGGTGGCCATGAGCGAGCCGGGCGCCGGATCGGACCTGCAGGCGATGCGCACGACGGCCATCCACGACGGTGACAGCTACGTCATCAGCGGCCAGAAGACATTCATTTCCAACGGCTATCACGCCAATATCATCATCATAGCGGCGAAGACGGACGTCAGCGTCGGAGCCAAGGGTATTTCACTGTTCGTTGTCGAGACCGACAAGGTGGAAGGTTTCGAGCGCGGTCGCCTGCTCGACAAATTGGGGCAGGAGGGTCGCGATACCGCCGAACTCTTCTTTTCGGACATGCGCGTGCCGGCCGAAAATCTACTGGGCGGCGTCGAGGGTCAGGGCTTCAAGATGCTAATGACCAAGCTGCCCCAGGAGCGGCTGGTGATCGCCTGGCAGGCCATGGGTATGATCGAAGCCGCGCTGGCGCTCACGGTGGATTATGTCAAGCAGCGTCAGGCCTTTGGTAAAACATTGTTCGACCTCCAGAATACGCAGTTCAAGCTCGCCGAGTGCAAGACGCAGGCTACGATCGCCAAGACGTTTCTCTACTATTGCACCGAAAAGCTGCTGGAGGGACAGCTCGATGCTGCAACAGCATCGATGGCCAAATATTGGATCACCGAAGCACAGGGCAAGATCATCGATGAATGCCTCCAACTGTTCGGCGGCTATGGCTATATTCTCGAATATCCGATTGCCGAAATGTACAAGGATGCCCGCGCCTTTCGCATTTACGGCGGCGCCAACGAAATCATGAAACTGCTGATTGCGCGATCGCTTTAACCGCGTTCGATCTACCTGGGGATGAACTCACATGGCCGTGGACTTCGACATCACTGGCGGCATCGCCGTCATTACGATCAACCGCCCCGAGGCGCGCAATGCGGTCGATCGGGAAACGGCCCTGGCGGTGGAAGCTGCGGTCAAGCGGATCGATGGCGAAAAGGACATCCGCGTCGGCGTCATAACCGGTGCCGGCGGCAATTTCTGCGCGGGCATGGACCTCAAGGCCTTTCTGCGTGGAGAAGTTGTGCGTCTGCCGGGAACGGGCTTCGCCGGTGTTACCCAGGGCTATTGTTCCAAGCCCCTGATCGCGGCGGTCGAGGGCTATGCGCTGGCCGGCGGCTTCGAGATCGCGCTGGCATGCGACATGGTCGTGGCCGCCGAAGATGCGCGCTTCGGCCTGACGGAGGCGAAGCGGGGGCTGGTGGCCAATGCCGGCGGCCTGGTGCGCCTGCCGCGCCAGTTGCCGATCAAGATCGCGACCGAACTGGTGCTGGTCGGCGATCTGCATCCCGCCTCGCTGCTCGCCACGCATGGGCTGATCAACAAGGTGACAGGGAATGGCGGTGCGCTGGACGGCGCGCTGGAACTGGCACGCCAGATCGCGGCGAACGGCCCGCTGGCGGTGGCGATCAGCCGACAGGTGATGAGCGAGAGCCTCGAATGGCCTGTCGATGAACTGTTCGACCGCCAGAACGCGATCACAGCGGCGGTCTTTGCATCCCAAGACGCCAAGGAGGGGGCGCGCGCTTTCGCGGAGAAGCGCGCACCCGTCTGGCGCGGCGAATAAACTGGCCTCTTTTGATGGGCGGGCGCTGGCAACAAGGTGCTCAAAAGAGAATTGCGGGATCGCTTCATGGCAGTTGGCCTGGAGTAGGTCGGCATTCGCCGCGAAAGCAAATTCAGGACCAGATGGTGTCCGGTCACGATCGCGCGATTGCCTGTTCGAAAAGGTGACGGGGCGCCACTCCATGGCGGTCGGTGGCGTCGGTATCAATCAAGGGGTCTACGACAGTGGCAGCGCGACCAAGGCTGTGGAGAATGTCGAACCGTTGCTGAACCGCTTTGATGCTGGCGAATTCGATTTGGTAGCGGTCGGGCGCGCCATGCTGGGCGATGCGCAATGGGCGCGCAAGACGCGGGTCGGGGAACCGATCCACGCCTATGATGCTGGGCTTCACCTGCCCAGCCTGCTTTGAGTGCATTGGGGTCATTTGACCCTGCTTGCAGCGATATTTATCTGGTCGCCAAAAACCCGCGCGGTTGCGACTGCGCCGGGTTATGGCACTCGCCATCGTAACCGCTGATGCCGGTCAGAAGCCCGAAAGGTGTCCCATAGTGCAGAATATCCCAGTAATCGTGGACATCGTCCGCTCCCCTATCGGACGGGGCAAGGCCGAAGTCGGCGCGCTGTCGGGTACGCATCCCGTCGACCTGTTGAGCCAGGTCCTTACCCGGTTGGTGGACCGCAACAAGCTTGACCCGGGCACGGTGGACGACCTGATCGTCGGCTGTGTCAGTCAGGTGGCCGAGCAAGCCGTAACGCCGGGGCGCACGGCGTGGCTCGCGGCGGGCTATCCCGTCCATGTTCCCTCCACCGTGGTCGATCGCCGCTGCGGGTCCAGCCAGCAGGCCGTGCATTTTGCCGCCCATGGCATTGCGGCTGGCGCTTATGACATCGTGATCGCCGGTGGCGTGGAATCGATGAGCCGCGTGCCGATGTTCACCGCTCGCCAAGGCGCCGAGCCGAACGGCTCCATCTTCAACGCGCGTTTCCCCGAAGGGCTGGTCAATCAGGGCATTTCGGCCGAACTGATCGCCGCGAAATGGGGGATCAGCCGACAGGAGATGGACGCCTTCTCCGCCCAGTCGCATCAGCGCGCCGCAGCCGCTTGGGCCGCTGGTCATTATGACAATGAGGTCGTGCCAATCAAGACCGCGAACGGCCTGTTCGAGAGGGACGAAACGATCCGGGCCAGTACGACGGCGGAATCGCTCGCGGCGCTAAAGACGTCCTTCAATAGTGACTCGATGAGCGCGCGCTTCCCCCAGATCAACTGGAGCATCACGGCAGGCAACAGTTCGCAGATATCCGACGGCGCGTCGTTGGCGCTGATGATGAGCGAAGCCACCGCCAACCGGCTGGGCCTCAGGCCACGCGCGCGCTTCGTCGCGTTCGACGTGGTCGCTGATGATCCGCTGCTGATGCTGACCGCGCCGCTTCCGGCGACCCACCGCGTCCTCAAGAAGGCCGGCCTGACCGCCGACCAGATCGACCATTTCGAGGTCAACGAGGCATTCGCGCCGGTGCCGCTCGCCTGGTTGCGCGAGCACAAGGTCGACCCGGCCAAGCTCAATCCGGCAGGCGGCGCGATCGCGACCGGGCATCCTCTGGGCGGATCGGGCACGAAGCTGATGGCGACCATGCTGAATGCACTGGAGCGCACGGGCGGGCGCTACGGGCTCCAGACAATGTGCGAAGCGGGCGGCATGGCCAATGCCACGATCATTGAACGTCTTTGATTAACAAGGGGATAGAGTTGTGAAAATTGATGGCAACTTGGTGGCCGTCGTCACCGGTGGTGCGTCGGGCCTGGGCCGGGCGTCAGCCGAGAAGCTGTTGGCCGGTGGCGCCAAAGTCGTCATCGCCGACCTTTCTTCCTCGGACGGAGAGGCCGTGGCACGCGAAATCGGCGCGACGTTCGTGCCGGCCGACGTCACCAGCGAAGAGCAGATGAATGCGGTTTTCGATACGGCCGACGCTTTGGGACCATTGCGTGCCGTGATCCATTGTGCGGGGCGCGGCGGCCCGATCCGGGTCGTCGACAAGCATGGCAATCCCGGCTCGCTCGAAACCTATGAAATGGTCGTCCGCATCAATCTGATCGGCAGTTTCAACGTGCTGCGTCTGGGCGCGGCGCGTATGGCCAAGGCGGATCTGGTCGATGGCGAACGCGGTGTCGTCATCATGACCGCATCGGTCGCGGCCTTTGAGGGGCAGATCGGCCAGATTCCCTATGCCTCGGCAAAGGCTGGAATCGTCGGCATGACCATCGTCGCCGCGCGCGATCTGGCCGGCCGCGCGATCCGCGTCTGCACCATCGCCCCCGGCACGTTCGATACCCCCATCCTCGCGCGCTTGAGCGAGGATGTGCGCGAAAGCCTCGCCAAGGCCGTGCCGCATCCCTCACGCCTTGGCCAGCCGTCCGAGTTCGCCATGCTGGCGGCTTCCATCATCGAAAATCCCATGCTGAACGGCGAAACGATCCGTCTGGACGGTGCCATCAGGATGCCGCCGCGATGACCGGCGCCCTGCGGCGAAGCGAGGTCGATGGCATATTGACCCTGACGCTGAACAAGCCCGAACTGCGCAATCCGATATCGGACAAGGACGTTCTGGCGGCGGTGGTGCAGGCCATCTGTCATGCGACGGCGGACCACGAGGAAGCGGTCAACGCCTTCCTGGAAAAACGCGCGCCGTCATTCACGGCCGCCTGAGGCGAAGGGTTGCTCGGATGAGTAGGGATCAGGAACTGGAATCGTTCCGCAGCGAAGTGCGCGACTGGCTGGCGACCAACGTGCCTGCGGACTGGCGAACCCGGCAGGCCGGGGACAATATCGAGGGTTTTCTCGCGTCGCAGCGTGAATGGCTGAAGCGTCTGGCATCCGCTGGCTATGCGACGCCGCATTGGCCCGCAGGCTGGCCGGGTGGCGGGCGCTCGCTCGCCGAGCAGGTTGCGCTGTTCGAGGAGATCGCCCGCGCGGGCGCGCCGCGCATGAGCCTGTTCTTCGTCTCGCTCTATCATGCCGCGATGACTCTGGTCGAATGCGGCACCAAGGCGCAGCAGGACAAATATCTTCCCGGCATCCAGAATGGAGATATCTGGGCACAGGGGTTTTCTGAACCTGGCGCCGGTTCCGACCTTGCAAGCCTCAAGACCCGCGCTCAACTCAAGGGCGATCATTATGTGGTGAACGGCCAGAAAATCTGGTCGACCCTGGGGCAGTTCGCTGATTACTGCATGCTGCTGGTCCGCACCGATCCGACGGCCAGGAAGCAGGCCGGCATCACCTTCCTGCTGATGGACATGAAGGCCAAGGGCGTCACCGTCCGCCCGATCCGTCAGGCGACTGGTGACGAGGAATTTGCCGAAATATTCCTCGATGACGTGGAAATTCCGATAGAGAACCGCGTCGGTGCGGAAAATGAGGGATGGGGGGTGGCGCAGGTCACGCTGTCATCCGAGCGGGGCCTGACCCTGGTAGAACTGACCGAGCGCATGTATCGTTCACTGTGGCTGGTGGTGGATGCCGCCGATGGCCGCGAAGGCGGGATCGATGGCGAGACCCGCCGCCGGATTGTCGATCTCGCGACCCGGATCGAAGCCGTGCGCGCGATGATCGCGGAGTTCATGACCCGCCGCATGGCCGGCAACGAGCAGTTTGGCGACGCGTCGATCATCAAGTTGGCTTATGCGCGGACAGCGCGGGAATTTACCGCTCTTGGCCTGCGGCTTCGCGGCATCGATGGCACGCGCTTCACGCCCTATGTGCTGGGTGCGGGGTATGAAACGGGCAACTGGACGTTCGATTTCCTGAATAGCTACCAGTATAATATTGCGGGTGGCAGCAACGAAATTCAGCGCAACATTCTGGCCGAGCGTGTGCTGATGCTACCCAGGGAGAAGGTGGCATGAGCGAAGTGTTTGTGGACGATCCGGTCATCGATCCGGAGGAAATGCGCGATGCGGCCAAGCGCCTGCTCGCCGATCGGGTCGATATCCGTGCGACATATGCCGAGCCGTCGAGGGATGAAGCGGACCCGCTATTCAGCGCGATGACCGAACTGGGCTGGACGTTGCTCACCGTGCCTGCGGACATGGAAGGGTTGGGGCAATCCTTCGCGGCACTGGCACCCATCTATGAGGAAATGGGCCGGGTGACGGCACCCGTGGCGCTGTTCCCTTCGCTGGCGAGCCTGGAATTGCTGACGCTGGCGGATGCGGGGGATCAGGCGCACAAGCTGGCCGGACAGGTCGCGATTGGTGTAGCGCAAGTGGCGGTTGGCCTTGTGCCGCCGGGCGTATTGACCGTCAAAGGCGGAACATTGACCGGCGAGCTTGGGTCCGTCCCGGCGGATTCACGCACGACCCATCTGCTGGTGCTGATCGAGGACGAAAGCCCGTCAGCCTGGTTGGTCGATTTTGCGAGTGCTGGCGTGACGATGCAGCAGACCGAAATGTGGGACCGCAGCCGGCGCGTGATCGACATCTCACTCGATTGCGTGAGCGCCTCGGGCTTGCTGGAAAGCAGCGTGGCGGATGTGCTTGGGCGCGTGCGAGCTCATATCGACCTGGCGATTGCATGGGATTCGCTTGGCGGCGCGAAGCGATCCCTGGAGGAAACGGTCGCCTACATGCTCACGCGTCAGCAGTTCGGTCGCCAGATTGGCTCGTTCCAGGCGCTCAAGCACCGGGCGGCCGACCATAAAGTCGCGATCGAGATCGCAGCCGCGCTGGTGCGCCATGCGACCGGAGCCTTCGCGGCCGGCCATGCCGGGGCGGAGATTCTTGCCGGTCAGGCACGGCTGATCGCCAATGACGCCTATCATGCGATGGCCGAGGATTCGGTCCAGCTGCACGGCGGGATCGGATTCACCTGGGAGCACGACTGTCATTTGTTCCTCAAGCGCGCGCTGCTCAATGAGATGCTCTACGAGACGCCGGATCAGCGCAGGGACCGGCTCGCGCCTTCAGTGATAGAGCATGCGATGGCGGATCGAGCCTGCACGTGATCCCGACGATCTTCACCGGCGAGGATGACTGTGTTGCCGTCATCGCGCATCCCCATGCCGTGCATGTCGACGAACTGGACCACGCTTTGGTACAGGCGGTCGCTGACGCGCATATTCGCGCCATCGTATAGGCCGGGACCGGGATCATTTTCGACCGGCCACGAATGGCCGGTCAGGATTCACCCGGCCTGGCGCAGTTCCGGCTTGCCCCACCGCAGCCATGCGACAACCTCTATTATATGGACTGGGTTGCGCGACACGGGCTGCGGCAGGTCGAAGGCGACCATCCGGGCTGGTCGTGGCGCATAGACCCGGCGCTTTGGCAAAATCCGGAATGGCATGACAAATGGGACGCCAAATGACGAAGGCGCGATCCGTTCGCGATCTTGCGGGGCGGAGCATCCAGGACCGACACACCGGACCAGTTTGCATCGGTCATGGCATTGCGGTGTCAGTTGCAAAAGTGATCGGCTGCGAGCAAGTTTGGCGGATCGCGCGGCCAGGCCAATGTTCCAAGCGCGCGTTTTGGTACACAGCAGCACTGAAATTTGTTTGCGCATGCAATCTTCATGAACGCTGATGCAAAACCTGCGTGGTGCAATATGTTCAGACTGACTGGGTGAGCTTCCATGGCTCGCTGAAGCGCGTAGTCTGAGGAGAGGCGCAATGGCTGTCACGACGGCCTTCATCAACGCACATATTTTTGACGGCAAGGGTAGCTCGCAGGCCGGGCAGACCCTGTTGGTCGAAAACGGTCGCATCGCCGGCATCGGTTCGGGCGACGCACCCAGCCATGCCGAAGTTATTGACCTTGACGGTCGCACGGTGATGCCGGGCATGACGGTCGGTCACTGGCATGGCGAGTTTGTGGACATTGGGCCGCCACTGTTCAGCGCCGGCCGCGGCGGCGTTTTCCTGGGCACGGAAGAACCGCCGGCCGTTCTGGCGCTTTGTGCCGCGAGTTCGCTCCAGACGGCGCTGATGTCGGGCGTAACACGGATCGTCTCCGGTAGCTGCAGCAACGATCTGGACTGGCAGATGAAGGTTGCCATCCAGCGTGGCCTCTTTGAGGGGCCTCATCTGACCCCTTGCAGCCGTCATGTCGTGACTACCGGCGATTATGAAGATCGCGGTCACTGGTGGAAAAACGACGACGACAAGAAATATGACGGTGTGCGCCGGATCGGCGGCAATGTGTTCGCCGATGGTCCCGAGCAGATATCCAAGGCAGTCCGTCAGGAGATCCTGCGTGGTGCCGAGGTTATCAAGGTACTTCCGACCGGCGGCCATGGGTTCGCTCTCCTGCCCGGCTACCGCGGGCTTTCCATTCCGGAACTCGAAGCCGTGGTGCGTACCGCGCATGAACGGGGCGCGCGGGTTCGTGCGCATGTCGCCAGTGCATCGGCAATTCTGGAATGTCTGGAAATCGGCGTCGACATCATCGATCATGCCGACGAGATGGACGACGCCTGTATCGAATCCATGGTCAAGCATGGCGCTACGCTGGTGCCAAGCATGTTGTTTTCCAAACTGCTCAGCTATGGCGGCGTCGGTGAACCGAAGCCTGGCGGTCAGATGGACGAAGCCTGGGATAATATGAAGGTGATGCTCGCCAGGGCCAATGCGGCTGGCGTGAATATCGTGCCGGGCGACGATTTCGGCGCGCAGGGCATGGCGCATGCGCTTGGTGTCTATGCCCGCGAACTGCTCGTCTACACCGATGACATGGGCATTCCGCCCGCCGACACATAGGTGTCGGTCGCGCCGGCCGACTGTCCCGCAGGGGATGTCAACAGGCCGTCAATGTCGCGGGGGCCGATACCCCAACTGCCCAGCGCGCCTTTCAGCACGGCACGAAACATATCGAATGGATCGAGGTCGGGATAGCGGCCCGGCACCAGCTCATAGGTGGCAGCAATCGCGACAGCCATGTTCAATCAGCCTTCCACACCATCATTCCCAACCCTCATGATGCAGACTGTCGTTCCCGCATAGCGCCGATCGAACCAATGCAGGCAGGGCAATCTTCCAGAACCGGTAGAGGCAATTCGCGCAGTGGACAATGACCGTCCGATGGCGCCAGTCGATGTCACCCGAAGGCCATTTTTCCAGATCAGAAGGAAAGGGCGATCTTGCCGAAATAGGTCTTTCCGGCTTGATAGGTAAAGGCCTCGCGGATATCCTCCAGGCCAAAGATGCGATCGACCACAGGCTTGAGGTCCAAGGTCCCGATCACGCGGTCGCCTGCTGCAAAGCGCGTCACGCCCTCTTTGTGGAAAAGCGTTGTATCTCAGCCATTACGCGTCCCCTTTTCTGTGAACTCCTTTCGCGTTCCTCAAGGTGTCTCAAGCTGTTCGACAGCTCCTGGATTGGGGACACCGATCCACTCGCGCTCACGCGACATCGGAATGATCGGCAGCTCCACAAACGATGCTCGGCCGGCATCATGGAAGATAGTTTGGGACGCAACCACGAGATCGGCGTCGGTCGCGGTCGAAATGTCGATGAAGGCATTCGGATTCCGCTCAGCATAGGGGAAGTTGCTACTCGTAATGTCGATGCGGATACGATGCCCCTTCTTGAATACGTTGCTCGTGGCCCAGAGGTCGATCTTGTATTTCTCGACCTTGCCTGGCGTCAGCGGCTGCGGGTCGTCCCTCGAGATGCGATAGCGCGCTCTCGCAACGCCTTGAGCCAATATCCGGGCTTCGCCGTTTTCATCTACATCGACCAATTTCACCCACCAGTCGGTGTCTTCGACCGAGCTGGCGGCGAAAAGCGTGGCACTGATTTCACCCGTGACTTCGACATCCTCATCCAAGGGAGGTGTCGTATAGACCAGCACGTCGGCGCGTTGTTCGGCGGGGTTCTGTATCGCGCGACTGCCGGTCAGGCCGGGTCCGCCAAGCGTCGGCGCGGGATTTCGCGGATCATAAGTGTAGCGGTCCGCAGGTTCCGATCCGGGCAGCGTCGTGCTCAGCCCTCCATCGCCAGCGGCCGAATTGGCGGCCCCGTCGCTATGCAGGTAATAGCGGGTGCGTTCGGTGCCCGGCAGCGGCCAGTCGGCCTCCGCGCGCCAGCGGTTTTCGCCCATCACATAAATCACGACGCGATGGTCGAAAAAGTCGTTGCGCTTGCCCTTGAACCACTGATCCATCCAGGCGAGCTGCATCTCCTCGGCGTTGATCGCGCTGTTCGCCGGGCAGCCGATACAGGTGCCATGCGACCAGGGGCCCATTATGAGACGCTGGTTCTGCCGCGTCAGCGGCGTCGCCCCTTCGGCTGCGATCGCCTTGAAATGTGAATAGCTGTTGCGCTGAAAAAGATCGTACCACCCCCCGAGATGCAGGATCGGTATGTCAATCCTATCGAAGCGATCGGCCATTTCATTGATCTTGAAATATTTGCGATTGTCCCGGTTCTGCAGCCATTTGCTCCACCACGGGGCACGCCGGACGACCGGCATGTCGGCCAGCGGCAACATCGCCAGCATCTTGACGTTGGCTTCCAGAGGTGACGCGGCGCCCTCCACCGGGCCCAGCATCTCATAGTCGGCCCTGAGCAAATCCTGATCGTCCTTGGAGCCGCGCGCGACTTCAGCGCTGACCATGGCCGACGTCCACACCGCGCTGGTCATTGCGAGGACATCGTCCCGGTAGACCCACTCATTGGAAAACTGATCGGTGGCAGCGACCTGCGAGAACGCGGTGACAAGCCCGGGAGGCTGTTCTGCCGCGAGCAACATTTGAACACCGCCGAGATAGGAGCCCCCATAAGTGCCGACGCGGCCATCGGACCATGGTTGGGCATTCAGCCAGGCGACAGTATCAACTCCATCGGCATTCTCGTTGCGCATCGGTTCGAACTTGCCTTCCGAACCGAACGTCCCCCGGACATCCTGCATTACGACAACATATCCGCGGCTGTTCGCAACGGCGGGGCGCATCGAAGCGAGCGCGGCGCCGCTCGTCTCCGGCGGCGCCTCGAACAACCGGCTCGCCTTACCGTAAGGAGTGCGCACCAATAGGACGGGATAGCGGCCGGGCGCAGGATTCACGCCATCGCCGCTGGGCAAATAGACGTCGGCCGCCAGTTTCGTACCATCGCGCATCGGCACCATAACGTCGTGCATGATGACGGATTTTGCCGCGGCAGGAACAGCCACAGTGGCAGGCGCGGCAACCGTCGAGGCTCTGCCTGTCTCCGCAACAGAATCGGCGGCGGCTGCCGGGTTGCCAATACAAAATGTGATCGCCGTTCCCAGCGCCAGAATTGACAGGCTCCGCACATGTGCACCTACGGCGTTGCTTGAACGAATCATAACTGTCCCCAATGTCAGGCTCACCTGCCGATAGCGCGACGCGCGGACACCGTCTGTCCCCCGTCGGGTGACAGCCTCAACGCATGGTTTGCAGTCGAGCCTTGACGGTGTACTTTCTCGGGTGGATCAGGCCCAGAGGCGTGGCCATTCAGGGGAGCGGGAAAATGCAATCTGGTTGTATCGAGACGATTGACATGACCGTCTCACGCCCCAAGCCTCAGACATCCTATCATTCGGGGCTGCTGCCTGCGGTAATCGACAGTGTAGGTACCGAGAGTTTCGCACCCAATTTGCTGAAATACCTCGATCAGGCGTTGGGCGGCGTTGACCATTGCGCGCTCTATCGCCTCGATGGCGAACGCCCAACCAAGCTTGGTGCTGCTTCGCTAACCGGCTCGGACAATTGCGACGGCGCCGTCGATGTTTACTTGTCCGGCCATTGGCACGGTGACCCACTTATGCAGAAAATCCGCGACATGCCCTTCCATCGGCAGCCCGCGCTTACCCGAATGGATCTTGACTGCCTTCCGCCTTCCGGGCTTCGGGACCTGGTCTTTCGCAGGCTCGACGGGAAGGATCGGCTGATGCTTTCGAGTAGCCGCGGGCACCGGCGGATCGGTTGTTCGATGGTGCGCTCCGACCCACGCGGTATGATGCCCGACGATCGAGTGGATGCTGTTGTCGAAACCGCCGACCTAGTCGTTACAATGGTTGCAAAGCATGCCGAACTGTCGACGCGGCGCGAGGCTTTCGAGGAAGCACTGGCTTCAACAGCGGAAATCGCGGCTACAATGTCTAAGGCTCGTGTGAAACTGACGAACCGCGAAGTCGAGGTGTGCGCACGCACGCTTTTCGGACTTTCATCACATAGTACCGGCCTCGAACTCGGAATCGGAGAGGAAAGTGTAAAGACGTATCGAAAGCGAGCTTACCAACGAATAGGAATTTCATCGGCGCGTGAACTGTTGGTTTGGTATCTGGGGATCTCTCAGCAGAGGCAGATTCCAAGACCAGATTTCATAGAAGACGACGTACTTTCATGGCCGGCGGTATAGCAGACGCGGAGCCATTTGCCGGTAAACTGTTAGCTGTCCCGAAAAAGGATTCTCCATTTCATTTCATTGCCACGGATATTTCAAACCGTCCTCATTAGTGTCAATTAGGCGCTGCGAGGCTAGATGGTTGCAAACGCAACTCTTGCTGATATGTTCAATGATAGAACTCCGCTCCGTCGAGTTGACGGCGGCATATCAAAAAAGGGTGCTCGCATGAAGTATGTTGTAGGCCGGCAGGGTATCGCGGTCGTCACGGGTGGCGCCTCGGGCATCGGCCTGGCGCTCGCCAAAGCGTTGCGGGATAGCGGAATGACCGTAGTCATCGCCGATATCGACGCTGAGCGGCTCGACGCAGCCGGTCACGCACTCGGTCTGCCCACCTGCGTGGTGGATGTGGGCAACCGCGCATCGGTCGAGGCGCTCCGGGACCAAGTCATCGGCCGCTTCGGGACGGTGCACCTGCTCTGCAACAACGCCGGCGTCGGAAAATATGCGTCCTTCCTCGATCTCAGCGATGAAGATCGGCGCTGGATCATGGACATCAACTTCTGGGGCACGATCTATGGGATCGACGCATTCCTGCCGGTCCTTCGGGCGAATGCGGAAGGCGGCCACCTCATCAACACAATTTCGATGATGGGATTTTCAGGGCAGGTCGGCGCGAGCGCTTACGCGGCATCCAAGTTCGCCGCGCTGGGCGCGACCGAATCTTTGCAGGCCGAGCTGGTCGCGGCCGACAGCAATGTGCGCTGCGTCGCGTTCTGCCCGGGCCCGGTGGAGAGCGACATCGGTGACAGCGAGCGCCGCCGCGCCGCGAGGCTTGGGAAGCCGACGCAACCCCAGGTATCGTCCGCATCGGATGACGTGAAGGCGCGACTTGCCTATCCCCGGATGAACGCGGACGTGGCGGCCCAAATAGCACTCCGCGCCTATCGCGAGGGCCGATTCTGGGCAATCACGCACCCGGAGCTGATGAAGGACTATATGCAGCGCCACGACGCGATCCTCGCGTCGCTCGATCGGACCGCCTGACGAGTGGATCGCGATGTCGAGGCCTTGATGCGTGCGTGGTTAGTGCGCGCCGTGCCAAGGCCCGTGCTGCTCCGTCCGCCACGAAAGGCGCCGTTCGCGGATGCGCCAGCCATCGTCGCACTGTGTCAGCGTGTCGCGCGAATGGCCGATAGAAAAAATCTCTTTCCTGTTTTCCGCGAAGCTCCACTTCACGACCATCCAGTAGGATTCGACAATGATGTCGGCGCCGATCCGTTCGGCGAAGAGCGGGGTGACGATGTGCTGACGTCCGCGGAAATCCGGATCGCCGACCAGCCCCTCCAGCATCGCGCGAATCTGCGCGGGCCCGGAATGTATATTGCCGCGCGTATCCACGAAACGGCAATCGGGCGTCGCGAGCGTGGCGAATACTCCGTCAAGATCCCCGCGATCGAGCGCCGACAGGTACCGGCCCAGGCAATCCTGCACGGCAAATCGGTCCGCAGGGTCGATGGTCATGTGGTCCTCGCGCGGCATAGCGTACTCTCCTGACAGGTCATGGCCACGCTGGACATGCCCGGCCTTCGATAGTTGACGATAACGGATAGATGTTGCATAAGCAACACAGAGTCACGCTTTTGCTGAGGCGGTCAATGGGAGATCCAATATGAAGGCAGCACTGCTCGGAGCCACTGGGCCGGTAGGGAAGCGGCTGCTCCAAGAGATGCTGGACCGTGGACATGCGGTGACCGCGATCGTCCGCAATCCCGGCAACGTGCCTCCTCACCCCAACGTGACCGCGCAGGCAGGTGACATCGACAAGCCGGACGAACTCGTCCCCCTGCTCCGCGGGCACGATGCGGTGATCGTCTCAATCCGCTTCCTGAAGATGGATGCCAGCAAGATCTTGGGCGCGGTGCGGCGGGCGGGCGTGCCGCGGTATCTGATGGTCGGCGGAGCGGCGAGCCTGTACTTGCCGGGCACGCGCACAAAGGTGATCGATAGCGGCCAGATCCCCGCCGAATTCATGGCCGAGCCAACCGCGGGCATCGCCTTTTTCAGTGAATTGAAGCAGGCGGACGATCTCGACTGGACCTTCCTGTCGCCCCCCATGATGTTTTCGAATGACGAACTCTACGGCACCGAGCCAGGCGGCAGGACCGGTGTCTTCCGCACCGGGCTGGACGAGCTGATCACTCGGCCGGACGGATCGAGCGCGATCTCCTACGAAGACTATGCCGTGGCCATGGTCGACGAACTGGAAAACCCTGTCCATAGCCGTCGTCGTTTCACGGTCGGCTATTGATGCGGCTGTCCCTCGCCATCCCGGCCCACTCGAAGCAGCCGGCGCCATGATAGACGCGATCGAACAACTGTTGATCGAGCGCGATTGCCAACGCCTCATCCTGTCCTACGCAACGCTTGTGGACGGAGGCCAGATCGATCGCGCACTTGATCTGTTTATTGATGAAGCCGTGCTTATCGGTCCGCGGAATAATGAGCGGCTGGAAGGGATCGATGCGATCCGCTCCGCTTATTCCTCCATGCCGCCCAGAGCGCTGCGACATTTCTACACCAACATCGTTGTGGATGTGATCGCTCCGGATCGCGCCCGCGCCACGGCGAACGTACTTCTGTACACCGGCAGCGTTGCCAAAAGCGGCAGTCTTCCACGTCGCGACCCCGATGTTGGGATCGGCACCATGGTTGACGATGTGGTACGGACCGAGGCAGGCTGGCGCTTTCAGCGACGGCAAGGAGCGCTTTGCTTCGCTCCTACCAATCCCGATGACGCGTTCGGACTGGCCGATGGCTAGCTTTCGCTCAGCGCGACGGTCTCCATGAAGGCTGGAAGCTGGCCATCCATCCTTGTCATCTATTTGTTCGGCGTCGTGGCGGCGTCGGCGGTGACGCGGATCATCCCGCTTGGCTCCGACATCATGGCGCGGTTTGTGATCGACAATCGCCAGTTCGGCTGGTTGATTTCGCTGATCGCCATCCCAGCGGTGCTACTCGCGATTCCCAGCAGCCTGGCGGTCGCCCGTTTCGGGCCGCGAGCCGTGCTGATCGGTTCAGCGGTGATGGCGGCAATCGCCAACATGCTCGATTTGATTGCTGATCATTTCTCGATCCTGCAGATTTCTCGACTGATCGAAGGTATCGCCGTAGTTCACATCTATACGGCCGCTCCGGCGTTTCTGATGGCGACGGTGACTGGGCCACGCCGAACGCACGCGCTGACGCTATGGGCGACCTATGCGCCGGTCGGTACCGCATTGGGACTGGGGCTGGGCGGCTTGGGCGCGGGATCGCCCGGCTGGCGTCTGCCGTTTGCGTTGTTCTGCGGGATCGCGGCTGGCGTCGCGATGCTCGGCTGCCTGCTGCCGCGGGTGCGATCATTGCCTGAAGGTGCGTCTGCCACTCCTACGCTCGGCCAGCAGGTCAGGAACCTAGCGGCGGCATGCACCAGCCCGCGTCTGCTCGCGCTCGGCCTTGCCGCCCTCGTGGTGATCAGCTTGGGATTTGGTGCAAACATCAGCTTGCCGGACTGGTTAGTTCGGAACCATCACATTCCCCCGGCTGAAGCGGCCGGCATACTGTCGTTGCTGACATTGCTCATGCTGCCCGGATCGTTCGGTGCAGGCACGTTGATGAGCGGCGCCGGACTGTCGCCGCCACGGCTGTTCCTGATCTTGGCTCCGCTGGGGTTCGCGGCAGGCGCGCTCGCTTTCAAGCCGGAAATGACGCTTGTTACGCGCTATGTGGCGGTGGGAGGCTGGTTCCTATGTTCCGGTGCAGCGTTGGCGATCGTCATGGCGGCGCTACCGCTGGCGGCGCAGCCTGCGCATCATGGCGCCGCAGCGGCGCTCGTCAACCAGGCGGGAGCGCTCGCGACCTTCATCAATCCGCCATTCTGGCAGTCGATGCTTGCGAGTGGTATCTGGAGCCCGTTCGCGCTGACTTTGGCCATAGGATGGATTATATCCGCAGGCGCCATGCTATTCCTGACGAACCGTTTCGCATATGATACCCAGCAAGGGTGACGAGCCCTCGGTGATGGCGGCGGCGCCAGTGTTCGACGCAGAAACCGCGGCGGACCTTTCACTGAGCTTCAGCTTCCTGTCGGCGGCTAACCGCCTCACCTTGCTGGCCGCTCGCGGCGTGAAGGAGGCGGCCGATCTGACCTTGACCGAATGGCGTGTCCTCACCGTCCTGTCGATCGAGCCGGGAACGATTGCCTCAAAGGTAGTCAGGATGGTGATGGTAGACAAGTCGGTTGCCAGCCGCGCTCTCCGTCACCTGGAAAACGGCGGACTGATCACGATCGAAGCCGACCCCAACAACCGCAGCCAAAACCGGCTGTGGTTGACCAGTGGCGGCGAAGCGCTCTACCGTCGCGTGCTTCCGCGGATCAGGGAGACGGAAGAGCAGGCTTGGGCCTCGCTTAGCGCGGGCGAGCGGATGATCCTCCGCGAGATTATCGCCAAGCTTTCGAATTCATGGATTAATGAACAAGTTGCCTCCGTTGCGCCGGACCGATCCCCAGTGTAGCGGTCAACCTGTCGGCAGAGAGCCCATCGCGGGCCACCGTTGTGGCTAGCAGTATTCCCGAACGGTAAAAATCTCAGCCGCGCATAGCTCTGCGCACTTAAATTTACCGATCGGGAATATTGTTGTTGCATTGGGGCGAAAAGGCTCATAATGTCCCGATCGGGAAAACCGTAATGTTCGACACCAACGCCATAGGAAAAATCGTCCGCGAGGAACGCAAGGCGCTGGGACTGCGTCAGGCAGAGCTTGCTGCTGCCAGCGGCGTTGGAGTGCGCTTCCTTGTGGACTTGGAACGAGGCAAGCCAACTGTCCAGCTTGGACGGGTTCTGGCGGTGCTCGCGGCGCTGGGGTGCTCGCTTGATATTCGGCGACCGCAATGAGCGGGCCGATCCTCGACAGCCTGAGCGTCTGGTGGGGACAGCGTATTGCCGGGACGCTTTCGATCGATCGCGGCGGCGCGATGCACTTCGCCTATGCACCCGATTGGCTGACCGATACCGCCGCCCCGGACTTGTCGCGGGCGATGCCCAAGCGCGAAGCCGAATATGATGATGCCATCTGCAAGGCGGTCTTCGGCGGTCTGCTTCCCGAAGAAGGGCAGCGCACCGCGATTGCCCGCGCACTGGGTGTTTCGCCAGATAACCCCATTCGATTGCTGGCAGCCTTGGGCGGTGATGTCGCGGGCGCGCTCGCGTTCCTGCCCACAAGCGAAGATACGCCACAGGCGGTGACGGGCGACCCGGAGCCCTTGGACGATACGGCGCTTAGCGAGTTAATCAGCCGATTGCCGCGCGTGCCCATGCTTGCCGGGGAAGGGCGCGCGCGCCTCAGTCTCGCCGGTGCGCAGTCCAAGCTGCCGGTCGTGCTTGTCGGTGGCGAGATCGCCGTTCCGTTACCCGGCCAGCCTTCAACCCATCTGATAAAGCCCGAACCGGACCGCTTTCCCGCTCTTGCTGCGAATGAGGCATTTTGTCTTGCCCTCGCGCGCACCGTTGGTCTTGATGCCGTCGATGCGGAATGGAGGCAGGTCAACGGGCGGCCCTATCTGCTTGTGACCCGCTACGATCGTGTGGCAGCGGATGGCGAAGTCCGGCGGTTGCATCAGGAGGATTTTGCGCAGGCGCTTGGCGTTCCATCGAACCGCAAATATGCGGCTGAAGGCGGGCCGGTGTTTCGGGACTGCTTCGCGCTGCTGCGCGAGGCGGCAGCACGTCCGGCGCTTGAGGTGTTGAAGCTGGTCGATGCCGCCATCTTCAACGTCATCATCGGCAACGCCGACGCCCATGCGAAGAACTTCAGCCTGCTGCGACAGGAAGACGGCGGGGGGCCTACTGTCCTCGCTCCGCTCTATGATTTGGTCGGCACGGTGGTCTGGCCCGAGCTGTCTCCGCGCTTCGCAATGACGTTCGGCGGGGCCGGGACATTGGAGCAGTTGGAGGCCAAGCATTTCGATCGGTTCGCAGCCGATGCAGGCGTCGCAGCGCCCTTCGTGCGGCGTCGGGCATCGCAATTGGCGGAAGCCGTGGCCGATGCAATCGGGTGCGACTTGGCCGTTCCGGGTCTTGATGATCGGGAACCCATAGTGGCACAGGCGAACATTATTCGGGATCGTGCGCAGCGTTTCGCGCTCAAGGGCAAGGAGCGGCGCTGATCGTCTTCGAGCGGCTGTTCCCACATACCCAAGATTAACGGGGATGTTGACGTAGATTGTCTCCCGGACGCCCAAAATGCAAATAGCTTATGGTGCTTGATGACGAGAGGGCGACGCGCCTCGTCATTACAGCCAAAGGTTCTAAACGTCGGCAAGCGCCGGTAGACCATGTTTGCTTGCCCATGCAATCCGGCACAAGTGGAGCGTCAGCGCAAAGGCAGCTCCCGATCCCAAACCCATCGCCAGGCCTGCGACACCAAAGCCGTTGCTGACGAAGGCATATCCCGTGGAGATGGTGACGATCACCGCTAGAGAGTTATTCACGCTCGCGGTGATCTGGTTGCCAGTCGCCAAAAGCACCGATCCGAACACCGCCTGAAGACCGCCGGCCAAAAAATAGGGCGTGATTGCTTCTAGCGCGGAAGCGGCCAACGGGATTATTGTGGCGTCTTCGGAAAAAGCAGCGGCGATTTTTCGGGATGCGGCGAAGCATAAGAGGGCAATGATCGACCCGCTCAAGCAGCAAATCCCAGCCGCCAGCCGCGCGCGATACCAAAGCATCTCGGTATCCCGCGCGCCATAGGCTAAGCCTACCCTCACCCCTGTCGCGACCGCTAAGCCGATGAACACCACCGAAAAAAGGGCTTGTACGGATAAAATGATTTGAAACGCGGCTGCGGAATATGAGCCAAGCCGGGTGGAAAAGGAGGTGAGATAGGTCACCCCGGCCAGTTGCAGCGCGGCCGCCAAAGCCGGCGGCAGTCCAAAGCGGGCGAGCCGACCTATTTCCGCCGACCATGGTTTCATGCCAGTCACCAAGCCACCCTTCCGCGGGGGCACTGCCCGCCAAGCTAGAAATACAAGGATCGCGGCGCCCATCCAAATGCTGACAGAAGTCGCGGCTGCTACGCCAACTGGCCCGGCCCCGGGTAAACCGGGAATTCCTCCTGACCATTTCCACGCGAGCCACGTGTTGACGGGAAGTAGTGCGAGATTGACAATGGTAATTCGGACGGGGCGACCCGTCGCTTCCAAGACCATGCTTGCCGTGCTCGCAATCATGAGAGCGGGCAGGCCGATCGCCATCGACACGACGACAGACGTCGACGCGACCACCAGATCGGGTGAAATACCAAGTAGAGACAGCAGCATGGCGGGAAAGAAAATCAGCAAGCCTGACCCCGCGCAACCGACGATGACCGACAGTGTCAGTCCCGATCGGAAGCAGGATGATACCCCAGATTCGTCCCGCGCGCCAAATGCGTACGAAGTGTATGGGGAGACGCCAGATATCGCGGAAATTCCGATGACGATGGCTAGAAAGAAAAGGGTCCGTGCTCCTCCTAGTACACCCAGTTCATCAGCCCCAAGGTGCCCCAGTATGCTGACGTCTATCGCCTGCATAATTGCCCAAGAAAGATTGGTAATAATTGCGGGCCACGCAAGCCCTAGAAGGAGGCGAACCTCTTCCATAAGTCGGATGGGCGAAGCTCGCGCCATGTTTATGAAGGATTCCGAATCACAGGTCCGGCCATGCCCTCATCCTATTGAAGCAGGGCCAAATCTTTCACCGTCCTTCTTGCCTCACGCGCGCCAGTGATCTCGGATGTCACGGATACGAAGAGCGTCGTGCACAAAGTGATTCCAAGCCAAAGACCTTGCAAAGCCGCATAGGTACCGAGCGAGAATTCATGACGGCACGACCAGGCCAAAACGCCAGAAATGCCTAAAAATGCAAAGCCTAGAATAGTCTCCGGTAACGCATTCGCGACGCCTTTAGCTATGGATCCCTTGTGCGGAAATTTAGGCGTTCGGCGCCAACGCATCCGCCTGCCGGTTAGGGCGACCAACGTGGCCTGGACCTTCGTGAATTGGAGGGCCGATGCGACCGCGATACTGAAGAGAAAATCGATGATTGACACACTGCCCATAGCTCGAACCGAGATCAGGCGTTCGCCAAAGAGCCACAATCGGTAAGCGGACCATAACACGAGAAGGCCAATCGGCAGGGGGAAGCTGCTTCCTTGCGTTTCAAGATAGTACGCAATTCCCAACCATAGGGATACGCCGAAAGGGCGGATGGCGATCACGACATAATTAAGGTGATTGCGGAGCACCAAGATCAACTTTGTAATGTCCCGACCGCGAGACTCGAGCCCGCGCATGAAGTAATATTTGCGATAGGCGACAAGTTGCTCGATAGGCCCGGCCGACCAGCGGAATATCTGCTTTTTGACATCGCCGAAATTGCCGGGAAGAAGACCTCGGCCGACTGTATCGGCCACCGCAAAACCCCGATACCCAAGGGCCGAAAGCCTGATTGCTATCTCGGAGTCCTCCGTGAGGCACCAGTCCGCCCATCCGCCCGCGCGTTCAACCGCCTTCCGGTCGAGCAGAACCATTGTGCCCACTGGAAATACGACGTCAGCTTCGTTCAATCCAGCCATGGAAAGCTTGTGAAAACGGGTGTACTCATAATAACATCCTCTCAAAAAGATGTTATTGTCCCATGACATGTAATCATGACTAGCCTGCACGAACGCAACATCGTCTTTCAAAAGCGGTATAAGCACAGAGAATATGTCAGATTGGGCGACATAATCAGCATCAACCAAGCATAATATAGTTGATCTCTTGTCGAGATGGCGGTGAGCAAAATTTAGAGCGCCAGCCTTCGCTCCATCCAAAGGGTCTATATGAAAAAAACGGAATTTATCTCCCAGATGTTTGCAGGCATGTTCTACAGGTTTCCATAGCATCTGATCCTTCGTATTATTATCCACGACAATAACTTCGTATTTGCTATATTTAACGTTGGCGAGTGCATTTATGGTGCGGATAACGACTTCGGGCGGCTCGGAATAGCATGGGACGATGATAGAAACGAATGGCTCATTGTTCGACCGATGAGCCAAAGCGCGTTTCAAACGCCTAAAATGTAGGTTCAAACCCGGATTTTCTATAAGTGGTGCGAAGAAAAAGTGTCCCGAAACCAAGAGCAGCAAGAGAGAGATGATGATTAAGCTAACCCATTCGGGGCCTGTTACCGGATCGGCCGATATCATGTGGTCGATCATTGTCGACACGCTCAGGCCGCTGATGAATAAATATATATATCCTTGCACGCGCAGAGAAAGGTTCAATGACCATGCGAACAGCGCTGCGATCATAATTCCAACGGCAAGAAGGGCGGGGAAATCGCTCCAATTGTCCCACGCCGCATCGGTCGGTAGCACAAAAGCAGCGATTGTCGCGGCGGCGCCTATTGCGGCCCCGAGCACGCGAAACCGCACGGTCGAGAGCCGAACAGAGGAAAGGGCCAATATCATGGCCGACAAGAAAATGAGTGAATCGGATATGTCAGGCATGGCCGGGCCTCGTTAAAATTGCCTTTGGCACGACCGTGGCTTTCTGGCACGACACAGTCGCGCAAAAATCATCAACGGCCTTGAGAACGGCTGGCCATTCTTCGATATAATCATCGGCTACCATGGCACCGCCATTTCGGACCAGATTCCAGTACATCGTTAGATCATCATAAACCGAGCGATAATCATGGGCCGCATCGATATGGATAACATCGGCGGAAACGCCCAGCTGGCCCAATATCGTTGCCGCGTTCGTCGATGTCTGCCGCAAGGGAATAACGTAGTCCTGCAATCCGCTATGAACCACGTTGCTGAGGAACTGCCAATATAGGCGAGGCGAACCCCTATGGAAAATCAGGTCCGTGCGGAAATCGCCATGGGGTCCTGGCAACCAATGTTCCGGGCTCCCTAGGAACGTGTCGATAGCGATGACGAATCCAGGTGTGCCCGCGTCCCGCATACGCTGCGCCATGGCGATAGTTGAACCGCCTTTCCATACCCCTACATCAAACGCGATCATCGGACGGGTTGTTTCCGAGAGGATGTCGAACGCCTTACAATCGCTGTTCCATCCCTGAAGGTCGACATCGAACTCTGGCACGAAACCATCGAAAATATCGCCGACCCCAAGTAAATTCCTCATCTTCGCGACTGACATATCCATTCCTTACAATACAGAGCAAATAGGTAAGTGGGTCTTCAGACGTGGGAGCGGTATTCATCCGGGTAGGGACAAAGCAGAGTGCGCAGTTCGCGATGATTCTGAACGATCAGGGGTGCGCCAGCTTCCCTCAAAAGTTGTCCGTGGCCAGAACCGCAATGCGATCCCCCGATGAAACCGATCGGCAGCATGCCTGCCGCGTTGGCAGCCTCGATCCCGGCAACGCTGTCCTCCACGACTATCGTGGTAGCCGTGGGACACCCCATTTCTCGGGCCGCGAACAGAAAAAGATCGGGAGCAGGCTTGCCTCGGGACACCATTGAGGCGGAGTAGACATGCGGCCCGAAAAAACGATCAAGCTTGGTTGCCGCTAAGCTCATTTCCAGCCGGTTCGGGGCACTGCTGGAGGCGACGCAGGATGCGACATTGATGTCTTCGAGCAGCTTCTCGACATCCTGGACAGGGCTCAGACGATTAATCCTCCGTATAAAATTTTCGTTCAGGCGATCGGCAAAATCTGGCGGCAGCATGATGCCCAGGCGACTTTCGACGCTGCGGCGCATCGTCTCGACGGACATGCCCAGAAATTGAGTTTGCACATCAACTGCGGATATCCGGCATCCCGAAAGGGTGAGCAGATCGGCCGTAACCGCGCAACTGGTCGGCTCACTGTCCACCAGCACTCCATCACAGTCGAAAATAACGAGGCTTGGTTTGTCGAAACCGAGACTGACAAGAGATTCGCTCAAGGAAGAGTCAGGTATGGTCGTTCGCATCACGCGATATCCGTGATCGGACGCCCAAGGGAGGCTTGGAAATCGAGCAGCAAGCCCCCTTTGTTTTCAATCGGTTTCATATCGTCGTTGATGGATGAAAGCAGGGAAACATCACGGCGGGTTCCGCCGTTTCTAAGAAACGCGTCCATTGGTATGCCCATCTTGAAATAGGAATCGCGTGCGAAGGACGTGGGGCTTGACCACATCTTCCGCAGTATCCGCGAGGTAAAATCTGGTTGACGCGATAGTTGGGTTGCCGTTCGGTTTAGAAGCAATTTCAGCAGCGGCCGGAGACGGTCCGTAAACCGTGGAGAGATCATGATGCCAATCTCCTTCACCAGATTATGGAGATATACTGTACCTTTCGACGTACGCGCGTAATAGTGCAGATCATTCCACCCATTTCGAGCAGCTATTAGCGCGAATGCCAAGTGCAGGCAGTTAACAGTCCAAAGTTTCATGCACCATAACATTTCAGTATTATTGACGAATCGCGTTCTTACGGCCGTCGCTGACGAAAGAATGGATTCCAATTCGGGCGAGGGGCCTTTTTGAATTAGCCAGGTTGCATGATCCGAGGCGGTCACGACGGTCCGATCCTCGACGATCTCGATTTTCGTACAAGTCCGATCGATGACACATGGCAGAAACACGGCCGGAAGCGGACGACCAAGTCGCCGCTGCTCGGCAAGTTCGGGAGACAGTTGCTCGACGCGCGTCCTAAGCCAGAGAGATGTGATGGTATTTTCACATGCAACTATATAGATAGGAGCCGTAATGCCTGTACGCATCCGCTCGACGAGTGCTACCGCTAGGGCATTGGCAACGCGCTCATCCTGAAGGCCATCGCCGATTGATGTGGTCAACAATCTTGCATCAGGACGCTTTATGGCCGACGTAAAATCCGGATGCGGGGCTCCCTGTGCATCATAAAGCTGGACTAAGTTGTCGGCGGCGTAGTCGAAATCGCCAGATGGTGTGTGGACCCGCACCATTCCCGTTCGTGCTATATGGTCTGACAAGGCGACAGATTTCGTCCCAATTATAGATGATCGAACAAATAGCGATGTCCGCATATTAGCCGAGGCGACCGCTGGAACTACCAAACCCAATCCCAATCGACTGGTGCCGCCGATATGAATATGATTTATCAATCAGACGATCTCCAAAGGCGGTAGCTCAAAAACGAACTCGTTGTTGAACTCATCGGCTCCATTAAAGAGCAGCGATTAGCATGACCTTCAGAAATCCCAATTCCTATCTGCCATTATTTGAGAAATATGCCATTATGTCTAGCAACTCAGCCTCAGACAGCGGGCGTCTTTCAATAATTTTTAGTTGAACTGTGCGCGAGGCACGTTGAAGCGTCATGGTTTCTTGCCTGTAATGAGCGCGCAGAGTCAATTCAAAATTATTTCGTTAAGTAACAGTGTCTTGCGATTCGTCCGACGAGCAGTTGATCCGAGGCAGCGATCAGCCACGCTGCTGTGGCGATGATTTGCTCGAAGTGTTTGGCGAGGCGGCGGTTGCGGTGGGGCCGGGCGAGCGTGCGCTTGACAGCAAGCCCGCCGTCGCGGTGCTGTCGGCGGTTATAGGCAATATGGTGAGACCCGGCTGACGAACCCGCCAGCGTTCTGCTGGACCGCATCCAGGCAGAGCGCGCCGCCGCAAAAGTGCGGCCGGAGAAAGACGGCGTGAAATGGGTATTCCACAACATTATGGCCCAGAGGCTCCCGGCCATTGCCAGAAATCACGTAATTACATGACTCTGAAAATCAAGAAACAGTGTCGCGGAAGATGGTGCGTGCAACCACCTGGGCTTTCGGTCCATTCGACCCCCCGGTCAACTGAACTATAGGCATTGTTGCATTCTGCGTCAGGATGAACTTTTCCGCATCATGCTGTCCACGGCAGATTATTTCTTTGAGAAATACAGAAATCGGTGATTATTAGGTTGCCATCGAAAGGATGGCGACGGTGCGACGAGTGTTATCGAACAGGTTCTTGGAGACGGCGAAGGCAGGCGTGAAGCGGGTCGATATCCGTGATGCGAGTTTCCCCGGCTTTGGCGTGAGGATCACGACACGGGGACGAAAGACCTTCGTCTACAACTATCGCTGGGGCCTCGAACAGCGCCGCGAAGTCCTCGGCACCTTCCCCGCAACGCCACTGGCGAAGGCCCGCGAGAAGGCGATGGATATCCTGCGGCTGATCGAGGAGGGCGTTGACCCGACCCAACAGCGCCGACGGCCGATCACCAGCGTTGACGAGGCGGTCGCGGATTTCATTCGCAGCTATGCCAAGCCCCGCAACAAGAGCTGGCGCGAGGCCGAACGCATCCTGAACCGCGAACTGGTCACCGTCCTTGGCCAGCGTGATATCCGGTCGATCACGAAGACCGACATATTGGGGATTGTCGATGCCGCCAGCGAACGCGGCGCGCTCTATCAGGCGAACCGCATCCTTGCCCATACGCGCAAGTTCCTCAACTGGAGCGCTCAGAGGAACATGATCGATGCCAATCCGATCCTCGGCATCAGCGCACCAAGCCGCGAGCGTGCCCGCGATCGGGTCTTGTCGGATGATGAGATCGCGCGCATCGTGAAGGCATCGAAGGCGGAACCGTTTCCTTTCGGCCCGTTCGTTCTGCTCCTGCTTGCCACCGCACAACGACGCGGCGAACTTGCGGAAATGCGCTGGAGCCACATCGATCGCGAGACGGCGATCTGGGAGATGCCGGCTGAATATTCGAAGAACGGCAAGGCGAACACGGTGCCGCTGACGCCCTTCGCCATGCGCGGGCTCGAAGCGGTGCCGATGTTCGATGGGTGCGACCTTGTGTTCAGTACCAACCGCCGCACGCCCGTCAGCGGCTTTTCGAAGATGCTGCGGCGCATTTCGGAAGCGTCAGGCACATCGGACTGGCGGCTGCATGATCTTCGCCGCACGGCGGCCTCTGGCATGGCGCGGGCGGGCGTTGCGCCGCACATCGTCGAGAAGGTGCTGAACCACATCAGCGGCGAAATTTCCGGGGTGGCTGCGGTGTATAACCGCTATGGCTATACGGATGAGAAGCGCGCGGCGCTGGAGAAATGGGGGAGCTTTCTCGATGGCCTCGACTAACGAACGACCCGACGACGCGTTGACCGTTCGCGAGGCGATGAATCGCATCGGTCTGATGATGTTTGCCGATCAGTGGCCCGGGAAGGAATATCTCGACCACTGGCGGCTGGGCCTGAATCCGTGGCCAACAACCAAGCTTCGCGGCATGGAGGCGGTTCGCGAGTTGCTCAAGCTCGTGTGGGACGAACGTGTGATCGTCGAGGTCGAGATAGAGCCGGAAAAATATGAACCGCCGCCAGCATCCCAATGGCCGCACCGAATATACCGACAACGTCCGCATGATCCGGGGACGGCCGACGCGGGTGCAGGATGCCACCGAGTTCATCGACGCGGCGGAGAAGGCATTTGTGCGGACCGCCCCGGCCATCGACCGGCGCATGGCGGAGCTGCGTGGCTGACCGCGACACGCTGGCCAAGCGCGTCGCCGCCGCGCTGGACCATCCCGCCCGGTATGTCAGGGTCCATCCCGCGCCATCGAATATGTATTCAGCCTGTGATTGCTTTGCGGCGCTCAAATGCCTTGATCAATCGATCGGTTGGGGCGGGGGAGGTGTCGACTGCCTGCAAGAATGCCTCAGTGTCTCGCCGGTCAAGCTTCATGCATTCGCGGCTCGTTTCGCGCGACTGCGGTTGATCGGGTGAATCGATGGCCACCATAGTTTCCTTCGCAGCCAATCGGTTGGTCGAGCAAATACCATATCGATTGAGGCGGCCTCTGTCAGGAGAATCTCGTTGCTGTCACAGCGCGGCCGCCGTTGGTAACGCTTGGATGACTATCGGAAAGCGCAAGTCACGAAGTCGTTACCAGGCGTGGGGAGGATATGGCATGGCAGGAATTCCTACCGCCTTTATCGTTTCAATTCCGCATCTGCGGTGTCGAGCTGCCGAATCCGGTCCCTTGCGCTTGCCACTACGGATGCATGGATCGCTTCGGGGAAATGGGCGGGAAGCTGGTGCGCTACGTCGCTGAATGCACGGTCGAAACTTGCTCTGATCTCGTCGATGGCCTGTCCGATGAGTTGAATTGAAAGCCCCGCAGCACGACCGGTTTCGACGAAATGTCGTCCGTGGATGTCGAAGATCCGATAGCGGTGAGAGTTGCCGATCGCCATCGCTAGCTTGAATTGGTTACGGCGGATTTTATGGGTGTCGAGGCTGGGTTGGGCCGTCAGTATGTCGTATAGCGGCGTCAGCCGATAACGGCTGCGCGGTGCCAGGAAGATGCTGAAGTTCTTCGCATGGCCGTCGGTCGCACCGATCAACCAGAACAGAATTTGCGCCTTGAAAAAGGCCAGTTGGTCCGTTTGCGAATTGTCGCTGCCCATCAACAGCTTCGCGATCGAGGCGATCCCGGGGCCACCCTCATTCTCATATTTGTTGGTGGGAGCGACCGAAAGAGCCTGACAGCTATCCTCCTGCGGTAGCCGCAGCAGCCGGCCGTCATTGGTCCAGCGCCGATCAAACCGGGTGATGACGAGAACCTTGCTGTCGCCAAATGTCGCAATCTCGGCCTCGTTTGTCAGAAGGCCGAACGCACCGATGAGCTTCAGGCAGTAGAATTCATTCTCTACGCTGTTCGATAGGTCGATGCCATTCGGCAGTGTGCCGATTTGCGGTTTCAGAATATGCGTTGTCGGGGTCGTGCCGTGAGGACGCAGCCATTTGCCCTCATGGCGAAGCAGCGCCGTCTTCTCCTGTGCGCCTGCAATCGAGATGCGGAAATCGTCATCATCACCGAGGCCAAGTGGCGCGCGGGCCAAGTTCGAGATCATGGCCGCAATCTCGTCCTCACCTATCGGCGTTCCTTCTACCTTCGTTGCGGGCGGCGGAATGTCGTCAACGGGCATGAACTGGAGTGCGCCCACACAATCGCGACCGATCTTGCTCAAGAGGCTGAAGGCGTCGGTTCCCTTCGCGCCCACACGTTCGGCGACCCGCGTTCGGATCGGTCTGGAGTCCGGCAGGAGGTTCTCGAATACCGCCGCAACCGGGTCGCCTAGATAGCGGCTCTTCCGAAGCGGCAAGGAGAGTGAAACGGGAATGGCATGCTCCCATTCCAGCCAGCTATCGTCATAGGTAAAGTCGATCGCACCGCTCGATTGCCGGGTCAGGCGACCGACATGACGATTGTTCAGGAAGACATTGAGCGGCGTGCGAACGCTTCGGCGCGCCATCAAAAGATATCCTCAATGTCCTGGGATGAACCTTTTGAACGCGAGGCGACCGTCAGTTCAAGGTCAAGCGCTGCGAGCAGAGCGCAGATGGTCTCGACCTTGGTCGCGTCATGGCCGTTTTCGATCTGTGAAATGGTAGCTTGGCGGAGCCCTGCCTTGGCCGCGACTTGTGATTGGCTGAGGCCAATATGTGTGCGATGACGCCGCAGAGCGTTGCCGAGCTGCTTGGGTGTTCGAGCAATCTGGGCCATGACATTCTCCATGTCCCGCATATACGCTAACTCGGATAATTGTGCAATATACGAAATGGCGTATATTTTCAGTATATACGCTCAACCGTATATTGCCTCGACACGTAATCACGTGAGACTGAAAAACCGGAATCAGCGTCGCGCCATCTGGTTCGAATATCGACGCGGAGCCTCGGTCCAAAGCACCCCCCGGTCACGGGCGGCATGGTCAGATCGCATCGCACTGCACTTTCCCGACGCAGGCCGTTCGGAGACTGGGAATTTCTTTGAGATTGGGTGATTTCCATGATTATTGAAGTGTCATTCGAAAGGATGACATATGCCGGTAAAGGCCCTGACCAACAAGACGCTCGAAGCTCTGAAACCGAATGCGAAGCGCTATGAGGTCCATGACCTCTTATGCCCCGGCATGAGCGTTCGGGTTTCGGCGCAGGGGCAAAAGGTCTTCTCCGTCAAGTTTCGATATGGCCTTAACCAGAAGCGCATGAAGCTCGGCGTCTATCCCCGCATTACGTTGGCCACAGCGCGCGAGAAGGCGATGGATATCTTGCGGCAGGTCGATGAAGGCATCGATCCGACCAAGCGCCGCCGCACGCCCAATATGAAGGTCGAAGCCGTATGCGGCGAATTCATCCGCCTTCACGCGCAGGCCCGCAACAAAAGCTGGCGCGAGGCCGAGCGCATCTTGGAACGGGAGTTGGTCGGAACCTTCGGGCAGCGCGATATTCGTGAGATCAAACGGTTCGATGTGCTGGAAATCATGGACGCCACCGTCGCGCGCGGATCGACCTATCAGGCCAACCGCATCCTTTCGAACATCCGTAAGCTGTTCAATTGGTGTGTGGAGCGCGGGATTGTCGAGACCAGCCCAATCACCGGATTGAAGGCACCGACCAAGGAGGAATCTCGCGACCGGGTGTTGGAGGATGACGAAATCGTCCGGCTGCTGCGCGCGTGCCGTAATGATGTCTATCCCTTTCGCCAGTTCGTGCCGATCCTGCTGGCGACCGCGCAGCGCCGGGGAGAGCTGGCCGAAATGCGCTGGAGCGAGGTTGATCTTGACGCCAAGCAGTGGGTCATTCCCGCCGATCGATCCAAGAACGGCAAGCCGCATGTCGTGCCGCTCAGCCCCTATGCACTCGACGCCTTGAACGAGGTGCCGCGCTTTCTCGACTGCGATTATGTGTTCAGCCATGACGACATTCTGCATACGGACCGCTGGAATCCATACGCGGAAATGCTCGCCACCCTGAACGATCAGGAGCGCGGGGAACTGCGCCAGACGGCGGTAGCCAGCATGTGCGAACTGATGCGCGATTGCGACGACTTCGAGGTTCGCGCCGAAGCCTACGACATTCTCACTCAACTGAAGGTGATACGACGATGACTGATACGAACGAGTCCCTGAAGGCCGCTGACCCCGGTTCGCATCCCAAGGCAGAGAAGTATGGAATGCCCATCGAATATGCCGACCGGATCGTGCAGCGGCACTTCGGCGTGACGGACGATAACGCCGCACTCGCAGGCGGACACATCGCCGCTGACATTGAGGTGAGCAAGGCGCTCGCCAAGAAGAGCTAATCGCGCATGTCGCTCCGCACCCTTCAACGGCGTGTCGCCAAGATTGAGAAGGGTCGGAAGCCACGACCATCGCCATTCGTGATCCTCTGCGGCTCGTTCGAGGAGTTCGCGGACGCTACTTATGCCGAGGTCGTGGCGGGCACGCTTGACCGCCAGTTTCTGTATATCCTCGATCACCTGGGCGCTGGCGTATAGCCGCTGACGGTGCCTGCCGGTGCCAGCGTAGGGGTTGCGTGGGGCTTGGTTGCCTTCACCCACGCCGAGGATCAGCGGACGGTCCCTCGTTAATCGAACATCCGCAGCAGCGGGGATAGGCGACACTCCTTCCGTCCTGACGTTGCCGGCACCCTGCGCCTTCGGGCGCGGGGTGCTGCTTTGAAGCTCGTCAACCGCCGACGCCGACGTTACGATGGTGTCATGTGGACCGCCCTCATATCCGCCCTCGCTGCAATAATTGCATCTGCCGGTGCAATCTATCTGACCAAGCAGAAGGAACGCGAAGCAGAATGGCGCTCAAAGAAGCTCGCATACTATGAGGAGTTCTTCGGCGCAGCCAGCGGCATCGTTGGCGACACTGCACCGCCAGGCGCAAAGATCAGGTTTGCAACGGCAGTGAACAACCTTCATCTGATCGCCTCCGGCGCAGTTATCAAAGCTCTGCACGCATTCACCGACGAGATTGCCGAGTCGAACGCTGCTACCTTCACCAAGGATCGGCATGACGAACTCTGGTCACGGCTTGTGTGGGAGATTCGTGCAGACCTTGACGACCCGCCGACAAAGCAGCCTTCTGCATTTCAAGCGCGGCTCTGGGCGTCTGGCGTAGGACGCAACGTGCCGTAGTGGTGCGCTCTTACACTGCTCTTATACGGCGCTCGGGGCAGCTTGTAAGACCTATCCCCGAAGGGAGTAAGTGGCTGTAAATGCTAGAAAATTTGGTGGACGCACTAGGGCTCGAACCTAGGACCCGCTGATTAAGAGCGCGGCTTAAGCTCTTGATATACCTAATCAAATCTCTTCATTTTGACCCATATTCGCCGGAAATCAGCGGGTCCGAGGTCTTCAGATCGATTCACGCTCTCGCAGGTCCATTCATGCAAATGGAGGCGTCTGATACCCGTGTGGGACCCACAGGGTAGACATGCATTTGATTGAGACTTTGATTTCTGGAAAATGTCGCGCGGCACTTGGTGCGACGCTGGACGGCGGAGTTCGGTCTAAACGACCCGCCGGTCATTACCGTTCATAACGGGTGGGATGTCGCGTGTCAGGCAAAATCCTGATGTGTCGATGCTATCGACATATCGATTGAATGTGTCGATTTTTTCGATAAACATCGACACATGAAGTTTGACCCAGCTACGCCGCATAATCAGTTGCCGCTACTTCCGCCGAAGGATGCGCTTGAGACAGCGGCGGTGTTGAAAGCGTGCATCGGCGCGCGCGCTGCCTTAGCCGACCTGAAGGCAATCGGCCACATCATCCCTAACCAATCGATCCTGATCAATTCGATTCCGCTGCTGGAAGCGCAAGCCAGTTCGGAAATCGAGAACATCGTCACGACGGGCGACCGCCTTTTTCAATTTGCGAACACGCCATCGGGAACGGGCGTGGATGCAGCCACGAAAGAGACGCTCCGGTATCGCACGGCTCTCGCCAATGGCTTTGCAAGCCTAAACGAGCGGCCACTGACGACACGCACGGCTGTCGAGATATGCAGCGCGATCAAGGGCGTCGATATGGACATTCGGGTTACGCCGGGGACCACATTGGCGAACGATCGCACCGGGGAAATCATCTTCACGCCGCCGACAGGGGAGCGGCTGCTCCGGGACTTGCTCGCCAACTGGGAACGCTACATCCACGACCACGGGGACGTTGACCCGTTAATCGCGCTTGCCGTCCAGCATTATCAGTTCGAAGCGATCCATCCGTTCACCGATGGTAACGGGCGCACGGGAAGGGTGTTGAACCTGCTCTTTCTTGTGCAGCACGGCCTGCTCGACATTCCCGTCCTGTATCTGAGCCGGGCGATTATCCGGGCGAAGAATGATTATTACCGGCTGCTGCTCGATGTAACGGCAAAGGGCGAATGGGAGCCTTGGCTGCTCTTCGTGATTGAGGCTGTTCGGAACACGGCAGACTGGACGGGCCGCAAGGTCAGAGCGATCCGCGCGCTTCTGGATGAGACCGCACAGGCGATGCGGGACAAAGCGCCGCGCATCTACAGCAGGGAACTGGCCGAACTGATATTCTCGCAGCCCTATTGCCGCATCGGTAATGTGGTTGATGCTGGATTGGCTAAGCGTCAGGCCGCGTCAACATACCTCAAAACGCTGGCATTGATCGGATTGCTCGAAGAGCGAAAAGCCGGACGGGAAGCCCTGTTCGTCAATCCGGCGCTTTTGACGCTCCTAATGCGTGACGACGGCTGACTCTAGGCGTCCATAGGACGGGGCGTTAATAACGATCACGTGACTAGCGGGCCGACTAAGTAACGATCTCGTTACTAACTCGGAGGCGGGCGGAGACCCCAAGTTCTGCTATTCATCTATGCAGACTCATGCAGGCTGAACTTTCCTGTCTCACGCTATCCACGACCTGGGATTTTCTTTGAGATCGCTGGAAATCCATGATTATTGATGTGCCGTTGAAAGGAAACGGCACATGCGCAAGGCGCTCTCTGACAAGACGATATTGGCGCTCAAGCCAAAGCCGAAACGCTATGAGGTGTTCGATGCCTTGTGCCCGGGCCTCGGTATCCGCGTAACTCCGCACGGACGCAGAACCTTTTCGGTCAAATATTACTACGGAACCAAGCAGCGCCGATTGCGCCTTGGCCACTACCCGATCATCTCGCTTTCAAAGGCGCGGGAAAAGGCAATGGACGCGCTTCGACAAGTGGGAGACGGGATTGATCCCGCAAGTCGTCGCCGTCAGCCCGGCATGTTCGTTGCGGCGATCTGTGCGGATTTCATCCGGCAATATGCCAAGCCGCGCAATCGGAACTGGCGCGAAACCGAACGGGTTCTGAACCGCGAATTTGTAAGCATCCACGGGCAGCGTGATATCCGCCAGATCAAACGTGCCGACATTCTGGAAATCATGGATGGTGCCGTTGAGCGCGGTGCAGGATATCAGGCCAACCGTATCCTCGCGACCGTGCGCAAGCTGTTCAACTGGTGCCTTGAACGCGGGATTATCGAGACATCGCCAATCGGCGGGCTGAAAGCACCCACAAAGGAAGTTTCGCGCGACCGGGTTCTGGATGATGATGAAATCGTCCGCGTCCTGAGAGCGTGCCGCAATGACGAATATCCGTTTCGCCAGTTCGTGCCGCTGCTACTCGCCACCGCGCAACGACGCGGCGAGCTTGCCAACATGCGGTGGAGCGAAATCGATCTTGAAGCGCGGACGTGGGTCATTCCCGCCGAACGCTCGAAAAACGGTAAACCGCACGTCGTGCCGCTCGGCGACTATGCGCTCGAATTGCTGTCCGAGGCGCCCCGGTTTCTCGATTGCGATTATGTGTTCACGACCACGCGCCGGTCCGCCGTGAGCGGCTTCAGCAAGGCTCTGCGGCGTATTCACGAACGATCCGAAACCGCCGATTGGCACATGCATGACCTGCGCCGAACCGCTGCATCCGGCATGGCCCGCGCGAAGGTGCCGCCCTATGTTGTCGAGAAGGTGTTGAACCACATTTCCGGCACGATTTCGGGTGTCGCCGCCGTCTACAACCGATATGCATATGACGAGGAAAAGAAGGAGGCGCTCGACAAATGGGGGGATGTTCTTGAGCAGTTTTCTGGAAGAAGCTCAGGCCCTGTTTGATGAGGCCATAATGGCCGAACTTACAGCAATGCTCAGCGTTTCAAACGGCGCGGCCGCAAGCGCGTTTCAGGCTGACCTCATCGACTTGTGCGCACATTATCGTGCGATCATCACGACGCTGCCGTGCGATCTTCCAGATGCGCCATTCAATCTGTCTCTGACAAAGCGCGCCGAGTGGCTCGAAACGAACGTCATCAAGCCCAGCGAGCGGCTGCTCACGGCCATCGACGATGAGAAACGGGCGATGTTTTCAACGTGGCCCTATCCACTGACAGTGCCGGAGTTTCGGAACAACGCTACCCTTGGGAGCGAACTTGAAGCGCTGCGCGATTCCGCAATTCAGTTGCTCGATTCGCTCCGCGCACAGCAGTCTGACGATGCCGGTCACAGTCAGGAATTGAGGGCCGAGGTGTTCGCTTCGATTGCCAGAGCCTTGCGCAAGCACTCTGAAGTGCAGCCAAGCCGAGGTGTCTATGATCCCGAGCTACGCTATCGCGTCGGCAATTACGTCGATGCCATAAGATTGATTTTCAAGAAGATAACCGGAGCCTCGGACAATCTGGACAGGCTTATTCGGGCAGAAATCGCGCTGCCCTCATAGCCCGCTTGCACATTGGGACGGAAACGCAGTTCCAAGGTGCCATTGCCTCTGTAGCATCTCTTCGCCGTCTGAGAATATTTCATTGCCGTCAATCACGACAATGAAAGGCCAAGACGATGACGGCGATGATGAATACCAAGATATTACTGACGCGCGACGATCTGCCGCGCCTCGGCATTCGGATATCGAACTCCACCATGTTGCGGCTCGAGGCCGCAGGAAAGTTCCCTAAACGGCTGCGGATCGGCGACCATTCGGTCGCGTGGCTGGCTTCCGAAATTCACGCCCATATTGAAGCGCTCGCTCTCGCGCGGGGAGAGGCTGCATGACTGGGAACAAGGATGACGATGCTCGTCAAATCAAATCCGAAAGCGAGGCTGCGGACCTGTTTCGCGACGAATGCGGGCATCTCGTTCGTTATGTAACGGAGCGGGAAGCGTGGATCGTCAAGGTCGGAAAGCAGTGGGAGTTCGACACGTCGTTGCGGGTCGATGACATGATCAGAAACTTGCTGGGAAGTCGGAACGACATTGATCCGAAGTGGAAAGGGTCGCTGGCGGTCGTCCGCAATGTAAAGGGCTTTGCCATGCGCGATCCAGCGCTGCACCTGTCCGTGAGCGAGATCGATGCGGACCCGATGCTACTTGGGACCAAAACAGGTGTCTATTCCTTCGAATTGCACCGCCCCATTTCGCCGCCGAAAAACGCTTACATCGTCAATCGAACATCGGTTGATCCCGACTTCGGCAGGGTTTGCAAACGGTGGGAAAAGTTCCTCAATCAGATTTGCCGGAACGACATGGAACTGGTGAAGTTCCTTCAAAGATGGGCAGGTTACAGCCTTTCGGGCAGCGTTGCCGAACATGCATTGCTCGTCATTTACGGTCCGGGGGGCAACGGCAAAGGCGTTCTGTTCAACACTCTTGCCAGCATCATGGGCACCTACCACCGCGAGGCAGCGCCGGAAGCCTTTGTTGAAGGAAAGGGGCGTGCCCATGAAACAGCGATGGCCTTCATCGCAGAGGCGAGGTTCGTGACATTAAGCGAGACAGACCACGGCGGGGCATGGAACGAGGCAACGATGAAAAGGGCGGTCGCCGGCGATCCGGTCACCACTCGCCTGCTATACAAAAACCCATTCACTTATCGACCCAATTACAAAATATGGATCGGCACCAATCACCTGCCCAAGATTAAATCGGTGGGACCGGCGATGCGTCGGCGCATCCATCTTGTGGAATTGGACTATGTACCAAGGACGCCCGATCCAGATCTGGAGGCCAAGCTCCGCGACGAGCACGAGGCGATTCTAGCGTGGATGATGAAAGGCACGAAAGAATGGCGCGAACAGGGCCTCAATCCACCGGCGTCCGTCATGCTCGCGACCGACGAGTATTTCGAGGAGCAGGATATCATGGGAACATGGCTGCGCGAACGGACCCGCCGTTCGAAGGGGGTAATAACGCCATCATCCGCGCTGTGCGAAAGCTACAATCGCTTTTTGCGGTCGCGGAATATGTTGGAGGTTGATGCAAGCTATTTTGGCAGGCAACTGAGAGCGCGGGGCTACGAGCGGCAATTGGCAAAGGCCCACAGGGATGCAGTGCGCTCGCGTTGCTTCATCGGCATAAAGTTGAAGGCGAACACTTGAACAGCGTCAGCATATAATGGCGCACAGAGTGTGAACTGAAACCTATGCCAATTATATAATCGAACTGTTCAAGTGTTCGGCCGACGACGATCGATTACCCGTTTTCCAGCGTCGTGAGCGCCTTCTTCGCTTCCGCCAATGCCTTCGATCCTGCGGTCCATTGCCAAGGTTGGCGGGCGACATGCCCGTCCGCCAAGGCCGGAAACTCCGCCTTCTTCGAAATTGCAAGACGGAGCAGCATTCGTGCCTCGCGAGGCTTCATTTTCAGTTCGGTGCACAGGTCGTGCAGGGTGATCGTCTTGGTCTTTTCCGTGGTCATGATCTCGGTCCTTTGATCAGATGATGTGGGGCGCTGTGGGCACGTCGTCGGCTTCATCCATGAGCGGAATGACGAAGGAACGGCCCGGGCCGTGAAAGACATAGGCGTCGTCGTCGCTGCCGATTTCAAAGGTGAAGCGGACGCCATCGATATCGAGATGGATGATCTCGTCGTCATAGGTCACCGCGACCGCGCTGCCGGGGAATAGCAGGCGGGCATGATGGACAAGGTGATCGTGATCTTGAGGTTGGTACATATCGTCACTCCTTTCGTTGACGACAGACCAATTAAGACAGGCGGATAGTTGCGGTCAGGAAAAATCCTAGTCGAATCAGAGTTTTCTCTAAATATTCGGTAGATAGGATGGCGTAATGAGGAAAAAGTATTCCCGAACCAACATCCCGATCCGTCACGTAATTATTGCGTGGCAGCCGACCTGCATTGAACGGCGTGAAGGATCGGCTGAGCCGGGGCGCGTGGCAGTGTTTCATAAAGGCGACTTGGGAGAGTTGCCATACTTAATGACGCATGGCGCGGGATGGTTCTACTGGAAGGACGAGACTGTGGACGAGCTTGTCCGCCGCCTTGTGCGGTTGAAGCGTGAAATCGCGCGCGACTATGGAATTCCCAAGTGGCGCACCGAAGGTATGTTCCGGCGCATCCGCGAGTATCGTCTTTATCGGGTCGAGCAGCGCCGATGCCGCGAAGAGCGCAAGGTCGCGAAACGGCTGATTTCGGTTAGGACCCGCTGATAATGAATTAGGCCGTCCGCAGGGCGTGGATCGCAGTTTTGCGGGTCTTGGCGTCATGGTACGGCTGTGCCGGGTCACCTGTGGGCACCAGACCCGAATAAGTCTGCATGGGGTCACGCGATGCGGAACCTGCGGCCCCTGCCTCCCGAAGACAGTGTTCCTAGAGGATATCCTCGACCAAACCGCGAAGACGATCGAGATAGAGCGCCCGGGCGTTGGACGACGCTGCCTTTAGCTGCTGCACCTTTTGCCAACGATTGCGTCCACGTGGTCGCGGATAGCGCGCATCGCCTTTCACCTGCCTACACAGCGCGCGGACCTTGCGCCGGGCGCGAGATAGCTCGTTCTCGCTCTGCGCTGCGTAAGTCAGCCTGTGGGCCTTTCGCGAGGCGAACATGCCACCAACGAGATGGAGCAACTCGCATCGGGTGCCTTCGATAGGGCACAGGAAATAGCAGCGGATGCCACCATAGCGGCAAGGGACGCATTCTATAGCCACGCGCTGGTTGATGGTGCCGCCGCCGCCAGCTCTGATAATGCGCATCGATGCATCGCCGGTATCGCTCAGGTTGATAAAAATTCGCACGCTGAGCGCCTCTGGAGCCTGATTTTGCCAGCGCAACGTGTCATACGTGCATTCGCCGGATCGAAGCAGGCCCGCGCGCCGCAAAATGCGCAGGTCGATGGCAGGAAACTGCTCGACGGCCCCGCTATGGACGCTACGCCGCCGCCCGGAATTGATGCCGCCCATGATGGCCTCTCTGTGTCGCTGATGCTGGCCATTATACGAAATAGTCTGGCGAAGATCAGGCCGAACCCCGCCTGTGCAGCCTGGCTATACAGCTAGTCCAGTAGCCGCCCCGGTGTAACGCCCAAGGCAGTAGCGAGCTTGTCCACCACGGTAATCGTTGGGTTCCGCGCGCCACGCTCAAGGTCGCTGATATAGGTGCGGTGCAAGCCCGCCTCGTCCGCGAACGCTTCCTGCGACCAACCCTTTTCCTGCCGCAGCAGGCGCAGGTTTCTCGCAAGACGTTCCCGAATATCCATCGCTGCGACATGGACCGTGATGTAGCCAATCAGTCTACAGACAATCGGTGACAATTCACTTTGCCAGACCGCCGCCACTTTCTTATCGATGTCACTTATCGACTACAGCGAGAGGTGGCTATGCATCGCCAAACAGACCAATGCCGTTAGGCACGCTTCATACCGTGGAGGGTATCGTGCGCCGCGAGCCGCGCCGGTTCATCCTTGTGGTTCATGGCGGCGGGGAATGGGAGCTTGAGCCGGATCGCCATGTCGTGCGCCACGTTGACTGCGCGGTAGTGATCGAAGGTGTCCGAACAGGCTTCAACCGGCTGGAAGTAGTGCGAATCAAGCGCGAAGGCGAGGAATGGCGACCTGAACAAAGCTGGACGGCTTGGTTCGACCGCTGGCGAAGACGATAGGGCGACTTGGACGGCGTAACCTGCAATTTGCGGGATCCTGAGCGCGAACTGCATATATTTGAAATGCCCATACATCGGCATCAAAATCACATTAGTTTGACTTCGGGCCTGTCGAGCCTTGCAACGCTAAGCTGCGGCCAATACTCCTTCTATCGGAGGGGGATACCGTGTCGCAAAGTTTCTTCGAACATCCGATTCTTAACTCGCCATATGAGCCTCCGACCCGGTATCACGCGCTGGACGAGGAGGGACAGCCGCTTGAAGCCCCGCCGATCAGCGGGCGGCGTCCGTGCGACTTCATCACTCCGGTTCCCAAGCCCAAGCGCAAGTCCGGTAAGGCGGCGCAAGCGTCTATGGTTTTCACCGACACCGAGGGGCTGTCGGATGAGGATCAGGAATATAACCCCAAGCCAATCATCAACGAAATCCGCTCGCATGTCGAAACGTGGCGGGCGTTGCCGAGTGATCGCGATTGGGGGGTGTCACCCGCTACCGCGCGGCTGCTGCATCATTGGCGGCGGACGGAGGTTGAAGGGCTGCGACCCTTCTTCTGTCAGGTCGAAGCGGTCGAGACGGTCATCTGGCTGACCGAAGTCGCTCGTAGCCAGAAACGCTATGCCCACCTGTGGGCGCATATCGAAGGCGCAAACCGGCAATCCAGCCCCGATCTACTGCGTATCGCGATGAAGATGGCGACGGGTGCGGGTAAGACCACCGTCATGGCGATGTTGATCGCTTGGCAGACCGTCAACGCGGTGCGTTCGCCGACCAGCAGCCTGTTCAGCCGGGGCTTCCTGATCGTTGCTCCCGGTATCACGATCAAGGACCGGCTGCGCGTGCTGCTCCCCGACGATCCGGACAACTACTACCGATTCCGCGATATCGTGCCATCGGACATGCTGCCCGAAATCGCCAAGGCAAAGATAGTCATCACCAATTACCACGCCTTCAAACGGCGCGAGACGATGGACGTCACCAAGGTCGGCAAGGCGCTTTTGCAAGGGCGCGGCGATGCGCCGATGACGACCGAGACCGAAGGCCAGATGTTGCAACGCGCTTGCGGTGACCTGATGGCGATCAAGAACGTCGTCGTCATCAACGATGAGGCGCATCACTGTTACGAAGAACGCCCATTGGGCAGCGTCGAGGATTTGGCCGACGCGGATAGCAAGGCAGAGGCGAAGGAGAACAAGGAAGCCGCGCGCCTCTGGATCAACGGCATCAAAGCGTTAAAGCGGAAGACCGGCGTTCGGGCGGTCTATGACCTGTCGGCAACGCCATTCTTTCTGTCCGGGTCCGGCTATGTCGAGGGCACGCTGTTTCCGTGGGTGGTCAGCGACTTCTCGCTGATGGACGCGATCGAATGCGGAATCGTGAAGCTTCCCCGCGTGCCGGTCGCCGACAATCTCCCGATCGCTGACATGCCGATCTATCGCAAGCTGTGGGACCACATCGGCAAGGAAATGCCCAAGAAGGGCGCGGCCAAGTCGGGCGACCTTGATCCGCTGAAACTGCCCACAGAATTGCTGACCGCTTTGGATGCGCTCTACAACCACTATGTCAAAGTCGATGAGGCTTGGCGGCGTGCGGGCATTCCGGTCCCGCCCGTGTTCATCGTAGTGTGCAACAATACCTCGACCTCCAAGCTGATCGCTGAGTGGATTTCCGGCTGGAACCGCCCGAACGCGGATGGGGAGATGGTGAACATCCATCGCGGCCATCTCGAACTGTTCCGCAATTATGACGAGCACGGCAACCGGCTGGCCAAAGCCCCCACGTTCCTGATCGACAGCGCGCAGGTAGAGAGCGGCGAGACGATGGACGCGGATTTCCGCAAGATCGCCGCAGCCGAAATCGAACAGTTCCGCCGTGAGAAGCAGGAACGAACGGGCAGAGCGGAAGACGCAGACGATATCGATCCCGCCGAATTGCTCCGTGAAGTGATGAACACCGTGGGGCGCGTGGGTCGGCTGGGCGAGTGCGTGCGCTGCGTCGTCTCGGTGTCGATGCTGACCGAGGGGTGGGACGCGAACACCGTGACGCACATCCTCGGCGTTCGGGCGTTCGGCACGCAGTTGCTCTGCGAACAAGTCGTCGGGCGCGGCCTACGTCGCCAGTCCTACGAACTGAACGAGCACGGCCTGTTCGATGTCGAATATGCCGACGTGCTGGGCATCCCGTTCGATTTTACGGCCAAGCCGGTTGTGGTGAAGCCGACCACGCCCAAGGTCGTCACGCGCGTTCAGGCGGTGAAGGAACGGGTTGCGGCCAAGCCTGAACTCGAAATCGTGTTCCCGCGTGTCGAGGGCTATCGGGTCGATCTGCCCGAAGAACGTATTTCCGCGACGTTCAATGCCGACAGTCGCCTTGTCGTCGATCCTTCGATGATCGGCCCGTCGCGCGTCACCATGCAGGGCATCGTCGGCGCGAGTGAGGAACTGACCGCGCAGGGCGTCGGCGATCAACGTCCTAGCGCCATTGCTTATAGCCTTGCCGCACATCTGCTGAAACGCTTTGCAGGCGACGACGGGGATTTGCCGGTTCACCTGTTCGGGCAGGTGCGCCGGGTTGTGCGCGAATGGCTCGACGAGGGCTATCTGGTGCTGAACGGGGTGCCGATGGGCGTTCTCGACTATCTTGAAATCAAGGATCAGGCGGCGGAACGCATCTTCCTCGCCTGCCAGCGTTTCGAGCATGGATCGAAGGCAATCAAGGCCATCCTCGACCCCTACAACCCCAAGGCGTCGTCCCGGTTCGTCAACTTCACGACGAGCAAGGACACCTACAAGAGCGATCACCGCACCCATGTCAGCCATGTCGTCTGCGATTCTACATGGGAGGCGGAACTTGCCCGTGTGCTCGAAACGCATCCGCGCGTGGTCGCCTTCGTCAAAAATCAGGGGCTTGGCTTCGAAGTCCCCTATCGCGACGGATCGACGCCGCGCCGCTACCTCCCCGACATGATAGTGAAGATTGATGCCGGTCGGGACGAGCCGCTCAATCTGGTTCTGGAAACCAAGGGGTATCGCAAGGGGGATGCGCAGTTGAAGGCCGAGACGATGAAAACCCTGTGGGTCCCGGGCGTGAACAACCTCGGCACGTTCGGCCAGTGGCAGTTCGCTGAGTTTACGGATGTGTTCGAGATCGAGCAGTCATTTGCAACACTGGTGAAAGATGTGACCCGCGATGTTTGACCGGGTCGCCATTATCAAAACTGGTTGGTCCGAGGATTATCGCGGTGCGAAGGTTGTCGGGAACTACAGCTATAAGCATCCCGACCACGAGAAGGTGAACTTTCTTCCGGGGCCTGATGGCCGCTACTTCTGCTACGTTCCACCCATCGGCGGAAATAAAAAGGTCAAACCATTCGGCTCTGCGCCGAAGCCGATAAATCCGAACGGTTGGCTAGTATTTGCAGTCTCGCGCAATCCGCGAACGGGCGGGCTGTATGTGGTCGGCTGGTATGAAGACGCCTTGTTTCTGCATCGCCATGAAGTGCGTCCGGAATACGAAGATGGCGAACCTTGGTTTGGCCGAGGCGATGACGGACATGAGATTGTCTATACAATCACTGCGCCGAGAGCCTACGCCATAGACGGGCCAGAGCGGACCGAATGGTTCTCCGGCGATGTAATGAAGCGCCACATCCTCTATTTGCGTGGCCATGCGAATCCCGGCGACTATGAGGAGAAACTGGCCGAGAAGCTGCTCGCCTATCGCTCCCGCTGGCTCGCCCATCTTGGACAGGAAGAGGAACCGCTTTACGTTTCCCCCGAGGAAGGCGCTCAGTTTAAATATGGCGGCGGCGGATTTGGCGGGGGAGGCGAAAGCCCGTTCCACGAGGCGTTGCGACTATGGGTCGAAGCAAACCCTGCATCTGTCTTGCCATCTTACGCGAAGGCAACAGCCGACACCGAAGTCCCGCTCCTGTCTGGCGACCGGGTGGACAACGTCTATGACCGCAGGGACCGCATCGCCGTCATCGAAGTGAAATCATGGATTTCAAACGAGGATGACGTCGAGCGCGGTATCTATCAGTGTATCAAGTATCGCGCTGTGATGGAGGCCATGAAGCATAAACGCGCCGTTCCTATCGACGCTGTGCTGGTCACCGAGCGACCGATTTCCGGCAAACACCAAAAGTTGATCGCCAAGCACAACATCATTCACTTTGAAGCCCCCAAGGACCGTAAATAATGGCCCGCGCACCCCGTTCACCCAAAGGCCCTAAGCAGGTCACCGCGCTCAATCATGAAACCGATGCGCGCCGCAATATCCCGACCGCTGAAATGGCCGATCTGGCGGCTATGCAGGAGGAACTCGATCCGCTTGCGCCGATCGCCTATCCGCGCGCCCGACCGCTGGCGGAAGGGGAGACGCGCGAGCGCGATACCGATCTTGATCCGCAGATCGTGTGGAACGGCGCGCGCATCCGGTTGACCAAGGCTCAGGTCGCTCAGCTATCCGAAACCGGCGAGGTCGAAATCGGCGATGCCCAGCTAGTCTGGCGCGGCAAGGACCGGCAGGACTGGTCGGACCTGATCGTCACCGCGCCACCGCTCTACATTCAGGAGAAGGTGCACCCCAAGGCGATCATCGATGACCTGATCAGCCGGTCGAAGGCGACCAAGGAAGCGGATACCGACGCGCCCGATCTGTTCGCGGATTTCAACGGCCTTGCCGATCCGATGGCGCGCACCGAATTCTACCAGCACGATCAGCACTGGTCGAACCGGATGATCCTTGGCGACAGCCTTCAGGTGATGGCGAGCCTTGCCGAGCGGGAGGCGCTCAAAGGCAAGGTGCAGGCAATCTATTTTGACCCGCCCTACGGCATCAAGTTCAACTCGAACTGGCAGGTTTCCACGCAAAGCCGCGACGTGAAAGACGGCAAGCAGACTGACCTAAGCCGCGAGCCAGAGCAGGTGAAGGCATTCCGCGATACATGGAGCGATGGCATCCACTCTTACCTGACGTATTTGCGTGACCGACTGACGGTGATGCGCGAGCTATTAGCTGAAAGTGGTTCGATCTTCGTTCAGATCGGCGATGAAAATGTTCATCGTGTGCGAGCGGTGCTGGACGAGGTGTTCGGGCCTACGAACTGCGCGTCTCTTATAACAGTCGAGAAAACCAGCGCCCAAACGGATCGGTATCTGCCGAGCGTTGCTGACTATGTGTTGTGGTATTTCAAAGATCGAACCGCATCGCCAAAATTCAGAAATGCGTGGTCGGACAAGGGAGCTTCGGAGAGTATCAGACGGGAGTATCGCCGAGCAGTTACGAGCGACCTTCGACACGGCGATGCCGAGGAACTCGGAGAGACTGGACGAATCTACCGGCAAGACAATATTGTCTCACAGAAGCCCCCCGGGTCGTTTCCGGTACCGTTTGAAGGAAAAACCTATCGTCCGCTTACTGGATACTGGAAGACTGGCGAGCTTGGCATGTCGCGTTTGGTTCATGCGGCCCGGCTCCAACAACGCGGAAAAATGCTTTCCTACGTTCGCTATCTCGATGACTTCCCTGTGATGCAGATCAGCAACCAGTGGAGTGACGTGAAGTTCTCCAGCCGTTCGGAAGAGAAGACTTACGTAGTTCAGTCGTCAGAGAAGATTGTGCAGCGCTGCCTCTTGATGGCCACAGACCCGGGTGATCTCGTGCTTGACCCTACCTGCGGTTCCGGCACCACAGCCTATGTCGCCGAACAATGGGGGCGTCGCTGGATCACCATCGATACAAGCCGCGTGGCACTGGCGCTGGCGCGCACCCGCATCATGTCGGCGCGCTATCCTTGGTATTTGCTCACTGACAGTGCCGAGGGGAAGCACAAAGAGGCAGAGATCACCGGCAAGCCACCCAGCGACGTGGCGACTTATGGTGATGTGCGGCAAGGCTTTGTCTATGACCGCGTGCCGCACGTCACGCTTCGAGACATCGCGAACAACAGCGAGATCGATGTCATCTGGGACAAGTGGCAGGAGGTTCTCGAACCGCGCCGTGCCGAACTGAATAGCCTCACAGGTAAGAACTGGCAGGAATGGGAAATCCCGCGCGAACCTGATACGGGATGGTCGAGCAATATTGTGGGCGTCCATGCCTCTTGGTGGGAAGCGCGCATTACCCGTCAGAAGGAAATTGATGCCTCGATCGCTAAGGCGGCGGATGTCGAATATCTCTATGACAAGCCCTATGCCGACCCGAACCGCGTCCGCGTTGCAGGGCCGTTCACGGTCGAAAGCCTGTCACCGCATCGCATCGTCCCCGCCGATGCCGAAGAATTGATCGACGTTCTCGACGCAGCGGACGGCAAGAAGAAGCGCGGGCCGCTGTCTTCATCCGAAACCGACTTCGCGGCGATGGTGATCGAGCATCTGAAAACGGCGGGCGTCCACCAGACCGACCGCGATGATCGCATCACCTTCACCAGCGTCATTCCGTTCGCCGGACGCGGCTATATCGGCGCGGAAGGGCGCTTCATGGAAGGCGAAACTGAACGCCGTGCCGCGATCTTCATCGGCCCGGAATTCGGCACCTTGTCGCGCATCGATTTGACCGCTGCCGCCCGTGAAGCAGCGGAAAGCCGTTTCGACGTACTGATCGCCACCGCCTTTTCCTTCGACGCGCACGCCTCAGAACTCACCCGCCTTGGGCCGCTGCCGATCCTCATGGCCAAGATGAACCCCGACCTGCACATGGCGGGCGAACTCAAGAATACGGGCAAGGGCAATCTGTTCACCGTCTTCGGCGAACCCGATATCGACATCCTCGACGAAGCCGATGGCCGCATCGCGGTGCGCGTCAACGGTGTCGATATCTATGATCCCAACACCGGCGAAGTCCGCTCAAACGACGTGAAGGGCATCGCCGCATGGTTTATCGACACCGCCTATAACGAGGAAAGTTTTTTCGTCCGCCACGCCTACTTCCTCGGCGCGAACGAACCCTACAAGCAGTTGAAGAACGCCCTGAAAGCCGAAATCGACGAGGAAGCATGGGCCACCCTCAACCGCGCCACATCTCGCCCGTTCGACCGGCCCGAGACAGGGCGGATCGCGGTAAAGGTCATCAATCACTTCGGCGATGAAGTGATGAAGGTTTTCGGGGTTTAGGCGGTGAGCGTCCCGTTCGATCTCACCTGTTGGTATCTCAATGCTCGCAGGATCGCAGAGCTGACCGGGATATCTGCGCTTCTCCCGAACACAACCACGACGTCCGACCATCTTCAACGGCTGGCTGAACTGAATGCGCTGCGGCGGGGCATCGCCGAGTGGATACGCGCCCGCAAGCCGGAACCTCTGGGTAAGCTAATCATCGAGGGCAGGCTGACCGAAGGCACGGTGTTCACCCACAATACGAACTTCTTTTTCAAGGGCCTGTCAGCGGTCAGTGGAAAGATGGCAAAAGGGATGCCGCTCACCACTTTGCCTCAAGGATATGCAAAACTTGATGAGTGGATTGAGGGAGGAAAACTCACATTCGACTTTCACCCCGAGCATCTGACATCCAATTCGTCTTGGGTTGAGCTAAGCGGCCAAAAAAGGATGTTCGTCCTTGGCGTCATAACCGAAATCTCTGAAACGGAGATCAAGGCGAAGCCCTACGTCATCGGAAACATCGTTGAGAATAAGGGGGAGTTTTTCGGGGTCGGGCGGTGGGCCAATCATCTGGAGGTATTCATTGAGCAGATTGAAAACTTCTCAGCCGTTCGCGACCACAACCCGCGCATGACTAAGAAGTCACTGGCGGTGCTCAAGGATATTCCCGAGCAGTCAGTCAAAGAGGCATTTGCCGAAATCATTAACGAACCGACGGTGCCCAAAGACTGGGGCGGGGAGAAGTCGGACCTCTTTTCAACGAATGTGCGTATCGACGGGCAGCGAGTGGCCACCGCGTTCGCCTTCAAGGGGCCTGCGAAGTTCACGCCGATGCGGATGGCAGAACTCGGCAAAAATGGAGACCAGATTAGCCGTCTGTTCGAAGAGCCAGCGGATTTGCTCGTTCTCCAGCACTGCCACGAGATCACTCCCGATGTGCGGAAAACGATGCGCGCCTTCGCGCAGCAAATGGGCAATCCGCGCACCTATTGCGTCATTGACGGTTACGAGACGCTGCGGCTGCTGGAAGCCTATGGGAAATGCGGCCTGACCGCGAAGGCCAAGACCGTATGAAGTTCCACCTTGCCGAAACTTTCACCGCCGCACTGGCGCGGTTGCCCGCTCAAGAGAGCAAGGCGGCAAAGGCAACTGTGGTCGATCTGCAAATCGATCCGACCGGTAAGGGGCTTTCATTCCACCGGATCGATCGTTCCAAGGACGCGAATTTCTGGTCGGTGCGGGTAACACGCGACCTGCGGCTGATTGTCCACAAGACCGACGACAGCTTGCTCATCGCCTATGTCGATCATCACGATAAGGCTTATGCGTGGGCCGAGCGTCGCCGGATCGAGGCGCACCCGCGCACAGGGGCGATCCAGATTGTCGAGGTGCATGAGCGGATCGAGGAAATCGGGCCGCTATTCGCTGCATCTGTCCAGGAGCCGTTGATTGAAGCGCCAGCGGTCGAGGCCCCGGCGATTTTCGCGGCCTTGTCCGACGATGACTTGCTGAACATCGGAACGCCGGAGGATTGGCTGGCGGATATCCGAAGCTGGACCGAGGATCGCTTCTTCCAGATGAGTGATCGCGTTCCCGCAGAGGTCGCGGAAGCCTTACTCGATTATGCGGCCACAGGACGGCTGCCAACGCCCGCACCGATATCGGTCGAGCCGTTCGCGCATCCCGATACCTTGCGCCGTGTCCAGACCGTGGAAAGCGAGGACGCGCTTCGCCTTGCTCTCGATTATCCGTGGGACAAGTGGAGCGTGTTCCTGCACCCGTCGCAGCGTGCGGTGGTGGAACGTGACTATAGCGGCCCTGCACGGGTCACAGGGACGGCAGGGACGGGCAAGACCATCGTCGCCCTGCATCGTGCCGCACGAGCCGTGCGCAGCGATCCTAATGCCCGCGTGTTGCTGACGACATTTTCGCGCCCGCTGGCCAATGCGCTGCAACCAAAGCTGGCAATGTTGCTGTCGGGGGATCGGGCGGCGCTGGACCGCGTGACTGTCGCGTCGTTCGATGACACGGCCTCCGAACTTTTCCAGTTGTCGACTGGACGCCGGGCCTCAATCGCTACCGACGATGCACAACAGTCGCTGATAGAGGCTCAAATGAAGACAGCGGGCTTTACCGGCCTGCCGTTGCGCTTCGTCGTTTCGGAGTGGCGGCATGTGGTGGATGGCTGGGGCATTGCCAGTCTTGCGGACTATGCTGATGTGCCGCGCATCGGTCGGCGCAATCGACTCGGAACGCGCCAGCGCGAGACATTATGGCCGATCTTCGAAGCGGTGCGAGCGGCGTTGTCGGCGCGCGGCATGGTGACCATTCCACAGATGTTCGCCGCCGTTGAGCACGAATACTCGAGCAAGGTCGAAAAGCCCTTCACCCACATCATCGTCGATGAAGCGCAGGATTTGGGCGTGGCGCAGCTTCGGATGCTGGCGGCGCTTTCATCGGGGCCGAACGCCTTGTTCTTCGCGGGTGACCTTGGGCAGCGCATTTTCCAGCAGCCATTTTCTTGGAAGGCACTCGGCGTTGATGTGCGTGGTCGATCGGCGATGCTCAGGATCAATTACCGCACGTCACGCCAGATCAGGGAGGCCGCCGACCATCTGTTGCCACCCACAGTCCGCGATGCCGATGGGCTGGAAGATGACAGGCGCGGCGCGCAATCGGTTTTCGAGGGACCCGCACCGGTTGTTGCGCTTTGCTCCGATCAGGACGCCGAAACCGAAGCGGTCGCCGCGTTCCTGCGCGCGGCAAGCGAAGACGGTATTGGGGCGTCCGAGATGGGCCTGTTCGTCCGCTCTGGCGATTTGCTGTCACGCGCTCGCGCCGCTGTGACCGCTGCCGGTCTGGAAGCCCGGCAGTTGACCGAGCGCGCCGAAGATTTCGGAGACTGCGTTTCGATTGGGACGATGCATCTCGCCAAGGGCCTCGAATTCAAGGCCGTCGCGGTCATGGCCTGCGACGATGAAGCCCTTCCGTTGCAATCGCGCGTGGATGACGCGACCGACGAAGACGAACTACGCGAAGTCTTCGAAACGGAGCGGCACCTCTTCTATGTTGCCTGCACCCGCGCGCGCGACAGGCTGCATATCAGTGGGACCAAGCCAGTCTCCGAATTCCTCGGCGATATCTGCGTTTCACGGGAATAGCGGATGGCGAAGCGCAGCATCCACGATGAGGAGATAGGGCTGATTAAAGCCATGCTCGGGCGCGGCATGAAGAACCGGGATATTCAGTTCTATTTCAATCGTCAGGATCGCCCGGTGAACAGCGGGCGGATCACGGGCATTCGTGACGGCAGCTATGGTCCCGAAGTCCCGACAGCAGAAAAGTCTGCGCTCGATACATTTCTTGCGTCTTTCAAGGCCGCTGAAATCGGGGCGGTCATAAGCGGACCAGCACCCGCCACGGAGCCATCAAGGGCAGAGCGAGCGCGAGCACTTTTCGAGAAACTCGAAGACGGCTCGTGGAGGCTGAAGGACGGCGAAACGGATCAGCACGAGTGCAAAAAGGAGTTCGACCCAAAGAAGCTGTCGGCTGTCTTGTGCGCCATAGCGGCCATGTCGAATAACCGGGGCGGCTACCTGTTTGTTGGAGTGTCCAACAGTGATTGCAAAGCCGTTGGCATCGGCGATGGTTTTGCGAATTTCGACGTTGCTAAACTGATGGACAAGGTAAAGGTCCACCTCGCGCCCACGCCGGTTATCACCACAAAGGAAGTAGTGGATCTGGACGGCACGACGGTCGGTTTCATCCATTTGGAGCCGCACCCGCACAAGCCGGTGATCGTATGCAAGGACGACGGCGATAAGCTGAAGGAGGGGGAAATCCTCTTTCGCTACGCTGGCCAGTCGTCGCGCATCAAGTTTACCGATCTGAGGGAACTGCTGGCCGAGCGCGATCGGAAAGCGCAACTCGCGTTGGCTGGTGCAGCAGGCAAACTCGCGACGGTTGGAACCGCTAACGCATTGATCCTCGATACCGACAAAAATGTCCTTGATGCCGACGGCCGTGAAATCCTGATCGACGAGGAACTGGCAAAGGGCATCAACTTCATTCGTGAAGGTCATTTCGACGAGGTGGATGGAGCGCCCACGCTGAAACTGGTGGGCGAGGTGAAGGCAGTAAATGTCCAGTCGCTGCTGGCCGAGAAGCACATCGATAAGGCAATATCACAGGAGCGGATTCTCGAAGCATTCCTTGCCCAAGAGACCGTCACGAATCCCAAGGAATATGTACTCGCTGCAGTGTCTCAGCCGCGCAAATGGCTCCCGCTGTTCTACTTCACCAATCAAGCGAGCCTTACTCCAACGGCGATGATCGATGAAGTGAAGGCCCTTGCCACATCGCAAAAGGAGAAAAAGAAGACCGTTATCAAGCGCCTTTCTGGCAAGGAAAAGGCGCACACCTCCTCGCCGACGAAAAAAGCCAGCAGCGTGGCATTCGATGTCGAGCAGGGGACGGCTAAGGTGCCCACAAAGCTAGAGGATGTCGGGACTTTCTGTCAGGCCATCTGTTCAATCTCGAAAACCAAAATGTCGCTGACCGATGCACTGGCCTCCCTGAAGCAGTGCTATGATTTGGCTGCGGCTGACAGCAACGCACTTAGCTTCGTTTTCAAAGCCGCGTGCCGGATCGATGAACTGTTCTTTCAAACCACCTGATATCTATCCGCTTCGAGCAGGCCGAATTCTGTGACCCGTATGGGACCCCGCGCCGGATCACCGTCGCGGTTTTGCCTCTAAGTCATTGAAAAATGGTGGACGCACTAGGGCTCGAACCTAGGACCCGCTGATTAAGAGTCAGCTGCTCTACCAACTGAGCTATGCGTCCACTGATGCCGGGAAATTCATGTCAAAACGCCATGAACTCGTCGTTCCAGGCCGCGGCGGTTAGCATGGGATTCGTTGGGTGGCAATGCAGAATTTCGCAAAAAATCCGGAATGTGAGCAGCTACCAGCTCAGCGGTCCATTCATGCGTTTCTTTTGGCGATCGATTGCCATGATCATTCCGATACAGAGCATAATGGTCATCATCGAAGAACCGCCATATGACATGAAAGGCAGAGGTATGCCGACTACCGGCGCAAGGCCCATCACCATCATCAGGTTGACGCAGACATAGAAAAAGATTGTCATCGTGAGGCCGGCGGCCGTGAGGCGCGAGAATTTGTCTTCTGCCCGCAAGGCGACCTGGTTTCCCCACCGCAGCAACATCATGAAAGCGAAGATCAGAGCAACTCCGCCGATCAATCCCCATTCCTCGGCCATGGTGGCGAAGACAAAGTCGGTATGACCTTCAGGCAGATAATCCAGATGGCTTTGGGTGCCACGGAGGAATCCTTTGCCGAAAACTCCGCCGGAGCCGATAGCGATTTTGGACTGGCTGATATGATATCCAGCCCCTAGCGGATCGCTTTCGGGGTCCATGAAAATGAGCACACGCTTTTGCTGGTAATCGTGCAGAAAACTGAATGCCACGGGTAGGGCGGCAATCCCGGCCAAAGCCGATCCGATGAAGAGGCGCAGCGGCAGTCCGGCCAGGAAGGCGACAGTCACTCCGCCCACGGCGATGGTGGTCGCGGTGCCCAGGTCGGGCTGGATCAATACCAGGCCTGCGGGTACGCCGATCAGCAATAATGGGGGCCACACGGCCGTCCATTTCCGAATTTCTCCCGCCGGCAGCATCGAGTAAAAGCGCGCCACGGCCAGCACAATTGCGGGCTTCATGAGTTCCGACGGCTGCAACTGCATGAAGCCGAGATTCAGCCAGCGCTGACTGCCGCCGCCGACCGCGCCAATCAGTTCCACCAGCAACAATAATATGCCGATGCCGACATAGGCCGGGAAGGCAAGGTGCTTGAACAGGTTGACCGGCAAGCGGGAGACGACGATGGCCATTCCAAGGAATACGATGAACCGTGCGCCCTGCATCAATGCCCAGGGGGTGAAGCTGCCGCCGGCTGCGCTGTACAGGACAATACAGCCAAAGGTCGCGATGCCCGAAACCAGAAATAACAGGCGCCACGGCAACCGGGCCACAGCGGCGGGGACGAGCGTGCTCACCGTGTCTCCACAGGGCTTGCAGCGTTTTGGGGCGGCAGGGTGATTTCGCCACGTCTGATGGCTTCCTCGATGGCCGCCTTTTCCTTGAAATGTCGCATGGCCGCCGCCATTCGTTCATCGATGGTGCCGCCCCAGGCTTTCTCCATGGGTTCAAGCACTTCCATCGCTTTTTTCTTGTCATAGAGATAGGTGAGGACGTCGCGAGCAATGGGATAGGCAGCGCCGGAGCCGCCGCCATGCTCTATCACCACAGCAGCCGCATAGCGGGGCCGATCGAACGGCGCGAAACAGATGAACAGCCCGTGGTCTCGGAATTTCCACGGCAAGCTGGCGTTGGATAGCACCCCTCCGCGCCGTTCAGCCATGGTGATGCGGCGGACCTGCGCAGTGCCGGTTTTTCCCGCCAGCAACACGTCAGGAATGGGCAGCCGGGCGCGACCCGCCGTGCCAGGCCCATTAACGACGTCGCTCATCGCTTTCCGGACAAAGGTGAGGTGTTCAGGACTGATTCCGAGCGAGCGTGGCTGGGGCTGCTTATTACCCAGTACGAAGCGGGGAAGCAGTTGCCGCCCGGACGCGATACGGCCGGCCATGACGGCCAATTGCGTTGGATTGGCGAGCATATAGCCCTGGCCAATGGTCGCATTCACAGTGTCATAGCGTTCCCACTGCTGACTGAATTTTTTCATTTTCCAGGCAGGATCGGGCACGGTGCCATAGCTTTGCGAGGGGAAGGGCAGGGGGAATTTTTCGCCCAGGCCAAGCCGTCGCGCCATGCCGGCGATTTGCTGCATGCCGATCTGCTGCGCGAAATGATAGAAATAGACGTCGCAGCTTTGGTAAATGCCCTTGGCCATGTTGACGGTGCCATGGCCGCCGCGCTTCCAGCAGTGGAAGAGACCCGTTCCGACCCGAATAGAACCGGAGCAATTAACAGAGGCGTTGGGATCCAGGCCCGCCTCCAGGAAAGAGAGAGCCACCATTGGTTTTACCGTGGAACCGGGCGGGTAAAGCCCCTGCAGCGTCTTGTTGCGCAATGGCACATGGTCGTCTTCTGCCAGCATCTTCCATTCAAGATGGCTGATCCCGTCGGAAAAGCTGTTGGGATCATAGCTCGGCATGGACGCCAGGGCGAGCACATCCCCGGTCAAGCAATCCAATACAACTACGGAACCCGATTCCGGCCCCAGCCGGCGGGCGGCATAATGTTGCAGACCCGCGTCGATCGTGAGCTTGACCACATCACCCGGCGTATCGGGCCGTGTCGTGAGTTCCCGCACCACCTTGCCACGCGCCGTTACCTCGACACGTTTGGCTCCGGGCTTGCCGGTCAACCGTTTGTCGAACGCCTTTTCCAGGCCGTCCTTCCCGATCTTGAATCCGGGTGTGATGAGCAGCGGGTCCTTGTTCTCCTCATAATCCTCGGCAGAGGCCGCGCCGACATAGCCGATGAGGTGACCGACTGCCGCTCCTGCAGGATAATTGCGCGAAAAGCCCCGTGCAGGAGCTACTCCGGCGAGCTCGGGCAAGCGAACGGAAACCGCAGCATATTGATCATAATCGAGCTTGTCGGCGACCTGCACCGGCTGGAACCCCGCTGCGGTTTTCAGATCGTCCTTGATGCGCTGGACCTCGTCAGGCTCCAGCGACAACAGCTCGGCCAGGGACGCTACAGTAGCGTCCTTGTCGTGAAGGCGATCCGGGATGATGTCGACGCGGAAATCGGTGCGGTTATTGGCGAGGGGTTTGCCATAGCGATCGATGATCCAGCCCCTGCGCGGTGGAATTAGTGTCAGATTGACCCGGTTGCTTTCCGAAAGCAGTTCGTAATGTTCATTTTCGGCGACGCTGATCCAGGCCATACGGGCCGCAAGCAATACGCCTATGCCGCCCTGCACACTCCCCAGAACCATGGCCCGGCGAGTGAAAGTAAAGGACTGTCCGGCTTCGGTTACGTTCTTGCCTGAGCCTGCGATACGAATGGGTTGCACCATCAGGGCAATCGCCAGCGGTCAACCGTGGCGCATAGCCGCACGACCGCCGGAAACAGCAATATGGACCAGACAATTTGCGGCAAAACCACCAACATCAAACCTCCGCCTGCAGCCAGGCGGGCGAAATAAGAACCACCCAAGAGGCAAAAAATAATGGCAATAGCGGCAATAAGCCAGTCCTGCCAGTAATCGCGCCACAAAAGCTTGCTGCTCGCAATTTCGATTCCGATCAGCGTCACCGTCCAAAGAAACATGGCGGTGCCAAGGGGCTGGCCGCTCATGATGTCGTCGAACAGGCCCAGAGGCGCTGCGATCCAAAGCGGCCATAGTTCCGGCCGCAACAGCCGCCAGGCAAGAAGAGCCAGTAGGCCAAAGGGCGGGAGAGCGGGGGTTACCGCGATCATCGGCATGATCGTCATTGCAGATCCCAGCATCACCATGATGATGGGCGTGCCCTGTGTCCTCAGCCTTGAGCGGTCCTGCGCGATGGTGGAGCGATATCGTGGCATCAGGGTTCGACCTGCCCCGTTGCGTTCGCGGGCAAGGCTTCTGCCGGAGCCTCCGGACGTACCATCCTGGGCTGGAATATGTGCTGAACAATGACGGTGTCGGCCTTGGCCGGGTTTGCCAGCGGAACGGCTATGGCCGCATCGCCATCCACGCGCAGGACGATGGCGACGGGGATGTTGGGACGGTAAAGCCCGCCCGTACCAGATGTCACCATGATATCGCCGGGCTTGAACGGATTGCGTCCCATGCTGAGGGGCCGGACTTCAAGCGAGCCATCGCCAAGCCCTGTGGAGATGCCCGCCACATTGTCCCGCGTACGCCGGACGGGGACGATATTTTCGGGGTCCGTCAGCAACAAGACATTGGCCGTATTGGGCCCCGCCTCATAAATGCGTCCCACCAGTCCGTCCGGCGCCCGCACCGGCTGCCCCGGCCTGACGCCTTGGCGACGTCCCGCGCTTAGCCGGGCAAGGCGGCGGAGGCTTGTGGAGGTCGAACTGATCATTCGGGCGGCGACAACTTCATCGTCCTGGGTCTCCACCAGCTTCAACAGTTTTTTTAGCTGGCGATTCTCCTGCTCGATTGCCGCCGCTTCAATAAGACGCGTACGATTGGCTTCGACCTGGCGACGCAGGGCGGCGTTCTGCGAACCGGCCCGGACATAGGCGACGATATGTTCATCAGCGCTGCCGATGCCGCTCACCAGCCTGCGCAATGTGGCGGAGACGGGACGAGTGACCTCAGCCGTAGTGTTACGGATTACGGCAAATCCGGTCGGGTCGGCGATGGATATGATGGCCAGCAACAAGCCCAGCAACGCACCCGCGACGGCTATGATATAGCTCGCGAACAGTCCATATTGCGCCTTGCGGTTATAACCGGGGCGCCGGCTGGGAGGCGCCGCCATGTGGCCTCTCCCCCTGTCAGGCGGTTTGTAGCACGCCGCGGAAGATTGGATCTTCCAGCGCCCGTCCCGTGCCAATGGCGACGCAGGTCAGTGGATCGTCCGCAATGGAAACCGGAAGGCCGGTTTCGTCGCGCAGCTCTTCATCAAGGCCTTTCAGCAATGCGCCGCCGCCGGTCAGCACAATGCCCTGGTCCACAATATCGGCTGCGAGTTCCGGCGCGGTATTTTCCAGAGCGATTCGGACGCCTTCGACGATCGTGCTGATCGGCTCGCTCAGCGCCTCTGCAATCTGCCCCTGATTGATTGTGATTTCCTTGGGAACGCCGTTTACGAGATCCCGGCCCTTGATATAGATGGTTTCGCCGACACCGTCCGCGGGAGCCTGTGCCACGCCATATTGCTTCTTGATCCGTTCGGCCGTCGCTTCGCCGATCAGCAAATTGTGGTGGCGGCGGACATAGGAGACAATCGCTTCGTCCATCTTGTCGCCACCGACACGCACCGACGTGGTATAGGCAAGGCCGCGCAGAGACAGTACCGCGACTTCGGTCGTGCCGCCGCCAATATCCACCACCATAGAGCCGATGGGTTCGGTCACCGGCATATCAGCCCCGATGGCAGCAGCCATAGGTTCCTCGATCAGGAAGACCTGGCTCGCTCCGGCATTGCTCGCGGCATCGCGGATGGCGCGGCGCTCAACCGAGGTGGAGCCCGACGGCACGCAGATGACGATTTCAGGCCAGCTAGGGAAACGGCGATGCCCATGCACCTTGTGGATGAAATGCTTGATCATCTGCTCGGCGATATCGATGTCCGCGATCACGCCGTCGCGCAGGGGACGAATCGCTTCGATCGAATCGGGCGTTTTGCCCATCATCAGCTTGGCGTCGTCACCTACCGCCTTTACCCGCTTGATGCCGTTCAACGTTTCAACGGCGACCACCGAAGGCTCATTGAGCACAATCCCTCTGCCGCGCGCATAGACCACGGTGTTCGCCGTACCCAGATCGATTGCCATGTCGTGGGAGGAGAATTTGAAAAATCGCGAAAAGATCATCTTTTGTCCTGTTCAACCGGAGCTTTTTCATGGGCTAGGCGCGCTACGCTATAGTCGTTCATTCCACAGGCGCAAAGTCACAGGATGCTTTTCACAAATGTTTGGACGACGGCTCGCGGAATGCGTCCGCTTGGGCTAGGGACATGCTTATGTCAATACGCCGTTTGCCCGAACATCTGGTCAATCGCATCGCTGCAGGCGAAGTGGTCGAACGGCCCGCCAGTGCGCTGAAAGAATTAGTGGAAAACGCCATTGATGCGGGCGCGAATCGGATTCATGTGCGGCTGTCCTCTGGCGGTCTGGACATGATCGAGGTGACCGACAATGGCTGCGGCATGTCGCCGACCGACATGGCCTTGGCGCTGGAGAGGCATGCGACCTCCAAGCTTCCCGATGACGCCATCGAAAATGTCGTCACCCTGGGCTTCCGAGGGGAAGCTTTGCCCTCCATCGCCAGCGTGGCCCTTCTCTCAATCGAGAGTCGGCAGAGCGGGGCTGATGGCTGGATTCGAATCATGGATAATGGTCAGCTGGTGAAACAGGAACCTGCCGCCATCCCGCCGGGAACTCGGATCAGGGTCGAGCAGCTCTTCGGCAAAGTGCCCGCCCGCCGAAAATTCTTGCGGAGCCCGCGGGCGGAATTCGCCGCATGCTCGGATGCGGTCCGCCGTCTGGCCATGGCGCGCCCTGACATTGGCTTTTTCCTGGAACATGACGGTCGCAGAAGCATCGCCGTTCAATCCGGCGAGAGCAGGGAAGCGCGCGTGGCGGCTCTTACCGATCGGGATCTTGCGGACAATCATGTGGTGGTGTCGTTGGAACGGGACGGCGTGAGGGTCAGTGGCGTTGCCGGTCTACCGACCTATAATCGCGGGGTTGCCGATCATCAGTTCCTGTTCGTCAACGGCCGCCCCGTGAAAGATCGGTTGCTGATTGGCGCCGTGCGAGGCGCCTACGCCGACCTGCTGGCGCGGGACAGGCATCCCGTCGTCGCCCTGTTCATCGACCTTGCGCCCGGCGAGGTGGACGTCAACGTCCATCCGGCCAAGACAGAGGTTCGCTTTCGTGAACCGGCGATGATTCGCGGCATGATCGTCAGCGGATTGAAACGCGCGCTGGATGAGGCCGGCTTCCGCTCCGTACAACGCCCAAATGCCGAGGCGCTGGGCAATTGGCGGCAGGAACCTGTGGGGTCGCCGAGCCCAATCAGTTCGATGCCGATCTTCGCGGATAGCTGGGCCGTACCGTCGGTAGCCGCCCATCAGGGTTTTGGCGATCGGAGGACCAGCTTCACGACCCCTCCGCCACAGGCGCGGACAGAGCCTGCCTATGCCTCTCCGCCAGAGGTCCACAGCTTTCCATTGGGGGTGGCGCGCGGGCAGGTGGCGAAGACCTATATCGTTGCCGAGGCTGAGGACGGGCTGGTCATCGTCGATCAGCATGCCGCCCATGAACGGTTGGTTTTGGAACGCATGCGCCGCGCCATGGCTGATAGGGGCGTGCCGTCGCAGGCGCTGCTATTGCCTGAGATCGTCGAATTGGATGAGGTCGCCTGTGACCGGTTGGAAGCGAGGGCAGGGGAGTTGGCGGAGTTCGGCCTCGACCTTGAGCGTTTTGGTCCGGCGGCCATATTGGTCCGCGCGACACCCGCCCTCCTGGGAAATGGCGATGTGAAAGCTCTGGTCACGGATCTGGCCGATGAACTCGCCGCTTATGACGAGGCCCTGTCTCTCAAGGAACGGCTTGATCATGTGGCCGCCACCATGGCCTGTCACGGATCGGTTCGCGCCGGGCGGATACTTTCCGTGGCTGAAATGAATGCCCTGTTGCGCGAAATGGAGGTGACGCCGCATAGCGGGCAATGCAATCATGGCCGTCCGACCTGGGTTAAGCTGGGCCACGGCGACATAGAGAAATTGTTCGGACGGAAATAAGGCGGGGCATGAGGAACAGGGAGCAGGCCGAAATGGAGCGGCGGCGGGACCGCTTGCTTGGAGCGCTGGCGCTGGTCGGCGGAGCCAGTTTCTTTCTTGCGCTTCCTTTCGCGCTGCAAGCAGGGGCGGAATTCTTCCTGCCGCTGACTGCCGCGCTGGTCATCGCCATCGCCCTGGTCCCCTTTCTGGAGTGGATGGAGCGGCATAGCGTCCCGTCCAAGCTGGCGGCGTTGGTCGCGGTAATCTTCTTCCTCACGGTCAGCAATGTCGCACTGGTGCTGATTATCGTGCCCGCCACCGACTGGTTCGAGATATTGCCCCAACGTATTCCGCAGATTCAGGCCAATCTCGCTCCCTTGATCGACTTTTATTCGCAACTTCAACGCTTTGTGGATGAAACCGTCCGAATGCTGGCAACAGGGCCAGTCGCGGCGGCGCAGACTGCTGCTGTGGAAGCGCCCCGGTCTTTGCTGGAGCTGGCCGCGACCTCTGCGCCCTCGGCGATCATCCAGATGCTCTTTGCGCTGCTGGTGATCTATTTCTTTCTTGCAAGCTGGACCAGCCTTCGGAACCAGACGATCAGCAGCCGGGGCAGTTTTGATGGGGCGTTGAGCATCGCCCGCGTCATACAGAATGTGGTGGACGCGACCTCCGCTTATGTCACGACCATCGCCGTCATTAACCTCAGTCTTGGCATGGCTGTGGCGATCGCTCTTTATCTTATCGACATGCCTTCGCCGCTGATGTGGGGCGGCATCGTCGCGCTTTTGAATTTCATTCCCTATTTCGGGCCCATCCTGGCGGCGATCTTACTGGGCCTGGGCGGTTTGATGATCTTCAATGACGTCTGGCTTGCCCTGCTGCCCGCACTCATCCAAATCAGCTTTCACATCGTCGAAGCGAACGTCATCACACCGCTGGTTCTTGGGCGGCGGCTGACGATGAACCCGCTGTTGATTCTGGTATCGTTAAGCTTTTGGGGTTGGGTCTGGGGAACGCCGGGCGCGCTCCTCGCGGTTCCATTGCTCATCATCCTTCAAACTGTGATTGCCGCGGCGGGAACCCCGGATATTGCGGGTTTTCTCTTTGAGCATGGCACGCTGATGCATGGCCATCAGGAGGAATTGCCGGATAATTTGCAGAAGAGCGTTGAGGAGAGTTGACAGGGCAGGCGGGCTCTTCTAACTGCGCCTCCTCACCGCAGAACGCGGGTGTAGCTCAGTTGGTTAGAGCGCCGGCCTGTCACGCCGGAGGTCGCGGGTTCGAGCCCCGTCACTCGCGCCACTTCCCTGTTTCCATCCAGGCGAGGAGTGGCTTTAGCGGCAAGATCCAGACGATCCCAGCCACAGCATAGATGATTAACTGCACCAGTCCTGGCAACCGTCCGATCTGATGCGACATGCTGGCGATAACAAACGCCCAGGCGGCAATGATCCCTAATATGAGAAACATGCCGACCGGTTTGCGCCAACTGGGATTCATGGGTTTGCGGGCCCTTCAATAAATTCGCGTTCAGTGACAATCGCGTGGAGCGGCATGTCCCAGGGGTCAAGCACAAGATCGTCGCGCTCTTGCCCCGACCAGGCGACGCCAATCCTTGTCGCATGGTCGTATCGGGCAAAAACCCGGTCATAATGCCCGCCGCCCTGGCCCAGGCGATTGAGCGAACGGTCAAAAGCAACGAGCGGCGCCAATATGGCGTCTGGTACAATCAAGGGCGCGCTGGGGGAGGGTTCACCGACGCCGGCGTAGCCCAGCACCAGTTCGTCGCCCGGCGTCCATTGCCTGAAAACCATCTCGTCCGAACTGTCCTCGATGCAGGGCAGGCATAGCGACTTCCCCGCCAGGATCAGAGGTTCGGCAAAGGCATCGGCGGGCGCTTCGCTACCGACCGGCAGGTACAGCGCCACGCAGGATGCCGGCGCGATCAATCGGATCAAAGCGGTCGGCGGTGCGTGAAAGGCAATTTTCAAAGCGATCGGCGGAAGAGATTCCACAAAAAGCGACCGGCGCCTGCGAGCATCGCGGCGAATATCCTGTTTGGAAAGGGTGTTCATGGGCGGATGATTACCCCGTTGGCAGCCGCGTGGAAATATCTGTGTATCGGGGGATGCCGCTGAAGATTGGTGACGGGACCGCCTCGGCCGTTTGCTGGAATATCCTCTGACGCCTCAACGTCAGGTGGGTGCCGTGTAATCCAGGCCGGAACCCGGGCAGGGACAGCTCCCTTGGATGTGATATCGCCTCAGGGATGTTCGCTAAAGCTCGTACCAGGCAGTACCCGTCAAGGCGTAATTTAGGCGCTCTGTGGTGATGCGGCAAGCCTTGAGACAACAGATTCCATTCGGTCGGCAAGCTTTTCCAGCGCGTCCGACAGACGGGGATCGGGGGCGGGCGAATGAGCGGGTAGCTCTCCTGTTCTAATGTCGTTGAGTTCGTCTGCCAGGAACAAAGCGGCGAACAGCAATTGCCGTACTTCGGTTAGGCCGGGAACGGCTCGCCGGGCGTCCTGAGTCTTGGCATCTACCAGCGTGGCCAGGTGCTGAAGCCGCGCCTCATCTCCATCGCGGCAGGTGATTACATAGCTGCGCCCGCCAATGGGCAGGCTAACCTCAGCCATGCTGTTCCTCCTTGATCTGCAGGATGAGCCCGTCAAGATCGGACAGGACCTGCCCCGTCTCGCTTTTTAACAGGGCATATTTTTCCTGAAGGTGCTCAAGCGTTTCGGTGTCTGGCGCTTTGAGAGCCTCTAATCGGCTCAGCGCCCGTTCGATTCGCCCAATGGCGTTGATCATGCGGTCGTCGGACATGCTATCCCAAATAGCACGGCTGGGTGCCGGTGCAAAAACCCTATTATACGCTGCGGTTGACGCTTGCCGCCCGACGGGACAAATGGGGGCGATTTTTCGCGACTCGGGCGCGCGTGCCCATCGCCGTCCCTCGAACAGGAAGCTTTAATGACCGCCACCCAACAGACGCTCGCCAACGCCATAAGGGCATTGTCGATGGACGCGGTTCAGGCCGCAAACAGTGGCCATCCCGGTATGCCGATGGGAATGGCAGACGTTGCGACCGTGCTGTTCAGCGAGTTTCTGAAGTATAATCCCAAAGAGCCCAAATGGGCGGACCGTGACCGTTTCGTGCTGTCTGCCGGCCACGGCTCCATGCTCATTTACTCGCTGCTGCATTTGACCGGCTATGCACGTCCAAATATCGAGGATATCCGAAACTTCCGCCAATTACACAGCCCCTGCGCCGGTCATCCGGAGAATTTCGAGCTGGCGGGTGTGGAAACCACCACTGGTCCCCTGGGGCAGGGCCTTGCGACCGCTGTCGGCATGGCCATGGCGGAAAGGCATCTGAACGCAACTTTCGGCGATGCGCTTGTCGATCACCGCACATGGGTGATCGCGGGCGACGGCTGCTTGATGGAAGGCATCAACCATGAGGCGATTGGCCTTGCCGGGCACTTGGGCCTTGGTCGACTGATCGTTCTTTGGGACGATAACAAGATTACGATCGACGGTTCCACCAGCCTTTCGACAAGTGAGGACATTCCAGCCCGCTACGCCGCGACTGGCTGGCATGTGGTATCCTGCAACGGCCACGATTTCGCCGATATCCGCCGTGCCTTGGCAGAGGCGGTTGCCGATCCGCGTCCTTCGCTGGTCGCGTGCAACACTACCATCGGATATGGCGCGCCCAACAAGGCCGGCTCGCATAGCGTTCATGGCTCGCCACTGGGAGCCGATGAAATCGCCGCTGCCCGCACCCATCTTGACTGGCCGCACGAAGCTTTCGTCATTCCGGCCGATGTGGCGGCGGAATGGAAGAAACTGGGCGAGCGTTCCGCTGCTGCTCATGAAGCATGGCTGGGAAGGCTTTCAAGCCACTCCCTGGCAATGGAATTTCGTCGCCGAATGGCAGGCGATCTGCCTGCTGCTTTCTCGCTGTCAGCCTATATAGACGGCCTCATTGCGGATCCGAAGACAGTAGCGACGCGCAAGGCGAGCGAAATGGCCCTGGAAGCGGTCAACACGCTGCTGCCCGAAACCGTGGGGGGTTCGGCCGATCTCACCGGCTCCAACAATACCAAGACCAAGACGACCGGCCCGTTCAGCAAAGACGATTATTCCGGCCGCTATGTCTATTATGGCATTCGTGAGTTCGGCATGTCGGCGGCGATGAACGGTATGGCGCTGCATGGCGGCGTTATTCCCTATGGTGGCACCTTCCTCGTCTTCTCTGACTATTGTCGTCCGGCGATCCGACTGTCAGCGCTTCAAAAGGCGCGTGTCGTCTATGTCATGACGCATGACAGCATCGGTCTGGGGGAGGACGGTCCTACCCACCAGCCTATCGAGCACGTCATGAGCCTGCGGATGATCCCCAATCTCGACGTCTATCGTCCGGCCGATGTAGTCGAGACGGCCGAATGCTGGGAATTGGCCCTGAAGAATCAGGATGGTCCTTCGCTGTTGGCCCTCACGCGTCAGAATTTGCCGCAAGTCCGCCTGGCAAAGAGCGAAAACCTCAGCGCAAAGGGCGCATACCGCCTGCGTGCGGCCAGCGCGCCGCGCCGGGTAGTGCTGCTTGCCAGCGGTTCGGAAGTGGAAGTGGCGATGGGCGTTGCAGATGCCCTTGAAGGGCAGGGGATCGGGGCTGACGTCGTTTCGATGCCCTGCTGGTCCCTCTTTGACGCGCAGGACGCCGCCTATAAAGCCGGGATCATCCCTTCGGATTGCCTCAAGGTTTCCATTGAAGCCGGTACGACCTTCGGCTGGGAACGCTATACTGGGCTTGATGGGTTGCGTTTCGGGATCGACAGTTTCGGTGCGTCCGCCCCGGCAGAAGCACTGTTCGACTATTTCGGCCTTACGGCCGCTAAGATTGCGCCGCAGATCGTTTTGGCGCTTGGCAAATAAGGAGCTTGAAGAAGATGGCAGTTAAAGTTGCGATCAACGGATTTGGCCGCATCGGCCGCCTGGTGGCCCGGGCCATTCTGGAGCGCACCGACCATGATCTGGAACTGGTCAGCATCAATGATCTGGGCGACGCCAAGTCCAATGCCTTGCTTTTCAAGCGCGACAGCGTCCATGGCAACTTTCCCGGCGAGGTCAGGGTAGACGGCGACGCGCTCGTCATCAATGGCAAGCGCATCGCGGTGACCGCCGAGCGTGATCCCGCCAAGCTGCCGCACGCGGCGCAGGGCGTGGACATCGCCCTGGAATGCACCGGCATCTTCGCCAGCAAGGAAAAGGCGAGCGCGCATCTGACCGCTGGCGCCAAGCGCGTTGTCATTTCCGCTCCTGCGACCGGTGTCGACAAAACGATCGTATTTGGCGTCAATCATGACACGCTGACCAAGGAAGATATTGTCATTTCCAACGCCAGCTGCACCACCAACTGCCTCGCTCCGCTCGCCAAGGTGCTCCACGATGCGATCGGTATCGAAAGCGGCTTCATGACGACGATCCACAGCTATACCAACGATCAGAACACGCTGGATCAGCTGCACAAGGATATGCGTCGCGCTCGTGCCGCCGCGCTATCGATGATCCCAACGACGACCGGCGCCGCCCGCGCCGTTGGCGAGGTGCTGCCCGAGCTCAAAGGCAAGCTCGACGGTTCCTCGGTCCGCGTGCCGACTCCCAACGTCTCGGTCGTCGATCTGAAGTTCATCCCAAGCCGCACCACCACGGTGGAGGAAGTCAACGGCCTGTTGAAAGACGCGGCCCAGGGCGCGATGAAGGGGGTGCTGGCCTATACCGACGAACCGCTCGTCTCGATTGACTTCAATGGCGATCCGGCCAGTTCCACCGTCGACAGCCTGGAAACGGCGGTCATCGACGGCAAGCTGGTGCGTGTGCTCAGCTGGTACGACAATGAATGGGGCTTCTCCAACCGCATGGTGGACACCACCGGCGTCGTTGCGGGCTTGCTGTAAGCTATCTCTGATCCGTTTGGTTCGAGCAGCCTTCGCTTCGAGTGTCTCGAGAAACAGGAGGGCACATCGAGAATGGTTCTCGACAGGCTCGAACCGAACGGAAGAATTTTCCATGATATTAGAGGAACAGCCGTGAAGCCATTCAAAACACTGGATAATATGGGCGACATTGCCGGCAAGGCCGTGCTGGTCCGCGAAGATCTGAATGTGCCGATGAAGGATGGCGCGGTGACGGACGATACCCGTCTCCGCGCGGCTGTTCCGACGATCAACGAACTGTCCGACCGAGGCGCGAAAGTGCTGATCCTGGCCCATTTCGGCCGTCCAAAGGGCGAGCGCAATCTGGCTTATTCGCTTGAGCCGGTGGCGGGACCGCTCTCGAACGTGCTTGGCCGCCCGGTGCGCTTCGTCCCGGATTGCGTCAACGAGGCCGCAGAGGCTGCCGTTGCAGAAATGAAGCCAGGCGAGATTGCGCTTCTTGAAAACACGCGCTTTCATTCGGGCGAGGAGGTGAATCGCGAACGTCTGGTCGAAGGCATGGCGAAACTTGCCGACTTCTATGTCAACGACGCCTTCTCGGCCGCGCACCGGGCGCACGCCTCTACGGAGGGCCTTGCCCATAAGCTGCCCGCCTTTGCCGGACGCTCCATGGAAGCGGAACTCGATGCGCTGCAAAAGGCGCTGGGCTCGCCCGAACATCCGGTTGCGGCTGTCGTGGGGGGCGCGAAGGTTTCCACCAAGCTTGATGTGCTCAAGCATCTTGTCGCCAAGGTCGATCATCTCATTATCGGCGGTGGCATGGCCAACACTTTCCTCGCCGCGCGCGGGGTGGATGTCGGCAAGTCGCTCTGTGAACACGACCTCAAGGACACGGCGGAAGCCATTCTGGAAGCTGCCGAAAAAGCGAATTGCACCGTTCACCTTCCTTATGACGTAGTCGTGTCCAAGGTGTTCGCTCCCAATCCCCCCACTCGCACCGTGAATGTTCACGAAGTCGCCGCCGACGAGATAATCCTGGACGTAGGACCCGCTGCGGTTGAGGCTCTGGCTGACGTGCTCAAGACCTGTTGCACATTGGTTTGGAATGGCCCCATGGGCGCTTTCGAAACACCGCCTTTCGATACCGCAACGGTTGTCCTCGCAAAAACCGCAGCCGCGCTTACCAAAGAAGGGACTCTGGTCTCTGTTGCGGGCGGCGGTGATACCGTGGCCGCGCTCAATCATGCTGGAGTGGCAGGCGACTTCACTTTTGTTTCGACCGCTGGCGGCGCTTTTTTGGAATGGATGGAAGGCAAGGAACTACCGGGTGTCAAAGCTTTGACGAAGTGAGGCGCGGTTCCGCAAAATAGTAATCATCTCGCTGGAATTGGATCCGGCGAGACAACTGGAGGTATGTGCAGATGCTCGACCAGAACATGACCAAGAAAATTGCAGACGGAAATGGCTTCATTGCCGCACTTGACCAGAGTGGCGGCTCGACCCCCAAGGCGCTCAAGGGCTATGGCATTGAGGAAGGGGCCTGGAGTTCGGACGAGGAAATGTTCGGCCTCATCCATCAGATGCGCAGCCGCATCATCACCTCGCCCGCCTTTACCGGCGAAAAGGTGATTGGAGCGATCTTGTTTGAGCGCACCATGGACGGGGAAGCGGGCGGCAAGTCGGTGCCGCAGGCTCTGATCGAGCGCGGAGTCGTGCCCTTCATCAAGATCGACAAGGGTCTGGAGGCCGAGGAAAATGGCGTTCAGCTCATGAAGCCCATGCCGGAGCTCGACGTGCTGCTAAAGCGCGCCAAGGCTCTTGGCGTTTTCGGCACCAAGGAGCGCTCCGTCGTCAATCTTGCCAATCGCGCTGGCATCGCTGCGATCGTCAAGCAGCAGTTCGAAGTCGGACAGCAGGTTCTGGCCGCAGGCCTCGTTCCGATCTTGGAGCCCGAGGTCAATATCAAGAGCCCCGAACGCGCGGAAGCCGACCAGATCCTGCTGGAGGAACTGGTGAAGGCGCTCGACGCAATGCCGGGCGATGACAAGGTCATGCTGAAGCTTTCGCTTCCGGTTCAATCCGGCCTGTTCGATCCGCTGGTCGACCATCCGCGCGTACTGCGCGTCGTGGCGCTTTCAGGCGGCTATGCCCGTCCCGAGGCTTGCGTTGAACTCGCAAAAAATCGCGGCATCATCGCCAGCTTCAGCCGGGCGCTGCTCGAAGACCTGCGGCACCAGATGAGCGACGAGGAATTCAACAACTCGCTCGGTTCTGCGATTAACGAGATCCACGCCGCGTCGACCGCCAAGACGCCTGTCGCGGCCTGAGCTTCAAATGGTACGGATAACAAACAAAACGTTCGTCAATCTCGCGATTTAAGGGGCGAGTAGCTCTTTCAACTCCTCGGCGTCGGCTATCGCCCGTGCTTCAATATCGTTGTTGAAATAGGCCCACACATCGCGGCCCTGGCGGGACTGCTCCAAAATCCAGTCCCGCCAGCTCATCAGCGTCTTCCGGCTATAATCGCCGCCATATTTCTGCCCAGCCCCATGAAAGCGTATATAGGCGACAGGTCCGGTCGCCCAGCGCGGCGTAGGCTGCCCCGGCATGTCATGGGTACAGAAGGACGCACCTTTGCTCCCAAGCAGTTCCAGCACTTCCTCGGTAATCCAGCTCGGGTCCCGGAATTCGAAAACATGCCTTAGATCTTTGGGGCGTGACGCGAGAAAGGCTTCCAGCCTGTTCGGGTCATATTTCCAGCGCGGCGGAAGCTGGTACAGGATTGGTCCCAATCGGGTCCCAAGATGCCGCACATTTTCCAGGAATAATGCGCCCTCATCCTTCAACTTGTGCATATGGGTGATGAAGCGCGGAGCCTTCACCGCATAGCAGAAGCCCTCCGGAGCCTGGCGCTTCCAAGCTTCGAAGGTTTCTGCTTTGGGCAGGCGATAGAAGCTGGCGTTGATCTCCACGGTATCGAAATGCTCCGCATAATGCGCAAACCAGTTCTTGACGGGCAGGCCTTCGGGGTAGAAGGCCCTGCGCCAATGGCGGTAGTTCCAGCCTGAACAGCCGATATGGATCATGAAATGCCCAACGAAGTTCGTACCGATCAGTTCGCTCCCCCTGAACGCCGGGTGCAATGCCAGCTTTATCTGATCTCGCCGGCAAGCATCGATGACTCTTTTGCAGAGCAGTTGGCGGCTGCGCTCGACGCGGGGCCGGTGGTGGCGGCTTTCCAGTTGCGACTGAAAGGCATCGACGATGACAGCATCGCCCGCCTTGCCGCTCCATTACAGAAAATCTGCGCTGAGCGCGACGTTGCCTTCATGATCAATGACAGTATCGCGCTTGCCCAGCGGCTGGGATCGGACGGCGTCCATCTGGGGCAGGGGGACGGCGACCCTCGCGAGGCCCGCAGGCTGTTGGGCCCCGCGGCGCAGATCGGGGTAACCTGCCACGACAGCCGGCATCTCGCCATGGAAGCAGGGGAGGCGGGGGCCGATTATGTGGCTTTCGGGGCATTTTATCCGACCGCCACGAAGGAAACGACGCACAGGCCCGACCCATCGATCTTGACTTGGTGGAGCGCCGTATTCGAACTGCCATGCGTCGCTATTGGGGGGATTACGGCGCAAAATGCCAGGCCGCTGGTCGAAGCCGGGGCTGACTTCCTGGCCGTAAGCGGCGCGGTTTGGAACCATCCCCAAGGCCCTTCTGCTGCTGTTGCGGAATTTGCGGCGCTTCTTTCCGGGATCTGACGACGCAGGGCGCAGCCGCCCACCACCCCCTTGCCACCCGAAGCCGCACAGGATAGAGGGCCGCCCAACGGCTCTTTAACATCCTTGAAAAAGCGAGAAGCGCGATGAAGATCAGCGGCGTGGACATTCGTCCTGGCAATAATATCGAATATGAAGGCGGCTTGTGGCGCGCTGTGAAGATTCAGCACACTCAGCCGGGCAAGGGCGGCGCCTACATGCAGGTAGAGCTGAAGAATCTCATCGATGGCCGCAAGAACAATGTCCGCTTCCGTTCCGCCGAAACGGTTGAGCGCATCCGTCTCGACACCAAGGATTTTCAGTATCTCTATGCCGAGGGCGACATGCTCGTCTTCATGGACAAGGAAACCTACGACCAGATCAACCTGCCGCAGGACCTGATCGGTGATGCGGCCGCGTTCTTGCAGGATGGGATGGACGTGGTTCTCGAAATGTATGAGGAACGCCCGATCTCCGTGCAGTTGCCTGAACAGGTGGAAGCCACAGTGGTTGAGGCGGACGCGGTAGTGAAGGGGCAGACCGCCTCTGCCTCCTACAAGCCCGCCATCCTGGACAATGGCGTCCGCGTCATGGTTCCGCCACATATCACCACGGGAACTCGGATCGTGGTTGACGTGTATGAACGCGAATATGTGAAGCGGGCTGACTGATTTGCTTACCCCCTCCTTCAAGGGGAGGGGATCGAGGGGTGGGTGCGGGCGACAAATGTCGTAAGCTCCGGCTACTTCTCGGCAAACTGGCTCCAGCGATTGCTAGCGTAATCGCACCCACCCCACCCCCTCCCCCTGAAAAGGAGGGGCGGAGACAATCATGGTATCCCATTCAGGTCTCATTACCGTCATGGAACGCGCCGCTCGGAAGGCGGCGCCGCGCCTGCGCCGCGATTTCGGCGAGGTAGAGCAGCTTCAGGTGTCGCGAAAGGGGCCGGCGGACTTTGTCTCCATGGCCGACCAGCGGGCCGAACGGACTCTTTATGACGAATTGCTGAAAGCGCGTCCTGATTGGGGCTTTCTTCTGGAGGAAGCCGGTGAGATCGAAGGCGATCCCACTAAGCCGCGCTGGGTCATTGATCCGCTCGACGGCACCAGCAATTTTCTCCACGGCATCCCGCATTTCGCCATCTCCATCGCGGTGCAGGAACCCAAGCTCGGTGGAGGCTGGGGCGAGGTGACGACAGGTCTCGTCTATCAACCGCTGACAGATGAAAGCTATTGGGCGGAAAAGAATCGTGGCGCCTGGTTGCATGACCGCCGTCTGCGCGTATCGGCTCGCCGCGACCTGGGTGAGGCTCTGATCGCGACCGGCATTCCCTTTTTCGGCCATGGCGATTTCGCTCAATGGACGCGGATTTTCGGGGCCGTTGCGCCCAACGTCGCCGGTATCCGTCGCTTTGGTTCTGCGGCGCTCGATTTGGCCCATGTCGCAGCGGGACGCTATGATGGTTTTTGGGAAAGCGATCTTGCACCCTGGGACGTCTCGGCGGGTATCCTGCTGATACGGGAAGCAGGCGGTTTCGTGACCGATTTCCGGGGCGGGGACCAGTTCATGCAACGCCGGGAATTCCTTGCCGGAAACGACGTAATCCACAGCAAATTGCACAAGCTGGTGGCGCAGTCCCTGCGCTAGGACGAAATCGTAGGCGATATTACGTATTTTGCGCTGCGGCAGGCTTGCCCCTAACCGTACATCTGCCTAAAAGCCGGCCTCAAGACGAGCAGCTTAGCGAGAGTCCATTTGGTCGACCTGTCCCAGTATCTACCGATCCTGCTGTTTCTCGGCGTGGCATTGGCGCTTTCGAGTGCGTTCGTGTTTCTGCCGATGGCGGTGTCTCGCCTGACGGGTGCGCACAAGCCGAACGCTGACAAGCTGTCGGAATATGAATGCGGTTTCCCCGCATTTGAAGATCCCCGCAGCCAGTTCGACGTGCGTTTCTACCTGATCGCCATTCTTTTCATCGTGTTCGATCTGGAGGCGGCGTTTCTGTTCCCCTGGGCGGTCAGCCTGGATGAAATCGGCTGGGCGGGCTGGGCGACGATGATGGTCTTCATTCTCGAACTGGTGTTCGGCCTCATTTATGCATGGAAGAAGGGAGCGCTCGATTGGGAGTAATACTTGATCCGCGCACCGAAGGGCAATTTCCGCCTGAAGGAACGCCGCCCGACCGGGCGTTTTTCGATGGCCTTTCGTCCGAAGTAACGGACAAGGGCTTTCTCGTCACCTCGACCGAGGAATTGTTCCAATGGGCGCGCACCGGCTCGCTCTGGTGGATGACCTTCGGCCTTGCCTGTTGCGCCGTGGAGATGATCCACGTCAACATGCCGCGCTATGACATGGAGCGCTTCGGTGCCGCTCCCCGCGCATCACCGCGTCAGTCGGACGTGATGATCGTCGCCGGCACCCTCTGCAACAAGATGGCGCCTGCACTCCGCAAGGTCTATGATCAGATGTCGGAGCCCAAATATGTCATCTCCATGGGCAGTTGCGCCAATGGCGGCGGCTATTACCATTACAGCTACAGCGTCGTTCGCGGATGCGACCGGATCGTGCCGGTGGACATTTACGTCCCGGGCTGCCCACCGACCGCCGAAGCGCTGCTCTATGGCGTGATGCAACTCCAGCGCAAAATCCGCCGCATCGGGACGATTGAACGCTGATATGAACCATCCCGCACCCAAATATGCCAGCAATGAAGGCGTAGCTGATGCGATCCGCGCTGCGCTTGGCAATGCCATAGTCGATCTGGTGGAAGCGGTAGGCGAAATCAGCGTCACTGTGGCGCGTGATGCGCTTCCCGCCAGTGTGACCAAGCTGCGCGACGATCTTGCTTATCAGCAGCTCATGGAAATCGCCGGCGTCGACTATCCGGATCGTCCGGAGCGGTTCGAGGTTTGCTACCATCTCCTCAGCCTCACGAAAAACCATCGCATCCGCGTCAAGGTCACGACCGACGAGGAACAACCGGTGCCCAGCATCACGGATGTCTGGCCGGTCGCGGGCTGGCTGGAGCGCGAAGTCTACGACATGTACGGTGTCATTTTCTCCGGCAATCCGGACCTGCGCCGTATCCTCACCGACTATGGCTTCAAGGGCCATCCCCAGCGCAAGGACTTCCCGCTCACTGGCTATGTCGAAATGCGCTATTCCGAGGAAGCCAAGCGGGTTGTCTATGAGCCCGTCAAGCTGGCCCAGGATTTTCGGACTTTCGACTTCATGAGCCCTTGGGAGGGCGCGGCCTACGTGCTGCCCGGCGATGAAAAGGCCAAGCCGGAAGCCCCAGGCGCGCCATCGCCCGTCAAGGCAGATGGGGAGAAGAAATGACCTCCGCAACCGAAGATCTCATGCAGGGCGATCCCGCAACTGCCGACGAAACCCAGATCCAGAATTACACTATCAATTTTGGACCTCAGCATCCGGCCGCCCATGGCGTTTTGCGCCTTGTGATGGAACTGGACGGTGAGATCGTCGAACGTGTCGATCCGCATATCGGCCTGCTCCATCGCGGCACCGAGAAGCTGATCGAGTATAAGACCTATCTTCAGGCGCTGCCCTATTTTGACCGCCTCGACTATTGCTCGCCGCTCGCCATGGAGCACAGCTATGTGCTGGCCATCGAAAAGCTGCTGGGCTTGGAAGTGCCGCTGCGCGCCCAATATCTGCGCGTGTTTTTCGCGGAACTGACCCGCATCTGCAACCACATGCTCAACCTCGGCTCGCATGTCATGGACGTAGGCGCGATGACGCCCAACCTCTGGCTGTTCGAAATCCGTGAGGATTGCCTCAACTTCTTCGAGCGCGCTTCGGGCGCGCGTATGCACGCGGCCTATTACCGGCCGGGCGGCGTCCATCAGGACGTGCCGCTGAAGCTCCTCACCGACATCGCCGATTGGCTCGACACCCGCCTGCCGCGCCTGTTCGAGGATGCGATGAGCCTGGTGGTCGACAACCGCATCTTCAAGCAGCGCAATGTCGACATCGCTGTGGTGAACAAGGAAGACGCCGTCAAATGGGGCTTTTCCGGCCCAATGATCCGAGGCTCCGGCATTCCCTGGGACCTGCGCAAGTCGCAGCCCTATGACATCTATGATCGCATGGACTTCGAAATTCCCGTCGGCACCAACGGCGATTGCTACGACCGCTTCATGGTCCGGGTCGAAGAAGTGCGCCAGTCCGCGAAGATCATGAAGCAGTGCCTTCAGCAAATGCCCGAAGGCCCCATCGCATCGCTCGACCGCAAGGTGGTCCCGCCCCGGCGCGGCGAGATGAAGCATTCGATGGAAGCGCTTATCCACCATTTCAAGCTCTATACCGAGGGCTTTCACGTTCCGGCCGGCGAAGTCTATGTCGCCACCGAAAGCCCCAAGGGTGAATTTGGCGTCTATCTGGTCAGCGACGGTTCCAACAAGCCCTATCGCTGCAAAATCCGCCCGACCGCCTTTTCCCATCTTCAGGCTATGGACTTTATGACCAAGGGCCACATGCTCGCCGACGCGACCGCTATATTGGGCGCGATTGACGTAGTGTTCGGGGAGTGTGACCGGTGAGAATAATCCTCAAAATCTGGGCGCCTGCCTTCGCAGGAGCACGGGAGGCATAATGGCTGACGCACCCCAAATTCCCGACGAAGCCGAAGTCCGCGCCCGCTGGGGCAATTTCGCCTGGACGGCGGAAAATGCCGAAAAGGTGAAGGACATCATCGCTCGCTATCCTGCGGGACGGCAGCAGTCGGCGGTGATGCCGCTGCTCGACCTGGCCCAACGGCAGGTGGGCGTCGAGACGCACACACAAGGCTGGCTGCCCATTCCGGTGATGGAATTTATCGGCCGCGAACTCGGCATGGCCTATATCCGGGTGCTGGAGGTCGCGAGCTTCTACACCATGTACAATCTTGCGCCCGTCGGCCGCTATCATGTGCAGGTCTGCGGCACCACGCCCTGCATGCTGCGCGGTTCGGACGATGTGTTTGCGGCCTGCAAGAACAAGGGGTTGGTGAAGGGCAAGACCACGCCCGATGGCCTTTTCACCCTCACCGAAGTCGAATGCCTCGGGGCCTGCGCCAACGCGCCGATGGTGCAGATCAACGACGATAATTTCGAAGACCTGACCTATGACAGCATGAACGCTGTTCTGGAGGCGCTGGCGAAGGGCGAGAGCCCAAAGGCTGGTCCCCAGATCGAGCGGCAGACGAGTTGTCCCGAGGGCGGGCCGACGAGCCTGAAAGAGATGGTCGGCGGGAATCATGATTACCGGGGGGAGTGGTGATGGCGTTCGACGTGACTCCCTCTCCCCTGCGGGGAGAGGGTCGGGGTGAGGGGGCTCAACGCCTCGGCTTTTTCCTCAACCTCGCACACCCTCACCCAACTTCGCCTGGCGGGCACAGCCCGCAAGGCCTCGTATCCCTCTCCCTGAAGGGAGAGGGGCTGGGAGTTCAGGGATGACCACCATCGCACCCCTTTCCGACAAGGACCGCATCTTCACCAACGTCTATGGCTTCCAGCCATGGAATATCGACGCCGCCATGAAGCGGGGCGATTGGGACAATACGAAGAAGCTGCTTGAAAACACGCCCGAAGAGATCATTGAGATCATGAAGGCGTCCGGCCTGCGCGGTCGGGGCGGGGCGGGCTTCCCGACCGGCCTTAAATGGTCGTTCATGCCGAAGGAAAGCAAGGACGGCCGCCCAAGCTTCCTTGTTATCAACGCTGACGAATCCGAGCCCGGCAGCTGCAAGGACCGCGAAATCATCCGCCACGATCCGCATAAGCTGATCGAAGGCGCGCTGGTCGCGGGCTATGCGATGCGCGCGCGCGCCGCGTACATCTACATTCGCGGTGAGTTCATTCGTGAGGCCGAAACCCTTTTTGCTGCCGTCAAGGAAGCCTATACGAAGGGTTTCATCGGCAAGAACGCCTGCGGTTCGGGCTATGATTTCGATGTCTTCGTCCACAGGGGCGCGGGCGCCTATATCTGCGGCGAGGAAACCGCGCAGATCGAAAGCCTGGAGGGCAAGAAGGGCCAACCGCGCCTGAAGCCCCCGTTCCCGGCGGGCGCGGGCCTTTATGGCTGCCCCACCACGGTCAACAATGTCGAAAGTATCGCGGTCGCACCCACCATATTGCGGCGCGGCGCGGCCTGGTTCTCAAGCTTCGGGCGGGAGAATAACAAGGGCACCAAGCTCTTCCAGATCAGCGGGCATGTGGTGAAGCCCTGCGTCGTCGAAGAGACCATGAGCATTTCCTTCCGCGAGTTGATCGACCGCCATGCGGGCGGCATTCGCGGCGGCTGGGACAATCTGCTCGCGGTCATTCCCGGCGGCTCCTCGGTCCCGCTGGTTCCGGCCAAGCAGATCATGGACGCGCCGATGGACTTCGATGGCCTCAAGGAGCTGGGCTCCGGTCTTGGCACCGCCGCCGTCATCGTCATGGACAAGTCCACCGACATCGTCCGCGCCATTTCGCGCCTCAGCTATTTCTACAAGCATGAAAGCTGCGGCCAATGCACCCCCTGCCGCGAGGGCACGGGCTGGATGTGGCGCGTCATGGAGCGCCTGCGCACCGGCGAGGCCGACATCAGCGAGATCGACACACTCTACGAAGTCACCAAGCAGGTCGAAGGCCACACCATCTGCGCCCTGGGCGACGCCGCCGCCTGGCCGATCCAGGGCCTCATCCGCCATTTCCGCCCGGAAATCGAGCGGCGCATCACCGAGAACAAGGGCAGCGCCCCGATGATGGAGGCTGCGGAGTAATCATGCCTAAACTAACCGTCGACGGCGTAGAGATCGAAGTCCCCGCGGGCGCAACCGTGCTTCAGGCATGCGAACTGGCGGGGAAGGAAATTCCGCGCTTCTGCTATCATGAGCGCCTCAGCATCGCGGGCAATTGCCGCATGTGCCTGGTCGAGGTGAAGCCCGGACCGCCCAAACCGCAGGCGTCTTGCGCGCTGCCCGCCGCGGAGGGGCAGGAAATCCGCACCGACAGCCCGATGGTGAAAAAGGCGCGCGAAGGGGTGATGGAGTTCCTGCTCATCAACCACCCGCTCGACTGTCCGATCTGCGATCAGGGCGGCGAATGCGACTTGCAGGATCAGGCGGTGGCCTATGGCAAGGGCTATAGCCGCTATGACGAGAACAAGCGGGCCGTCACCGACAAATATATGGGTCCGATTGTCAAGACGATCATGACCCGTTGTATCCAGTGCACCCGCTGCGTCCGCTTTGCCGAGGAAGTGGCTGGCGTTGAGGAAATCGGCGCGCTTTATCGCGGCGAGAATATGCAGATCACCAGTTATCTGGAACATGCGCTGACCAGCGAGCTGTCCGGCAATGTCGTCGATCTTTGCCCGGTTGGCGCGCTGACCAGCAAGCCCTATGCCTTCGAGGCGCGGCCCTGGGAACTGAAGAAAACACTCGCCATCGACGTGATGGACGCGGTCGGCACCAATATCCGCATCGACAGCCGGGGCCGTCAGGTGCTCCGCGCGCTGCCACGCATCAACGAGGATGTGAACGAGGAATGGGCGTCGGACAAGACGCGCCACGCTGTTGATGGCCTCGTCCGCCGCCGCCTTGACAGGCCTTATGTCCGCAAGGGCGGGAAGCTGGTCGAAGCCACCTGGGACGACGCGTTCACCGCTATTGCCAAAGCCGCCAAAAATGCCGGGAACAGTGTGGCGGCCGTAGCCGGGGACCTGCTCGACTGCGAAACCATGTTCGCCGCGCGTGAACTGGTGAAGGGCTGCGGCGGCACGATGTTCGAAGGGCGTCAAACCGGCCTTGCCTATGACGTGTCGAACCTTGCCGCGGTCAATTTCAACACGACCATCGCGGGCATCGAAACGGCGGACGTCATCCTGCTCGTCGGCACCAACCTCCGTTGGGAAGCGCCGCTGGTCAACACCCGCGTCCGCAAGGCGATCCGCAAGGGCGGGGCGAAGGTCTATGCCATCGGGCCCGAAACCGACCTTACTTACCCAGTCGAATGGCTGGGCAACGACGCTGGCCTGCTCACGAAATTGCCCAAGGCGGTGGCTGATGCGTTGAAAAATGCGCAGCGCCCCGCGATGATCCTGGGCGGCGGCACGCTGGCCAAGGATGGCGTGCACGGTGCGGCTCTCGCGCTGGCCGACATGCTCGGCTTGATCAAGGATGGCTGGAACGGCTTCAATGTCCTGCATTTCGTCGCCGCACGCATGGGCGGGCTGATGCTCGGCTATGCGATGGACGGCGGGATAAAGGCGATGGCGGCGGCCAAGCCCAAGCTGCTATTTTCGCTCGGTGCAGACGAGGCCGATTATTCGGCGTTCCCCGAAAGTTTCAAGGTCCATATCGGCCATCATGGGGATAAGGGCGCACATGCGGCCGATGTCGTCCTGCCCGGTGCGGCCTATACTGAAAAAGCCGGCACGTACGTCAATCTGGAAGGCCGGGTCCAGCGCGGCGACAAGGCGGTGTTCGCCCCCGGCGACGCGCGCGAGGACTGGACGATCCTGCGCGCGCTTTCGGAAAAGCTGGGCCGCACGCTGCCTTTCGACAGCTTCGAGCAGCTGCGCGCGAAGATGGTCGAGGCGGTTCCCGCGCTGGGAGTCGAAGGGCTTGCCACTTATGAATGGGCGCCGCCCAAGCTGTCCCTCAAGCCCGAGGGCGAGTTCGCCTACCCGATCAAGGACTTTTACCTGACCAACAGCATCTGCCGCGCCAGCCCGACCATGCAGCGCTGCTCGGCTGAGCTGCTGCATGGCGAAGAATTTGCGGAGGCGGCGGAGTGATGGGGACCTACGCAATCCTCCCCGGAAGGGGGAGGGGGACCGCACGGAGTGCGGTGGAGGGGGCTCGTGCCCTGACGCAAGGCTGCATCCGGAGGATAACCCCCTCCGTCAGCCGCTGCGCGGCCGCCACCTCCCCACAAGCGGGGAGGATTTGATATGACCGCTTTCTTCCAATCCCTCGGCCTGCCGTTCGAAGGCGCGTGGCTGATCGCCACCATCGCCGGCATCCTGCTCATCGCCCTGCCGCTGATGCTGGCGGTCGCGATGATCATCTATGCCGACCGCAAGATCTGGGCGGCGATGGCGCTGCGGCGCGGGCCCAATGTGGTTGGTCCCTTCGGCCTGCTGCAAAGCTTCGCGGACGGGCTGAAGGTCTTCCTCCAGGAAACCATTATTCCGTCAGCGGCCAATCGTGGTCTGTTCCTGATCGCGCCGATCATCACCTTCACCGTCGCATTGATGGCCTGGGCGGTGGTGCCGTTCGACGTGGGCGTGGTGCTAGCCGACATCAATGTGGGCCTGCTCTACATCCTCGCGATCAGTTCGCTGGGCGTTTACGGCGTCGTCATCGCGGGCTGGGCGTCCAACTCCAAATATCCCTTCTATTCGGCGATGCGCGCCTCCGCGCAGATGATCAGCTACGAAGTCTCCATCGGTTTCGTGCTCATCTCGGTCGTTCTCTGGGCGGGGTCGTTCAATCTTTCGACGATCGTTGAAAGCCAGAAGGGGCTGTACGGTTTCATCAACGGCAACGGCTTCAACCCCCTGCTCTTCCCGATGGCGGTAGTGTTCCTGATCTCCGCCATGGCCGAAACCGCGCGCGCGCCCTTCGACCTGACCGAAGCGGAAAGCGAACTGGTCGCGGGCTATCAGACCGAATACAGCTCCATGGCCTTCGCGCTCTATTGGCTCGGCGAATATGCAAACGTGATCCTGATGTGCGCATTGAACGCCATCCTGTTCTGGGGCGGATATCTGCCGCCCTTCGACTGGGCGCCGCTTTATGCCGTTCCGGGCATCATCTGGCTCTTCGCCAAGATCCTGTTCTTCTTCTTCGTCTTCTCCTGGGTGAAGGCGACCGTGCCCCGCTACCGCTATGACCAGCTCATGCGCCTTGGCTGGAAAATCTTCCTGCCGCTGTCGCTCTTCTGGGTGTTCCTGGTCTCAGGCTTCCTCATGCTGACGAGGTATGGGGGCTAAAATGGATCGTCGCGCGCTTATAATCTTGATGCTGGCGCTCATACCCCAGCCCGTTGCCGCTGCGGTGCTGGAAAAGGCTGACCAGGGCTTCAATTGCAGCTTTCAAATTGGCTTGGCGAGTGCAGAAAAGCTGACATTGTGGTATGGGCAGATGGGTAAGACCAATGCTAAAACGCCGCAAATTGTCGACGCGAGCAAACTTTTTGTTCGCGGTGGTATGACCCAAGGCAACCGGATGACATTTTGGGTGTCGGACGAATGGCCCGAAAAGTTCACTGTGAATTACTTTGAACCTGACAGAAAAGGCGGCATTCCATCCGCTTTGTTGAGCATCTTTAGTCGATCTAATGATGGCAAGCTCTTTCTTGCTGACATAAGTCATTTTGATCCCAAGGACGATAGCAGCTCGCAGGACGGGAAGATCACCCCAGTTAGGACTTATCGCGGTCTCTGCGAGGTAACGCTCGACGTAACGTTTTCCGCTTTCACGAATGGTGCGCAAAAATGATCGCCCACTACATCAAATCCTTCACCCTCTGGGAGTTCGTGAAGGCCCATTGGCTGACCTTGAAATATTTCTTCAAGCCAAAGGCCACGATCAACTACCCGTTCGAGAAGAACCCGATTTCGCCGCGTTTCCGGGGCGAGCATGCGCTGCGCCGCTATCCCAATGGCGAGGAACGCTGCATCGCGTGCAAGCTGTGCGAGGCGATCTGTCCGGCGCAGGCGATCACCATCGAGGCCGAACCGCGCGCCGACGGCTCCCGCCGCACGACGCGATACGATATCGACATGACCAAGTGCATCTATTGCGGTTTTTGCCAGGAGGCTTGCCCCGTGGATGCCGTCGTCGAAGGCCCGAATTTCGAATTTTCGACCGAAACACGGGAAGAGCTGATCTACGACAAGGCCAAGCTCCTTGAAAATGGCGACCGGTGGGAGCGGGCGATTGCCGCGAACCTTGCCGCAGACGCGCCCTACCGTTAAGCGCAGGCCCACCTGAAGGGGGAAGACCAAAAGTGATTCACGTCCTGGCCTTTTATCTGTTCGCCGCGCTGGTCATCGCCAGCGGCGCGCTGACGATATTCGCGCGCAATCCGGTGCACAGCGTGCTCTGGCTGATCATGGCCTTCTTCAATGCGGCGGGCCTGATGGTGCTGTTGCAGGCAGAGTTCATCGCCATGCTGCTGGTCATTGTCTATGTGGGCGCGGTCGCGGTGCTGTTCCTGTTCGTTGTCATGATGCTCGACATCGACTTTGCGGAGTTGCGCGCCGGTTTCGTGGAATATCTGCCCTTCGGCGCGATGATCGCGACGGTTCTGGCGGCGGAAATCGTCTTAGGCATCGGTGCGTGGAAAGCGGGTAAGGTCGAGTTGGGCCAGCGTGTTGCTCCGGTCGCTGCGGCCAAGCCGAATATCGAGGCCATCGGCGAACTGCTCTATACCCGCTACATCTTCCTCTTCGAAGCAGCCGGCATCATCCTGCTGGTCGCGATGATCGGCGCGATTGTCCTCACCCACCGCGCGCGTGGTGGCGTACGGGCGCAGAATGTCAGCAAGCAGAACCGTCGGCGGCCGGAAGAGGCCATCCGCACCGTCAATCAGCCGGTTGGGCAGGGGGTGGAGCTGTGATCGGTATCCAGCATTATCTGGTGGTCAGCGCGATCCTGTTCGTGCTTGGCGTTCTGGGCATTTTCATCAATCGCAAGAACGTCATCATCATCCTGATGGCGATCGAGCTGATCCTGCTCGCGGTGAACATCAATTTCGTCGCGTTCAGCGCCTATCTGGGTGATCTGGTGGGTCAGGTCTTCTCCATGTTCGTCCTCACCGTCGCGGCGGGCGAGGCGGCCATTGGGCTCGCGATCCTGGTCATCTATTTCCGTGGCCGCGGCACCATCGCCGTCGACGATGTCAACCGGATGAAGGGCTGAGCTTTGTCATGAATATCCAGCTTATTGTCTTTCTCCCTTTGTTGGCGGCTGCGATTGCGGGGCTGGGTAACAAGGCTATTGGCGCTCTGCCCGCCAAGATCATCACCACTGCCGGGCTGTTCATCTCCTGCGCATTGAGCTGGCCGATCTTCCTTGCTTTTCTAGGCGGTGAAGCGGAAGCCTATGTGCAGCCGGTGCTCACCTTCCTGCGCTCCGGCAACCTCAACGTCGATTGGGCGCTGCGCGTCGATACGCTGACCGCCGTCATGCTGGTCGTGGTCACTACGGTGTCCGCGCTCGTCCACCTTTATAGCTGGGGCTATATGGAAGAGGACCCGGATCAGCCGCGCTTCTTCGCCTATCTGTCGCTATTCACCTTCGCCATGCTGATGCTGGTGACGGCGGACAATCTCATCCAGATGTTCTTTGGATGGGAAGGCGTCGGCCTTGCCTCGTATCTGCTGATCGGTTTCTGGTTCAAGAAGCCAAGTGCCAATGCGGCCGCGATCAAGGCATTTGTCGTCAACCGCGTTGGCGATCTTGGCTTCATGCTTGGCATTTTCGGCACCTTCCTGGTTTTCGGTTCGGTTTCCATCCCTGAAATCCTGGAGGCCGCACCCGCGATGGCAGGGTCAACGATCAGCTTCCTTGGCACCAGCTGGGACACGATGACGATCCTTTGCCTGCTGCTGTTCATCGGCGCGATGGGCAAGTCGGCGCAGCTTGGCCTCCACACCTGGTTGCCGGACGCGATGGAAGGCCCGACCCCTGTGTCCGCGCTTATCCACGCCGCCACGATGGTGACCGCGGGCGTGTTCATGGTGTGCCGCCTTTCACCGATGTTCGAAACCAGCGATGTAGCGCTTGGGTTCGTTACCTTCATCGGCGCCGCCACCTGCCTGTTCGCCGCCACGGTCGGCACCTGCCAGAACGACATCAAGCGGGTCATCGCCTATTCGACATGTTCGCAGCTGGGCTACATGTTCTTTGCTGCGGGCGTGGGCGCTTATGGCGCTGCGATGTTCCACCTTTTCACGCACGCCTTCTTCAAGGCGCTGCTGTTCCTTGGTGCGGGCTCCGTCATCCATGCCATGCACCATGAGCAGGACATGCGCTATTATGGTGCCCTGCGAAAAGAGATCCCGCTCACCTTCTGGGCGATGATGGCAGGCACGCTTGCAATCACCGGCGTGGGCATCCTCAATGTCTTCGGCTTTGCGGGCTTCTATTCGAAAGACGCCATTCTTGAGGCCGCCTTTGCGTCTGGCAGTGGAGAAGGGGCATTTTATGTCGGCGCGTTTGCCGCGCTCCTCACCAGCTTCTACAGCTGGCGTTTGATCTTCCTCACCTTTTTCGGTAAGGCGCGCTGGGCCGCTTCGGAACATATCCAGCACGCCGTTCATGGTCATCATGAAGACCCTTCGGAAGAAGCGCCCGCACACGAGCATGACGATCATGCCGTTCCCACAGGCACAGCAGGTTATCATCCGCATGAAAGCCCGTTGTCCATGCTGATCCCTCTGGGTGTCCTGGCGCTGGGTGCGGTATTCGCGGGCTTCATCTTCCATCACCAATTTGTCGATGCCGAACATGGAGTAGAATTCTGGAAGGGCAGCATCGCCTTCGACACGCACCTGATGCACGCCATGCATGAAGTGCCGCTCTGGGTGAAGCTCACCCCCGCTGCCGTCATGCTGATCGGCCTCTTCATCGCTTATATGGCCTATATGCGACCGACTGGCTGGCCCGAACGGTTTACCAGCCAATTCCGGGTGCTGTACCAATTCCTGCTCAACAAATGGTACTTCGATCAGATTTACGATGTTCTCTTCGTAAAGCCCGCCTTCATTATCGGCCGCCTCCTCTGGAAGGGTGGTGATGAAGGAACGATCGACCGCTTCGGACCCAATGGCGCGGCAGCGCTGGTGGTTGCGGGCGGCCAGGTCACGCGCCGCATGCAGTCCGGCTATCTTTATACCTATGCTCTGGTGATGCTCATCGGCCTCTCAGCGGCAGTAACCTGGGCGATGGTGCGCTGATATGAACCAGCTCGACTTCCCGATTCTTTCGTTGATGCTGGCGGTGCCCATGGCCGCCGCCTTCGCCTGCCTTTATCTTGAGGCAAAGGCCGCCCGGCAGGTCGCCCTGCTCGCAACGCTGATCGACCTGGTTCTAGGCATTGTCCTCTGGATGAGCTTCGACACCGGCGTAGATGCCCCGCAATGGCAGTTCACCGAATATGCTCCCATCTTCGGTCGCTTCGCCTGGGCCATGGGAATTGACGGCATTTCGCTAATGCTGATCATGCTCACGCTTTTCCTGATGCCCATCTGCATCGGTGCTAGCTGGGTCAGCATCGACAAGCGGGTTGGCGAATATATGGCGGCCTTCCTGTTCATGGAAACGCTGATGATCGGCGTCTTCACCGCACAGGACATCTTCCTCTTTTACATCTTCTTCGAAGCTGGCCTCATTCCAATGTACCTGATCATCGGCATCTGGGGCGGCGCGAACCGGATTTACGCCAGCTATAAATTCTTCCTCTACACGCTGCTCGGCTCGGTGTTGATGCTGGTTGCGATGCTGTGGATGGTGCGTGAAGCCGGTACGACTTCGATCCCGGTACTGCTGGAATATGATTTCCCGGCCGGTGCTCAAAACTGGCTCTGGCTGGCGTTTTTCGCCAGCTTTGCGGTAAAAATGCCGATGTGGCCGGTCCACACATGGTTGCCCGACGCCCACGTTCAGGCGCCGACCGCTGGTTCGGTCATCCTGGCGGGCGTGTTGCTGAAAATGGGCGGCTATGGTTTTATTCGCTTCTCGCTGCCCATGTTTCCTCAGGCTTCGGCGGATCTCGCCTGGCTGGTGTTCGCGCTTTCGATGGTGGCGGTGGTCTACACCTCGCTCGTCGCGCTGGTGCAGAACGATATGAAGAAGCTGATCGCCTATTCTTCGGTCGCCCACATGGCGATAGTGACCGCTGGCCTCTTTGCCTTCAATCAGCAGGGTATTGAAGGCGCGATGATGGTCATGCTTGGCCACGGTCTGGTATCGGGCGCGCTGTTCCTTTGCGTCGGCGTGATCTATGACCGGCTGCATACGCGGGAGATCAACCGCTATGGCGGCCTTTCCATCAACATGCCGCGTTATGCCGTGCTGTTCCTGCTCTTCACCATGGCGTCGGTCGGTCTGCCCGGCACCAGCAACTTTGTAGGCGAACTGCTCTCTCTGGTGGGCGTTTACGAAGCGAGCAGTTGGGTAGCTCTCATCTGCGGAACCGGCGTGATCCTGGGTGCGGCCTATATGCTCTACCTTTATCGCCGCATCTGCTATGGCGAGCAGGTGAACAAGGATGCCGCTACCATGCCGGATCTTTCTGGACGGGAGCTTTGGCTGTTGGCGCCTATCGCGGCCGTGGTTCTCTGGATGGGCGTGTATCCCGAATCCTTCCTCGCTCCCATGCGGCAGGACGTGATCACCATTGCTGCCCGAATGGAGCCGGTAAAACCGGCAGGCGACGCACACTTTACTCCTGGCGAAGCAAAGGCCGCCGAGCCCCAAACCCACCATGCCGCCGAAGGGGAGGCACATTAATGATCGACGCAACCTCCCTGTTGATGGTGATGCCGGAACTCATCCTGACCGCCGCGGGCCTCATCCTTCTGATCGTTGCGGCTTATGCAGGTGACCGAGCCACGCAGGCCATCAACTGGCTTTCGGTTCTCTCACTGCTGGCGGCGGGCCTTTGGATGATCCGGGCGCCCCAGGGCGTGGCCTTTGACGGACTGTATAGCGCGGACGCTTTTTCGGCCTTTGCCAAGGCGCTCATCTACCTGTCAGCCGCCGTATCAATCATCATTGCCCCCCGCTTCTTCCTTCAGGGCGGAACACTCCGCGCCGAATACCCGATCCTGATTGTGCTTTCATCGATCGGCATGGGTATGATGGTGTCGGCGGCCGACCTGTTGACGCTGTATGTCGGGCTGGAGCTTACCAGCCTGTCCTCCTATGTCCTCGCCAGCTTCATGCGCAAGGACGAGCGTTCGGCCGAAGCCGGCCTCAAATATTTCGTCCTTGGCGCGCTTGCCAGCGGCATTCTGCTCTATGGCATTTCGCTGCTCTATGGCTTTACCGGCACCACCGCCTTTGGTGGAGTCTCGACAGCCATGGGCAACGGCATTTCGAATGGCGAACTGTTCGGTCTCGTCTTCGTTCTGGCGGGCCTCAGCTTCAAGATCAGCGCCGTGCCTTTCCACATGTGGACGCCGGATGTTTACGAAGGCTCGCCTACGCCTGTCACCGCCTTCTTCGCCAGCGCCCCGAAGGTTGCGGCTCTCGGCCTTACGGTCCGGGTGGCCATTGAGGCCATGGGTCCAGGAAGCAGCGCCTGGCAGCAGATCATCATCTTCCTGGCTCTTGCTTCCATCGTGCTTGGTGGCGTCGCGGCGATCAACCAGACGAATATCAAGCGTCTGCTGGCCTACAGCTCGATCAACAATATCGGCTTTGCGCTGATCGGCCTAGCTGCCGGAACGAAGGAAGGCGTGGCAGCCGTTCTCAGCTACCTTGCCATTTATGTGGTGATGACCCTGGGCAGCTTTGCATGCGTCCTGCAGATGCGTGACGCTGAAGGCAATCCGGTGGAGGAAATCTCCAGCCTTTCCGGGCTTTCCCAGTCCCGCAAGGGCCTTGCCGCCGCTATCGCCATCTTCATGTTCAGCCTGGCAGGTATTCCGCCGCTTTTCGGCTTCTGGGCCAAGTTCCTGGTGTTCGATGCGGCTGTAGGTGCTGGGCTCACGGCGCTTGCGGCAATCGGCATAGCGGCCTCGGTCATTGGCGCCTTTTATTATCTTAAGATCATCAAGACGATGTATTTCGATGAACCCGCGCCCGAATATGCACGGAGCACCAGCCTTGTCGAAAACGGCATCATAACTGTATGCGCGGCGGTCATCGTGCTGGGCTATCTATTGAACCCGATGCTCGATAGCGCAACAGCCGCGGCGGCACAGGCTCTGTTCTGACCGCCAATATCCGCACCATTGCCGAAACCGGCTCCACCAACGCCGACCTGCTTCAGCTGGCGGGGCAGGGGGTGCCTGAAGGCTTCTGGCTCCGCGCCGAGCAGCAGACCGGCGGCCGGGGTCGCCTGGCGCGCCATTGGGAAAGTCCGAAGGACAATTTCTATTGTTCCACCATCGTTCGCCTGCGCCCCTACGACCCATCGGCCGGCACCCTCGCTCTGGTGGCGGCGGTTGCGGTTCAGGAGGCTGTCAGCCTGTTCCTGCCGGATGAGCAAGTGATCATAAAATGGCCAAATGATTTGCTGATCGACAAGGCCAAGCTCTGCGGCATGCTTCTGGAACGCAGCGGCGAAGCCATTATCATCGGCATCGGCCTTAACATTGCGCATCACCCCGATCTTCCGGATCGGCCAGCCACGAGCATGGCGGCATTCGGCGCGGGTAATGTGGATCCCGGCTACTTGCTCGAATCCTTAACCGACATTTTTGCACGATGGCTGGACATCTGGCGCGCTCAAGGCATATCGCCCATTCGTGCACAATGGCTGAAGCATGCCCATCCCATCGGTACTGCGCTCAAGGTAAACCTGCCGGACGGTACTATGGTGGAGGGCCTGTTTTCGGGCCTGGACAATGGCGGAGCGCTGACCCTGCGCTTGGCGAACGGGAACAGCCATGTCATTCATGCCGGCGACGTTTTTTTGATCTAGACTCGATCCTCTTAGGTTGCTCCGGATCGAGACCATTTGTTGATTTTCCGTGATTTTCGAATTGGCAGATGTTCCCATCCGCCTCGAAATCACTCAAAGGGACTTGCTCCATGCTGCTTGCCATTGACGCTGGAAACACGAACGTCGTCTTCGCTCTGATAGAGGGTGAGGACATCCGCACGCGCTGGCGCATCGCCACCGACCCGCGCCGCACGGCGGATGAATATGCGGTCTGGCTAAATCAGCTTCTCATTTTGGAGGGCTGTGTCATGCAGGACGTGACCGACGTCATGATCGCGACGGTCGTGCCGCGCGCGCTCCACAATTTTCAGGTGCTGGCGAGCAAATATTTCAAGGTTGAGGCCTTGGTCGCGGGCGAGGCCTCCGCTGATTGGGGTATTGCGCTGGACGTGGAAGAGCCTGGATCGGTCGGCGCTGATCGCGTCCTTAACGCCATCGCCGCTCATCAACAATTTCCGGGCGACCTCATCGTCATTGATTTTGGCACCGCCACTACCTTCGATGTGATTGATTTCAACGGAGCCTATAAGGGCGGGATCATCGCGCCGGGCATCAACCTGTCGCTGGACGCTCTCGTCATGGCGGCCGCCAAACTCCCTCGCATTGCGGTCGAGCCTCCCTCAAGCGCTTCGGTTATTGGGCGCAATACGGAGGACCAGATGCACATCGGGGTCTTTTGGGGCTATGTTGCCATGATGGAGGGCCTTGTCGCCCGACTTAAGTCGGAAATCGGCCGGCCTGTACGCGTTATTGCAACGGGCGGCCTCGCCGTTCTGTTCGATCAGCACACCACCATATTCGATGCGGTTGCGTCCGACCTGACTTTGCAGGGACTGGCATTGCTGCATCAGCGGAGTTTGAAGAAATAGCATGACCACACCCGGCGACGAACTTCTTTTCCTGGCCCTGGGCGGGTCGGGCGAAATTGGCATGAACGTCAATCTTTACGGATGCCACGGCAAATGGGTCATGGTCGATCTGGGTCTGACTTTTTCCGATCCGGCCTATCCAGGCGTGGAATTGGTTCTGCCGGACCTTTCTTTTATCGAACAGCGCCGCGAAGACTTGCTCGGCATCGTGCTTACACATGGGCATGAAGATCATATCGGAGCGATTCCCTATCTGGCGGCCGATCTGGACGTGCCGCTCTATGCCACGCCTTTCACCGCGGCCCTCATTCGGGGCAAGCTGGAAGAGGAAGGTCTACTTGACGAAATCGACCTCAATATAATCGACAATGAAGGCAGCTTCGCGCTTGGGCCTTTTGGCTTCCGCTATATGCCGCTTGCTCATTCCATCCCGGAAGGAAACGCACTTCTTATAGAAACGCCTTATGGCCGCATTTTTCACACGGGCGATTGGAAGCTCGATGAGCGGCCATTATTGGGTGTACCCTCCACGCCCGAACAACTCACAGCGGTCGGTGACGAAGGGGTGCTCGCCCTTGTTTGCGATAGCACCAACGTCTTCAACCCTGAACCTAGCGGATCGGAAGGGGACGTTCACGCAGGTCTGCTAGACGTGATCTCGCAGGCGAAGCAGCGTGTGTTGGTGACGACCTTTGCCTCCAATGCCGCGCGACTGCAAACGCTGGGCATCATTGCAAAGGAGACGGGGCGGGCGGTCTGCGTCGCCGGGCGCTCACTTGACCGGATCATCGCCAACGCCAAGGCGTCGGGTTATCTCAAGGATTTCCCCACTCCGGTCGATTTCGACCAAGCCATGGATCTGCCCCGGAACAAGATTATGATCATTGCGACAGGGGGGCAGGGCGAACCGCGCGCAGCTCTGTCACGCATCGCGGGCGAAACTCACCGGTTGAAGCTGGAAATGGGCGATCTGGTCGTCTTCTCCTCAAAACAGATTCCAGGCAACGAAATTGCCATTGGCAAGATTCAGAACGCTTTTGCCGCCAAGGGCGTGGAAATGACAACTGACCGGCAGGCCCATGTCCATGTATCGGGTCATCCCGGACGTCCTGAACTGTTGTCCATGTATGGTTGGATCCGGCCGAAGATTCTCGTTCCCGTCCATGGCGAGTTGCGCCACATGGCGGAACAAGCGCGTCTTGGGCTTGAAGCTGGCGTCGCTGACGCAGTGTTTCAGAACAATGGCAATCTCGTCCGGCTTGCCCCCGGAAGGCCGGGAATCATCGGTTATGAACCGGTTGGCCGTCTCATTCTCGACGGCGATGTCATCTTGCCTGCCGACGGCGCTACCATGAATGAACGACGTAAAATATCCGTTCATGGTCAGATCAGCGTTGCCGTCGCGATGGATGCCGACGGTGACATTATCGGTGCGCCGGCTATTCGCATGCAGGGTGTGCCGATTGAAGAGGAAAAGGGCGCTTTCCTAATCGAAGCAACAGAGGCCACACAGGATGTGGTGGCAGAAGGCATTGCGGACCTTGAAAAGCTCCGCGAGAAAATCCGCTTGGCTGTCCGTCGTACGGCTACGCGGTGGACCGGAAAGAAACCGGTTGTCGACGTCTTGCTGATCGCGCAATAGTCCGGCCGATGCGTATTACGTCCATCATAGCAATTTATTCGCTTTTTTGGGTTCTGTCGGCCTTTCTCGTTCTGCCTTTCGGGGTCAGGACACCCGACGAAAGCGGCGAGAAGATAGTACCAGGCCAATCCCACAGCGCGCCGAGCAACTTCCGGCCGGGCGCTGTGGTGCTGCGGGCAACGGTACTGTCTGTGGTGCTTTTTGGCCTTTACTATGCCAATTATGTAAATGGCTGGATTGAGGCACAAGACCTGAATTTCTTCGGCGAGCCGCCAGCCTAAAGAATGATCATCTCAGGTTGAACCGCTTTTCCCGGGCCCCTCGACCGCCCGTAAGGCAGGCGTTCGGGATAAACTTCAGCCGAAGACTGAAGTTGAGGGATGTGGGCTTGATCCAACCGTGTCTTGACTTCGCTCGACACGAACGGCTGCGAGGCTGGGTCTACTCCGCCGGTCGGCGCTGAACCAAGCCGATGGAAATGATGTTCATCACCGGTTCGTCATATTGGTTCAGCACGGTCATGCGGCTGCGAAAGCTGCCCATTTCGGGGCGGCTGCGGGACGGCGTCTTCTCGATCACCTCCGTTTCGCACCGCAGGATGTCGCCGGGATATACCGGCTTGATCCAGCGTACTTCGTCCAAGCCCGGCGAACCCAGTCCGGCATGATCGACGTCCTCATAATGCTTGACCAGCATCGACATCATCATGGCGCATGTATGCCATCCGCTGGCGGACAACCGGCCGAAGTGCGTTTGCGCCGCTGCCTCGTCTGACAGATGGAATGGCTGCGGGTCGTATTTTCGTGCAAATTCGACCACTTCCTCGCGGGTAACCTTGTAGCTGCCGAAATTGGTTTTCGACCCGACTTCAATATCCTCGAAATACTGCATGGTCAGACATTAAACCGAAACAGCATGATGTCACCATCCTGGGTCACATATTCCTTGCCCTCGGCGCGCAGCTTTCCGGCTTCGCGCGCGCCGGCCTCGCCGCCCAGACGGACATAGTCGTCATAGGCGATGGTCTCGGCCCGGATGAATCCCCGCTCGAAATCGCTGTGGATGGCGCCGGCCGCCTGCGGGGCCTTGGACCCCTTGTGTACGGTCCACGCCCGCGCTTCCTTGGGCCCCACGGTGAAGAAGGTGATTAGGTCCAGCAACTCATATCCCGCGCGAATGATCCGGGACAGACCGGTCTCGGCAAGCCCAAGGTCGGACAGGAACTCCGCGCGGTCCTCTACCGGCATGGTGACAATTTCCGCTTCGATGGCGGCTGAAACGATAACGGCCTTCGCGCCTTCGGCAGCCGCCTTTTCGAACACGCGCGCGCTGAATGCATTACCGGCGGCGGCGTTCGCCTCATCGACGTTACAGACATAGAGGACGGGCTTGGATGTCAGCAGTTGCGCCTGCCAGAACAGCCGTTCTTCTTCAATATCCTTGGGTTGCGTCAGCCGGGCCGGCTTGCCTGCACGCAGCAACTCCAACGCCTGCCCCAGCACTGAAGCGCCCGCCTTTGCCTCCTTGTCGCCCTGCTGCCCCTTCTTCAGCAGGTTGGGAACACGCTTTTCCAGACTTTCAAGGTCGGCGAGCATCAATTCGGTTTCGACCGTCTCCGCGTCGGCTATCGGATCGATCTTGCCCTCGACATGGGTGATGTCGTCATCTTCGAAGCATCGCAGGACATGGACGATGGCATCCACCTCCCGGATATTGGCCAGGAATTGATTGCCCAGACCTTCGCCCTTGGATGCGCCGCGCACCAGGCCGGCGATATCCACAAAGGCAAGTTGCGTTTCTATGATCTTCGCGCTGCCGCCAATCTTGGCGATCTCATACAGCCGCGGATCGGGGACGGCGACCTGCCCGACATTGGGCTCGATCGTGCAGAATGGATAATTGGCCGCCTGCGCCGCCTGCGTCTCGGTCAGCGCGTTGAAAAGCGTCGACTTGCCGACATTGGGAAGCCCCACGATACCACAACGAAAACCCATTTTTCAAATCTCCCTCTCCCCATCAGGGGGAGCGGCCGGAGAACCCATCCCGGCCTTATCCATCTAATTCAAGGAACCCTGTTCCCACTTCCAAAGCATCGCTAGGCCGTGCTCTGGCGCAGCTCAAGAACAGGGCCCTAATCCTCTTGCAAACGCAACGCCACGTCGTTCATGAACCGCGCATCATCTTCGCGCGCGAGCCATTCCGCCTCGGCCGCGATAGCCCCCAGCATGTCGGACAGCGGGTCCATTTCAACCTTGGCGTAGTTGCCTAGCACATGGCCGTGCACTTTCGCTTTGTCTCCGGGATGTCCGATGCCAATCCGTACCCGGCGAAAAGCATTGCCGATATGCGCGTCGGTAGAGCGCAGGCCATTATGCCCCGCAGTTCCGCCGCCGCGCTTCACCTTTACCTTGAAAGGCGCCAGGTCCAGTTCGTCATGAAAGACGGTGACGTCCTCGGGTTCCAGTTTGTAGAAGCGCATGGCAGCACCTACCGACCGGCCGCTTTCATTCATATAGGTCGCAGGTTTCAGCAGTATAATTTTTTCAGGGCCAAGCCGCCCTTCGGCGACCCAGCCCTGAAATTGCTTCTTCGGCGGCGTAAAGCCATGCATTTCCGCGATAACATCTGCGGCCATGAAGCCGACATTATGCCGGTTAAGTGCATATTGAGTGCCTGGATTGCCCAGGCCTACCCAGATTTGCATGACGCCCGCAGCCTCTGACTGAAGGGTAGGGAAGATCAGGCTTCCGCTTCGCCTTCACCTTCAGTTGCTGCTTCGCCTTCGGCCTTCTTGAGCGCCGACGGGGCAACGATGGTCGCGATGGTGAAGTCGCGATCCTCGATGGCCGATTTGGTGCCAGCGGGCAGCTTTACTTCGCTGATGTGAATGCTGTCGCCCACGTCGCGGCCGGTGAGGTCGATGACCACATCGTCAGGAATGCTTGCCGCATCGCAGACGAGCTCCAGTTCGTGCCGGACGACGTTCAACACGCCGCCGCGCTTGATGCCCGGAGATGCTTCCTCGTTCTGGAAAACCACCGGAACCTGCACAGTGACGCTGGCATGTTTGGAAACACGCATGAAATCGACATGCAGGGGGCGGTCCGTAACCGGGTGGAAAGCGACATCCTTGGGAAGGGTACGGGCAGCCTTGCCGCCAACGTCCACCATGATCACGCTGTTCATGAAGTGGCCGGTGCCAAGCAGCTTGTTCAGCGCCTTTTCTTCCACATGAACCATGACCGGTTCCTGATTGTCGCCATAAATGACGGCGGGTACGCGACCTTCACGGCGCAGGGCACGGGAGGCTCCCTTGCCAGCCCGTTCGCGCGCCTCGGCCGACAGCGTAAGCTGATCGCTCATATGCATGTCTCCAAAAGCTTGATGTACAACAGACCCGCCACGCCTCCAGGGATGACCATAGCGGGATGCGGGCCTTTAGCATCTGTCCGGTAAAAAGCAAGAATGAACGCAGTTTGATTTATAATGTCGTCATCCCGCGAAGGCAGGGATCCATCTCACAGCCTTGCGTCCAGCGTTCCCGCCTTCGCGGGAGTGACGACCCGATTTTGTCGGCCTTATCGCCGGCTACTCTTCATGATGCGGTACGCGCTCGGTAACAATGCCCCGCTTCTTCAGATAATCCTGCACGCTTTTCTTGCCCGCAAGATGACCGGCGCCGACGGCGATGAAGACGGTTCCCGGCTTTTCCAGCATCGCCTGTATTTGTCCGGCCCAGTTCCGGTTGCGCTGAAACAGCAGAGTTTCCGCCAGATCGGGAGTGGCTTCCAGCGATTCATTCATCTCGTCCGCCAGTGCCTCTGGCTTTCCGGTCGCCCAGCTGTTCACCAGATTGGTGAAGTCCTTTTCGACATCGGCCATGCCATCCACTGTCGCGTTCAAAAAGGCGACCTGCTGCTTCTCCGGCAGGCTATCGAAATAGCCAAGCTGCTGCTCGGGCGTTTCGAGCGCACCTATGGATTTGCCGCTCGCCTTCGCGGCCGTGGTCAGCACTTTTTCCGCGCCCAGCTGGTCATCATATCCAAGCTTCCCGAGCGGAGCGAGAGACAGGGTGATCGCCGCGATCCAGGGTTTAAGCCGTTCAAAGGGTTGCCAGGAAATACCGGCCTGCGTCATAGCCGAAATATATTTCGCGTAAGCCTCCTTACCTAACTTGTCCCGCAACGGTTTGCCGGCAGGATCGACCGCCATCATCGCGACCTTCTGCGCCATTTCACTTTGGTCCGGAGTGACGATTTCCAGCACCAGCCGATCCGCCTTGGCAAAGGCGGCCCCCACTTCATCGTCCAGCCACACCGTTCCCGGCTTCAAGACATGGACCGTGCCGAAAAGATAGACGGTCGTATCCTCGTCCTTCACCACCCAAAGCGCCGGATCGGCGCTGGCGAGATCGACGGTGCCCTGGCGGCTGCTCGGCGGGTTCGCGCAGGCAGCAAGACTAAAGGAAAGCGCCAGCAAAAAGGCGGGCAGGCGAAACAGCATGATATAAGGCTCCATTCAATGGGGAGTCCTTCTCCATGGCGGGCTTCCAACTATCAAGCCAAATCTTGCCTTTTGGGCCGGTCTTCTTGACCCGCCGCCCGCCATGGGCCAAAGCGGCGCGCGAAAAGTCATTTCTATTGCAGATGCGAAGGCGAATGCGGGTGAGCGACAATAAACCCCTGAGTTTTCAAGACCTGATCCTCACCCTCCATGCCTATTGGAGCAAACAGGGCTGTGTGATTCTGCAACCCTATGACATGCGCGTCGGCGCCGGGACCTTCCATCCCGCGACTACTTTGCGCGCGCTGGGCCCTGATCGCTGGAACTGCGCCTATGTGCAGCCAAGCCGCCGTCCGACCGATGGACGCTATGGCGAAAATCCCAATCGGCTTCAGCATTATTACCAATATCAGGTGATCATGAAGCCATCGCCGCCGGATCTGCAGCAACTCTATCTGGGCAGCCTGGCGGAAATCGGCATCGACCCGCTGCTGCACGATATACGCTTTGTCGAGGATGACTGGGAAAGCCCGACGCTTGGTGCCTGGGGTCTGGGCTGGGAAGTCTGGTGCGACGGCATGGAAGTGACGCAGTTCACCTATTTTCAGCAAATGGGCGGCTTTGATTGCAAGCCCGTAGCGGGCGAACTTACCTACGGCCTTGAACGCCTCGCCATGTATATTCAGGGCGTCGACAGCGTCTATGACCTGCGGTTCAACGATCAAGGCGTCACCTATGGTGAAGTTTTCCTGGAGAATGAGAAGCAGTTCTCCAAATGGAATTTCGAGATCGCGGACACTGAAAAGCTGTTCCAATGGTTCCGCGATGCCGAAGCTGAGTGCAAGAACTGCATCGCGCAGGAATTGCCGCTACCCGCCTATGACCAGGCCATCGAAGCCAGTCATATTTTCAACCTGCTGCAAGCGCGCGGCGTCATCTCCGTTGCCGAACGCGCCGCCTATATGGGCCGCGTCCGCGATCTTGCCAAAGGCAGTTGCGAGGCATGGATGCAGAAGAACGGGTGGGCGGAATGATGGGAGCCGAAGTTCCTCCCCGGAACGGGGAGGGGGACCATGCAAAGCATGGTGGAGGGGGCTCGCCTCCCCTGCGTCGCCCCGAAACCTACACAGCCCGTAAACTCCGCCGGGAAATGAGCCTGCCCGAAGTGCTACTCTGGCAGCGCTTGCGGGCTAGCCAGCTCGGGATAAAATTTCGCCGCCAGCACCCCACCGGCAGCTATATAGCCGATTTCTATTGCAGCCCTGTGCGTCTGGTGATCGAGGTGGATGGTGAAGCACATAATATGGGGGGTCGGCCGGCGCGAGACGCCTCCCGCGACCTTTTTCTGAATGAGAACGGGTATAAGGTGCTGCGATTTGCCGCTTCCGATATTTTGAAGAATATGGATGCGGTCGTTGCGGCCATCGCAACGTTTGCCGCCAGCCCCCTCCACCACCAGCCTGCGACTGGCGGTCCCCCTCCCCGTGCCCGGGGAGGAGAATTAAGTCATGACTGACTTCCTCCTCGAACTCCTTTCGGAAGAAATCCCCGCCCGCATGCAGGCCAAGGCGTCGGAAGACCTTGCCCGTATGTTTACGGAGAAACTGGCCGAGGCGGGCCTGAAGGCCGAGCGGCTGACGAGCTATGTCACGCCGCGCCGCCTTGCGCTGATCGCTCACGACCTTCCGCTTCAGACCGAAGGGGTGACCGAAGAACGCAAAGGCCCTCGCGCTGACGCCCCGGCGCAGGCGCTCGAAGGCTTTCTCCGCTCCACCGGCCTTACCCGTGACCAACTTGTCATGCGTGAGGATAATAAGGGCAACGCGATCCTTTTCGCTGTGATAGAAAAGCCCGGTCGCCAAACGGCGGACGTGATTGCGGAAATCATACCGGCGATCATCCGGGCCTTTCCCTGGCCAAAATCGATGCGCTGGGGCAAATCGAGCCAGACCACCGAAAGCCTCCGCTGGGTCCGCCCGCTGCAAGGCATCGTCGCGCTGCTGGGCGACAATGTGGTGGACTGCCAGATCGACGGCATCCGTTCGGGCAACGCCACGGTTGGTCACCGCTTCCATCATCCGGGCCAGATCACCATCGGCAATGCGGGCGATTATGCGGAAAAGCTGCGTCTGTGCCATGTAATCGTGGATCAGAAGGAGCGCCAGCAACTTATTGAAGAAAAGGCGAAATCAGCCGCGGAAGTCGCTGGCCTGACGCTGGTCGAGGACAAGGGGCTGGTCGCGGAGAATGCAGGCCTTACTGAGTGGCCAATCCCGTTGCTCGGCCATTTCGACCCTGCTTTCCTTGAGGTTCCGCCCGAGGTGATCCAGCTCACCATGCGCACCAACCAGAAATATTTCGCGGTTCAGGATGCGAACGGCAAGCTTGCGCCCGCCTTCATCTGCACGGCAAACATCGACGCGCATGACGGCGGCAAAGCGATTGTCGCGGGCAACCAGAAAGTGTTGGCGGCCCGCCTCTCCGACGCTCGTTTCTTCTGGGAACAGGACCGGAAGACGAGGCTTGAGGAGCATGCGAAGAAGCTCGACCGCATCGTCTTCCACGAAAAACTGGGCACGGTAGCCGACAAGGTCGACCGCGTGGCGAAGCTGGCGAGATGGCTGGTCGAAGAGGGGATCATATCCTCCCCGGCACGGGGAGGGGGACCATCGCGTAGCGATGGTGGAGGGGGCTCGGCTCTCAATGCGCCCTCAGAAACCGCCGCGCCTGCCGAAAGCCCCCTCCACCCCCAGCCTTTGGCTGGCGGTCCCCCTCCCCATAGCGGGGAGGAACTCGCCGACCTCGCCGAACAGGCCGCCTACCTCTGCAAGGCCGACCTCGTCACCGAAATGGTCGGGGAATTCCCGGAACTTCAAGGCCTTATGGGCGGCTATTACGCCCGCGCCGAAGGCCTGCCGGAGGAAGTCGCCAACGCCATCCGCGACCATTACAAGCCGGTCGGGCAGGGCGATGACGTCCCCACCGATCCGGTTACGGTGGCGGTGAGTCTGGCGGATAAGTTGGATACGTTGGTCGGATTTTTTGCTGCTGACATGCTGCCAACCGGCTCAAAAGATCCCTTCGCTCTGCGGCGAGCGATGCTTGGTGTGCAAAGCTTAACCGAGAAATCGGGCCTGCGCTTTTCCTTGGGTGCTGTGGTCGCTCAAGCGCTCGATAATCTCGCTTCTAAGAATGAGGAAGGAGAGCGATGGATTTGGGGCTATCGCGATCTGACGCAAGAAGAACGGCAGAAAGTTAAGGCTAGTGCAAATGGGGTGAGTTGGGCTCCACAGACTGAAGTGAATGTAGTGAAGACGGTCTCCCTTTTAGGCGACTTCTTCGCCGACCGCCTCAAGGTCCAGCAACGCGAGGCAGGTGTCCGCCACGACCTCATCGACGCCGTTTTCGCCCTCGGCGGAGAGGACGACCTCGTCCGCCTGCTCGCCCGCGTAAAGGCGCTGCAATCCTTTATCGCCACGGAGGATGGTGCGAACCTCCTCATCGGCTATCGTCGCGCCGCGAATATCCTGAAAAAGGAACAGTTTGACGGCTCACCCGCAATTTCCCTTTCCTATGACCCGGAAAATGAAGAAGCTGCCCTCATCGCCGCGCTGGACGTGGCGGAACCTAGGGCGGCGGATGCGGTTAGTGCGGAGGATTTTGAAGGCGCGATGTCGGCGCTCGCTTCGCTGCGTGCGCCCATTGACGCCTTCTTTGACAAGGTGACGGTGAATGATGCCGATCCGGCAAAGCGGACGGCAAGGCTCGGCCTCCTCATGCGTGTTCGTAATGCCGTGCATGAAGTGGCTGATTTTTCTAGAATTGAGGGTTGATTGGCGGCCAAGTCAGGTCCACGCAAATCGACCCAGCAACGGCGTGAACTTCGGGGCAAAAGCCCGATCATCAGTGCAGGATGAAAGAGAAGAATGACTAAATATGTGTACCGGTTCGGCGGCGACGTTTCCGACGGGGGCAATGGCGACAAGAACTTGCTCGGCGGCAAGGGCGCCAATCTGGACGGCATGGCCTCCATCGGCCTGCCGGTCCCTCCAGGCTTCACGATCACGACCGAAATGTGCACCCGCTATTATGAAGATGGCGAGACCTATCCCGATAGCCTGCACGAAGAAGTAAGAAATGGCATCGCGCATATCGAAGGCGTCACCGGCAAGCGCTTTGGCGACCCCACCGACCCGCTGCTCGTCTCGGTCCGCTCCGGCGCGCGCGTTTCAATGCCAGGCATGATGGACACCGTCCTCAACCTTGGCCTCAACGACGTAACCGTGCAGGGCCTGGCCTCGGCCTCGGGCGATGAACGCTTCGCCTGGGACAGTTACCGTCGCTTCATCCAGATGTATTCGGATGTCGTCCTTGGCCTCGACCATGGAGCCTTTGAAGAGGCTCTGGAAATCGCCAAGGAAAATAATGGCTTCACGCTCGATACAGAGATGGGGGCTGAACATTGGAAGGCGCTCGTTTCAGAATATAAGGCGATTGTGGCCGATCAGTGGGACAAGCCTTTCCCGCAGGATGTGAATGATCAGCTTTGGGGCGCGATCAGCGCCGTGTTCGGCAGTTGGCAGGCCGACCGAGCCAAGGTGTATCGTCGTTTGAACAATATCCCCGGCGATTGGGGCACCGCGGTCAACGTACAGGCGATGGTGTTCGGCAATATGGGGGACACCTCCGCCACCGGCGTTGCCTTCACGCGCGATCCGGCGACGGGTGAGAATTGCTATTATGGGGAGTTCCTCATCAACGCGCAGGGCGAAGACGTGGTCGCCGGTATCCGCACACCGCAATATCTGACCAAGGAAGCGCGTGAGCGGGCAGGGGCGAAGGCCTTGTCCATGGAAGAGGCGATGCCGGAAACCTATATCGAGCTCGCCAAGGTCTTCCACATCCTGGAAACCCATTACCGGGACATGCAGGATATTGAGTTCACTGTGCAGCAGGGCAAGCTCTGGATGCTTCAGACCCGATCGGGCAAACGCACGGCCAAGGCGGCTCTGAAGATCGCGGTGGACATGGCCAATGAAGAACTCATTTCGGAGGAAGAGGCCATCGCTCGTGTCGATCCAGCCGCGCTTGATCAGCTCCTCCATCCCACGCTCGATCCCAATGCGCCTCGCGATGTGCTGACCAAGGGACTCCCGGCCTCTCCAGGAGCGGCTTCCGGAATCATCGTATTCGATGCTGACGCTGCGGAGCGTCGCGCGGAGCTCGGTGAATCCGTCATTCTTGTCCGCATCGAAACCAGCCCGGAAGATATTCACGGGATGCACGCGGCCAAGGGTATCCTGACAGCGCGCGGAGGCATGACGTCACATGCGGCCGTGGTCGCTCGCGGCATGGGGCGTCCCTGCGTTTCTGGTGCAGGCGGCCTTTCCATCGATGCGCGCAGCGGCGTGCTCAATGTTGGCGGTCGCAGGCTTGTGGAGGGCGATACCATCACGATCGACGGCAGCACCGGCGAAGTCATGGCGGGCGAGGTTCCGACGGTTCAGCCGGAACTCGCGGGCGATTTCGGTACGCTGATGGTGTGGGCTGACAAGGTACGCCGCCTGAAGATACGCGCCAATGCTGAAACGCCGCTGGATTGCCGCACCGCGCGGGAATTCGGCGCTGAGGGTGTCGGCCTTTGCCGCACCGAGCATATGTTCTTCGACGCTGCACGCATTACTGCCGTCCGCCAGATGATCCTGGCCGACACGGAAAAGGGCAGGCGGGAGGCGCTCGCCAAGCTGTTGCCGGAACAGCGCAGCGATTTTACCGAGATCTTCCGCGTGATGGCGGGCCTTCCCGTCACCATTCGTTTGCTCGATCCGCCGCTGCACGAATTTCTCCCTCATGGCGAGGCGGAGTTTGCGGAAGTGGCCGAAGCCGCCGGCGTCGGCGTCGAGGCGTTGAAGCGCCGCGCCGCCGAGCTGCACGAATTCAATCCCATGCTCGGCCATCGCGGCTGCCGCCTGGGCGTTACTTATCCTGAAATCTACGAGATGCAGGCGCGGGCCATTTTCGAGGCGGCAATCGACGTCGCCATCGAATCGGGCGAAGCGCCGATCCCGGAAGTCATGATACCGCTCGTCGCCACCCGGAAAGAGCTGGAGCTTATGAAGGCCGTGGTCGACAAGGCTGCTGAAGCGGTGTTCGCGGAAAAAGGCCGAAAGGTCGAATATCTGGTCGGCACCATGATCGAGCTGCCACGCGCGGCATTGAAGGCTGGCGAAATTGCTGAGGTGGGTGAATTTTTCTCTTTCGGCACCAATGACCTGACCCAAACCACTATCGGGATCAGCCGCGATGACGCCGGCCGGTTCCTGACCCAATATGTGGACAAGGGGATTTTCCCCCGCGATCCTTTCGTCAGTCTGGATATTGAAGGCGTGGGCCAACTCATTGAACTTGCTGCCGAACGGGGCAGGGCCACTCGGTCGGGCATCAAGCTTGGCATATGCGGTGAACATGGCGGCGACCCAGCCTCCATTGCCTTTTGTGAGGCGATCGAACTCGATTATGTGAGCGCGTCGCCTTATCGCGTCCCCATCGCTCGACTTGCGGCTGCGCAGGCGGCGTTGAAGGCGCGGGGCTGAAACGCCGTTGCGCGCGATCGGTGGTCGGCTGAGTCGATGAACGACCGCGCTCTCATCGACCGGTTTCTGGAGATGATGGCCGCCGAGCGTGGAGCTGCCCGTAACACCTTGCTCGCATATCAAACGGACCTGCTGATGGCCTCCGCCTTTCTCCCCGGCGGCCTGGCAACCGCAGGGTCGGCGCAGCTATCGGGACTTAGTGGCGAATGGGCCCAGCTTGCTCCTGCCAGCGCGGCCCGCAAGGCATCGGCGCTTCGGCGTTTCTACGCCTTCCTCCAGGAAGAGGGATTGCGGGAGGATGATCCCTCCGTTGCTCTGCCGCGGCCAGCGCAGCAAAGGCCGCTTCCCAGGATATTGAGCCGGGAGGAACTGGACTGGATATTTGCGGAATTGGAGGAGCGGACGAACATTGCCGTTCCTTCCCCGCTGGACCTTCGACTATCCGCGTTGATGGAGCTGCTTTACGGGTCCGGGATGCGCGCTACCGAACTGGTTTCGCTTCCGCGTCAGGCCGTGGCCCCCGACCGGCCATTCCTGATCCTTAGCGGCAAAGGGGGGCGTGAACGCTTGGTGCCGATTTCCGATCGCGCTCGTGCTGCAGTCGCTCGGTGGGCGGAGCATGTGTCGACGGATGCCCCCTGGCTTTTTCCTTCGGGAAAGAGCCATCTCTCCCGCATTCGCCTTTATCAGCTGGTGAAGGAGTTGGCGGCGATGGTGGGTATCCCCCCTCAGCGGGTCAGCCCCCATGTCCTGCGCCACGCTTTCGCGACGCACCTGCTGGAGGGAGGCGCGGACTTGCGGGCGTTGCAGACCATGCTTGGACATGCCGATATCGGGACAACGCAAATCTACACGCATGTCGATAGCCGTCGTCTGATCGAACTTGTAAATGCGCGCCATCCTCTCGTTGACCTTAAGCGCGGAGCGCCTTAACGCCATCGCCCATGGTAAGCTTTCTCGATTTCGAAAAACCGATAGCGGCACTCCAGGCTCGCGTAGCGGAACTCCGCGAAACGGCCAATGAGGGCTCGCTCGATATAGATGCGGAAATTCAGCGGCTTCAGGCCCGCTCGGAAAAGATGCTGGCGGACACCTACGCAAAGCTGACGCCCTGGCAAAAGACGCAAGTGGCGCGCCACCCGGAACGGCCGCACTTCAAACATTATATCGCAGGGATATTTGACGAGTTCATGCCTTTGGCGGGCGACCGCGCTTTTTCGGATGATCAGGCGATAATTGGCGGTTTCGCTCGCATGGGCCAGCGTCGGCTGATGGTGATCGGCCATGAAAAAGGCGACGATACAACCAGCCGCTTGAAGCATAATTTCGGCATGGGTAAGCCCGAAGGCTATCGCAAAGCCATTCGGCTGATGCAACTCGCGGATCGTTTCGGACTGCCGGTTGTCACATTGGTCGACACATCGGGCGCATTCCCGGGAGTGCAGGCGGAGGAACGCGGTCAGGCTGAAGCGATCGCTCGCTCAACCGAACAATGCCTGGCGTTGGGCGTTCCGATGATTGCGGCCGTGGTGGGCGAGGGTGGCTCTGGCGGCGCGGTCGCATTGGCGGCGGCAAACCGGGTCCTGATGTTCGAACATGCCGTCTATTCCGTGATCTCACCAGAAGGATGTGCCTCCATCCTCTGGCGAACGGCCGAGAAAGCAAGCGACGCTGCGACCGCAATGCAAGTGACTGCGTCGGACCTGTTGCGGCTTGGGGTCATCGACCGGATTGTCAAGGAACCTGTAGGCGGGGCGCATCGCAATCCCGCGGCGGCTATCCAATCATTGGGCGACGCCATCACCCAGGAGTTGGAACAGCTTTCCGCATTGAAGCCGGACAAGCTGCGGGTAGCGCGGCAGGAAAAGTTCCTGGCGATGGGCGCTTAAGCTCGAGGAGTTTCATGTAAAAAAGCCTGTCCGGGACAGGCCTTGAAATAGTGGCTCCCCTGGGTCGACGAAACTGAGAACTACGAATTCGCCATCGCCCTACGCCAGCCGACGCCACAACCGACAAGAATGCGCAAGCGCGACCGTGATTGCGCGGAAGCCCTTCGCCTTTCCGGCGGACCGAAGCCGTCGTTGAGGGAACAGGCTGTCGCGCTCGCCCGGCAACGAGGGGTAGTGCGAACGCATGATCTGTCAGACATTGGCATTCCCCGCTGCTACCTGACCCGGATGTGCGATGAGGGTCTGCTCATCAAGGTCAGTCACGGACTCTATCGCGCCGCCGCGCGCGATGCGGCATAACTTGAGCCTGATTCGTGTTCCACGCGTTGGCAAGACCGCGTCGCGCAGATCGCGCAAGTAGAGGCTATGGCGCAAAATCGGTGCGCTGATACCGTTCGGATTTCCGTGCCGGGCGACCTTCCTTGGACAACTGAAAAGCCGGATAGGCACGATCGCCATTCTCCTCGAGCCAGAAGAGCGATGCTTCTTCGGGATCCGCTGGCGCGACGCCGAGACGCTCTGGGAATGCCGCGCCGACACGACGCCACCGCCATCCTCAACGTGGCCCGTAATCGTCGCGCTATCGCTCTCACCATTGATTATGAACGACAGTAGTTTGACCTGGGGGTCGTCATCGCCCGAAAGCGCGACTGCGCCATACCACAGGATTGCCACGAACGGTTGTGCGCAGCGCCGTCACACCCCGCGGCCGGTACGCCGGATAAACAGGCCACCGGAGCGTAGAAGCCCAGTTGCCCCATATAAAGGTATTGTAGAGCAATAGGCCGTCTGGTTCCGCTTTGCCGGGCGATGCAATCCCGACTTGGCGCGTTGATTGACAGGGTAATGGACTTGTGCTTTTTAGCGGGTTGGAAACTCAAACCCGCTGCGCGGAAGGATGCTTGAATGAACTATGTTTCAGACACAGTCGAGACGCTCAAGATCAAAGGTAAATCGGCAACTTTCGCCTACCGCGATTTTGGCGCCAATAATTCGGCGCCGCCGCTCCTTCTCCTGCAGCGCTTCAGGGGGACATTGGATCATTGGGACCCGGCTTTCCTGGAAGTTCTCGCTTCCGAGAGGCGTGTAATCATTTTCGACAATGCCGGCGTGGGCGCGAGCACGGGAGAGGTTCCCGACACGATCGCGGGTGCAGCGGATGGCGTCATGGACTTTCTGAACGCTCTGGGCATTGAACAGGTCGACCTCCTCGGTTGGTCGATGGGCGGTATGACGGCGCTGCTCACGACGCTAAACTATCCTGCCGCCGTGCGGCGTGCCCTCGTCCTGGGCAGCACGCCAGGCGGTCTCCCTGATCCGCAGGAGCCAAACCAGCGTGTGTTCGACGTGATGACGTCGCCGACTAGTACCGATGAAGATTATATCTTTCTGTTTTTCGGGGAACATGAAGAAGGACGCCGTCTCGGACTGGAATCACTTCGCCGGCTGGATACCCGCTTGCTCGAGTCGCAGGCGGACGTGACGGCCGAAGCATGGGGTCGTCAGCTAGGAGCCTGCATGAAATTCATGGGGGGTGAAGACGCAGCATGGGACCGCCTTGAGGAAATCCAAGTGCCTGTCCTCGTGGCCAATGGCGCGCACGACGTAATGGTGCCATCGGAACACTCGTTCGCAATGGCCAAGCGCATGAAGAATGTGACCACGGTCATCTACGGAGACGGAGGTCATGGATTTCTCTTCCCGCACTACGAAGACTTTGGAAAGATCATTCTTGATTTTCTGAAATGAACCGAAAGCTCCGCGTACAGAAGTTGCTGCGGCAATCTGGACCACCGCACCGTGGTCCAGTCCCTGACCACGGCGCTACCATTTGGAGTCCCCGATGAGGAGCAAACCCTCCGACTTCAGCCGGATACTGGCTTCAGCCTCAGACTCGGCAGATATTTGGACCGCGGCGTTGTTGCCTTGGCGAGGCGGTTGCCAAGACCGTTGCAAGCGCTTCACGGAAAACTTATGTTGCCGACATGAGAAACCCACGCATTCCCCAGCCCCGAGACTGTTCGATCGACGCAGCCATGAAGTTGCTCGGGCAGAAATGGGCGATGGTGGCCCTTCGCGAGATAAGCTTTGGCCAGTTGAGGTTTGACGATATCGCATTCAACACAGGAGCGCCACGCGACATATTGGCCGCTCGCTTGAAGTCTCTTGAGGCGGGCGGCGTCGTTCGCCGCGAGCTTTATCAGGAGCGGCCGGCGCGCTATGAATATCACCTTACTGACGCAGGCGAGCAGCTATGTGGTATCATGCATGCCATTCGCGAATGGGGCGATCGCTTCATGAGAAGCGATCCGGAGCATATCGCGCGTTTCCGGCATGGCTGTGGGGCTGAATTGGAGGCTGAAGTGCGTTGCAAAGGATGTGGAGCGCGCCTCTCGGCAGACAGCATAGCGCCGTGCGTTGTCGAGGACGGCGTTTAGAGCGGGCTGCATTAGATGTGATCATATTCCGTCCGTGTCGAGCGAAGTCGAGACACCCCTTCGAGCGTAGCCGAGAAGCCTCGATGAGCTCGGCATGGTCCCTCGACTTCGCTCGGGACGAACGGCGGGTGGTTCGCGTATTGTGCAAGGCAATCTAGAAGCTGGTGCGAAGATCGAAACATCCATAGCATCGCAATATATCAATTTTAATGGTTGTGTTTTCAAACCCACTAATTTACTCCACATATGGAGGGCCCAGAATGGGGCCGGGCATGTGATGGGGAGTTAAAATGTCTGCACCTTCAACGAACCGAGTCGCCCTTGTGACCGGGGGTTCTCGTGGGATCGGTCGGGCTATCGCTCTCCGGCTTGCGCAGGATGGCTTTGATGTCGCAGTCAATGACATCCCATCGGCGATCGGCTGCGTTGAGGAATGCGTGGGGGAAATCAGGGCGCTTGGACGGCAGGCCGTCGCCGTGGTTGCCGACGTAACGGATCCGCAGGCCGTGGCCGGAATGGTCGCGGCGACGGTCGAAGGGCTCGGCCGGATCGACGTGGCCGTAGCGAATGCCGGGATTGCCCGTATCGAGAACTTCCTCGATATCACGGCGGAATCCTGGGACCAGGCCTTCGCCGTCAACACCAAAGGGGTGTTCCTGACCTGGCAGGCGGCTGCGCGCCAAATGATCGCCGAGGGTCATGGCGGAAAGCTGATCGCTGCGGCCTCCCAGAATGCCTTTCGCGCGACGGATATTTTGCCGGCTTATGCGTGTAGCAAATGGGCCGTGCGCGGCCTTACCCAGGCCGCAGCGCAGGCCTTTGCGAAGTATGGCATCACCGCCAACGCCTACGCGCCCGGCGTCGTTGATACCCCGCTCTGGGATACTGCTCGCGATCTGTTCGATCATATTGTCCCGACAATTCCGCTTGGTCGCGCGCAGCAGCCTGAAGACGTAGCAAAGCTCGCATCCTTCTTTGCATCGCCCGAGTCCGATTACATGAGCGGCCAGACTGTGATCATGGATGGCGGCATGATCTTCTCCTGATGGATCTGAAGCGCTTACCTGTCCGCAGGTCAGCCTCTGGGCTGAACCCGTCAGCTAAACTTCAACATTTGCCGCCGCATTACTACCCGACGGCCTTGCCGTTGCCAAATCAAAGGCCCGCACAATGACACATCCATCCGGGGATGATCATTATCGACCGCGACATCTGAGCAACCTGCGTTCGCGGGCATGGTTCGACAATCCCTCCAACCCGGAAATGACAGCGCTTTATATCGAGCGCTATCTGAATTTCGGATTGAGCCTTGAGGAGCTGCAGTCGGATCGCCCGATCATCGGGATTGCCCAGTCGGGAAGCGATCTCGTCCCCTGCAACCGGCATCATGTCGTTCTGGCGGATCGCGTTAAACAAGGCATTCGCGAAGCAGGGGGCATTCCGCTCGAATTCCCGATCCATCCGATTCAGGAAACGGGCAGGCGCCCGACGCCCGGTATAGATCGGAACCTTGCCTATCTTGGCCTGGTCGAAGTACTCCACGGCTATCCCATTGATGGCGTCGTGCTCACCATAGGCTGTGACAAGACGACTCCCGCATGCCTGATGGCGGCGGCCACGATGAATATCCCGGCGATCGCGCTTTCGGTCGGGCCGATGCTGAACGGTAATTTCAAGGGGCGGCGCACCGGCTCGGGCACGGTCGCCTGGCAGGCGCGCGAGGCGCTGGCGCAGGGCAAGATCGACTACAAAGGGTTTGTCGAACTGGTGGCGTCCTCCGCGCCGTCGACGGGATATTGCAACACGATGGGCACAGCGACGACGATGAACTCGCTTTGCGAGGCACTCGGCATGTCGCTTCCCGGCTCCGCCGCAATTCCCGCACCGCATCGAGATCGTCAACAATGCGCGTGGGAAACCGGGCGCACGATCGTTGACATGGTCCACGCCGATCGCAAACCCTCGGATATTCTGACACGGGCTGCATTCCTGAACGCAATCCGCGTCAATTCAGCGATTGGCGGATCGACCAATGCACCCATCCATCTGAACGCGATTGCCCGGCACATAGGTGTCGAACTGACGCTGGCGGACTGGGAGGAATATGGCGCCAAGGTGCCGCTGATCGTCAATCTCCAGCCGGCAGGCGAGTATCTTGGCGAAGACTTTTATCGTGCCGGTGGGGTGCCGGCGGTCATGGGTCAGCTGCGCTCCGTCGGGCTGATCGACGAAAGCGTGCTGACCGTCAACGGCCGTACCATCGGCGAAAATATCGCGGCCGCGGAGGTCTATGATACCGATGTGATCCGGCCAATAGATCAGCCGCTCAAGATGGACGCCGGGCTTACTGTGCTGTCCGGCAATGTATTCGACGCAGCGGTGATGAAGCTTTCGGTCATCTCCGAGGAATTCAGAGGGCGCTACCTCAGCGACGCCGACGATCCGGACGCCTTTGTCGGCACTGCGCTCGTCTTCGATGGCCCGGAGGACTATCATGCCCGGATCAACGATCCTGCAACCAATGTTGATGCTCGCACCATTCTGATCATGCGCGGCGCGGGTCCAATTGGCTATCCAGGCGGAGCGGAGGTGGTCAACATGGGGCCTCCGGCGGCGTTGATCCAGGCGGGTGTCCATGCCCTGCCGTGCATAGGGGACGGGCGCCAGTCGGGCACAAGCGGCAGTCCATCGATCCTGAATGCGGCGCCCGAAGCTGCCGTGGGCGGCGGGCTTGCGCTACTGGAGACTGGCGATCGCATTCGTGTCGACTTGAAAAGCAAACGCGTCGACATGCTCATTTCGGACGAGGAACTCGAACGCCGCCGGGCGGCGCAGGACGCAACCCCTTACCAAGTGGTCGCCTCGCAGACGCCATGGCAGGAGATCCATAGGCAGACCGTCGGACAATTCGACGGCGGCGCGGTGATCGAACTTGCGGTCAAATATCAACGCATCGCCGAAAAAGGATTGCCACGGGAGAATCACTGATGGTTACAGTCGTGCCCGGCAGCGGACATTCTGTATTGGGCGAGGGACCAATCTGGTCCGAAGAACGTAACGCCGTTTTTTGGACCGACATTCTCGGCAAGCGCCTCAATCGACTATCTCTCGAGGACGGAACCGTGACGGGCTGGAATATGCCCGAAGCAATCGGATGGGTGATAGAGCGCGCAAATCATCCGGGGCTCCTCGTCGGGCTCGCCAGCGGGTTTGCCGATCTCGATCTCGATCCCTTCGACCTCAGGCCGTTCCACGATCCAGAGCCGGACAAGCCCGGCAATCGCATGAACGATGCTAAAGCGGATTCCCATGGGCGGATCTGGTGCGGGACCATGCCCTTCGATTGGCGGGGCGCCGGTGCCAGTGGCTCTCTTTACCGCCTCGACCCCGATCGTAATTGTGCCAGGGTTGACGGCCCTTATACCATCCCCAATGGCCCTGCGATCGATCGCGCCGACGCCATGATGTTCCACACAGACACCATGGAACGGATAATCTACCGCATCGACATCCATAGTGATGGTAGCCTCGGACCACGTAAGCCCCACATCATTTTCGATGAGGATTGGGGGCTTCCCGATGGCATGACATTCGACGCCGATGGATGCCTTTGGGTAGCGCATTGGGGAACCGGACAGGTCAGTCGCTTCGATCCCGATGGACGCCGCGAGCGAGCGATCAGGCTTCCAGCCTCGCAGATCACCAGTATGGTGTTCGCAGGAGCGGATCTGGATCGCATGTTCGTCACCTCCGCCGCCGAAAATGTATCGGAAGAGCATGGCGGAGCGCTGTTCGAGGTCGATCCCGGTTGCCGGGGACTGCCTACGCTCAAGTTCGGCGGATAACGTGCGACGTCCTGATATGTGCCTGAGAAAAGATGGAGCATAAAGCATGGTGCACAAGCCGAACAGATTCAAAGCCGGCCTGAAGCAGGGGCAAATTCAAATCGGCCTGTGGCTTTCGACGGGCGAGCCCTATTTGGCGGATGTCGCGGGACACGCTGGATTTGACTGGCTGGTCATTGATGGGGAGCACGGACCCAACGACCTCAAAAGCATCCTTGCTCAACTCCAGGTCCTGGAATCATCTGATGCCGAGGCTGTCGTCAGGCTGCCCGTAGGTGAAAAATGGATGATCAAGCAGATGCTGGACATCGGGGCTCGCACGCTCCTTATCCCCATGGTGAACTCGGCGGAGGAGGCCGAAGAACTCGTCAGATCCGTTCGATATCCGCCCAAGGGCGACCGCGGAATGGGGGCGATGACCGCCAGGGCCTCCCAATTCGGCGCTATTTCCAATTATGTCGATATCGCCGAAAGTGAAATATGCTTGCTGATTCAAGTGGAAACCAAGCGCGCTTTGGCCGACATTGAACGCATATCCCGCGTTAAAGGCATCGACGGCATATTTATCGGCCCAGCGGATTTGGCGGCGGATATGGGGGGTGCTTTTGATAGTGAAATTGTGCTCTCTGCAATCGGCAACGCGATCAAGAAGATCCGGATGGCAAACAGACCCGCCGGAATTTTGACGTTCGACGAAAAACTGAACAAGAATTTCATTGATCAGGGGGCGACCTTTGTCGCTGTCGGTGCTGACGTCGCAGAACTCAGCAGAGCTCTTCGCACGCTAAGCGCGCGCTATGGGCGCGGCGGCGCGGCGGACCTAACAACATCACAAGCAACATATTGATCTAGTATTTGTGGGGGCACTGGTCGATTTTGGCTTGGGTTCCGGAAAGATTATTGGGACACATATCACCAATATGTCATAGTGTTCGGTCGGAGAGAAAATGATGGGCATGGCGGCGAATCACGTCGATATCGTTCTGGATACATTGCAGACACCGAACGCAGCTGCCCTTTCGTCGGTAAAGGCCTCCTGGTTCCGCTCGGCGCTGCATCATGGTCTTGATCCCGCCGCCACGCGGCCGCGCGAACTCATCGGCGAGCGCAAGCTGCATGAATTGCGCGATTTGCACTCCTCCTTCCTCTTGGCCGCCCGCCCGGTTCTCGACGAAATTTCAAGGTCGGTCGGTCGATCAGGCTGCGGTGTTGCTCTGACCAACGCGGATGGCATCATTCTCGAGGGCCGCGTCGCGGCAGGCGACGCTGATCATTTTGCTTCCTCCGGCTTGGTCGAGGGCTCGCAATGGTCCGAGGCTATCGAAGGGACCAACGGAATCGGCACATGCCTTCTGGAAGCCAGACCGGTGATCATCCACAAGGGTCAGCATTTCTATCAACGCAATATCGACATCAGCTGTATTGATGCACCGATCTTTGACCCGACGGGACGCCTCGTGGGCGCCATCGACGTAACAAGCTGCCGGCTGGATCACGGTTCCGCCATGGCAGAGATGATCGGGGGCATTGTACGAGAAGCGGCGCGTCGCATCGAGCGGGACTATTTCTGTCGGCATTTCGATGATTCTCGCGTAATCTTTCTGGCGGAGGCCAGCATTGGTACGGAATTACTGGCGGTTGATGCTGACGATCTGGTCATTGGCGCGTCACGAGCTGCGCGTCTACGCCTTGACATAACTGACCAGATGATTGCTCGCCCCCAACCGGTCGTTCAGGTGATCGGACTAAACCAGAGTCTTTCGTTCGAGGATAGTCAGCAGAGGGTCATTCGCCAGGCGTTGGCGAAGGCTGGGGGCAACGCGACGCAAGCAGCCCAACAGCTTGGAGTGTCCCGCGCGACTTTCTATCGGCGGATGCGACATGCAGGCTTGCGTCAATAGTTTGGAATAGTGTCTCAATGCTGAGACACAACGACCGCCTTGCAGGGTCCCGCCCCTTCTTACCTCGACGCGGTCTTGATAAAACGCACCTTCTAAAGTCGCCAATGTGGCTCATTCGATAATAGAAGGATAGCGATAATGGATATGCTCGTCGCAGAGTCATCGCCAATGCTGAAAGCGCCGTTCGCTGCGCGATATGACAATTTCATCGGCGGCCAGTGGGTCGCTCCCAAGGCAGGCCGCTATTTCGAGAACGTCTCGCCGATCACGGGCAAGGTTGTTGGCCAGATCGCGCGATCCGATGCCGCGGATATAGAGCTTGCGCTTGATGCGGCGCACCTTGCTAAGGACGCCTGGGGCCGCACCTCGCCTGCAGAACGCGCGCAGATCCTCAACCGGATCGCCGATCGCATGCAGGAGAATATCGAAAAGCTGGCCACCGCCGAGACCTGGGACAACGGAAAGCCAATCCGGGAAACGATGGCGGCCGACATGCCGCTGGCCATCGATCATTTCCGCTACTTTGCAGGGGCCATTCGCGCGCAGGAGGGTTCGCTCAGCGAAATCGATCATGACACCGTGGCCTATCATTTCCACGAACCGCTTGGCGTGGTCGGCCAGATCATACCGTGGAACTTCCCATTGCTGATGGCGATGTGGAAGCTTGCTCCCGCGCTCGCTGCCGGAAATTGCGTTGTTCTCAAGCCGGCGGAACAGACGCCAGCTTCGATCATGGTCTGGATGGAGATTGTCGCCGATCTTCTGCCTCCCGGCGTGGTGAATATCGTCAACGGCTTTGGCCTGGAGGCAGGCAAGCCGCTCGCCTCGTCCAGCCGGATTTCCAAGATCGCGTTTACCGGCGAAACCACGACCGGCCGCCTCATCATGCAATATGCGAGCGAGAACCTCATTCCGGTGACGCTCGAACTGGGTGGGAAGTCGCCGAACATCTTCTTTGAGGACGTGGCGCGGGCGGACGACGATTTCTTCGACAAAGCGATCGAGGGCTTCGTAATGTTCGCGCTTAACCAGGGTGAAGTTTGCACCTGCCCGAGCCGCGCGCTGATCCACGAGAAAATCTATGACCGATTCATGGAACGCGCGTTGAAGCGCGTCGGCGAGATCGTTCAGGGCAATCCCCTCGATCCTGCGACCATGATCGGAGCGCAGGCTTCGTCCGAACAGCGCGAGAAGATCCTGAGCTACTTCGACATCGGCAAGCAGGAAGGCGCGGAACTGCTGATTGGCGGAGAGGCGGCCAGCCTTCCGGGTGAACTGGCAGGCGGTTATTATGTGAAACCCACTGTCTTCCGCGGCCACAACAAGATGCGGATCTTTCAGGAAGAAATCTTTGGGCCTGTGGTTTCGGTCACGACCTTCAAGGACGAGGAAGAGGCTCTTTCGATCGCCAACGACACGCTTTATGGGCTGGGCGCCGGGATATGGAGCCGCGAGACCAATACCTGCTATCGTTTCGGACGCGCGATTCAGGCGGGCCGGGTGTGGACGAACTGCTATCATACCTATCCCGCGCACGCCGCCTTTGGCGGATACAAGCAGTCGGGTATCGGTCGCGAGACCCACAAGATGATGCTCGATCATTATCAGCAGACCAAGAATATGCTTGTCAGCTATAGTCCGAAGAAGCTCGGCTTCTTCTGACGGGATCATGCGGGGGCTGAGCGTTCGAGATTCTCTGTCTTGGTGCAAAGCCCCCGCTTCCATTCCGGCCATATCGCACGACGGCCGCCTTATGCAGGTGGATCGACAGGCTCAAAGTGAAGGAATGCTATCGTGGCTGAAGAGATATTCGACAGCCGGCGGGTGATTGCGACGGACAAGGCGCTGGCGCTGATCGAAGAGTTGAAGCGTGAATATGGCGCGTTGCTGTTTCATCAATCCGGGGGCTGCTGCGACGGGTCATCGCCGATGTGCTATCCGCTCGGGGACTTTCGCATCGGCGACAATGACATCCTGCTCGGCGAGGTCGCCGGAACGTCGGTTTACATCGGGCGTGCGCAGGGCGAGGCGTGGAAACACACCCAGCTCATCCTGGATGTTGTTCCGGGACGCGGCGGCATGTTCAGCCTGGAGAACGGCCGCGAGGTTCGATTTCTTTCGCGCGGCCGGGTCTTTAGCCAGTCCGAATATGCGGCCCTGGCCGCCGGGGGCTTTACGCCTGAACGTTGATGGTCGTGTCGAGGACTGCGGATGTCCGCCTCCGAGGCAGGCCGGGAAGACGCGATAGGGTAGAATTATTTGAGGAGGGCGTTTTGTCACTTTTTCAGCAGCGGGAGCGGGTTGTGAATGGATCTGAAACACAGTCTCCGGCGCCGCTCCAGACCATAGGCAACTTCATCTCTGGTGAGCATAACCTGGCACCGGACGGGCGGACCCAGGACGTCTTCAATCCTGCAGCCGGAATCGTGACGGCGCGCGTGCAGCTGTCATCGCGTGCGGACATCGATACGGCCGTTGCCTCAGCGCTCGCCGCCTTTCCCGAATGGGCCGATACCCCTCCCATCCGCCGGGCGCGGATCATGAACCGCTTTCTTGGCCTCGTGAACCAGCGCCGGGACGAGTTGGCTCGCGCTATCACGGCTGAGCATGGCAAGATATTCTCGGATGCGCAGGGCGAGGTGGATCGCGCCATCGATGTGATCGAATTTGCCTGCGGCATTCCACACCTCCTGAAGGGCGACTTCAGCGATCAGGCATCGACGGGAATCGACAATTGGACTCTGCGCCAGCCGCTGGGCGTGGTGGCGGGCATCACACCCTTCAACTTCCCCGTCATGGTGCCTGCGTGGATGTATCCGGTGGCGATCGCGGCCGGCAACAGCTTCATATTGAAGCCGAGTCCAATCGATCCCACGCCCGCGCTGATGGTCGCCGAACTCTTTCGCGAGGCAGGTCTGCCCGAAGGGGTCTTCAATGTGGTGCAGGGCGACAAGGAAGCCGTAGACGCGCTGCTGGAGCACCCTGATGTCCAGGCCGTCTCCTTTGTCGGCTCGACACCCATCGCCAACTATGTCTATGAGACGGGCGCTCGGACGGGTAAGCGCGTGCAGGCGCTGGGCGGAGCGAAGAACCACCTCGTGGTGATGCCCGACGCAGATATCGACAAGTCGGTCGACGCCCTGATCGGGGCGGCGTACGGCTCGGCGGGCGAGCGGTGCATGGCGATCTCGGTGGCTGTGCTCGTGGGAGACGTGGCCGACAGGATCGTCACGGAACTGAAGGCGCGCGCCGAGCGGCTCGTCGTCAACGATGGTTTGGAACCTGGCGTCGAAATGGGGCCTATCGTGACGCCCGCGGCCCGTCAGCGTATCTCCGGTTACATCGATGCCGGCGTGGCGGAAGGCGCTTCGCTTCTGGTTGACGGTCGCCGCTTCAGTGTGGAGGGCCGCGAGAACGGGTTTTTCCTGGGGGCCACTCTTTTCGACCATGTCACGCCCGGCATGAAGATTTACCGCGAAGAGATTTTCGGCCCAGTGCTTGCGTGCGTTCGCGTAGACTCTCTCGACGACGCCGTCCGCCTTATCAATGCACATGAATTTGGAAACGGAGTGAGTCTTTTCACCCGCGACGGTGGCGCGGCCCGCGAGTTCGGGCGGCGCATCCAGGTCGGCATGGTCGGCATTAACGTGCCGATCCCCGTTCCTATGGCCTGGCACGGATTCGGCGGCTGGAAGAAGAGCCTTTTCGGTGGGATGCACGCATATGGCGAAGAGGGGGTGCGCTTCTACACCCGCCAGAAGTCGATCATGCAGCGCTGGCCCGACGGCATCGGCAAAGGAGCCGAGTTCGCCATGCCGGTTGCCCGTTAGGCGCCCAACCACAGGAGAAACCAAGATGGACGCCAACAGCGAAGGCGAGGCCCACAAGAAAGGCCCACTAGACGGCATCACCGTGCTCGACTTCTCCCGCGTGTTGGCGGGTCCCTACTGCACCATGATCCTGGCCGACCTTGGCGCTCGCGTGATCAAGATCGAGAAGTTCGGCACGGGTGATGATACCCGTGCCTTTGGCCCCTTCGTCGAAGGTGGCGAGTCCGCTTACTTCATGTGCTTCAATCGCGGCAAGGAGAGCATCGTCCTCGACATCAAGTCGCCCCGCGATCGGGAACTGCTCGAGCGCCTGCTCGATGTCTCCGACGTTGTCGTCGAGAACTTCCGTCCAGGCGTGATGGACCGATTGGGCTATGGGGCCGAGCGCCTCGCCAAGACCCACCCGCACATTGTCTATGCGTCCATTTCCGGCTTTGGCCATACCGGGCCGTTCAGTGATCTGCCTGGCTACGACATGGTGGTTCAGGCGATGGGCGGGGTGATGAGCGTAACGGGCTGGCCTGATAGCCCGCCCGCCCGCGTCGGCACCAGCTTTGGCGATCTAGGCGCGGCCTTGTTCGCCACCGTCGGCATTGTCTCGTCGCTGTACAAGCGGACACGCGACGCCCAGGGAAGCCGTGTCGATATAGGCATGCTCGACTGCCAGGCGGCCCTGATGGAGACGGCGCTGGCGCGCTATGACGTCGAAGGAGTGGTGCCTGGTCGCACGGGTGACAGCCACCCGTCGCTCGCGCCCTTCGAGAGCTTCCAGGCGAGCGACGCCAGGTTCATCATCGCAACGGGCAACGACACGTTGTTCATGCTCATGGCGGACGCGCTCGATGCGCCGCAACTCGCGCTCGACCCGCAATTCATCACCAACGATCTGCGCTGCCGGAATCGGCCGGCGATGGTGAAGGCGATCGAGGCCATTACCGTCGGCAAGCCCGTGGCGCACTGGATCGACAGGCTCAACGAGGCGGGCGTGCCTTGCTCAGCCATCAACACGATCGACAAGCTGTTCGACCACCCCCAGCTTGGCGCGCGCAACATGATTATCCAGGTCACGGGGCAGTCGGGCCGTCCCGTGCGAACGGCCGGCAATCCGATCCGGATTGGCGATGCCGAGAACGACATCGGCACCCCTATTGCGGCACCCGGATTGAACCAGCATCGTGAAGCCATTCTCAGAGAGCTTCTTGGCGACGACTGGGCCTACGGGAGCCCAGCAAATGAAGGCGATGAACTCGTACCCGCGACCCTCGACATCTACGGCGTACCTCCGCTTGAGGCAGCCGAGTGATGAGCGACGCCAATCCACCAGAGATCCCGGAAGGAAATAGCATGTCCGCGAAAATAACCTCGATGCGCGCACCGTCCCCCACCTCCAGCGCGGAGGCGAAGCCCGCCGGGAAATCGGAAAAGCCGGAGACCATCCTGGTCGAGCGCCGCGACCGTGTCGGCCTCATCACGCTCAATCGTCCGCGCAGCCTTAACGCGCTCAATCGCCAGCTGGCGGACGAGGTGCTGGCCGCCTTGAATGCCTTCGACGCGGACGAGCGGATCGGCGCCATCGTGATCACCGGTTCGCCTCGGGCATTCGCGGCGGGTGCCGACATTGCCGAGATGGCCGAAAAGACCTTCGCCGAATTCTACGCGGATGACTTCCTCGCCGCCTGGGATGAGGTCCCGCTGATTGGCAAGCCCATTATTGCGGCCGTCGGCGGCTTCGCGCTCGGCGGCGGCTGCGAGCTCGCGCTTCTATGCGACTTCATCATCGCCGCGGAAGACGCCCAGTTCGGCCAGCCCGAAATCAAGCTCGGCATTCTGCCCGGCATTGGTGGTTCCCAGCGCCTCGCCCGCGCCGTCGGCAAATCCATGACGATGGACATGGTGCTCACTGGCCGCACCATTGGCGCACAAGAGGCCAAGGCTATCGGCCTGGTTGCCCGCGTCGTTCCGGCGACGGACCTGCTCCAGATCGCGCTGGAGGCCGCTCATACGATCGCCGCCTACAACGCCCCGGCCGTTAAAATGGCAAAAGAGGCGGTGAATAGGGCATTCGAGAGCCCGTTGTCCGAAGGGTTGCGCCACGAACGGCTGCTCTTCCAGGCGGCTTTCGCCACGGAGGGCCAGAAAGAAGGCATGAACGCCTTTGTCAACAAGCGCGCGCCTGTCTTCCGCAACCGATGACCTCCGCCATTAGCGCTATCAGATAGGAAGTCTGCGGTGACCGAAGACGTCAAGCTTCTCCACGAAGAATATGATTACATCGTGGTCGGTGCGGGGTCCGCAGGCTGCGTGGTTGCGAACCGCCTCTCGGCTGATCCGAACATACGGGTGTTGCTGCTGGAAGCAGGCGGACGGGACGATTGGATCTGGTTTCATGTTCCTGTTGGCTATCTTTTTGCCATCGGCAACCCCCGTTCGGACTGGATGTTCGAGACCGAGAATGAGGCCGGGCTCAACGGGCGCAGCCTGAAATATCCCCGTGGGAAGGTGATCGGCGGTTCATCAGCCATCAACGCGATGATCTCTATGCGCGGGCAAGCTGAGGATTATGATCACTGGCGTGAACTCGGCCTCGCAGGGTGGGGCTGGGAGGATGTGGCGCCGGTCTTTCGCCGGCTCGACAATCATTTTCTTGGCGAGACCGAGCACCATGGCGTGAGCGGCGAATGGCGCGTCGAGGAGCCTCGGCTCAAATGGGCCGTGCTTGATGCCGTGGCGCAGGCTGCGACGGAGATGGATATTCCTGCGACGAAGGATTTCAACACCGGCAATAACAGCGGTGTGGGCTATTTCCACGTCAATCAGAAACGGGGCGTACGCTGGTCATCGGCGCGCGGATTCCTGAAGCCCGCATTGAAGCGCCAGAACCTGCACCTCAGGACCGGTGTTAGCGTGGATCGGGTGCTGTTTGATGGCCGACGCGCAGTAGGCGTCCGCTTCCGTGAGCAAGGACAGGCCGTCGAGGTGCGGACGAAGGGGGAGGTCATTCTGTCGGCAGGGGCGCTCGGGTCCGCCCAGCTCCTGCAGCTGTCAGGCGTGGGACCCTCAGAGTGGCTGTCCGAATGCGGCATCGACACCGTACTCCACAAACCAGGCGTCGGGCGTAACCTTCAGGACCATCTGCAGCAGCGTGCGATTTACAAGGTCCACGGCATCAAGACGCTGAACGAGACCTATCATTCGTTGGTCCGACGCGCCCTCATGGGCCTGGAATATGCCTTCTTTCAGCGCGGACCTCTCACCATGGCGCCGTCGCAGCTCGGGATTTTCACGACCTCCTCTTCCGAGCACGAACGTGCGAACATCCAGTTCCACGTCCAGCCCTTGTCGCTCGACAAGTTCGGTGACCCGCTCCACCGCTTCCCGGCGATCACCGTTTCGGCCTGTAATCTGCGCCCAACCTCGCGCGGCGTTGTGCGGCTGCGTTCGCGCGATCCCGCAGCGAAGCCGATCATAGCCCCAAACTATCTTTCGACCGACGAAGATCGCCGCGTGGCCGCCGACGCCATTCGCGTTACACGCCGTCTTATGCGTCAGGAAGCGCTGCGCCCATATCGACCGGAAGAATATCTTCCCGGGCCCGAAATCGGCGACGACGAAACCTCGTTGGCCAAGGCCGCCGGCGATATCGGCACCACCATCTTCCATCCTGTTGGCACGGCAAGGATGGGCCTCCCTTCCGATCCGATGGCGGTGGTCGACAAGCGCCTGCGCGTAATCGGTCTCGAAGGACTACGGATCATCGATGCCTCCATCATGCCGACCATTACCTCGGGAAACACCAATACGCCGACCATCATGATAGCTGACAAAGGCGCGCGCATGGTGATCGAGGATCGTAGGTCGCCAGGCCCTGCCACGACCGTCATGCCTGAAGGCGCGATGCGCCGGCAACTGGAAACGGAGAAATCGTAATGAGAGCTATCGTAATCGAAAAAAATGATGCGGGGCAGAGCGCTCTTCTCAGGGAGTTCGATGAGGCCGACCTCATGGATGGCGACGTCACGGTCCGCGTGACCCACTCAAGCCTCAACTACAAGGACGGCCTGGCAATTACGGGCAAGTTGCCAGTGGTCCGCCGCTTTCCGATGATCCCGGGCATTGATCTTGCCGGAGTGGTCGAAACATCCTCAAATCCCGAGTATAAGGTTGGCGATGCCGTCCTACTCAATGGCTGGGGTACAGGCGAGACTCATCTCGGCGCCTTTGCAGAGCGGGCGCGCGTGAAAGGCGAATGGCTGATTCCACTGCCCGAAGGCATAAGCGGCGCCCAAGCCATGGCTATCGGCACCGCAGGCTACACCGCGATGCTCGCCTTGATGGCGATCGAGCATCAGGGCGTCACACCAAGCTATGGTCCGGTTATCGTTACCGGAGCGGCGGGCGGTCTCGGCTCGATCGCTATTGCTCTGCTCGCAAGAGCGGGCTGGCATGTCATCGCCTCCACGGGCCGGGCAAGTGCAACGGACTATCTCAAGGAACTCGGCGCGACCGAAATCCTGGATCGTGCGGAACTGGCCGGATCAGGCCAGCCACTCGCCAAGGAGCGTTGGGCCGCGGGCGTTGACTCGGTCGGATCCACGACGCTTGCAAGCGTCCTTGCGAGCACAAAGTATCGCGGTGCCGTCGCAGCCTGCGGCCTGGCTGGCGGGATGGATCTGCCCTCGTCGGTGGCGCCGTTCATCTTACGTGGTGTAAGTCTGCTCGGTATCGACTCCGTCATGGCGCCGAAAGCACTTCGCCTGGAAGCCTGGAGACGTCTGGCCCGAGAGCTTGACCATGAGAAACTCGCCGCCATGACTACGACGGCCGGCATCGAGGACGTTATCCAGCTTGGCCATGAGATTCTGGAAGGTCGAATTCGAGGGCGGGTCGTGATTTCCATGAGCCATTGAATATCTGGTCGAAACGGGAGGCGTTTTTCTGGCCAACGCCATGTCCAAAGCGGAGGGCCGGAAGATTGTGGCCAACATGAATATAGCAGCATCCCACGATGAGGCTGTCGGTGATCGCGGACCGAGGGACCACACGGTTCGTCTTCAGATCATCGGGGTGGCGGTTATACATTTCTCACATTACGGATATAGCAAAACGACGGTCTCCGACCTGGCGTGGCCGCCAAAACATCAAGCCCGGACCACCCGGATGGGACAGACGAAGTGCTTGCAGCAGCCTTATTAAGTGTATATGCACATAACTTGCAGTTCTAGTCTGCCAGCAAAAAGGAGAGGAATAATGCCTTGGAGCGATGCGAAAACCAGAGAGGCAGTCGAGGCCGAGTTTGGTCGAATTACCCGACCAGACTTTTCGATGCCGAACGGCAGAACCGAGGATTATAAGATCCTGGAGCCGCACCTCGCAACGTACCAGGCTGGGCGCGCCGTGCGCATCCTCGCGATGCTCGAGATGTCTGATCAATACGGTATGACGGGATTTCCGGTCTCTCGATTAGAGCACGCACTCCAGACGGCGACGCTTGCCTTCCAAGCAGGCAAGGATGAGGAATACGTTGTTTGCGCCCTTTTGCATGATTTCGCCGAGAGTCTGGTATTCGACAATCACGCCGAAGTTGGCGCCGAGCTTCTGAAGCCGTTCATCTCAGAGGCGAACTACTGGATGCTGTATCACCACAGCTTCTTCCAAATGTACCATATGGGTCCGCACATTGGCGTTCCAAGGGAGATGCGGGAGCAATGGCGTGGGCATCCGCATTTCGAGCGCACGCTTGAGTTTTGCGATAGCTTCGATGCGCTCGCGTTCTGCGCGGGACGCGAGGCTATGCCCCTCGAGGCTTTCCGGCCGATGGTCGAGCGCGTCACGATGAAGCTTGGCAATACTGCGATCGCGGCGATGATGCCCGACTGAGTTGCGGGCTAGGGGGGGCGCCACCTCGAGATCAGTGGCCGGTGAACGAAAAGGTCGGGCGGGGCCTCTGCTCGAGGAACGCCTCGACCGAAGCGGGCAGCGCGACTTTCACGTCTTCCGTGTCGAACAGCGGCATCGCTATGTCGAACATTGCATCGTCTGCAGCTGCGTTGCCGCCGGCGGCCCAGATCCGCAGCAGGCCTTGTGCGCGCCGTGCGCCCGTGTCGCACCGACGGCCACGGACTGGGCGAAGGCAACGTCATAGCCACGTCCAATGATGCGGTGAACCTTGGGGATTCGCGCCAACCGCAACGGTCAGGATCCTGTATGCGCCCCGGACGCACCTCATCGGGGAACAGATCGCAGTTTGTTTGCTGGAAGCACTTCTGGTGGAGCGCGACGCCGCTCTCGCAGATGCCCGCGCCGAGCTTACCGCACGCGACCTGCTGATCGAGACATTGCGCGTTCAGATCGCCCGAAGCGGATGCCGTTCGGCAAGTCATCCGAGAAGCTTACCCTTCCCGGTTATTCGCAAATCTGGCGAAGCGATCCTATTCCCTCGACGGTGCTGATGACTTCATCGCCCGGTCTCAGAAAGATTTTCGGGTTCCGAGCCCCGCCGACCCCGCTGGGGGTGCCCGTGAATATGATGTCGCCCGGGAGCAAGGTGCAGACCTGTGACAGCCGACTGACGAGTTCAGAAAGAGAAAAAATTAGACTCGACGTCCGGGACGATTGCATCGTCTCGCCGTTGATCTCGCAACGGATCGCCAAATCGTCAGGATTTCCAATTTCATCGAGCGAAACCAGCCAAGGACCGACTGGGCCGAAACCAGGAAATGATTTGGCCAATGAAAACTGCGGCATAGCGCCCGCAGCCTGGACGACGCGCTCGGAATAATCCTGGCCAACGGACAGGCCGGCAACATGCCCCAATGCGTCATCAACACCGACTGCAATGGCCTCTTTCCCGATCACCGCGACCAATTCAACTTCCCAATCGACATTCGCAGAAGGCAATTTCAACCGCGTTTCAGGCCCTGTGATGCACGTCCGGAACTTCGTGAAAACAACCGGGGAGTTCGGTGTTTCCGTGACGCCAGACTCCATGGCATGATCGAGATAATTGAGACCAATTGCGAAAATTTGGGCAGGACTTGGCGACGGACAACCAAGAAGCGAATAATCCAATGCCTTTGCCGGCGCCTGCGGGATGTCCTTTGCCCAAGCAGAAAACTTCTTCCAATTCTGGAAGGCCCCCGCGGGATCAGCCGAAAATTGACCACCGCTCGCCTCCTCGACATCCACAACGCCACCTTCCACAATCAAGGCCGCTCTATTGTCGAAATTCGCGAAACGCATTGTAATATTTCATTCCCGAGCACCGGTGCCGAAGCAAAGATATAAGCGAGGACGGGCGGACATCACCATCAGAATGGCCGCCCGACCGAGATGCCACAGGTCCGGATGCGCCCGGAAATGCAGGCAGCGCCGTCCACAAAGAGCAGGGCAGCAGGAGAGGAGCTGGCGCTGTGGTTGCTACGCCGCGCAGGTGGATCGGGCGGAGCCAGCGCACTAAGCGCCGGCCTCGCCCATACCGACATTCCGACGACAGGTACTCCAAACGCGGATCGCACAACAGCGCCTCGAAGATGGACGCTTTTTCAATCGCGAATCCCTCAGCGGGCACTCCTCTAATTCATTTGAACCGATAGGCAACGGAAACGCCGTACGTCGCTGGCTTTCCGACGTAACGTACCACGGTATCAACGGCGAGATTGGCCGCATTCCAATAATAGGTATTGCCGATATTTCGACCCCAGGCCGAGATCCGCCAATCACCATCCTTCGTTTCTATACCGGCCCTCAGGTCGACAACCGTATATGCCTTTACAGCAAAATTTGCGAGCTCCCCAAATGCACTGTTCGTGCGGCTCTGGTGGTTGACGTTGCCACCAATAAAGCCGTCGAAACGGTCGCTCAGGCTTGTCTTGTAACTCACGTCAGAAACCAGCTGCCACTTGGGCGTGTTGGGAAAGGCTTCGCCATCGAAACTTCTCAGCGTCCCGACAGGATCATAGTTCGTGAACCCGTCCAGGATGCGAGATTTAATATACGAGAGCCCCGTGTTGATCGTCAGGCCACGCAGCGGCGCCCAGGTTAACTGCAACTCGGCACCACGAACATCGCCCTTCGGAACGTTCACCAATGCGAGCAGTGGACCGAGTATGCTTGGGACACGACCGAGGATCTGCTTGTCCGTATAGCGGTAATAATAGGCCGCTCCGTTTAGCTGCAACGTACGATCCAGGAGCAGTGTCTTGAAGCCGGCTTCATAGGCCAGCAGAGATTCCTGCTTCGCCGGCCGGAACTGCGCGGTCGAGGTGGCGCCCAGCGACGGGAAGCCACCCGCCTTGTATCCCTTGCTGACGTTCGCATAGAAAAGCGTACGCGAGGCAGGCTTCCATTCGACACCAGCGCGCCAGGACACATTGTCTTCGTTCAAATTGTCATGGACCACTGTGGGCGTCAGGTTTGCGTCCACCGTCAGACATCCGCCGGGCGCTATGGGAATCGACGAGCCGCGCAGAAGGTCCCACAACGGCCCGAACACCGATGCGCCATTGCCATCGCCGGAGTCGAACGTACAGCCCTCGAACTTGTTGCGGCTGTCGGTGTAGCGCGCGCCGGCGCTGAGCTTGATTGTGTCCGTCACCTCGAAATCGACGTTACCGAAAACAGCTTTCGTGGTTACGCGTTGATAGTTAACGCCGTGAAAATTTGTGAACTGCGGCAGGCCGAATGGCACAAAGGTGAATCCCAAGGTGCTGTACGAAGGCGTAGTATAGTTGTCATCAAGAACCTTGTCATGCGCATAGGTGGCGCCGAGGACGAACTGGCCACGACTAAATTGTCCTGCAATACGTATTTCCTGCGAGATCGTAGTAATGTCTCCGATCGCCCGCTGGGCGTTGTTTTGAAGGGCCGTTCCGTCCAGATCAATATATTGATTGATATCGGTCTGGCTGAAAGATGTAAGTGACGTGATCGTCAATTGATCGGAAAGATCATAGTCCAGTCGAAGATTCGCCTGATAGAACTCATTGCTGCGCGCATAGTCTTCTTCCGGGTTCCAGTCTGCCGCGCGCGGAGTGTGCGGCGCCAGCGGATAGGCGACGAGATCAGGTATGAATGGCACCGTAGAAGGATTGCCTGGCGAAAAGGCAACATACTGGCCCACCGGCATGTCCGATCGGTCCGCCCAGGCATTGAGGTTGAGCTGCGCCCTGAATGCATCGGAAGGCGACCAGTCCAGGAGCAGACGGCCGTTGGTGAAATCCGTACGCCCGAGCTTGCCGCCGTGGGTGTGACTCTTCTGCCATCCATCGGCGCCCTCGTGCTGAAGAGCAACTCTGGCAAGCAGAGTGTCGGTGATAGGCCCGCTGACAAAGCCGCTCACGTCGAACGCGTTGAACCGGCCGTAGCTGACGTCCGCACCGGCCTCGAAGCTCGATGTGGGCTTTGCGGCAATGAAATTTATCGCGCCGCCGGTCGCGTTCTGGCCAAATAACGTTCCCTGAGGCCCCTTGAGCACTTCGACGCGCTCGAGATCGAGATTCGTTCCTCGTGTCTGAACCGGGAAGGGGATCGGGGCCTCGTCGATGTAGGTGCTGACCGTGGGCCGACCGCCGAGCGCGTTGTCAATGAAGCCGACGCCGCGAAGCGTGAAGACGGGCAAGCCGTTCGAGGAATCGGCATAGGTAAACCCGGGGACGACCTTCACAAGGTCGCGAACTTCGCTGACACCTCTTGCAGCAAGCTGCTCGCCGGTCGCCGCGGAGATCGACATGGGTACTGTATTAGCGCTTTCCTGACGCTTTTGGGCAGTGACGATGATGTCCGCCAGTGATTGTTCCTGCGGCGCCGGGGCGGACTCTGCCGTGTCGGCAGGGGCGGCGAAAGCTGCAGGGGCAACCAAAATAGCGGCTGAGGCGCCGGCAAGCGCCGCCATGCGGACACGATGCAGCGCCTTGCACCGATTTTTATGGGTGCGCCTGTAAAGAACAAGATTGGTCATTGGTATCCCCTCTTCTGTCGCATGATAATGTCGTTTTGTCGATATATGAAGAATTATCGATAATTTATTTCGCAGCAATGTTCCTGTCAAGCTGGATTTGGTTGTTGAGGGCCCTGCAAGCTGGAGACCCCGAGGAAGGAACCCCTGTGCGATGTAGCCAACTTCGACGAGCTTAGGACTGGCTTGCCGCCGACCACCCACAGAGTCACGGCGGTCGGCGGGCAAGCGGGTGGGGGCACAATTGGCAGTTAGTGCGCCTGCCCCGAAACTAAGGCAAAGGCGATCGCGGGGCCGGAGCCATCGGAGACCACACAGGCCTTGGCGCCAAAGCCTCCGCAAGAGCGGCCCAACGCTTCACGCACATTGCGGCTTCGTGAGAATCCCCCTCTCCGCCTTTACGCGTCGGAGGTGCGATCCAGCGCCGCCTGATGGCGAGCGAGCGGTACTAGGCGGACACTCATGTAGGGGAACAGCGGCAATCCCGAAATGACCGCGTGCAAGCGCTCGTGATCAGTGACATCGAGTATGCCCATGCTTGCAAATTGTCCCGCCACTCGCCAGAGATGCTGCATTTCGCCCGTCTCCTGCAACGCATGCACAACTTTCCGCTCTTCATCCCGCAGCATCTGAAATTGTTCAGGCGGTACGCCTTGCGGCACTGTCACATGGAATTCAAAGTAGTAATACATGGCGAGCCCTCTAGAACTGCACCAGATCAGCGCCTTTGAGACCCAGAAGCTCGCGCGCCTCCGCAGGCGTCGCAGGCGAAAGGCCGAATTCCTCTACAATCCGTACGATCTTCGCGACCTGCTCAGCATTGCTCGAGGCCAGGCGCCCCCTGCCTATGCCCAGACTGTCTTCCAGGCCAACGCGGAGATTGCCGCCCATCAGCGCTGAATGGGTGGCGAGCGACATCTGTGAACGTCCCGCGCCGAGCACCGACCAGATATACTGGTCGCCGAACAAGCGGTCGGCGGTGTTCTTCATGAACATGAGATTTTCTGGATCAGGGCCGATGCCGCCCAGAATGCCGAAAATGAACTGGAGGAAAAAAGGTGGCTTGAACAAGCCCTTATCCACGCAATGAGCTAGATTATAGAGATGGCCGACATCATAGCATTCGTGCTCGAATTTGGTGCCATGTTCTTCACCCAGCGCCCTATAGATCTTTTCAATATCGCGGAATGTGTTGCGGAAAATCGCGTCGTCAGATTCCCGAAGATAGGATTCTTCCCAATCATATTTCCAGTTCTTGTACCGGTCAGCCATCGGATGTAGTGCAAAGTTCATCGTTCCCATGTTCAGCGAACACATTTCGGGTGACGCGATCAATGGTCCGGCGAGACGCTCATTCAAAGTCATCTTGACGCTTCCACCGGTGGTCAGGTTGCAAATCGCATCTGTTGCCTGTTTGATCCTTGGCAGGAAGGACATGAACAGTTTGGGGTCCGCGCTCGGGCGACCATCACCGGGATCGCGCGCATGAAGATGAAGAATCGCTGCCCCTGCTTCCGCCGCCCCAATGGCCTGCTGCGCGATTGCATCTGGGGTTATTGGCAACGCGTCGGACATGGTGGGGGTGTGCACCGAACCCGTGATGGCGCAGGTGATCACAACCTTGTTCTTCATCATAACTCCTTTCCGTCGATTGACGGGAAAAGTGAGATGGCAGATATAATATCGATAGGTCAAGTTAATATCGACATTAGATAGTCACTTGATATTTTTTGGGTTAGGCGTTAGCCATTTTCCATGCCTCCCGAACCGATGCCAGCCCTTCCCAGTCTCACTCACGACGCGTATCAACGCCTGCGTGCAGAACTTCTTTTTGGTCGCGTCGCTCCCGGAGCTAAGCTTAAGATCACTGATCTGGTCGCATCGTTGGATGTGAATATGAGCGCGGTACGCGAAGCCTTGGCGAGGTTGACGGCAGAGGGATTAGTCATCGCCGAGCCCCAGAAGGGGTTTCGCGCCTCGCCACTAACGGAGGCTGATCTGCGGCATTTGACCGAAGTGCGGATACCAATAGAGGAAATGTGCATCCGGCGCGCGATCCATTCAGGCGACCTTGCATGGGAGCAATCTATCGTTGCAGCACTCCACGGCCTCACGCGCACCCAACATTACGGGGAAGATGGGAGAGTCACCGGCCAGTGGGCAGAGGCTCACGACCAACTCCACCGCGCATTTGTGTCTGCGTGCGACAATCCTTGGTTGTTACGCATCAGAGAGGCCCTCGCGGCGCAAGGCGATCGCTATCGTTGGTTTGCCGCAGCTGCTTCCGGCCCTGATCGCGATCTGGATGACGAACATCGCCGCATGGCGGATGCCTTCATCGCCCGTGATGCAGATCGTGCCGTCGGGCTGATGACCGAACATATTCTGTTCACAGCAGAGGTTCTGCTCAGGCACGGTCTCTTTAAAGCTAATATTCGAACGAAGAGCGTGGCGCGTTCCAACAGGCAGCGCAGTTCGGTAGAGGACTAGATGCCGTAATGGGCCGCCTCAAGCCCAGGCCGACACACCGGCAATCCAGCTCGTCGAAATACCGCAGCAGCGCCTCGTAGCGGGTCGCGAGGCGCGGTTGATCTTAAGGTAGCCGAACTCGCGCTGGGCGGAGGCAGCGGTGCGGATCGCCGAACTCTTCGGCATTGAGCGCGATATCAAGGGTGCGTCACCCGATGAGTGAAAACGTACCCGCGAGATCGAGGCAGGACCGACGCTCGAGGCTTTGCGCGTCTGCTCGAAACCCAGAACTTTAGGCCTGTCGTCCAACAGTACTCTGGCGCGCGCCTGCCGCTACCCGGGGCCGATAATATTGTAGCCGTATTGCAAATCAGAGCGCGGGCTGTAGAAGGAGCAAAAATCGGGAGAAAAATCGATGAAGAGTCATTATATCGATAATGATGGCGTCAAGCTGCACGTTGTCGAGCAGGGTGAAGGCCCGGTCGTGCTGTTTTGCCATGGCTTTCCTTCCATTTGGTCGCTCTGGCGTTCTCAAATGGAGGCGGTGGCGCAGGCTGGCTATCGTGCGGTCGCACTCGATATGCGCGGCTTTGGAGAAAGCGATGCACCAGCGGAGGCAGAAGCATACACGCCGCTTGCAATTGTCGGCGACCTGGTGGCGGTTCTCCATCATCTCGAGATAAAAAAGGCCATTCTCGTAGGCCATGATCATGGCGCGAATGCTGTCTGGACTGCTTCCCTGATGCGCCCTGACTTGTTTTCGGCCGTTTTCGGAATCAGCGTGCCGTTCATGCCGATGGGCGGACCCAGCTTTCTCGATCAACTCCGCGCTGCCGGCATGGACAGCTTCTACATGTTCGACTGGATGCGTCCGGAAGCCGAGCAGGACTGGGCTGAGGTGGCCACGGTCCTTCCAAGGGCATATTACTGGACGTCGGGCCTGGCTCCTGAGGGTGAACGCTGGGATCCCTTTGATCCTGCCAAGAATCCGTTCCGTCCAGCGCCCGATATGGTGATCGAAAACGACCCGGAACATCTGCCCGACCTCATTGCCAGTTTCAGTCGGACCGGATTTCATGGCGGGTTGAACTATTATCGAGCGCTCGACACTTTCTATTCGATTGCATCAAGACCCTTTTCCCGCGCACTCGTAAAACAGCCATCCTTCTTTGTCATGGGTGGCGCTGACGGTCTTAACAAGTTGCTCAATGTATCGGAGCAGTCATTGCGCGAGGCGCTCCCCGGACTCACGGGGTTCCTGATGCTGGACGGAGTGGGGCATTGGCCACAGCTTGAGGCCCCTGAACTGTTGAATGGGGCCTTGCTCGACTTTCTTCGGAAAATTGCCTGGAGGCCGAGCGTCGGCGCCGATCAGCTCGCATCGCCATTAGTGCAATAATATCGACTTTTTGAGCTTGATCGATATGTTTGGCCACGCTAGGGTCGCGATGATCAGCAAATTCGCCCGTGCCCCATCACGCGGGAGATTGCCGATTGATCCGACTCCCAAGCGCAAGTTCAAAGTGCGCACCCGTCGGCCATATTAATCTCGAAACTGCTTTAGTTTCAAAACTTGCAAGATACAAAGAGGGAGAGAAAAAATGCCGTTTTGGAGAATTTATCATCCTGCGAGCGCTTACTCGGAAGAGGAAAAGCAGGCTTTTTCCGAAATAGTTACTTCTATTTATGCCAACGTTCCGATTCCCAGATTTTATGTAGTGTGCATGTTCGAGGAAGTGTCGGCCGGAAACATGTTCGTCGGTGGCAAGCGGAATGAGAATTTCGTTCGAGTGCATATCGACCACATCGCTAGAACGCTGCCAGGTGCCATCATGCGGGAGTGGTGGATGAGGACGATCGAAGCCTCCCTGGCGCCCTTCCTCCGGGCCAAGGGTTTCGAATGGGAAGTTTCCGTGGATGAAACACCGTTCGACCTCTGGACTCTCCAGGGTGAAATCCCGCCGCCATTCCAGTCTGTCGGGGAGAAGCGCTGGATTGATGAGAACAAGGCAAGCCCCTACACATTTGAAGAAAAACTGCCGCTAGTGATGACGTTCACACCTGGCGTTCATGATAATCAGTAACGTCTTTTCGTTGCTTGATAAGACCCTGCTTCTGATTGGCAGTCGGGCGAGGCATGGTCCATATTTTTGTTTCCTTATCTCAGGCAATGATCCTGATGATTGGCAGAGCGGCGGAGTGAGATCGTGACGACAGAACATGTTATGCTTGAGCAGCGCGGTAGAGTTGCCGTGATGACGATGGCGTTCAGGCCATACAACCTGTTGGGGTTCGATCTCATCGCGGCGCTTGGTGATGCGCTCGACCGCGTTGACCAGGCCAATACCGGCGCCATTCTTCTGCGAAGCTCTCTGCGTCATTTTTCTGCAGGCGCGGATCTCAATATGTTCGAGCAACGTGTTGCAACCGGAAAGGCCGAAGCACTCCCTGATTTGCTCGGCTTCATGCAGAAATGGGAGAGCTTTCCCATTCCGATCGTCGCCGCGCTGCACGGCGCGGTTCTAGGCGGCGGTTTTGAACTGGCGTTGATGTGTGATTATATCGTCGCAGCCAGTTCGGCGAAGATTGGATCGGTCGAAGCGACGCTTGGCCTCCACCCGCTAATGGGTGGTGTGCAACGCCAGGTGCAGCGCGCCGGCGCACTGCGCGCCAAGGAGCTATCAATCCTGGCGCGCCGATATGATCCGGCGACGCTGGAGCGCTGGAATCTCATCAATCTGGTTGTGCCGGATGAGCAGCTTGAAAAGACTGCGTTCACGATCGCCGACGAGATTGCCCACGGATCGACTGTGGCGCACGCTGCAACCAAGAAACTCGCGCAGATCGCGGTCAACGAAGGCGTCGCGGCCGCAGATGCCGCGATGGAAGAGGTGCAATCGGGCATCTGGACGTCCGAGGACGTCAAGATCGGCCTCAAGGCGTTCAACGAAGCCGGTCCTGGCGCCGCCAAGTTCGTGGGCCGCTGAGCCATGGCCGGTCCCCTCGAAGGTATAAAGATTGTCGATTTTTCGCGCGTCCTGGCGGGGCCGTTGTGCGCCCGAACGCTGCTTGACCTGGGCGCGGATGTCATCAAGATCGAGCCGCCCAATCCCGACGTTTCGCGCTTTGCCTTTCCCCAGGCACCGGGCATGTCAGGCTATTATGCCCAGCAGAATGCGGGCAAGCGCAATGTCAGCATTGATCTCAACGTACCGGGCGCGCGGGACCTTGTCCTTAAGCTCTGCGACCAGGCCGATATCGTGGTGGAAAATTTTAGAGCGGGAACGCTCGGTTTCTTCGATCTCGATTATGAAATCCTGGCGGCACGCAATCCCAGGCTGATCTACGCTTCGATCACTGGCTACGGCCAAGCGGGCCCCTGGCGCAGCCGCATGGCTTATGCCCCTGCTGTCCATGCTGAGGTCGGTCTTACCCACCACAGCGTCCGGCATTATGGTGACGCTCTAGCCGAACCGCGAAGTGACAGCTTGAGCCATGCGGATGTGTACGCCGGCACGGCGGCCGCCATCGCGATCCTGGCGGCGCTTCACCGCAGATCCGTAACCGGCATTGGCCAGGCAATTGATGTGTCGATGGCCGCGACGCTGTTGGCGATGAACGAACGCGCTCATGTTGACCTGAACCATTTCGACCTGGGGCCCGAACCCGCGATCCTTGGGGCCACAGATACCCCCTTCTTCACCGGCCCGGGCGGTGAGACCTTCACCGTGGCAGCGAGTCTTGTGGGTTCGGCGACGTTCCCCTGGTACGTGCACGCGATGCGCAGACCGGATCTCGAGGATGATCCCCGCTTCTCGACGGCAAGCGCGCGCCTGCAAAATAAGGATTTGCTGCACCAGATCGTCCAGGATTGGATTTATACCTTCCCGGACATGGCGACACTCGACGCCCAGTTCGACGAAGGCAAGATCGCCATGGGAGAGCTGCGTTCCATGACCGAACTTGCCGACACGGATTGGGCAGACTATTGGGGGGCGGTCCAGGAGGTGCCTGACCGGCATGGCGGAACCTATCGCTTGCCGGGGCGGCCATGGCGCTTCTCGCGAGACCATCTGGAGCCGCTTGGCCGACCGGCCTTTCGCGGCGAGGACAATCGGCAGGTCTTTCGGGAATATCAACTCAGCGACGCCGAGATCGACGCGCTGGAACAATCGGGTGCGCTCGTCGCCGATCCAATTCTCGGCGACAATGCCGCCGCCGAGAGGTTGCAGAGGGCGCAGGATAGCGACGCTGTAGAGAGGAAACAAACTGATGCCTGAAGCCCAGCCCCAGCGGATCGTGCTAGCCTCTCGACCAACGGGCGAGGCCACAACGGACAATTTCCGACTTGAGCCGATGCCGATGCCGGTCCCCGGCGATGGAGAAATCCTTGTGCGAGGGGACTATCTTTCGCTCGATCCCTATATGCGCGGTCGGATGGACGACAGGAAATCCTATGCTCCGTCGGTCCAGATAGACCAGACTATGACCGGCGAAGCAGTGGGCATGGTGCTTCGTTCAAATGCACCAGGTTTCGCCGAAGGCGACATGGTCGCGGCCCACACCGGCTGGGCGACCCATGCGGCCGTTCCCGCCGCGCAGGCCCGCAAAATAGACACGCAGGTCGCCCCGGCATCGACTTATCTTGGCGCATTGGGCATGCCAGGGTTCACCGCCTATTCCGGCCTCAAGGAAATCGGCAGGCCCAAGGCGGGTGAGACGCTGGTTGTCGCCGCCGCCAGCGGACCAGTTGGGTCCATGGTTGGCCAGCTCGCCAAGGCAGCCGGCGCGCGGACGGTCGGCATCGCCGGCGGGCCGGCGAAATGTCAATCGCTTCTGGATGATTTCGGCTTCGACGTAGCTCTTGACCATTATGCCGAGGATTTCGAGGCCCGGTTGAGCGCGGCTTGCCCCGATGGGATCGACGTCTATTTTGAGAATGTCGGCGGCCGCGTGCTCGCAGCCGTTTTGCCGCTGCTCAATCAATTTGCCCGCGTGCCGGTGTGTGGCCTGGTCGCCCATTATTCAGGGCAGTCTGCCGGCGCACCGGACCAATTCCTTGCTTTCATGCGCGATATTCTGATCAAGAGCATAACCTTTCGCGGCTTCATCAATTCTGACCTGATGGAATATTATCCGGCATTTCTGGAAGAGGTCGGCGCCGGAATTGCGAATGGCGCCATCCGCTATCGCGAGGATGTCGTGGCAGGCCTCGCGCAGGCTCCCGATGCGTTCATCGGCATGCTCAAAGGCAGCAACTTTGGTAAGCTGCTTGTCAAGCTTCGTTAGAGCAAGATCCATCGATCGCTGAGTCATGCTGTTCTGCCAGGCGGGTGCGATCCGGCCCTGTTCGGAAAAATAGTCGAACGCGGCTTTGCCCGCCATCGCGCATGGCTCCGTCGGATCGTCCGACACGACCTTGATCATCGCGGCCGGCTCGCCCTGGAAGCGCCGCTCGCGTAGAAGGCGGCATATTGCATGATCGAGCCTTCCTTCACGCCCGACATGCCCGGCGCCATAACGATCGTCGGCAGTGGCCCAGACCGATCCGGGGCGAGCGCGACGCGCGGTGGGCGCACCACGACGCTGGGTGCCTTTTCGAGGCCGACCGCTTCAAACTCGTCGACATGCGACGGGAATTCGTGCGCCGACTTGTGCATTTAGGCCGTGTGCTGCCCGCGCCGCCTTGGGAAAGGCTCATTCCCTTGGCGCCGCAGCTACTTGAGGCGATCATCGCCATGCCATCGGCCGATACGAGCCCGTTCTGTTTTCTCATCACGAAGAAGGGCGGCCCGTTCACCAAAGAGAGCTTCGGCAATTGGTTCAAGAAGGCGTGTCGGGCAGCGGGTCTGCCGCACTGCACCGCACATGGCCTGCGCAAGGCGACTTTGCGCCGTATGGACGAACTCGAAATGGCCAACATGCCGATGAAGGCGCTATCCGGTCAGACCAACGACAAGACGCTCGCGACATACACCGCGGCGGCCAATCAGAAGAAGCTCGCAGACTATGCGATTACCGCTTTGGCGCGAGGTTGTCACCCATGTCTTAGGTACATTCTGTTACCTATGTGTCCGGGCTGGACACGGGCTGGACATGGAAATAGTGGCTCCCCGGGACGGATTCGAACCATCGACCAACCGGTTAACAGCCGGTTGCTCTACCGCTGAGCTACCGGGGAGCAGCTCGTCTTTCAACAAGCGAAGCGCGCCTATAGCAGCGGGATTTGGAAGATGGCAAGGGGTCAGGAGATAAATTGTTCCATCGCTATCCGGTCATCCAGCGCGTGCTCGGGGTCGAAAAGTAGAGTGAGAGGGGACGTGCGGTCTATTGCCACTTCCACGCGCGCTACATCGCGTACTTCGCGCTGGTCCGCGACGGCGCTTACTGGACGTTTGACCGGCTCTAAAACTTCGAACCGCACTACCATCTTTTCAGGCAATATGGCCCCGCGCCAACGGCGGGGACGGAAGGGGCTGATAGGGGTCAATGCGATCATCCCCGATCCCAACGGCAATATCGGTCCTTGGGCCGACAAATTGTAGGCCGTTGATCCCGCCGGCGTTGCCACAAGCACGCCATCGCATACCAGCTCGGTCAGCATGGTGCGTCCGTTGACTTGCACCGCCAGCTTTGCCGTCTGCCTGGTTTCGCGCAGCAGAGATACTTCGTTGATCGCGGGTATCGAGAACTGCTCGCCATCAACGGTATCCACCGTCATGCGCAGAGGGCTGACCTTGAAAGCTTTGGTCCGTGCAAGCCGCTCTTCCAGAGCGTCCCGGCGCCATTCGTTCATGAGGAAGCCGACGGTGCCCCGGTTCATTCCGAACACCGGCAAAGTGCGGTGCGCCTCCAGCATGTGATGTAGCGTCTGCAACATGAAGCCGTCGCCCCCGAGTGCGATGACCATATCGGCTTCTTCGAGGGGGACGAAATCATATTGCTGGCGTAACAATGCCTCGGCTTCACGCGCATTATCGGCTGGCGAGGCCAGCAACGCTCGGCGCTGTCCGTTGCTCATCCGCCCGTGACACTCATGTGACGAGACACTGCGGGCTTTTCACCGGCACCTATGGCGAATTCATGCGCGAGCGGTTTGAGGCGCAGCGCCTTGTCAAGCAGCGCGTCAATCGCGTCCACTCCGCCTTCGCGGAATGCTGCCTTTAGATCCACATGATCTTCATGACCCAGGCACATGTAAATTTTGCCCTCACATGTCAGCCGCATTCGGTTGCATCCGGCGCAAAAATTGTCACTCAGCGGCGTGATGAGGCCAAGGCGCGCGGTCATGCCTTCCACGGCGAAATAGCGGGAAGGTCCCCCGGTCCGATAGGGGATCGGCGTTACCGCGTGCCTGGCTTCGATCTGTTCAAGCGCCTTGGACAAAGGAAGATATCGGTCGGTGCGGTCCTCATCGATCATGCCCAGCGGCATGGTTTCTATCAACGTAAGGTCGTGCCTGCCTGCGTTGCACCAGTTCAGCATCGACAGGAATTCCTGATCGTTGAGACCCTTCAGCGCGACCATGTTGATCTTGACTTTGAGGCCCACTCTTGTCGCCGCTTCAATGCCTTCCAGCACTTTGCCGATGTCGCCGCGCCGGGTGATCCGTTTGAAAAGTTCAGGATCGAGTGTGTCGAGGCTGACATTGATCCGCTTCATGCCTGCTTCAACCAGCATTTCGGCATGTTCCGCCAACTGGGTTCCGTTGGTGGTGAGCGTCAATTCCTGCAGCGTGCCCGCCTTGACATGACGCCCGATCCGCTGAGCCAACTCTCCAAAATCGCGTCTCACCAGCGGTTCGCCACCGGAAAGACGGATTTTCTTCACCCCTCGCGCGATGAACCGATCGGCAATGATGGCAATTTCCTCCAGCGTCAAAATCTGATCGCGCGGTAGGAAAGTCATTTTTTCCGACATGCAGTAGCGGCAACGCAGGTCACAGCGATCCGTCACCGATATCCGCAAATATTCGATGCGGCGGCCGAAGCGATCCGCCATGGCAGGGGAGAAACTCATATCCGGGTTTGCCATATTATCTAGCTAAGCGATGGACAGGCTGAGCGCAACTGCCGACGCGGAATTTGATGGGTCGCCGGGATTTTGACGACGAGGGGCGGGGCCTTGCATCCTGAAATTCTTGTCATAGATGCATCACCATGAGTGATGAGGCACTTCCAGTGAGTAACCACATAGATGAAGCCGCGTTGGAAATGGTGGTTAACCATTTTTACCAGCGGATACGGGCGGACGCGGAACTCGGCCCCGTTTTCAACGCAGCCATAGATGATTGGCCGGAGCATCTGAAAAAGCTGACGGCATTCTGGTCATCGGTGATGCTTACCAGCGGTCGGTACAAGGGCAACCCTATGGCCGCCCATCTGAAGCATGGGGAACAGATTACCCCCGAACTTTTCGAACGCTGGTTGGGACTTTGGAATGAGACTACCGACGATTTACTGCCCGCTCAAGTTGCCTCCGCGCTTCAGGAAAAGGCCGCTCGCATCGCGGAAAGCCTGAAACTCGGCCTCTTCTTTCGCTTATAGCCAATCCTGCCGAGCGACCTGTCAATTCAATCGGCGATAGCGGAAATGATCACGGATGCAGCGGTTGAAATATCCGCCTTTCGAGCGCGCGGTTCGCATTCCCTCCGCCACCCTCGCCGGTACATCGGCATAGCGATAGAGCCGCCCGGTCACGAACTCTATGTCGAGACTGTGTTCGGCGGGGTGGTATACCATGGATCTTATCGCCGTTGATGGCATTTCCAGCAGTCCAGAGATCATTGGGCTTGGAGGTTTTGCGTGCCCTTCCGGCGGACCGGCGATTTCCTCATCCGCCTGCCGCAGCCAACCGCTTTGCCGTCGTGAGATGCTTCTCAATCATGGTCGTGGCGGTTTGGGCGTTCGTCTTCAGTGTAGGCTTGTCGCCGTTCCTTGCAAAGGTCTGATGCAGAGCCAAGGCTTTTTCATGCGCTCGAACCTGTTGCGCTAGGTACAGATCGTCGAAAGCCTGTGCCGATGCGTGGGTCAAGGCCTGTATCTGGGTCTTTTTTCCGGCGTCGAGTTGAGGGACCGGAACCGCAACTTTTGCTTTTTCGGCGGCCGTCTTCAGTGCCTGCGACGCCTTGTTGTGATCGTCGATTAACATCTGAGCGAATTGGCGGACTTCTGCACTTCGCGCCTTCTTAAGTGCAAGCTGCGACGATTGAATCTCGAACAAATCCCCGGCCGCCGCGAGCTTTACATAAGCGGCAGCGGTCGTTGGCAATTTGGCCGCGCTGTCAGCCGCCCTGGTTCCGCTAGCCAGCGCAGGCGGGGCGAACATGGGGCAGGCCATTACTATGGCGCCCGCGAGTAGAATGGATCGTTTCACATTTCCTCTCCTGCTTGAATGTCCCGGGAACCTTGAGGCCATCGATGCGGTTCCGACGGAGAATTAGAAACGCCGCCTTTCCCAACCTAAGTTAACAGGCGTCCTGCGGATTTTCCGGAGCTCGCGAGTTGTTTCGACGAGGCGCGCATCAGCGCCGCGGCACCAGCGAATTTCATAAGGAGTGAGTGACGATGCAATCGACGGAAAAAATGCAGGAACATCTTATTGAGTGGCTAAGAGACGCCCATGCCGCCGAAAAGCAAGCCAAGACCATGTTGTCGGGCACCGCCGACCGGCTGGAACGTTATCCGCAGTTTAGTGCCGGTCTTCGCCAGCATGCGGAACAAAGCGGCAGGCAAGCGGATCAACTGGAGCAGTGCCTGTCCGGCATGGGCGAAAATACTTCCTTGATCAAGCAGGTGACGGGAAAAGTTACCGCCATAGGACAAACACTAAGCGGTCTGGTCGTTGGCGACGAAGTGATCAAGGCCGCGCTGGCGATCTCAACCTATGCCGAGATGGAAATATCATCCTATCGAATACTTATTGCGGCGGCGGAGGCGTGCGGAGCGAACCAAGTGGCCACAGTCTGTGAAAGGCTGCTGAACGAGAAATTGGAGTTCCATCGCTGGATCGAACAACAGCTTCCTACCCTGACGGAAGAATATCTGCGCCGCGAAGAAAGGGCGTCGAGTTCGGCAGCGCCCTGAAGTCAAGTCAATCTGAGCTTGCCCCCGGTTTCTGGTCGACAGGGACCGTGGCAAGCTCAGCGGATATGCTACCGTCCGGCAAAGCGCCGCATCTGTTCAGCATCACGGCCATAAGCATCTGGCAAAAAGGCAATGCCGTCATCTGTAGGTGTGGCCGTCAGATAAGTAAGATATACCGGCACGGCTTCGGGAAGCGGCACATGCTGTTCCGGTTCATCGGATGCGGCCTGTATCGGTTTTCCGAAAAGCCATTTTCCTAGCCTGGGTGCATCCTCCAACCTGACACAGCCGGAACTGAACCAGCGTTGCTTTTCCTTGAATAACGCCTTGTCGGGTGTGTCATGCAGATAGATCCCCAGATCGTTGGGAAACATGAATTTGACGCGTCCCATTGCATTGGTCTTGCCCGGAAGCTGACGCACGCGAAGATTTTGTCGGCCTTGGGCCACCGCAGTCCAGTCGATGGAAGAGGCATTAAGAATTTGCGGATTGCTGCTCCAGTCGGCCAAAGCCTGATATTTCATCTTGCTGAATGACGCTCCGCCGAGCACCTTTGGCGCGATTTTGTGCTGGACCAGGTCGGAGGGCACATTCCAATAGGGATTGAGCGTTGCGTAGCGCATCATTCCCGCCAGCATGGGGGTCTGCTCAGCCGGCTTGCCGACAATCACGCGCATACTGTCCTGCTGCTTTCCTTTTTCATAGGTCCATAGCTGGGCCGCGGCGGCATTGACCACGATATGGCGAGTATAGGGGCTGGGCAAAAGTTTTGCTCGTTCCAGATTAAGGCGCAGCAGCCCGATATAATATGCTGGACCCTTGTTGAGGGCCGCAATCGTCCCGTCTCCTGCTATTCCATCGGCCTGAAGCCCATGATCACTTTGAAAGTCGCGCACCTTCGTGGCGACGACCTTGTCGAACTTTGTACCATCGGGCAGGCCCAGCCTACGACGCAACAGCCGTACACGAGTGTCCTTGCTTCCCGTCAGCAATTTTGAACCGACCGGAATCATGACTTGCGGGAGCCTTCCCCACTGATTTGGGTAATTGGCGAGAGCATCTCTCAAGCGCACATATATCGGGCTCATCCATGCCGCTTCCTCGACATAATCGTGAAAGGACGGCGCGAGCGCGGCGGCCCGCAGCACGTCCGCCTGAGTGGGGCGCACAGGCACAAGTTCCTGATCCAGATAAGCGATTTTTACCGTGGAGGGCCCCCGCATGTCGCGCACATAGTCGCCCAGCGTTTGAGAAAGCTCCATTTCCGCCTTCGCCAGCAGAACGGGCGTGCCGCTTTGCGCGGCGTCGATGGCTTTACGAAGGTCCTTCAGCTCATAATGGCCAGGATCAAGACCATCCAGCTTCGCGGTCGATATCAGCTCTATGAGACGATCGGCTTCGGGGCCGACCTTGCCATCTCTGATCCAAAGCGGCCAGTAGCCGCGTGTTCTGTAGAAAGCCCGAAGTTTGCCGTCTGCCGATGCTTTGATTTGAGCAGCCACCGCATCCGCAGACGCCTGAGCCAGGGCGGCCGATGGTGTGAGAAGAAAAGCTGTGGCAAAGGCCAAAAGCCAGGCGAAAACTCCTCGAGGAAAGGACTGACGGAAACGGGCGCGGCTATCAGGCCGCGCCTGTCCGATCATCCTCGTCAGCCTCGTTCGCCAGACGGGCTCGGGGGCGGAGGCGGAGGCGGTGGGCATGGGGGAGCCTGGAAGGCATGGTACATGCCGTCCGTAGAATAGTAACCGTCGGCGATTCCGTCGCCATCCCGATCGGCAGCTACCGACCCTGCGATGGCGCCCGGTCCTACCGGCGGGGAGGGAACAACTTCTTCTTCCTGGTTGGTTGCACAGGCGCCCAAGCTGAGCGTGCCTGCCATCAAGATCGCCAGATACCTGTATTTCATATCCCTCTCCTGGAGATTGCGGCTGGGCTCCGGCAGCCCATGCTTCGCAAATGACCGAACGAAGTACCCTCAAAATCGTTCCACTGTTGAAACAGCATTTGAAAAACGAGGATCGGTCGAAATTGGGGAGGCGATTCGAGAAGGCTGAAAGAACGATCGGCATCATGTTTTTTAACGCTTTTTTTTTCCGGATAAGGCGAAAAGCCGTCCGGCTTGTCCCAACCTGGGGTGAGCGCAGGTCGTCCTATCGTGTCAATTTGGGACGCCGGCTTCTACGATGAAGCCCCGCGGAATTGCGATGGCTGCACCCTAGTACATATTGGTGTTACCAGCTGCCAAATCCAGGGGCTTGCCCATCGCGGCCGGGGATAAGACGCCGTGGCCGCTTCCACCCGACATTAGGCCTTTTGCGGAGGCGGAGGGTAGGCCATTGGCCATTGTCGATCCTGTCGGCCAGGCGCAGCCCCTGCTGTCGATAGGCGGATAGGACCCGGTCAGCTTGTGACTGAAGCAAACCTGAAAGGACCAGCGTGCCCCCTTCGACAAGAATGGCCGCGAGGGCAGGGGCGAGTTCTATCAGCGGGCCGGCCAGTATATTGGCGATGATCAAATCATAGGGCGCCCGGCGTTCAATGGTTGAGTGATCGGTCCCGGCGGCTGCCACCAGGATCAACTTGCCGGGCCCCATACCCAGGGTTATGGCATTCGCAGCGGCATTCTCCGCAGTCACCGCTACAGCAACCGGATCTATATCGGAGGCAGTCGCGTAAGTGCGGGGCCACAGGTGAAGCGCGGCAAAGGCGAGTATGCCTGTGCCCGTGCCGATATCGCAGATATTGTCGTGGCGCTCGCCCAGCTGTTTTAACCGATCCAGCATCAATAAGCAGCCCTCGGTCGTTTCATGCTGTCCGGTGCCAAAGGCCTGGCCCGCGCCGATCCAAAAAGCCCTCTTGCCGGCGGGAACCTGATCGTCCGGCATATTGTGTACGAAGAAGCGGCCTGCAGTTACGGGTTCCAGCCCTTGCTGGCTGAGCGTTACCCAATCATCGTCGGGCAGCTTTTCGAGTTTCGGCTTGATAGCCGCAGAACTCGGAACCAGCGCACGTACCTGTTTGACTGCGTGCGTTGCCGGTCGACCTTCAAAATATGCTTCCAACAGCCACTGATCGGGATAATTTTCGTCAGGCTCACTCGTCATCAGCACTGGCGTTGGATCGAGTTCCGCCAGCGGATCCATGGCCAGCGTCAGCGCTTCGGCCTCTGCCCTGGTGCAGGGCAGGCTGAGTTTCCAGCTTTCGGGACGTCGGGGTGTCTGAGCAGCGTTGATCATGCCGCTCGATTAACCCAGTGGCCGCCTGAGTCAAATTTGATCAGGCCACGCGCCTGCTGAACTCGGCAGAGGCCTCGCGCAGAGTAGAAAGCTTGCCCTCGACACTGCTGAACCCGCGTTCCAGTTCATCGATCTCCGAAGCGACCACGTCGGTGTCCTGTCGGATAGCCGCAACTGTCGCCGACATCGAGTCGGCTGCGAGGGCCGTCTCATCGACGGCCGCGGTGATCATCGTGACCGTTTGAGCCTGAGCATCCATGGCCTGCCTGATGCGATTGGCCGACGCTTGAACCTCATCAACGGTTTCACGGATACGCTCATTAGTATCGACGGATTGCGCGGTCGCGAACTGGATGGTGCTGATCTTGGACGCAATATCGTCCGTCGCGCGCGCAGTTTGGTTGGCGAGACTTTTTACTTCTTGAGCGACGACGGCGAAGCCACGCCCGGCATCGCCCGCCCGCGCAGCTTCAATTGTGGCATTGAGGGCGAGCAGGTTCGTCTGGCCGGCTATATCCCTGATGAGACCAAGGATCGATTCAATCGATTGCGCATGTTCCGAAAGCGTAGCGGACATTTCAACAGCTTCGCTTGCCTGATTGGAGGCCCGTGCCGCGACTTCGGCAGCGCTCTCCACCTCGGTTCGGGTGTCTTCGATGGCGCGGATCAGGCCTGCCGACGTTTGAGCCGCCTCCCGCATGGCGAGCGCCGATTGTTCCGCGGCGGCGGCAACCTCGGAAGCCTTGCCCAGCATGCCCCTGGTTGCGGCCGAGGCGTCTTTCGCCTGTTCCCGCAGTCCTTCCCCAAGACTGGAAGCGCCGTCGATCTCACCCATGATCTTCTGTTGGAAAAGCGCGCTATTGTGCTTGCGCTCATGCAATTCCTGTTCCGCCCGGTCGTCGGCAAGGGCTGAACACATGATTTCGGCTTCAATCACGGCGATACGCATCAAGGCGGCAATCAATCGACTTCTAAGGGCTGGGTCGTCGTGAACGCGCTCGCATATCTGCTGCAACGTGGTCTCATGTGCAACCGAAAGGCAAGCCAATACCGTCCGCAGGGAAACGTTGAGTTTCTGTGATGTGCGGGCATAGTTCCGGGCCATTTCAGCCCATTCCTCACTGCCGAATTCGGTGTATTTCTTCCGTACATAGTCGCCGCCGCCTTTTATGGCTGCTTCCAATTCTTGTGGCGGAACAGTGTATTTCAGCCCGGACTGTTCGAGAAACTGCTGCCAGAAGCAATCATTAGAGAGAAGCGTGCCGTTCTGCTCAAGCAGATTGAATATCTCCCGAGCCTGTTCACGCAGGTTACCGTTAGGATCGAAGTCCTTCATCCGTTCCCGCATCGAAACGTCGGATTTCAACCGGTTAGTCATGGTCTGGCTGCCTTCTGAAATTTGGCCTGCTGTCCGTCGCGCGTGGACATCTCCCTTTGCTATACGCGCGGATGGTTAACCAACCCTTTCCCAGGGGCGAGCATTTCAAGTCGATCTTTAACCGATAGAGGATCAGTCGATGACTGATGGCGTCGAGGATCATTTTCCGGGACCATTTGCATGTAGCGGAGTTTGCGCTAAACGGGCGCGGAATCGAGACAGGACAAGGGGTAACATGATGGCGCGACCGCACAGCCGCCCGCTTTCGCCGCATTTAAGCATCTGGAAATGGGGCCCGCACATGCTGGTTTCAATTCTCCACCGTATGACGGGCGACGGAATGGCCATTGTCGGCGCAATGGGGTTGGTTTGGTGGCTGTTCGCTGCAGCTTCGGGCAAAGAGGCTTATGCGCAGTTTGTCTCCTGCGCGACCTCTATTCCCGGCTATATCGTGATGGTCGGCCTTACCTGGGCCTTTTTCCAGCATCTCATGTCCGGCCTTCGCCATTTCGTTCTCGACACGGGCGCGGGCTACGAACTTAAAACCAACAAGAGCTGGGCTCTTGCGATTCCGTTTGCGGCGGTCATCGTCACCGCGCTGATCTGGCTATATATTCTTTCGGGGAGCATTTGATGGGCACTGGCACCAGGCTGGGCCGCGTTCGCGGTCTGGGTTCCGCGCGGGCGGGATCGCATCACTGGATTAACCAGCGGGTTACTGCTGTCGGCAATCTCGTCCTTATTACTTGGCTAATCGTGAGTGCGGTGCGCCTTCCCGGACTGGATTATGAAACAGTCGCCGGCTGGCTTGGACAACCGCTTGTCGCGGTGCCGATGATATTGATGCTGATCAGCATTTTCTATCATTTGCGCTTGGGGCTGCAGGTTCTGATCGAGGATTATGTTCATGATGATGGGCTGAAGTTCGGCGCTATCCTTCTCCTCAATTTTTACGCTGTCGGAGGTGCCGCGCTCGGCATCTTTGCTGTAGCCAAAATCGCGTTTTCCGGGGGCGTCGCCTGATGTTCGAAGCATACAAGATCATCGATCACACCTATGATGCGGTTGTTGTAGGCGCAGGCGGTTCCGGGCTGCGGGCGACCATGGGCATTGCTGAAAGCGGCCTTAAGACCGCTTGTATTACAAAGGTATTCCCGACCCGCAGCCACACGGTCGCTGCACAGGGCGGTATCGCGGCCTCGCTGGGGAACATGGGACCCGATCATTGGACCTGGCACATGTATGACACCGTGAAGGGGTCCGACTGGCTGGGCGATCAGGACGCCATCGAATATCTCTGCCGGGAAGCGCCCGCCGCCGTTTACGAACTGGAACATGCAGGCGTTCCCTTCAGCCGCACTGAAGAGGGCAAAATTTACCAGCGGCCTTTTGGCGGCATGATGCAAAATATGGGCGCGGGCCCAGCAGCGCAGCGCACCTGCGCCGCTGCAGACCGCACCGGGCATGCCATGTTGCACGCCCTTTATCAGCAGTCGCTGAAATATGACGCCGACTTCTTCATTGAGTATTTCGCCCTCGACCTGATCATGGAAAATGGCGAGTGCCGGGGCGTCATCGCTTTGTGCATGGAAGACGGCTCCATTCACCGTTTCCGGGCGCATAATGTTGTGCTGGCAACCGGTGGGTATGGCCGTTGCTATTTTTCTGCGACCAGCGCCCATACTTGCACCGGCGACGGCGGCGGCATGGTGTTGCGCGCTGGTTTGCCGTTGCAGGACATGGAATTCGTGCAGTTCCACCCGACCGGCATTTACGGCGCGGGCGTGCTCATCACTGAAGGTGCGCGCGGTGAAGGCGGCTATCTCACCAACTCTGAAGGTGAGCGTTTCATGGAACGCTATGCGCCGTCGGCTAAGGATCTAGCTTCGCGAGACGTTGTGTCGCGCTCGATGGCGATGGAAATCCGTCAGGGTCGAGGCGTGGGCAAGGAGAAGGACCATATCTATCTTCACCTTGACCATATCGACCCGAATATCCTGGCCGAACGCCTGCCGGGCATTACCGAAACCGGCAAGATTTTCGCCGGCGTCGACTTGACGCGGCAGCCGCTGCCAGTGGTTCCGACGGTGCATTATAATATGGGTGGCATCCCCACCAACTATCATGGTGAGGTCGTCACGCTGAAGGACGGGAACCCGGACAGCGTTGTTCCCGGCCTTTTCGCGGTCGGCGAAGCGGCCTGCGTTTCGGTCCACGGCGCAAACCGCCTTGGCTCCAACTCGCTTATTGACCTTGTTGTCTTTGGCCGCGCGACAGGACACCGAATCGCGGAAATCACGAAGCCCGGTTCGGCGCACAAGCCGCTCCCCCAGGATGCGGCCGATCTGGCGCTTACCCGTCTTGATCATTTCCGCAATGCCAAGGGCGGTTCGCCTACAGCGCAGATCCGCTTGGAAATGCAGAAGACGATGCAGGCCCATTGCGCCGTTTTCCGCACCGAAGAGTTGATGGCCGAGGGCATTGAGAAAATGGACAAGGTCTACGCGCGGATGCAGGACGTGGACGTGACCGACAAGTCGCTGATCTGGAATACTGACCTGGTTGAGACATTGGAACTCGACAATCTGGTGAGCCAGGCACATTGCACGATCAAGGGCGCCATCAACCGGAAGGAAAGCCGTGGCGCACATATGCATGAGGATTATCCTGATCGCGATGATCCAAATTGGATGAAGCACACGATTTCGTGGTTTGAAGGCTGGGGTGGCAAGGGTGGCAAGGTTACGCTCGATGCACGCCCGGTCCATGAATATACGCTGACAGACGAAGTCGAATATATCCAGCCGAAGAAGCGGGTATATTAATCGGTCGAGCCGCACATTGGGCGGTCTGGCCTTACCTTTAACGAACCCTGGCCTTGGCTTTGGCGAACAACGTGGGGTGACGCATTATGCGCACCCCATTTTGTATCTTCCCCACATGCGGGGAGTCGGACATGATCGGCAACATTGTGTGGAGACCTGCGTTCGCCACCAATCCACTTTAATGATTGGAGCCCGGCTATGATCACGGACCTTCGGCTGTCACTTCTGATCGCGCCAATTTTTCTGAGCGCCTGCGCTGCTGCAACGAATGAAACGGAATCGACCAGCGGAACGGCCGTTCAAACCGCAATCGCATCACTGCGGGCCCCGGATGGATCGGCTCGCGGCGAGGTTCGTGCGGTGGCTGAGACCGATGGCATCAGGTTGACCATCAATGGTGTGAACTTGCCTGCCGGATCGCATGGAGCCCATATCCACATGACGGGAGCTTGCACGCCGCCGGATTTTGCGAGCGCAGGCGGCCATTGGAACCCGACCGGGCATCAACACGGCAAGAACAATCCGCAGGGTATGCACATGGGTGACTTGCCGAATTTGCTGATCGGCACGGATGGCCGGGGAACGCTGGAAATCACGATCCCTGGCGCAAGGCTGTCGGAGGGTAGCAATGCGCTATTGGACGCCGATGGGTCCGCCTTTGTTGTTCATGGAGGGCCAGATGACATGATGACCGACCCATCCGGCAATAGCGGCGGGCGTATTGCCTGCGGGGTATTCGCGGCGGGGTAATCGCATGGACGCCAATATTCTTTTCGTCTGCCTGGGCAACATCTGCCGTTCACCGCTTGCGGAGGCCGCCCTGCGGCAGGCGGCCGAGGCGCATGGCCTGGACATTGGGGTGGACTCGGCCGGGACCGGGGACTGGCATGTGGGACAACCGCCTGACCACCGGGCTCAGGCCGTGGCTCGCCAGAATGGAGCGGATATTGCCGGATATCGAGGCCGTCAGGTAAAACTAAGCGATTTCTTGGAGTTCACGCACATTGTCGCGATGGATTCAGAAAATATGGCGAACTTGCAATCTATAAAACCGTCCGACGCGACGGCGCGGCTGTCGCTGCTGTTGGATCATGTCATTGGCCGGGAGGGGGACAGCGTCGCCGATCCCTATTTTGGCGGCGAAGAGGGCTTCAGAGCCACTTGGGCCGATGTGACTGCCGGCGTCGAGGCGCTGTTGAAGACCATCGAGGATGAGCGCCGTCGCTAGCCTGCTAGAATCATGTCCTAAGCCAGGCTATAACGCTCCACCAGATGATAGACGGCTCCCTGGCGGCCGAGCTCGCTTTCGAAAAGGCTGAACTGCTCCACGGCGAAGGGCGCGCTGGAAAGTCCGGCGTGCAGGGACAGAAAGTCGTTGGGGGGCCCTGAGCGGTGGTTCATTCGGGCCAAAGTGATGTGGGGAAGATAAGCGCGCTGGTCGGGCGCAATCCCTACAGCCTGGCAAGTGCGATCCACCTTATTGTGCAGGGCTCGCAAATCATCATGCGGAGTGACGCCCGCCCATAATGCGTCGACCTTGCCCCGGCGGTCGAAGACCCCGACCGAGTTCAGGGATATGGAAAAGCGAGCCCCTCCAACCCCGCCAAGCGCGGCGGCAACATCCTGCCCGCGATGTCGATCAACCTCCCCGATGAAACGCAATGTCAGGTGCAGCTGGGCGTCATTCTGCCATCTCACTCCTTCGATGCCACCCATAATGGAAAGCAGCTTTTCCCTGATAGGGGCGGGGGGACGAATGGCGACGAATAGGCGATGCATAAGGAAAGTTAACTCAATTTGTCCCATAAATCGACGAACAACATTCCGGTTTTCCTTGAAACCAACCCTTAATCCAACGATATTAGCGACAAGCCGGCGATAGGGCCGGACGTTAAATGGAGATGAGTTACGATGGCTAATTGGTCTGACCCCCGGACGACAGCCACGGGTTTCGGCGCAACTGCCGCAACACGTGCGGCCGAATTCGATGCCGGGCTGCGGTCCTACATGCTTTCGGTATATAATTACATGGCGAGCGGCGTCATGCTCACCGGCATTGTGGCCCTGCTGTTTTCCAGCGGCGGCATCAATTCGCCGGCAGCGCAGGTGTTCATGCAGCCCGGCATTTTGAAATATGCCATCATGTTTGCCCCCTTGGCCTTTGTGATGGTATTGAGCTTTGGCATCAACCGCCTTTCGACCGGCGCGGCGCAGGCGCTGTTCTGGGCGTTCGCGGTGGTGATGGGACTTAGCCTTTCGACGATCTTCTTGGTTTATACTGGAACGTCGATTGCGCAAACCTTCTTCGCGACGGCGGCGGCTTTCGCTGGCCTTAGCCTCTTTGGATACACGACCAAGAAGGACCTGTCGGGTCTCGGCACGTTCCTGATCATGGGCGTGGTTGGCCTGCTGGTGGCGATGGTCATCAACATCTTCCTACAGTCCACGGCGCTGCAATTGGCGATCAGCGCGATTGGCGTGCTGCTCTTCGCTGGGCTGACCGCCTATGACACACAGAAGATCAAGAGCATGTATGCCTATGTCGCAGGCACGGACATGATGGGGAAGACGGTGATCATGGGGGCGCTGAACCTCTACCTCGACTTCATCAACATGTTCACCTTCCTGCTGCAGTTCATGGGCAACCGCGACTAAGCTGAAGCTGTTCGAGGGAACATGAAGGCTCGGCGCCGGAAGGTGCCGGGCCTTTTATATGTGCAAGAGTGGTTCCACTGTAGATGCGGGGTGGCATCAACCCTCTGAGCCGATCTTCCCGTCCGGACTGGCGGATACTTGGTTATTGAGGCGGAAAGTGTCGTGGAAAATAAAATTTTCCACGACATGTCGGGCAACTAAAAATTGATCGTGGCACCGATCCTTAGCGTTCTTGGCTCCACGACGCGGCTGACCCGCCCTTCCACCGGCCCGGCGGCATCGAAAGCCGGAATGTAGGATTCGTAATAATAGGCGATATCCTTGTCGCCGCTGTCGAGGACATTCAGCACTTCGCCATATAGTTCGATCCGCTTGCCCTTCCATGCGGCGCGCATGTTAAGGACGGTGCTGCCCTTGTCGCGGATACCATTGTCCTCAATTAACGGATAGGGGCCCAAGTGACGGACGCGGACGCTCGCCTCCCACGGAGCCAGCACGATTGCCGCGCCGGCCGATGCCGCATTCTCAAACGCGTTCGGAATATGATCGCCATTGTCGTAGCGCGCATGGCTCGCTGTATAATTGCCGTCGAGCGCCAACCAGGATAACGGGTGCCAGAAGGCCACGAATTCATAGCCATGCCGCTTGCTGGCGCCCGAGGGCTCCACAGCGTTGGAGTCTCCCACGAAGCGCAGTTCGCTGCCGACGTTCAACCACCAGTATGTCGCGGTCAGCGTCAGGCCGGAAAATTGCACCCGGCCGCCCAGTTCCTTGCCGGTGCCCCGCACGAGGACCGGGACCGGCGTATCGACATTCACTGCCCCCCGAACGTCGTTGGAGTGAAAACCGCGCCCCCAATTGGCATAAAGCTCAAGATGCGGCGTTACCTGATAGGCAACAGACGCCTTGGGCGAGAGAATGCCATCCTTGCCGGCTCCTTCACCTAAGGATGTGGCCACCGCATCCTTCGCCCTGACCTCGTAATGATAATAGTCGCCGCGCAGGCCGCTGATGAGGCGCAGGCCCGGGACTGGCTTCCAACTGACTTCGCCATAGAGCGCGGCGGAAAGCTCCTCCACATGATAGCGGCCGAGGGAAGCGAGGAACGCGCTGTCTGCGGTTCGGTTTACGCCGACATTGCCGAGATGGTCATACCTGTTTTCCGTGCCCACTGTCAGGCGAAGTAACGGCGCAAGCTCCCAACGCTTTTCGGCGGCAAGGCCCGCTATCCAACGCCGGTCGAACTGCTGGATCTGTGCGCTGGTGCCATCGGTTTCCGCATAGGTCGGGTTGGAATACATCGTCCAGTCATAGAACTGAGCGTAGGCGTTCGCGCGCCAGCCTGACTGATCGATGGCGATGTTTCCGATGATCCGTGTCGTCTCTCCGCGCGCAGACGGATCGGGTGAGCAGAACTGATCGGCACATAAAGATGATCCGATGATCCGCTCGGGTATCTGCTCAGTCGGTTGCCATGTTGCGCGATATCCGTGGATCGTCGCTTCCATATCGCCGGATCCGACGGGCATGCGATATTTGACGAAACCGGTATAGTGCCGCAGATGCTCTGGTTCCTCCCATGGTCCATTATAGGCCTTGGCTTGCGCCACCAGGGTCAGGTCGCCAACACCGAGGTCGTGGATCGTGCCGCCCGCCGCGATACGGCGCGAACCAAAAGAACCGCCTTCCATGGCTGCCCAAGGGCGGTCGAAGTCGTCGATCGACGTCATATAGGCGGCGCCGGCAAGGGCGAAGTCGCCGCCATCGGCGCGATAGGGACCTTTGCGAAAATCCTCGCGCGCGATGATTTCAGGGATGAGGCCATTTAGGTCGAGATAGCCCTGACCATGGCCGTGGGTACGCAGGTTCATTTGCACGCCGTCGATAAAGGTGCTGAAATCCGATCCATGATCGAGATTGAAGCCGCGAAGGAAATATTGGTTCGCCTTGCCGCTGCCCGAATGTTGGGCCGCGATCATGCCCGGAACGGCTTCCAGCAGTTCGGCGACGCGTAAGAGGGGGCGGACGAGCAGATCAGCGCCGCCGATGCTGCCTTCGCTTGCTGCCTGCACCACCCCCAGCTTTGCCTCTCCGCGGCCAAAGACGACGATGGCGTTGGATGCCAAGTCGGACTCTGCCGCAACGGACAGGCCGGCCTCCTCCGCCATCGCCGGTGTTGCCCAGGCAATGGCTATCAGGCCCTGCGCAAGCAAGATCCAATTTCTTTTCAATATCACTCAATTTCTCCCGGCGTCGCGCGACTACCGATGGAGACTTGCCGTCGATGACGGTCGGCGCGGCGACAGCCGGACGCCCAGTGCGACCGTCGCGCGAACCGATGCGGCCTCCACCGCTCGTTCGTCGCTCAGACGGATTTACCGTGCCACGGCCATCCCCTGGGCCAAGGCAAGAGCGACCAAACGCCGGCAGGTCTCCTGGCTCGCGGGTCACAGCTTGACGCACGCCTTCCCAGGTCTCGCATGATTTTGCGACCGCCCAGTGGCTGACGGCTCGAGATATGCTCCCGTCCGCACATGTGCATCGCGCTCGCCGCTTACAGTTGCAGGGACAGCCGTGGATTTGGATAGCCAAGCTACCCGCACCACATTCCCTTTTTAAGTCCTTCTGCGAGGACACCGGCGCGATTATATTCGCAGCAGCGAGCGATAGCCCCCACGCGAATGACGCGCTCATAGCAGCACATGTTTCGCAAGCGCAACACATCTTCATTTGGCTACGACAAATAAGCAGCAACTGCCCCGGCCAATTGCGTGGCGACCGTGATTGCGTGAACGGTTGCTTTGGCGTTCGACGAGATCATGGCTTGAGGAGCGGAACTGCCCAGTGCGTCTCGTCGATACGTTTTCCGAACACTGCCGAACCGGCTAAAGTGTTGTGTCCGTCACCGTAAAAATATTTTTTAAGGCTTGTATCAATAGCATAACAGATCGATTTTTGTGGATTGCAGATGTAATCCATTCTATTCAGTACGATTATGCTGGGATATCTCAGCTTAAGTGCGTCGATTTTTCGGTCACCATGTAAGTCAGGCTCAACTCTCCAACCATTGCGATATTCGTTGAAATAGGTTCGGTTTATCCTGGAACTTATTGCTTGTGGATCTCGCCAGCCTCCGGCAATCGACCTCTGAACAATCATGTCGGCCACATTGTTTTGGCCATATTGCGGCAGTTCGAACAAGGTTCTCACTATTGCAATCTTTTTACCGTCGTTGAGAACCTTCCTGAATAACCAGTCCACATCATCAAAATCGGAAGGATCGAAGCGCGAGACGAGGACGATAATATTGGCCGCTTTGTAGTTCGGGACATTAAATAGACTTGGCTTCAAACCCCGGATTTGGCTTCCAAGGCGCGCGACTTCAAAATGCGCCATGAAATCCCGGCTGTGGATCAACGTGTTGTACATGTCCTTGGAGTGGGAATTGCCGATAAGAAGAACGTTCTTTTTCGGCGATTTCGTAAACCAGGGTTCAAGGTCATAGGGATTGCCCTCGACACCGTAATTCCGGTCGCCGCTCCTTTCCCGCAGATATTTCCAGCTCTTTTCCTGCAGCATGCGATTGTCAGGTTCGTAGTTCATCACGTTCAATCGGGTCACTATGGAGCGACGGGGAAAACCGTTGGAATAATGACCCCATAGACCCAGAGCGCTAAACAGCGCGATCATTCCCGAGGCGGCTATGAAAACCTGACTTCGTGAAAGAAAGTGGCGCTTACGGAAGGGCAGTTCCACAAAACGCCAGCTGAGATATGCCAGAGGGAAGGAAAGGGAGGCAATGGCGAGCAAGTAGAGTGGGGTGGGTTCGCTAAGGCTTTTGAAGCGGGCAAAGACCAGCAAAGGCTGGTGCCAGAGATAGGCGCTGTAACTTATGAGCCCGATCGTGACCAACGGTTTCGTGCAAAGCAGCCTGTTGGCCAATGTGCCATCCACTGCGAACAATATGACCATTGCCGTCCCAATAACGGGTACAAGCGCATAATAGCCCGGAAAGGGCGTGCTGTTGTCATAGATGAATGTTGATACTGCTATCAGGACGAGGCCAGCCAAGCTGAGCAAATGGCTCGTGACGCCGTCGCCCGGCGGTGGATTTCGTTTCAGATAGATTGCGGTGACCGATCCGACCAGCAATTCCCATCCGCGTGACGGCAAAAGGAAGAAGGCGGCCATTGGCGCATGCGCCACACTCCATTGCGCCACCGCGAAACTGCAGCACAATAGAGACATAATTCCCGCTATTTTCCAACGGCCGCCGAAACGCCACAGCAGAAAGAGCATCGGTGGAAAAATAATGTAATATTGCTCCTCGACGCCCAAGCTCCAGGTATGAAGCAGGGGTTTAAAATCCGACACCGCATCGAAATAGCCTGCTTCTCGCCAAAACAATATGTTGGAAGAGAAAAGCGAGACAGCGAGCACGCTTTCCATGAAGTCCCGCATATCTACGGGCATGATAGTAAACCATGCCATGAACAGGCAAAATGAAAGTACAAGCATTAGCGCCGGTAGAATTCTGCGAGCGCGCCGTTTATAAAATTTCAGGATAGAAAAGCTGTTACGTTCAATGTCCGATAATAACAAGGTGGTAATGAGATAGCCGCTTATGACGAAGAATATGTCTACACCGACATAACCACCGCTGAACAAGCCGACGCCTGCATGAAACAGAATAACGGGAACAACGGCAACCGATCTTAGCCCATCTATCTCCTTTCTGTACTCCAACACATCCCCCGAATGAAAGGAACAAGAAACAGAGACAAAACAGGCAATCGGTTGCCAGATTCAACAGTGAATTGGTGGTGGCGGACCGCCATCTTCGGCCGCCTGCTTTCCGTTCGCCGTATATATCATAGCCGGCGTGTCCGGTCAGTTGGGGATTTTGGCTAATCAACCCCTTATCCCCAATCAGACCCTCATCGGAAAACCCACTGCCTGTTGAGACCGAACACCACGAAGGGCGTTACGAACAGCATGAAAGGCACCGGCACCCAAGTCGCCCAGTCCAGCCAGACGACAAAAATCTGTACCCACATCGCATTGAGGCCGAGGCTGACCAGCGACACCAGTATGAAGCGAATGCCGCGGATCGCGGTCTTGTCGCGTGCGCCATGACCGCGGAAGGTGAAGGCGCTGTGCAGAACATATCCCAGCGCGACCGCGAAGAGATAGGCTATGCCATTGGCCAGCTGGGGATGCAGCTTCACCGGTGTCGCCAACAGCCAGTAGATGAGCGCTTGTAGAGCCGTCACCGCCAAGCCGGTCGCGGCATAGCGTCCCAACTGCGCTAGCAGCACGCGCATTTCCGGTTCCATCGCCGCTATCTGATCCAGCTTCTTCATTGCATTTCCCGTTGCGCTTATTTTTTGGGGCATTAATGCCGGGCGCTCATGTTGGAAAGCGGTGCGCTGAAGAAATCGTGGGGCTGGAAAGGCCTGGTGCGGCTTGGCCATCGGCTCGGCGCCTGGGCGCATGTGCATTGGAAAGCGCTGACCGTCATTGCATGGGTCTGCCTTTGCGCATGGTTCCTGATCGAACGCTGGAATGCCATTCACTGGCTGGCGTTGAATGACACCGATGACAATATGCGGTTTCTGCAGGTCAGGGACTGGCTGGCGGGACAGGGGTGGTATGACCTACGCCAGCATCGGCTCGACCCGCCCAATGGCGCGAACATCCACTGGTCGCGGATAGTCGATCTGCCGCTTGCGGCGCTGATGTTGTTTTTCAGGGCGTTCATGGATGTCGGGCAGGCGGATCGGCTGGGGGCGGGTCTTGCGCCTTTGCTGCCGCTACTTCCGGCAATGTTGGCGCTTGGCTTTGTGATGCGGCGGCTGGTAGGCGGAAATAGCTGGTGCATAGCCATTTTCGCGCCGCTGTCTGCCGGAATGGCGCTGTCTATGTTCATGCCGATGCGCGTGGATCATCATGGCTGGCAACTGGCCATGACGCTGGTCGCGCTGGCCGGGCTTGCCGATCACAGGGCCGCAAGAGGCGGGCTCGTCGCTGGCATTGCTAGTGCGATTTCCGTCGCCATCGGCATGGAGATGATCGTTTACCTGGCGGCGACCGGGGGAGTGATCGCTTTGCGCTGGGTTGCCGATGCGAGGCAAGTCTGCCGCATGCAGACCTATGCGCTTGGCCTTGCGGGGGGAGTTGGGTTCGGTTTCCTGGTATTTGCCAGCCATGACAACAGAGCGCCTGTTTGTGATGCTCTCTCGCCAGTGTGGCTGTCGATCCTTGCGGTGGCGGGGGCGGGAATGGTCCTGCTATCGCTGCTGCCTCTTCGAAGCTGGCAGGCGAGGCTGACGGCGGGCGGGGTCGTGGCGTTGTTCTTGGCTGCCGGAGCGTGGTTGGTGTGGCCGCAATGTTTGTCGGGAGCCTATCAGATTTCGCCCGAGCTTAACCGGCTCTGGCTCGACAATATCCGCGAGGCAAAGCCAATCTATAAACAATCGGAGGATGTCGTCCGGCCGCTGCTGGCGCTGCCCATACCGGGCATACTGGTATCGATCGTCGCCTGCTTCCTGTATCGGCGGGAGCCTGGGCGGTTCTGGCCGTGGCTGACAGTGGCGCTGCTTTCGGTGTTTTCTTTCGTGCTGCTGTTTTGGCAGACAAGGGCCGCACCCGCCGCGCAATTGCTGGCGATACCGGGCGTTGCCGCCTTTGCCTACTCATGCCTGTCTGCTTTGTTCTTCACTAAAAGGACTGGGATGCGCTTGGCTGCTCTGGCGGGCGTTGTGCTGGTGGCGGGAGTGTTTGGCGCGTATGAACTCACCCTGAGCTTCGATAAGGCAAAGCCCGGCACAAGGCGGCAGATCGTCCGGTCCGCCAGCGCAAAGTGTCGCACATTGCCTGCACTTGAGCCTCTCAACCGCTTGCCGCCTGCGACTATCTTCACGATGGTCGATCTTGGGCCGCGTATCCTGGCTGTAACACACCATAGCGCCATTGCCGGACCCTATCATCGGAATGAAAAAGCCATTCTGGATATTCATCACGCCTTTGACGGACCACCTGAGGGTTTCCGGCTCATCGCAAGGGCGCGTGGGGCCAGTTATCTGCTGATCTGCCCGAATTTCCCGGAGGGAACCGTCTATCAGGCGCGCAGCCCCAAGGGCTTTTATGCGCAGATGGCGAAGGGGAAGGTGCCTGCCTGGTTAAGCCCCGTGGATCTGGGCGAGGGGCTGCCCTACAAGCTGTACCGGATTGAGCGGTGATACTTTTCGGCTAATCCCGGCGCTCGGCGAAGAATGTCCGCAGAATCTCTGCCGCTTCGCTTTCGCCGAGCCCGCTATAGACATCCGGCCGGTGCAGGCACTGAGGCTGAGTAAAGAGACGACCGCCATGTTCCACGGCCCCGCCCTTGGGATCGCTGGCGCCGTAATAGAGGCGCGCTATGCGGGCATGGGATGCAGCACCCGCACACATGGCGCAGGGTTCCAGCGTTACCCAAAGGTCGCAGCCGGTCAGCCGGAAATCGCTGAGGGTCTGAGCCGCTTGACGCAGGGCCACGATCTCCGCATGAGCGGTGGGGTCGTTGTCCCGCCGATTGCGGTTCTCGCCTTCGCCAATGATGATGCCGTTCATGGTGACCACCGCACCGATGGGCACTTCACCCGCCTCTGCCGCCGCCTGGGCGAGATCAAGGGCGCGGCGCATGGGTGGAGGTAAAGGAAAAGACGACATGGCGGCGGTTATAACCATGAGCGGTTGCGAGAATAGGGGAAAAGCTTAAAAGCGCGGTTGACGATTCGTCCGATGTCCGTTATCCGCGCGGTCTTTCCGGATAAACCCGAAGAACAAGGCTTTAAGATTATGTCGCGTATTTGCGAGCTGACCGGCAAAACCCGCCAGGTGGGTCACAATGTTTCCCACGCCAACAACAAGACCAAGCGCGTGTTCCTGCCCAACCTGCAGGATGTGACGCTGATCTCCGAAGCGCTGGAAAAGAGCGTGACGCTTCGCGTGTCGACCCACGGCCTTCGTTCGGTGGAACATGTTGGCGGTCTGGATAACTGGCTGCTGAAGACCAACGACGAAAAGCTGTCCCTGCGCGCACGTCGTCTGAAGCGCGATATCGTGAAGAAGCAGAAGGCGGCCTGAAGCTCCTTTTGAATTTTGGCGAATGAAGAGAGCGGCTCTGATGGGGCCGCTTTTTTCGTGCCTGCGGGAACAGGCGACTGCGTTAATGATAGCGCTAAATCTATTCCGGCGGCTTCAGCGAGAATTTCAGCAATAGCGTCCGCTGGAAAAACTGGTGGTTATCGTCCGATGCCATCCAGACAATATGCCGCTTGCCTTCGCTGGAGACCGCCAGCCCTTCGAAATTATCCGCAAGCAGCGGCGGGCGAAGCGTGGCTATCTCCTGCGCCTGAAGTAGTTTGCCGGACGAAAGGTCATCGATATCAACCATGGCAAGCTTCGTCGTGAAGCCATCGAAGATCGTTACTCGTCGATTGAGGGTCAATAGCTTTCCCGGTTCCAGCCAAGCCGCATCGGTAATTCGATAACCCTGCGGAGGTTGATAGCCGAGCCGGACGGGCGCTGGTCCAGGTGCGGCAGGGTCGCTGGAAAACAGCAAGATCTCCGTGCTTCCCTTTGGACCATAGGCCCCCTCCGCGAAAATCAGGAATCGCCCGTCCGGCAGGCGGACGGCCGCTTCGGCGCCAGCGGTGCTTGGCCAATCTCGCATCGCTTTGGGTTCCTGACACTCCTCGACACGCGCGAAGGCAGGGGAATAGCGGCAGATGCGATGAATGAGCTCAAAGGTTACCCAATATCGGTTGCTTTCGGGATCGTACATTAACCCCTCTGAATCCCATTTCCATTTCGGCCAGTTGCGTTCCTCCGGTCGTATGGGGAGAGGCGCGATGAACTCTCTAATGCCTTCGTTTTCGTGGGGCAGGCGCAGTCCGAACAGGTCCCCGCTGTCATTAAGGGCTATGATGCGACCGTCCGGCCTTAGGACCATGGCCGACAAACCTCCAAAGGAGGGATGGTCGCTCTTCAGCTCCCATCCTTCGAGATATTCCAGACGGCCGATTTCGCGCTGTTGCGGATCGGACGTATTCAGTGGCACCGGCTTGGCACTAATCAGCAGCGCTCCTGGCACTGTCCTGATCTCCTTGCTGGACTTGGGCGCGGGGAGCAGGATGACAGCGACGAACAGGATCAGCATCAGGCGAAACATTGCTATGCTCTAACGCGGTAAGACAATGGCTGTCATGGTTAATCTGAAAGCAGCAATGTGAACGGCGGATAACATGCGCGTTCAGTTTTGGCTCAAACCGAATCGCCCATAAAGGCAGGGTCGAATGGATCTGGGTCGCGAAGGCTTCGGGTTCCGGCTTTGAAGCAAGCGCCATTCTGGATGAAGGAGCCAGATGATGAAGAAATTTCTGCTTTCGTTAAGCGCGGCGGCGGCCGTCCTGACGGCGGTAGCCGTTCCCACCGCTCCCGCAATGGCTCGCCATGGGTATGAACGCGGCGACTATTATCGCGATTATGACCGGAGCCGGAGTTACCGGGGCGACCGCTATTATCGCGGTGACCGCTACTACCGTGGGGACCGTTATTATCGCGGGTCGGATCGCCGCTACTATAGCGACCGGCGCTCTTACAGGGGCCGGTGCGACAGCGGCACGGGCGGCACCATTATCGGTGCGATCGCAGGCGGCTTGCTGGGCAATGAGATTGCCGGGCGGCGGGGTGACCGCACGGCGGGCACCATTATCGGTGCGGGCGTCGGCGCCGTAGCGGGTCGTGCAATCGATCGCGACTGCTAAACCCGCGTGCAAATCGAGAAGCCGCCCTAGTGATCTGGGGTGGCTTTTCGATTTAGATGAACGGAGATAGGGATAACTCCAAGTCAGCACATTCTAAAGCCGGTGTTCGCCCTTTACCCAGCGAATGGTGCCGGAACTGGCCCTCATCACGACGCTTTCGGTGGTCATCGCACCACCGCGCAGACGCTTTACGCCCTGAAGCAATGAGCCGTCGGTAACGCCGGTAGCGGCAAAGATGCAGTCGCCCTTGGCCAGGTCGTTAAGGTCGTAGATGCGGTCCAGGTCGTCGATGCCCCATTTGCGCGCACGCGAACGTTCGTCATCGTTGCGGAAGAGCAGACGGCCTTTGAATTGTCCGCCAACGCAACGCAGCGCCGCGGCCGCAAGCACGCCTTCAGGCGCGCCGCCCGAACCCATATAGATATCGATGGTTGTATCGGGATCGGTAGTTGCGATGACGCCAGCAACGTCGCCGTCGGGGATCAGCATGATGCCGCAGCCGATCTCGCGAAGTTCGGCAATCAATTTTTCATGGCGCGGCCGGTCCAATACGCACACGATAATGTCGCCAGGCTCGACGCCCTTTTCACGCGCGACTGCCTCTACATTTTCGCGGACCGATTTGTTGAGATCGATCAGGCCGGGAGAATAGCCCGGCCCAATTGCAAGCTTGTCCATATAGACATCAGGGGCATTGAGAAGGCATCCTTCCTCCGCGATGGCGAGCACGGCGAGCGCGTTCGGACCTGCCTTTGCCGTAATCGTGGTGCCTTCCAGCGGGTCCAGCGCGATATCGATCCGGGGGCCGCTGCCTATCGCGTTGCCGACCTTTTCGCCGATGTACAGCATCGGAGCTTCGTCGCGTTCACCTTCCCCGATGACCACAGTGCCGTCGATGGCCAGGTCGTTGAATGCCTTGCGCATCGCCTCTACGGCAGCGGCGTCGGCGGCCTTCTCGTCGCCCCGGCCGATCAGCTTCGATGCAGAGATAGCCGCGGCTTCGGTGACGCGCACCATCTCCAGAACAAGAACGCGGTCAAGTACGTGGCTGGCGCTTACCATCTAACTTATATCCTTCCATATGTGCTTACCGGGACTTCGATAAGCGAGCCATGTTGCATTGTCGAGAACGTCTCCCTCCTTCAGACGGTGTTTTGAGTGTCTTTATCCGCTGCCGTCATTCGATACCCGGCAGAGCGTTTTGTTCCGCACGCGCCTGATGGAGACTTGCCGTGCTATAAAGGATAAGTCCCGCCCAGATCAGCCCGAAGCTCGATAATTGTCCGGCGGTCAGTGTTTCTCCAAAAACAAGGACGCCGAGCAGCAACTGCAAGGTCGGAGCGATATATTGCAATAGGCCCAGCGTGGAATAGGTCATCCTTTTGGCAGCTACGGCAAAGAGCAACAACGGAACCGAGGTTACGACGCCGGAGAGCACCAGAAGGCCGGTGGTCATTGGATTGGCGCCGAATGCCAGGGATCCGGCGGCGGCGAGCCATCCCATATAGGCCAGCGAAAATGGAGCGAGGATGAGCGTTTCGGCTGCAAGTCCCTGCAAGGCCGTCACGGGTGCCATCTTGCGAATGAGCCCATATAACGAGAATGAAGCTGCGAGAGCCAGACTGATCCAGATTGTATCGAGTGCGGAAACGGCCATCATCGCCACACCGATCGTGGTGAGTGCCAAGGCCATCCATTGCAATCGCCTTAGCCGCTCCTTCAACACGACAAAGCCGAGGAGCACATTGGCCAGAGGATTCAAGAAATATCCCAGGCTCGCAGCCACAACATGGTTGTCGTGGACGGCCCAGATATAGACAAGCCAGTTGATTGCAATGAGCGCTGAGGTCGCCGCCAGGGTGAGCATGACCCGCCCATCATTCAATATTTGGCCAAAATGCCCGAGCGTGCCGCGCAGGGTCAATATAACCAGCAGCAAGCAGAGCGACCAAATGATCCGGCTTGCAACAATTTCCAGCGGGGAAACGCTGTCCAGGACCAGAAAATAGAGCGGAAGGAAACCCCAAGTCAGATAAGCGCCCATACCCGCAGCAATTCCTCCGCGCGCCATCGCACGAGTTTCCAACACGGGGGCGGTTTGAGCGGATGTGGAAGTAGGCATGAAATTCCTTGCGAGAACCGTTGCAACGGCGGGGCCAGAAGATGATGTCGTTAGAAACGGCGATTAAGATCGGCCGGCGCCTGGTTCGTCAATGGCTATGACGAGCCATGGTTCAACCCCTTGCCGAAGGAATTGTCAGATAATGCCGCCGCCGATGAACAGCCGAAGGCCGCCGATGGCTGCGACGATCAGGCAGAAATTTCGACCTGTATTTCTGGAAGAAAAGGAGCCGATGACTGCGCCGGCAAGGGCTATGGGAACTATCAACCAATTTGCCCATCCCAGGAATGGGATGACAGTGGGTATCATCAGGATCAAGGCCACGAAGCCGATGAGGGATGCCAGCACGCTCAGCATGGCTCTTAAATGCCCTTATGCCTGAGGCGCAGCAAGGGTTTTATGTGCCAACAACGCAGGGTTGTGGCGGCAATCATTGCTGCCGCATTGATTCCTAACCCAAATTTAACCGAAATGCTGCATGTCTGCTCACGATTGGAAGGAGCACACCGGCATGTTGGCCAATAAGCTATTCACGCTTTCCGCGATCTTTGCACTGTCCTTGACAGGCTGCGGACGTGATGACGACGCTGATCGTAACCTGGCTTCGCTGGATGAAAGCCTCACCAATGCCAGTGATCCGGCTTTGAGAGGTGCTCTTGAGGACCAGATCATTGTCGATCCGGAACTGGCAAGCCGTTCCAATACCAACGCCGTTCGGCCACCTGATCGGCCAGGCACGGGAGCGCTGCCGCCGCACGTACTTGCGACCCAATATGATGCGCCCATCGGCGGTAAGCTTTTTCGGGCGCCCAAGGCTGTCGAAGCCGCGCCTTGTCCCGGATGTGAAACGAGCGCTCCTGTGACCCTGGGCGCGCTGGCCCGCCAGCAAGGCCAGCGCGGCAAGGGGAGGGGAGGCTGCGAGGCGAACCTGCAATATGGAATGGGATGGGCCAATCGGCTGCCCAAGACATTTGCAGTTTACCCCAAGGCTCGACTGATGGAGGCCGCGGGCTCAGAGAATGCCAATTGCAACCTGCGCGCTGTCAGCTTCGTCACGAACCAGCCAATGCAGCCGGTTATCGATTTTTATTATACCAAGGCACTAAGAGCGGGCTTTGATGCCGAACATCAGCTCCTGAATGGCGAACATGTATTGGGCGGCGTGAGAAGTAAGGACGACGGCGCCTATTTCATCACCTTCGCCAAACATGAAAGCGGAGGAACCGCCGTAGACATCGTGGCCAATAACGGAAGCTGATCCCTCTTCCCGAATGCTAAGGTGGTCACTTTCCATGTGCCCCGGCTCGTATCTCGGACAATGTGGCTGATGGTGTGATCGCCTCTGGATCCATCAGGCAATGAATGATTGCTGGCTTGCCTGAGGAAAGCGCCCTTTCAAACGCGGGACCGAATTCTTCTGTTCGCTCCACCCGCTCGCCATGGCCGCCAAATGCACGTGCATAGGCGGCAAAATCGGGATTGCGCAGATCGGTTGCGATCACGCGGCCTGGAAACTGCCGCTCTTGATGCATTCGGATCGTACCGTACATGCCGTTGTCCATGACGATCACGATGATCGGCAGATCATATTGGACGGCGGTCGCAAACTCCTGCCCATTCATCAAGAAGCAGCCGTCGCCTGCAAAGGCGATCACCATGCGGTCGGAGTAGAGGCGCTTGGCCGCGACGGCCGCAGGCAGGCCATAGCCCATTGAGCCGGAGGTCGGGGCCAATTGCGTCCCAAAAGCGCGGAAGCGGTGGAAACGATGCACCCAGATCGCATAATTGCCAGCGCCGTTGCAGATGATTGCATCTTCAGGCAGCTTCTCGCCAAGCCATTGCATCATTCGGGCGGGTTGAAACGCTCCGGGCGGATCAGCAACGCTTGTATCGTTCCAGTTTACAAAATCCTGTCGGACAGCCGCGCAGAAAGCGGATCGCTGGGGCGAAGGGGGGAGGATGATGTCCCGCATTGCCGCAATCATTCCGGAAGGCGTCGCATTGATTGCAAGGTCCGCACGATAAACCCGACCCAGCTCCAGCGGATCGGCATGAACATGGATCACGGATTGCCGGGGCTTGGGTATGTCCATGATGCTATAGTTCTGGCTCGTCACTTCCGACATCCGGGTGCCGAGCAGCAGCAGCAGGTCAGCTTGCTTGGCGTGTTCGACCAGCCTGGGGTTGGCCCCAAAGCCGAGGTCGCCGGCGAAGCAATCATGATCAGCGGGAAACAGCATTTGCCGACGCATCGATACAGCGACAGGCAGCCGCCACCGTTCTGCCAGCGCCGCAAATGCTTTCACTGTGTCCGCGGTCCAGCGCGATCCGCCAACAATGGCGAGCGGCTTTTCCGCTTTTTCCAAAAATGCCTGAAACTGCTGGATATGTTCGCCATTGGGATAGGTTTCCGTAGCCACCGCCTTCGGGCAGTCAAGCGCGTCGCTTATATCCGACAACAGATCTTCGGGAAGCGCGACCACGACCGGTCCGGGGCGTCCGTTCAATGTCATGTGCATGGCACGGGAGATGATTTCGGGAATGCGCTCCGCGTCGGTGATTTCGGCGACCCATTTGGCGATTGAGCCAAAAACGGCATCATAGTCCAGTTCCTGCCACGCTTCGCGCCCGCGGACGTGACGCTCTACTTGCCCAATAAAAAGCAAAAGCGGCGTCGAATCCTGCCGGGCGATGTGCAGGCCCTGCATTGCATTGCTGGCGCCGGGGCCGCGGGTGACGAAGCAGGCGGCAGGCCTTCCGGTCAGCTTGCCGATTGCCTCGGCCATCATGGCCGCTCCGCCTTCGTGGCGGCAGACGGTTACATTGATCGAACTGTCGATGAGTGCGTCCAGTACGGCCAAAAAGCTTTCGCCCGGCACGCAGAAGATATGCTCAATCCCTTGAATCTCCAGTTGTCTGACCAGCAGTGCGGCAGCGGTCCGTCGGGCCGGCGGGGAATGGGGATCGGTCTTGGTCAATTGCTCAACCCTCCGTCGGTAGGTTCCCTTATCAGCCGCCTGCAAGTCAACGAATATATTCCAATGCATGTTTCCCGAAGAACGTAGATCGTGAGGATCGTTACGGTTTGATAACTTCGTTTTAAGGTTCTTTAAGGGTGTTCCTGTACGACGGGTGCATATAAGAACTATACGGGACGCCGGAATGCTATGGGCTTTGCCCGCAACCCTGAAGAGCTGACGATGGCTGAGCACGTCGGGCAAACGCGAGAGCCGCGAACGAGCAGGCTTTTGACGGCGCAGATAATGTCGCCGCGGCTGGGCGCGACCAAGATCGTTGTCCGCAATATTTCAGCCAGCGGTCTGGGAGGGAAAAGTGACCAGATCCTTTTCAAAGGAGAGGAGGTCGCTGTCCTGCTGAATAATATCGGCGCCATCGATGCCACCGTCATCTGGACTAGTGGCCATTGTTTCGGCCTGCAGTTTCATGAAAAAATCGACCCGGCCAAGGCATTGGCCCCACCGACAGAGCGAGTGGTGAAGCCCTATGAGGTGCCCACTTACTTTCGGCCGGAAATCTCCACCTATCGCCCTGGCTTTAATCGGAAATAGTATTTTCGTGCCCTGTTATCGGTGCGCCGACACATGATTACCGGGAGGCCCAGAAAAGCGATCAAAAATTGCAGAGATGCTGTTCGTCGCCGCTCATATGTTGTTTGTCGTTGCATATGTCGTTCACCGACCGTAATGGGCGCTGGTCGAAGCGCGAATGATCGCCATGCCGTAACGGCATATAGCCAGGATGCGCTACGGCGAGGGGGACTCAATAGCTCTGCCGAACCGGCGATAAGAAGTCATTTCGCATCCTCTGCCCCAATCGGGGCCGATGGGTTGAGGATGTGCCAAAACAGAGGAGAACAGTCATGCGTGCTCGAAACGGTTTTGCAAAAACAATGCTCGCCGCTGCCGGCTTGATTCTGACATCGGCTCCTGCGCTGGCGAGCGATCGATCGGTTGAGGTCCGCTATGAGGATCTGGATCTTTCTTCCGATAGCGGAGCTTCTACGCTGCAGCAGCGCGTGAAGCGAGCGGTCCAAAAGGTTTGTGGCCGAGCTGATATCCGGAATATTACCGAAATGCAGGACATGCAGCGCTGTCGAAACGAGGCAAGCGCTCGTAGCAGCCGCGATGTCGCTCTTGCCATGGAGAGCGCGCGGAACGGTGAGCGCCTTGCGAGTTTGACCGTCGAGAAATGAGATAGAACTTGATCCGGGGCGGGCATACGCGTTCTGGATCGGGGCCCCCGGCTACCCTTAGGCCGGGGGTCTTTTTCTATCGGCCGGCAATAGCTTTTGTTCCCGCAAGATAGGTGCGGCCAATACGTATTTCCGTCCCGTCGAGCAGCCGCGCAAACCAGACGCCGCTGCCATCATGTCGAAGCCGGTCGATGTGGCCGCGCCTGACAATATGAGAGCGGTGCAAACGGATGAATTGTTCGGGATCCAGCCTTTGTTCCAGTGAACTGATGGTTTGATGCAGCAGGTAGCTGCGGGGTCCGACAAACAGACGCATATAATCGCGTTCAGCCTCGATACGGTCGATATGCGTTGCGGCAATGCGGACCAGTTCGGCCTTGTGAGGAACCCAAAAATCCTCTGCCCAGACGGAAGGTCTGTTGCTTGGACGAGGGATTCGATCTGTGTGCGTCAATGCCAGCACCCGATCCACGGCGCGGCCCAGCCTTTCCTGCGATACCGGCTTCAGCAGATAGTCGACTGCGGCCAGATCAAAGGCTTCAACGGCAAACCCTTCGAAGGCGGTAACAAAGATAATGGAAGGATTGCGTTCACTGCGGCTCAGAACTCGCGCTACGCCGATACCGTCAAGACGCGGCATTGCGATATCCAGTAGCAGCAGGTCGGGACTCACCCCTTCCACCAGCCGAAGCGCGGATTCGCCGTCTGTCGCTGTCCCCACCAACTCCACCCGAGCCTCACGCGCGCACAGCATCTGCAGCCTTTCGACCGCGAGCGGTTCGTCATCCACGATCATCGTCCGTAGGGGACGTGCCGCTTGGTCTGGTGCAGAATCAGCAGCCATCCATCATTATAGGCATGCTCAGTTCAACCACAAAACCGTTACTGGACGGTCTATACCATCGGATAGTGGCCTTTTCGCCAAAACGGGCGGAAACCCGGTCCCGAACGTTCGCCAGACCTATACCGTTGCCCTTGTCCCTATCCCCAGGGATGACATCGCCATCGTCGCTGACGCTGAGATGAAGTCGTTCCTCATCCCGCCGCGCGCTGATGGTGATCGTCACCGGCCTGGCTGCTCGCGACACCCCGTATTTGATGGCGTTCTCCACCAGCGGTTGAAGGATGAGTCCCGGCACGCAGGCATCCATGAGGTCCGGCGGAATGTCGATCCGCTTGATCAATCGGTCGGGGAATCGAACGGCTTCGATATTGAGATAAAGTTCCTGCAATCGCACTTCGTCGGATAGCGGGACATCATCAAGCGGGTCTCCTGTCAGGCTGCTGCGATAGAAATTCGACAGGCTGAGGATCATCGCTTCCGCCTCCTCCCGCCGGTCCTTCATGACCAAGGTGGAAAGGGAATTGAGGGTGTTGAATAGAAAGTGCGGATTCACCTGATACCGCAGGGACCGCAGCTCAGCTTTTTGAGCCGCCTGTTCATACCGGGCGGCCCGACGTTCGATACGCCTGACCTCGCCTGCATATGACAGGGCCAGATAGAGCGCTGCCCAGGCCGATAGAAAGAAATAACGCGACAGCGCCACCTCGGCGATGTCCTTGATTGCATGGACCTCCTCCTTCGCCGTAGCGGCCTTGGCGGCGGGGTAATCCTCCATCAGTCCCGAAGGGTCGTAGATGTTGAAGACATAATAGTTCGCCAGCGCGATAAGGATTGCGCAGGGGACCGCTGCCACGAAAGCAGTCACAAGGCGAGTCGGCTGCGATCGGCTGTCGAAACGTCGCAACGCCAGATACAAGCCCCAGGTGATCGCGATGCCCACCAAGGTGACCACGCCGCGGCGAAATGCCATTTCCCCTTGAGGCTCAAAGCCCATGACCAACGAACGTAGCGTGACCACGACCATGTAGAAGAGCCAGAAGCCCAGGATGGAACACAGCGCCATCGAAGGCGAAACTGCCCGTTGGCCCTCGTCATCCGCGATCCTGTTCATCCTTTCGGTCAGTAATGTATCCAACGCCCGCTGTCTGCCCCTGCTGTGGTCATGCGTCGAACCGGCCGGGTTGTTGGTCGAAGAGGGCGTGGAACTGCGGGCTGGCTGGTCCGTTTTCCCAGACGAACGAAAAGGATGAGATCATGCAGCGAGACTCCAAAAGTCGTCCTAAAAAAGCGGGCGAACTGATGACGAAAGAGGAACAGCTGGACGAAGGCATTATTGAATCGATGGACGCTTCAGATCCCCCCAGCGTCGCTCGCAAGGGCGATGACGGCCGACCCATGCCCTCTTCGGGATATCGCAAAGAGGATTGGGAAAAAGAGGATGATGAAGGCGGAGAAGACGATAAAGGCGCTTGACCTTAAAGAGATGCATGCATTGCCGTTATTCGACCATGATGATTGCGCTGATCGATTTTTGTTGCGACGCACAAAGAAATCTGGTCGGATGTAAATGTCAGCCGAGCGGAACCTTAATCATTAGGTAACCATAAGAGGCGCATGTTCGGCTGATCAGACATTTTATATGTCGGAGGCAAGAGCATGGGCATTAGTGCAAGACCTGCGGACGGGGAAGTAACACTCGCTGAAATGCGAGAGTTTGCTAGCTTCCCTGCTGGTACGCAGAGATATATCAGGCGGTCCTTGGACGTGGGGCTGCACCGGCAAGACGCAATGAAAATCTGGTCCCGAGACGTGGTGGAAGCGGCGAGCATTCGCGCACAATCCCGCATGTACGACCGGCTGGATTTCATAAAGTCGCTGGTCCCCGATGATAGCGGACTGGACCAGGTGGAACCGTTCATGGCTCCACTGGTGACGCTATCGGCTTTCGATCTGGGGCAGGATCGGCTGACGACATTCAGTGCGTATCGTTTCTTGTACGAGCGGCTGATCGGGGCGGCGTCACGGCCATGGCTGCCGGGGGCATTCTGCGCGGCGGCGAGCCTGCCACACCTGCATCCGGACAAGCGTCGGGTGCTCCTGCAATCGATCAGCGAAGCCGCGGCCACCGCGCCAGGCTGGTCGAATCGTGAGCCGACCTTCTACCCCGAGTGGGTGGAAAAAGTGGATACGACGAAGCCGGCGAACTGATCGCATCACCGTGCTGCGCCGCTGAACATGGGCATGGGACACCTGTCTGGCGGGTCGAGCGATCCGGGGATGTGGTTTACTGTGCCTCTGTGCCTCATTCAGATCGAATGCCGCGCGCCGGCCTCTGCCTCATTGCGCCGGTAACGGAAGTACCAGACTTCATGACCCAGGCGCCTTGCCTTGGCTTCATAGCGGGTCTGGGGCCATCCACCTGGCCGTTTTAGAAAGTCCTTGGGACTTTGTGCGAGCCATTCAAAGTCTGCTCGCTGATTCATAACCATCATCGACCAGCGGCAATAAATCGGATGATCGGTGCCGAGGCGAAATTCCCCGCCGGGTTTCAGCTTGGCCGCCATCATGTCAAGCGGGCCGTGATTCATCATCCGCCGCTTGGCATGCCGCGCCTTGGGCCAGGGATCTGGATGAAGCAGGTACAAGAAACTCAACGCCCCGTCCGGCACGCGCGCCAATATATCCAGCGCATTGCCCATATGCAGCCGGATGTTGGGCAAAAAGCCATTCTGAACGTGCTGCAACGCGCCGACCACACCATTGAGAAAGGGTTCGCAACCAATGAAGCCATGGTCAGGCAGCAGGTCGGCTCGGTAGGCGAGATGCTCTCCGGAGCCGAACCCGATTTCAAAGTGCAATGGCCGATCGTCGCCGAACAAGGCACGCGAAGCAAGAGGACCAGTCTCCGGCACCTCGATCTGCGGTAGCAGTTGTTCCAGCAACTGCGCCTGGCCCGCACGCAACTTGTGCCCTTGCCGACGGCCGTAAAGGCGGTTCAAAGTGGTAGGATCGGACATGGTCCGCCTGCTAGCCCAATGAAGCGAAGACGGCTAGGGGGATTTGGCGGTAAGCTTGGTCGGTTGCGGCTTTGCCTACAATCCGTTGCCCGTCTTCAGTCCCTGGCCCCATTTCCGGGCGTTTTCGCGCCGGTGGCATTTCCGGCCAACCTGTCGTCGAGCATCTCAGCAGCCTGATTCAGCGCTTCCGCCTCGCCTACAGTGACACCTCCGGGGCCTGGATCATTATCGTTGCTGCCGCAGGAGGGGAGGGCGAGGAGGCAGGCGAGCATGATGGAGCGCGGTACGGAAGACATTGCGATATCCAGTGCAGGAGGCAAAGAAAAAGGGTCGCGCCTGATGACACGACCCTCCTCGAATCTAAAAGCTGGAAAGCGATCAGTTCGCGTTCGTAGCGTTATCCACAGCGTTGGCGGCCGCGTCCGTGGCGTTTTCAGCCGCATTCATCGCATCAGCAGCTGCGTTTTCCGCCGTCACGGCAGCGTTCTCGGCTGCATTGGACGCGTTTTCTTGAGTCTTTTCGCTGCAAGCAGCGAGGCCGAGCGAAGCGGCGAGAACGAGCGAAAGAGCAATAGACTTGGACATGGGCAAAACCCCCTCTAGAGACTGAACCTGATGCAGGCCGGCTCAAGAGAAGCTCAACCCCTGCTTGGCCTGCAGGCGCACACGTAACGATTTGTTAGGCCCAAGGCAATCCCTACCGAAATGGATGACATTAATCCTTCGTTGATTTCCAATCGCTTCTGCCGGAAGTGATTGCCTAAGACGCCTAAAATCCGCATTTCAGAAACAAGGTTGACTGATATAAAGAAATCTTTATATCATACTTTCATGGTCGCAATATTGGACATATTTGGCGCTCTGGCTGACCCGACGCGGTTGAGGATCGTCTGTCTTTTGCGTTCCATGGAACTTTCGGTAGGGGAGATCGCACAAGTGGTCGGGCAGAGCCAGCCCCGTGTCTCCCGTCATGTCCGCATCTTGGTGGAGGCCGGGCTTGCCGAGCGGCGCAAGGAGGGAAGCTGGGTATTTCTCCGCTTGGGACAGTCCGGCCATATTGCCCCTTTGATGCGGTTCCTGGACGTTGCGGAACTTTCCGATAGCGAGGCTCTTTGGGTGAAGGCAGATCTGGCGCGGCTTGCGGCGGTCCGCATGGATCGGGCTCACGCGGCAGAGCGCTATTTTGCCGAACATGCCGAGGAATGGGACGCCATCCGATCGCTTCATGCGCCTGAGGCCGACGTGGAGGCGGCCATGCGCTCCATGCTGGAGGGCGAAAGGATCGGTCGCCTTCTGGACATTGGGACGGGCACGGGCAGGATGATCCAATTGTTCGGTGATGCGGCCGACCAAGTGGTCGCAATTGATCGAAGCCCCGAAATGCTTCGCTTTGCCCGAGCTAAGCTGCCAGAAAAAGGTTCGGAGAAATATGAACTGTTGCTGGGCGATTTCTATGCCCTGCCGCTTTCGGAAGGGGTGACCGATACGATCATTCTTCACCAGGTACTGCATTATGCGCAGCAGCCGGAATTGGTGATTGAAGAGGCGGCGAGGGTGATGGATAGCGGGGGAAGGCTGCTCATCGCGGATTTTGGTCCTCACGAGCGGGAAGAACTTCGAGTGAACAACGCCCACGCGCGCCTTGGTTTCTCTGACGATCAGATGATACGTTGGTTGAAACAGTCAGGGTTCGATCTGGAGCAGGAACGGACGTTCGCCGGTGGCGAACTTACTGTTAAATTATGGCTTGCGCGCCGGCATGAGGCGCAAGTCTTGCCGATAAAGGGACGTAGCGCATCATGACTTTTACCCTGACGCAGCTGGAGGAAGCACGCCGGGCGCTGGACGCGCCGATGTTTGGCGACCTATCGGGCGACGCGCATGTTTCCTTCGAATTTTTTCCGCCCAAGAACCAGAAGATGGAAGAAACCTTGTGGAGCAGCATCCAGACGCTTGCCCCGCTTCAGCCACGCTTTGTGTCGGTCACCTATGGGGCAGGCGGTTCTACGCGGGAACGGACACACGCGACTGTAGCGCGGATCGTGCGGGAGACGGACCTGCTGCCAGCTGCGCACCTGACTTGCGTCGACGCAAGCAAGGCCGAGATTGCGGAGGTTGCCCAGGCTTATTGGGAGGCAGGCGTTCGGCACATCGTGGCGTTGCGCGGCGATCCGCCCGAGGAAGGAAAAGGTTTTTCGCCCCACCCGGAGGGCTATGCCAGCGCGGCCGATCTGGTTGCGGGCCTGAAGGAGATTGCGCCGTTCGACCTCAGCGTCGCTGCCTATCCCGAAACGCATCCGGAGGCGGTGAGCAGTCAGGCCGATCTCGACAATTTGAAACGAAAGCTGGATGCAGGCGCCAGCCGCGCCATCACGCAATTCTTCTTTTCACCGGAAACCTTCTTCCGTTTCAGGGATAAGGTTGCGGCCGCCGGGATCAAGACAGAGATCGTGCCGGGTATCCTGCCGGTGTCGAACGTGGCCCAGACACGGAAGTTCGCCGCCATGTGCGGAGCCGCCATCCCGCCTTGGATGGACCGGCTGTTCGAGGGACTGGATGATCATCCCTCGACCCGCCAGTTGGTGGCAGCGACCATTTCGGCCGAGCTTTGCCGCAAGCTTTATGCGGGCGGCGTGCGGGAGTTCCACTTCTACACGCTTAACCGGGCGGAGCTGAGTTATGCCATCTGTCACCTGCTGGGCCTCCGGGGTCGGCCTGAGGCGCAACTGCGTGAGGAAGCGGCATGAGCGCGCGGGCCCATTTGCAGGCAGAGGCATCAAAGCGGATTTTGCTGACCGACGGAGCCTTCGGTACGGAAATCCAGAATTACAAGCTCAGTGAGGCGGACTATGCCGGGACCCTGGGGCTGGCGAAGGACCAGAAAGGCAATAACGACATATTGGCTCTTTCACGGCCTCAAGTGTTGGAGGAGATAACGAACGCCTATCTGGCGGCGGGCTCCGACATCGTTTCCACTAATACCTTCAGCGCCAATCGGATCAGCCAGGCCGATTATGCCGCGGAACATCTTGTGCGCGAGATCAACTTTGCATCGGCGCAGCTTGCACGGAACGCGGCGGACAGGGCCGCGCAGGATGGGCGGCCGCGCTTTGTGGCGGGAGCGATTGGGCCGACCAACAAGACGCTCTCCCTTTCGCCGGACGTCAACGATCCCGGCTTTCGGGAAATTGACTTCGATTATCTGAAGGATGTCTACCGGGAACAGGCCGACGCGCTGATCGACGGCGGCGTGGATTTCATCCTGATCGAGACCGTGTTCGACACGCTGAACGCCAAGGCCGGAATCATGGCAGTCATCGAAGCGGCGCAGGCGCATGGCAAGGATGTGCCGATGATGCTGTCGATGACGCTCACCGACCTTTCTGGGCGGAACCTGTCAGGCCATACGGTCGAGGCGTTCTGGTACGCCGTTCGTCATGCCCGGCCAGTGACGATCGGGCTTAACTGTTCCTTTGGCGCGCAGCAGCTTCGTCCACATGTCCAGACGCTGAGCCACATCGCCGATACGCTCGTCATGGTTTATCCGAACGCCGGGTTGCCCAATGAGCTTGGTGAATATGACGAATTGCCCGAGCAGACGGCCTCGTTGGTGAAGGAATGGGCGGATAATGGTCAGGTCAATATTCTGGGCGGCTGTTGCGGTTCCACGCCCGCGCATATCGCGGCAATGCGCAAGGCGGTGGAGGGGCTTCCGCCCCGGGTGATACCGCATCCGCCGGTGGTGACGCGCCTGGCGGGGCTGGAGCCGATGAATATAGCGGCTTGAACTTCATCATTCAGCGAAAGCAGAACCCTTTGTCTCATCCCCGTTACAATGCTGGAGATGGAGGTGAGATGGGTCGCCGCTTTCGCGGGAATGTCGCAGAAATTGAAATGAGACAATGAACCAACAGACCACAGCCATTTTCGTCAATGTAGGCGAACGCACCAACGTTACTGGATCGGCCAAGTTCAAGAAGCTGATCATGGCGGACGACTATACCGCTGCCGTGGAGATCGCTCGGCAGCAGGTTGAGAATGGTGCGCAGATCATCGACGTCAACATGGACGAGGGGCTGCTCGACGCCGAGCACGCGATGACCACCTTCCTTAAGCTGATCGCCGCCGAGCCCGACATTGCGCGCGTGCCGATCATGGTGGACAGCTCCAAATGGTCAGTGATCGAAGCGGGGCTCAAATGCGTGTCGGGCAAGCCCATCGTCAATTCGATCAGCATGAAGGAGGGGGAGGATGCCTTCCTTGAACATGCGCGCAAAGTGATGGCTTATGGCGCGGCCGTGGTGGTCATGGCCTTCGACGAGAAAGGACAGGCGGATACCAGGGAACGCAAGATCGAGATCTGTGAGCGCGCCTATAAGCTGCTGACCGACATTGGCTTTCCGCCCGAGGACATCATTTTCGATCCCAATATCTTCGCGGTCGCGACAGGGATTGAAGAGCATAATAATTATGGCGTCGATTTCATTGAGGCCGCGCGGGAAATCCGTCAGCGTTGCCCGCATGTGCACATCTCTGGCGGTCTTTCAAACCTCAGCTTTTCCTTCCGTGGCAACGAGCCCGTGCGCCGGGCGATGCATTCGGTGTTCCTCTATCATGCCATTCCAGCGGGGATGGACATGGGGATCGTCAATGCGGGGCAACTCGACGTTTATGACACGATCGATCCCGAACTGCGCGAGGCATGCGAGGATGTCATCCTCAACCGGCGTACCGATGCGACCGAGCGGCTGATCACCTTGGCCGAGAAATTCCGCGGCACTGACGCGGCGGCTGAAAAGGCCGCCGAGGAATGGCGGGGCTGGGCCGTTTCCAAGCGGCTGGAACATGCCCTGGTCAAAGGCATAGACGCCTTTGTGGTTGAGGACACCGAAGAGGCGCGCTTGGTCGCTGCCCGTCCTATCGAGGTGATCGAAGGCCCGCTGATGGACGGCATGAATGTGGTCGGCGACCTGTTCGGCTCAGGCAAGATGTTTCTGCCCCAAGTTGTGAAATCCGCCCGCGTCATGAAAAAGGCCGTCGCTCACCTGCTCCCCTATATCGAGGCGGAAAAGGATCAGAATGCGCGGGGCAAGGGCAGGATCGTCATGGCGACCGTCAAGGGTGACGTTCATGACATCGGCAAGAATATCGTAGGCGTGGTGCTTCAGTGTAATGGTTTCGAGATCATTGACCTTGGCGTGATGGTCGCCTGGACGGACATCTTGAAGGCCGCAAATGAGAATGACGCCGACATGATCGGCCTGTCGGGTCTGATCACGCCTTCGTTGGACGAGATGGTGACAGTGGCTCAAGAGATGCAGCGCGCCGGCATGGACATGCCGCTGCTCATCGGCGGCGCGACTACATCCAAGGTTCATACCGCATTGCGCATTTCGCCGGCCTATACTGGTCCTGTGGTGCATGTGTTGGATGCGAGCCGCGCGGTCGGTGTCGCCTCCACGCTGGTGAGCGAGACCCAGCGCGATCCCTTCGTTGTGAAGGTGGCCGAGGAATATGAGGATGTGCGCCGTTCCCGCGCCAACAAAGGCCAAAGCGAACTGGTAACGCTGGAAGAAGCGAGGGCGAACGCCTTCACGATCGATCCGGCGTTGAAACCTGCTTCCCCCAAACAGCCGGGGCTGCATGTCTATCCCGAATGGGATCTGGCCGACCTGCGCGACTATATCGACTGGACTCCCTTCTTCCGCGCGTGGGAACTGGCGGGAAATTATCCAGCCATTCTGGATGACGCGATCATCGGTGAAAGCGCGCGGAGTCTGTTCGATGACGCGCAGAAGATGCTGGACCAGATCATCAAGGAAAAATGGCTGACCGCCAAGGGCGTGGCTGCGCTCTGGCCGTGCCGGCGTGAGGACGATGACGTCCTGATCGAAGTCGGCGGGAAAGAGGTACGCATGCCCTTCCTGCGGCAACAGATCCGCAAGCGCGAGGGCCGCGCCAATATGTGTCTTGCCGATTTCATTGCCCCGGAATACGACTGGATCGGCGGTTTCGCGGTCACGGCCGGACACGGCATCGAGCCGCATCTGGCCCGCTTCAAGGCGGCGCATGACGATTATAACGACATCTTGCTGAAAGCCCTGGCAGATCGCCTGGCCGAAGCCTTTGCTGAACGGATGCACCTGCATGTCCGCACGACGCTGTGGGGTTATGCGGAGGGCGAGCAGCTTACCAACGAAGCACTGATCAAGGAGCAGTATCGCGGCATCCGCCCGGCGCCCGGCTATCCGGCATGTCCGGATCACAGTCAAAAGCCATTGCTCTTCGATCTTCTGAACGCGACGGAGAATAGCGGCATCACGCTCACCGATCACTTCGCCATGCTGCCGACCGCAGCCGTTAGCGGCTTTTATTTTGGTCATCCCCAAAGCGAATATTTCGGTGTGGCGCGGATCGGTCGGGATCAGTTGGAGGAATATGCCGTTCGCCGCGGTGTGGACATGGAGACCGCCGAGCGCTGGCTGAGGCCCAACCTGGATTGACCGCAAGAACGGCCGCTGGGGTAATTAACCATATCAACTCAGCGGCATTTCATTTCTTTGGGTTAAGCGGCTCTCCACCAAACGGAAAGGCCGTCATGAAAATTTTATCCGCCGCTCTTGTTTCAATAGCAGTGACCACCGCGGCATTTGCCGATGAAGGTCAAGGTCCCTTCATGGTCGTGGAACAGGGCAGAAGCTTTGCACGCCTGGATGAGGCGGTGCAGGCGATTGGCGAGGGCAAGGGCGTCATTCTGATCAGGCCGGGCAGCTATCGGCAATGTGCCGTCCAGTCGGCCGGTATGATCACCTTCAAGGCCCGAGAGCCCGGCACGGTCATATTCGACGGCGCGACCTGCGAGGGGAAGGCGGCGCTTGTCCTGCGGGGGCGGGGAGCGATTGTGGACGGCGTCATTTTCCAGAATATGCGCGTGCCCGATGCAAATGGAGCCGGCATCAGGCTCGAGCGCGGCGATCTGGATGTCGTGAACAGTCTTTTCCGAAATAGCGAACAGGGCATATTGACGGCGGCCGATCCTGCCGGAGCGATCCGGATCGACCGGTCCAGTTTTCAGCATCTCGGCCGTTGCGACCGCGGACTTTCCTGCGCTCACAGCATTTATGTGGGCGGCTATGGCAAGCTGAGCGTCACCCGATCCCGCTTTGAACTAGGCAATGGCGGCCATTATGTAAAATCGCGCGCAGCCATTGCCGACATTGTCGGGAACAGCTTCGACGATACAGGAGGCCGTGAGACCAACTACATGATCGACCTTCCCGCGGGGGCGACGGGCCTTATTTCAGGAAATCAGATGGTGCAGGGCCGCAGCAAGGAAAATTACAGCGCGTTCATTGCGCTGGCCGCGGAGGGCAAGGAAAACAGTTCCAACGGGCTGGTGATCAGGGACAACCGCGCAGCATTCGCTCCAGGCATTACGCGTTCAAGCACCTTTGTCGCCGATTGGAGCGGCGATCGGATAGCACTGGGCCCGAATGTGTTGGGTCAGGGAATAAAGCCGTTCGAACGGCGCTGACCATTATTTCACTTACTGATGCGCTGACGGTAGGTGATGTTTACCCGGTCCGAAAGGATCAGATAGGGCAGCCAGATTGCGGCGCTGATAAGCACCTTCTTCAAATTGCCTTCCAACAGATCGAGCAGCGCCCGTTCGACCGGCATCGGCACGCCGGATACCGAGGCGACGAGCTTCGCTATGCTGAGCTGAGCCAGCAGGTCCATGCCCCATACAAGCACCAGAAAGCGGGGAAAGAACGGCACCAGCCGAATAGCCATCACAAAGGCGAAGACATATAGGCTGGTCAGGATGACGACGTCGGCGACCATGACGTGAAACAACGCCTGATACCACCCCGGCGCGTGGCTCCCCAAGGCCGGTATCGCTACCAGGAACTCCGCGGTGCGGACCGGCACGTTCAAAAGCATGCCGACCAGTAGGGAGGCCATTAGGCCGGTAGCGCCAAAGGCGGGAAGCGCCCGAGCATCGAGGCAATTTACCCGCCGCCAGCGGCCATAGCGCGAAAGACGAATTGCAGGCTGCGCATAAAGCTGGCCCGAGGGAAACATGCGAAGCGCAAAGAATAATGTTGCCACCGGCGCCATCGTGACCGCCACATAGGGCAAGGCATTACTGACCACCCCTAAGCCTGGATCGATATGCGTGACGGCAAAGGCCAGTCGAAGACCGCAAGCGAAGCTTATGATCAGCATCCATATTGCCGCTATGGATCGAAGGTTGGCCTGCAAGGCCGCCACCAGCCGAACGCTCTTGCCGTGAAGGTTCCGAGAAAGCCGATCAATCATCGCGGCTCCACTATAGCCAAGGAAAGACGGGAATGTCAGGGCCGAGTTTGGACCATTGTGGTTAACCAATGGTCAACGTCGGGTTCATGTTCCTAAGCCTATGAACAAAATGGGTTTTCTCCATCCGGTTTGTCATTCAGTCCGGAATGTTTAGATCTAGTACTTTATAGAATTGGATAGAGGGCGGTGTTTTCTCTACAAGATCACGGGATGGACGGCAGAAGTTCAGGCTGGTTTCTTGCTGTGGAGCGATTTTAACATTGCGCATCCTATTGATAAATCACCGGTATTTTGTCGCCAGCGGGGCCGAGCGCTACTTATTCAATATTGAGCGCGTCCTTGAACGAGCCGGGCATGAGACGGCTATATTCTCTATCGACTATGGTCAGAACCAGACGTCGCCCTGGTCTCCCTATTTTACGACCCCGATTGGCGGCCCCGATGAGATATTCTTCGACCAGCACCGCAAGCGGCCCGCGTCGTTCGTCAAAACCTTCCAACGTCTATTCTATTCCGCTGAGGTCGAACGGGACCTTGCAAGGCTGATCGAAGATTTTCGTCCCGACGTCGCCTATCTGATGCTTTTCATGCGCAAATTGTCCCCTTCTGTGCTGGTTGCTCTTCATAAGGCAAAAGTTCCGGTCGTCGTCCGCGTGTCGGATTATGGCTTCCTTTGCGCGGAACATCATTTTCTTCGGAAGGGGCGGACCTGTACCAAGTGCCTGGAAGGGCGCCTTTGGCCGGGGGTGGTGCATGGCTGCGTCCACGACAGCCGGCTGGTGTCGGCGATGGACGCTGCGGCGACGTGGTATCACAGGCGGAGCGGCTATCTCGACCTCATTGACCGGTTTGTCACGACTAATCCTTTTCTCACCCAGATGATGATCAAGGGCGGGTTCCCACCGGAGCGGCTGGTCTGCGTTCCGACGTTCGCGGATGAGGAGATGTTTTGCGGTCAATCGCCGGGCGCGCGCCGGCATCTGCTCTATTTCGGGCGTCTGGATCCTTCCAAGGGGCTTGAAACGCTGATCGACGCCATGGCGATCCTGCGAGCCCGTATGGGGCGGGCGCATATCCCACCCCTGCGCATTGTCGGTAGCCCGCAATATGTGGATTATGGGCGTGAATTGGTGCGAAGGGTGCGGGCCGCCGGTCTTTCGGATTGCATCCATTTCGATGGCCCCGTCGCGGCTGAGGACATTCCCGCTCTTTTGAAGAATGCCGTTGCCTCGCTGATCCCGTCGCTCTGGTTTGAAAATTTGCCCAACAGCTATCTTGAAAGCATTTGTGCGGGCGTGCCGGTGATTGCATCCGACCTGGGTTCATTGTCGCTGGCAATCGAGCATGACAAGGACGGGCTACTGTTTCGTGCGGGGGACAAAGAGGAACTTGCCTCGACCATTGAACGGCTGCTGACTGATCACAATCTGGAAGAAACGCTGCGGCGGGAGGGACCTGCCAAGGCGCGGCGGGAATATTCGGCCGGCCGTCATCTTGAACTGCTCACCAGTCTTTTTTCGTCGCTGACCGGCATGGCAGGCGCCGCCGCGCCCGATCAGGACGGGTTGAAATCGGCAAAGCGGATCATGTCTCTTCCCTGATAATCCTTACTGCCGAAAACCCGACCGGTTATGCCCTCATAAGCCGCGAGCGGAAGCGTCGCCAAAAGCCTCGCCAGATAGACCGGGTCATGGCGCCCGATGGACAGCGCAAGTTTGGTGATCTCATCTATCCGGCCACGTCTGATCGCCCGGTGAAAGAGGAAGCGGCTTAGCCGATTGCGCCCGGTGCGGAATGCCCGCGCCAGATCAGGATGCCGCGGCAACAAGTCCAATGTGCACAGGTCGCGCGAACGAAGCATCTGAAGGACGTCGCTCGACATATTGTCGGCAAGGTCGCGATATCCGGTCAGCGGCTGCGGGACGAGGCCAAAGCTGTAACGCTCCGCAATTTCAAAATACAGCTTCCAGTCCTCGCAGCCCTGGCCCCCACGTGCGCGCAGGGAACTGTCATAGCCCGTGGTATGGGCCAGAGCCGTGCGGCGTATGAGAGCTGAACTGCCGTTGCCGATGAAATTGTGGAAGGCGAGTGGCGCCAGCACTTGCCCCTGATGCTCCGGCCGATGGCGCAACTGCTTCACCCGTGAACGTTCGTCGATCAGCGCAAACCAGGTATACACAAGGCCTAGTTCCGGTCCGTTGCGGGCGAACAGTTCCACTTGCCGTGCGATTTTGGTGGAATGCCACAGATCATCGGCGTCGAGCGGCGCTATGAATTCACCGCTTGTAGCCGTAATGCCCGCGTTTCTCGCGGCGGCGACACCGCCATTTATCTGCCGGATCAGGCGAACGCGCCCGTCCCGCGCAGCATAATCCTCCACAATTTCAGAGGTGCTGTCGCTGGATCCGTCATCGACGACCAATATTTCCAGCGCTTGATGCGTCTGGTTGATCGCGCTCTCCAGCGTCTCCGCTATCGTGCGACTCGCATTATAGGCAGGAATGACTACGGAAACCGTGCTGTCTGTCTGTGCCAGGGTCTTACTCCGGTTTTTACGCAGGTAATCAGATGCCTTGCGCTTGGCCTCCAAAAATAGCTTTGTTCATCGTATAAATCGAACTCGTCGCCGCAGCATATCATTTTAGGTTATACGCGCGGCGCCGCAGTTCCTCCATTGTCACGCAGACGACCAGAGGTACCAATGCCGCCTATTGCGATCGAGCATATCGACGCGTCTGCCATGCCGCCCACATTATTGCGTGGGGCGGCGGAGACGCTCATTATTTTTTGGTGGAAGGATGTCCCGGTAGGTCAGGTACGTGACCGGGGAAGGCCGGGCACTGTCATCGACCTTCAGACTCATTGGTCCGACATCTCGGGCAAAGCCGTGTTCGAGCGTGCAACGCAGATCGCCAGGCAGCCACCTAGACCATCTCCCGCGGCATCGCTTGTGATCTGCACGCGCGACCGTCCCGATGAGTTGCGCCGCTGCCTCGCTTCGCTTCCGGGACAAAGCCAGCCGCCGGTCGAAATTATTGTGGTTGACAATGCGTCCCGGGACGATCGAACCCGCAAGGTGGCGGAAGCGGCAGGCGTGATCTATGTGCGGGAGGACAGGGCGGGGCTGGACATTGCACGCAATAGTGGTGTTCTTCGTGCCACTGCCCGGATCATCGCTTTCACCGACGATGATGTGCATCTGCATCCCCGTTGGCTGGAAAGACTGGTTCGCGCGCTTGAAGACAATGACGCCATGGCAGTTACGGGATTGGTCCTGCCCGCCGAACTGGAAACCGAGGCGCAGCAGATTTTCGAAACCTATTGGAGTTTCGGCCAAGGCTATGAACCGCTGAGCTTCGGTTCAGACTTTTTCGCTGCGGATCGAAGCACTGGCAGCGAGGTTTGGAAAATCGGTGCAGGGGCCAGCATGGCCTTTCGCCGCGAAGCGTTTGAAATAGCGGGGCTGTTCGATGAGCGGCTCGATGTGGGTGCTGCCGGCTGTTCGGGGGATTCGGAATATTGGCACCGGGTGCTGAGTGTTGGCGGTACTTGCTTCTACGAACCGGCGGCCGTCGCATTTCATTATCACCGCCGGGAGATGGAGGGCCTGTCCGCCCAAATCTACCATTATATGCGCGGGCACGCCGCAGCCCTTCTGGTCCAATATGAGCGTACGCATAATCGCGGTAATTTGTGGCGAGCCTTCAGCCTTATGCCCCGCTATTATGCCCAGCGGCTTTGGCAGAAATTCCGCTACGGAGTCCAACCGGATAACCAATTTCTCGGTAAGGAAGTTACTGGCTTCATCGCGGGCCTCCTTTATTATGCGCGGCATAGCCGGGGCAACGCTCGATGACGGCTGTGTCGGTCATCATTCCTGCTCGGGATGCGGAAGCAACTCTGGGAGAAACTCTGGCGAGCGTTCTCGGCCAGGAATTCGTGGATATTGAGGCCATTGTCGTCGATGACGAATCGCGCGACGGCACGGCCAGCATCGCGGCTGATCGTGCAAAGGACGATGGGCGCATCCGGATCGTGACCGGTCCCGGCGAAGGAGTAGGGGCGGCTCGGAACGAGGGCTTGCGGCATGCACGGGGCGATGCCGTGCTATTCCTCGATGCCGATGATTGGATCAGCCGTGGTCATGTCGAGCAGTTGCACTCTGCATTGCGCAAAGACGAGAATGCCGCTGCAAGCTATTGCGGATATGTGCGGGTCACGCCCCAGGGACAGGCCTTCATGCCCCGCTTTGCAAAGGACCTTGCGGTCGATCCGGCGCAGGACTTTGCGCACCGCAATCCGCTTGCCAGTCACTCCATGCTTGTCCTGCGTCAGAGGATAGAGGCCATCGGCGGATTCGATTCAAGCCTCCCTACCTGCGAAGACTGGGATTTATGGCAAAGATTGGCTTTTTCAGGTGCAATGCTGACGGAGGCTCCGGGGCTATATGCCTTTTACCGGATCGGCCCTGACTCGCTTTCAGCCAATGTAACCCAGCTTTTTTCCGATGCCGCTACGGTGATCGCAAGGGGATTCGCGCACCTTGGCGGCACGTACAAAGACCGCCAGCTCATGGATGAAGCGCAGGACATGGCGCTCGCCTATTTCGGGCTTTGGTGCCGTACGGTTGCCGCGGCTCAAGGACAGCCATTGCAGAATTTGCCGCCCTTGCCCCAGATTCAGGCGAAGGAAGAACGTCTTCAGGCCGCGGCATCAATGCTGTTGGAGGCGCTTTGCACGGGCGCTTGCCGCACTCCTGCAAGTTTTGCGCGGGACTGGTCGGCAACGAATGAATTGCTGGATCGGGCAATGATAGACAGCGTGGTGTCGCCGGAAACGCGTGAAGGATTAAAACTCAAGTTGGCGGGAATGCTGCGCGTGGAGCCTTCCTCGCCAAAGGAATTGGTGAGCGTCGTCATACCGGCCTATCGCGCCACCGATACGATCGGTGAGACGCTGGCCAGCGTCCGGCACCAGACCCATTCGGCGCTGGATATCACGGTCGTTGATGATGGCTCCCCTGACGCAACACCAGACTTGGCGCTGGCCGAAGCGTCAGAGGATCCGCGTATCTGCGTGATGCAGCAAAAAAACGCCGGCGTAGCGGCGGCGCGGAACGCCGGTTGGAAAGCGGCGGCCGCCGATCTTATCGCCTTTGTGGATGCGGACGATCTTTGGGGACCCAACAAGATCGCGCTCCAATTGAAGGCGCTGAGGGAGGCGGGTGAGGAGGCGGGCCTCGCCTACACATGGTATGCCAAAATCGATGCGGACAGCCATATCATCAGCAGCAATTACCGACCTTTGATTTCGGGCAGAGTATTGGAAGACATATTTCGGGGAAATTTCGTCGGCAATGGCAGTGCGGCCTTGATAACCCGATCCGCGCTGGAGGCGGCGGGCGGGTTCGATAGCAGCCTGAAAGACCGCGAAGCGCAGGGCTGCGAGGATTTCTCCATCTATTTTCGCATTGCCGAAAAATACCGCTTCGCGCTCGTGCCTGAGCCGCTCACCGGCTACCGTCAGCTCAGCGGGGCCATGTCCAGCGACATGATGCGAATGGTTCGATCTTTCGAGCTAGTCGGCCAAGAGATGTTGAGCCGTCACCCGGATCATCGCCGCGCTATCATTCGCGGCCAAAACCATTTCATGATATGGAGCTTGAATACGGCGGCGGAGCGGGGCGATTTTGCTTCGGCGGTGCGGTTGATGCGTAAGTTTGCCCTGCGTGCGCCCCACCATATGGCTGCATTGATGCTGTGGCGCTTTCCCAGGGCTTTGATGCGGGGGGCAAGGCGTCGGATAGTAGGTACGCCTCGGCGGCGCAAAAACTATAAGCCCAGGAAGTTCATTATTGCCGGAAGGGACGATTGTGTGGGGGAAGAAGCCATGCGTGCCTAAGGGCCTTTTAGCCGACCGGCTGGCTACACTCAGGGATCTTTGGGGTTTGCTGGAAATGATTCCAGCGGCGCGGCGACCCATGCCGCTGCTGGTATTTCTTGGCGTCCTGGCATCGCTTGCCGAGACGGCCGGCATCAGCCTTATCATCCTTTTTCTTTATGCGGCGCTGGGGCAGTTGGACGAGCCGGAAGCCGCGATGCAAACCTTTGGCTCGGGAGCGGTATGGCTACTGGACGCGCTTGGTGGGCCAGTATCGCTTGCGGCAGTCATCTTCGCTCTCATCGTCCTGCGCGGCATTGTTGGTTATGCCTATACCCGCATTTCCGCAGGGCTCAGCGCCCGCATCAGCGAGACAGCCCGGAACCGGATTCACCGACAATATCTCCAGGTCGCCTATGAGTTTATCCGCCGCCATGAGCAGGCGGAGCTGATGGAGATTTTGGGGACCGACAGCTGGGGCGTGGCGGCCGCCAATTCGGCCTTTACGCGACTCATCATCAATCTCTGCGCCATTCTCGTCTTCGCCGTGTTTCTGTTCGCGCTGTCATGGAAGGTCACCTTGGCTGCGACGGTTTGCGCCTTTTTGGTGTCGGCATTCCTTGGAAAGCTGTCCCGGCCGGTCACCGAACTTGGCGCAGCGGTAAAGGCGGAGCATCAGTCGATGGGCGGCCTGATGCTCATGACCTTGCAAGGGATGCGGGCTATTCGGGCCTATGGCAGGGAAGCGGCCCAGCATCGCGCCTTTTTGCAATCCTCGGCGTCCGCTCGCCAAAGCCTTGCCCGTATGGATCGACTGAATGCCGCGATAGGCCCGGCAACGGAGATTGGGTATCTTGCCATATTATGCCTGATCGTAGTTGGCGCTGGCGTGCTTTCAATAGATTTCCATGCCACGCTGACGATTGTGGCCTTGCTCTATCGCCTGCAGCCGCATTTGCGCGAATTTGAGGGGAACCTGCTCTTCCTCGCACAATCCGCACCGCAACTGCGCGCCGTTCGCAAGATGATCGGGCCGGAGGGCAAAAGCTTTCCCGCTGATGGCGAACAGCCCATGCCTCCGGCCTATGAAGCAATCCAATTCAGGAATGTCAGCTTCGCCTATGATGGCAGTCCCGCGCTAGCGGATGCCAGTTTCGATATTCCCCAAGGCAAGATAACGGCACTGGTCGGAGCAAGCGGCTCGGGCAAGACTACCGTCGTCAACCTGCTGCTGCGCCTCTATGCCCCGGATCGCGGCCATGTCCTCATTGATACGTCGGAGATAGGCGCTATCCGCCGTGAGGAATGGCTGAAAACCCTTGCCGTCGCGGGGCAGGATATAGACCTTTTTGAAGGAACGGTCCGCGACAATGTGTCGATGGCTCGTGATGATCCGGAAGAGGCCGCCCTCTCAGAGGCTTATGAACTGTCCGGCCTCACCGAGCTTCTGGCCGGGCTCGACTATGGCGATTCAAGCTGGGTAGGACAGCAGGGCCTCAACCTTTCCGGCGGTCAGCGACAGCGCGTCGGCATTGCCCGCGCCATCTTGCGCGATCCAGACATATTGATTCTGGATGAAGCCACCAGCGCCCTCGATACAGCTTTGGAGGCCCGTATCCGTACCGCGCTGGAAACGCGCTTTGCAGGTAAGACAATCCTTATCATTACCCACCGCCTGGAAACCGTCCGGGAAGTGGATCATGTTATCTGTCTCGACCAGGGCAAGGTCATCGGCCAGGGTAGTCCCGCCGAGTTGCTGAAGCCTAAGCAGCCTGTGTCGGTTGCGGCCATTTCTTGACGTGATTTCTGATGGCGGCCTGCTGGCGCCGGTACCAGGAGACTGCCGTCCGGACAATCGTTTCTATGTCCGATATCTCGGCTTCCCAGCCTAGTTCCCGCTTTGCCTTACTAGCGTTGGCGATCAGGATGGGCGGATCGCCCGCTCGCCTTGGCCCTGTTTGAACCGGCCGGGTGCTGCCGCATTCGCTGGCCACGGCATTGGCGATCTCCAGGACGGTCGTGCCCTGTCCCGTCCCGAGGTTGAAGGCGTTAAAGCCCGATTGCGTCATGATCCATTCGCCCGCCAGCACATGCGCGCGCGCGAGGTCGCCGACATGGATATAGTCTCTTATGGCGCTGCCGTCCCGCGTTTCGAAATCAGTGCCAAACACAGTAAAGGCTCGCTCCTCCGACAGCGCTCCCGCTATGGCCAGCGGGATGGCATGGGTTTCCGGCTCATGCCATTCGCCAATGTCCCCATCCACATCGCAACCCGCCGCGTTGAAATAACGCAATGCTACACTGTCCAAGCCATAAGCAGGTGCATAATCGGCCAGCATTCTTTCCACTATCAACTTCGACCAGCCATAGGGATTTATCGGCCATTGGGGATGATCTTCGCCAATTGGAACATGTTCCGGTACGCCATAGGTGGCGCAGGTGCTTGAGAAAATCAGCTTCGTCACGCCTGCCGCGCGCATCCGGTCAAGCAGGGTGAAGGTGCCGATGCAATTATTGCGATAATAAAGTTCCGGTTGCCGCACCGATTCCTCGACATAAGCAAGGGCCGCAAAGTGCGCCACGCAATCGGGGCGATATTCGCGGAACACGGCGTCAAGTGCCCCTGCGTCCAGTATGTCGCCCTGTACAAGCGGCCCCCATTGCACCGCCTCGGCATGGCCGCGAGAAAGATTATCGAAGGTCACCACTTGCCACCCGGCGCGCGCAAAGGCCTTGCAGCAATGCGAGCCGACATAGCCCGCCCCTCCGGTGACCAGGATGGTTTGCTTCCTCATGTGTGCAAGTCGCCCCGGTCAATCAGGTCGCGGAAATAGCTGACCGTACGGCGTAGACCCTCTTCCAACGGAACGGTCGGTTCCCAGTCGAGCAGCCTTTTGGCGAGCGTGATGTCAGGCCGCCTCTGCCGGGGATCGTCCTGGGGCAGGGGGCGGTGCTCGATGGTCGATTTGCTGCCCGTCAGCTTTACGACGGCTTCGGCTAGGCCGAACATCGTGAATTCCACGGGATTGCCAAGGTTGACCGGACCCGTCACATCATCGGGAGAAGCCATCAGGCGCATAAGACCCTCGATCAGGTCATCGACGAAGCAGAAGGACCTGGTCTGCATGCCGTCGCCGTAAATGGTGATGGGATCGCCGCGCAGCGCCTGAAGGATGAAATTGGATACGACCCTGCCATCATCCGGCTGCATCCGCGGCCCGTAGGTGTTAAAGATGCGGGCGACCTTGATCGGCAATTGGTGCTGTCGCCAATAATCGAAGAACAGGGTTTCAGCGCAGCGTTTCCCCTCGTCATAGCAGGAGCGCGGGCCGATCGGATTGACCCGGCCCCAATAATCCTCGCTCTGGGGATGGACCTCGGGATCGCCATAAATTTCGGAGGTGGAGGCCTGAAGGATCTTCGCTCCGGTGCGTTTGGCGAGCCCCAGCATGTTGATGGCGCCGTGCACGCTGGTCTTGGTCGTCTGGACCGGGTCGAACTGATAATGCACCGGGCTGGCGGGGCATGCGAGATTGTAAATCTCGTCCACCTCGACGAACAGCGGGAAGGTAATGTCATGGCGAAGCAGCTCGAAACGGTGCTCCCCGTGCATGGACGCTATATTGTCGCGGTTTCCGGTGAAGAAATTATCCACGCAGACGACCTCATGGCCCTTTGCGAGCAGCCTTTCGCAAAGAAAGGAGCCAAGAAAGCCCGCGCCACCTGTCACCAGGACACGTTTCCGGCGCATCAGCGCCCGTCGGGTCTGCTTCAATTGTTCAATCCTGTCTGGTCCTGCTGCTCTGCGAAGATGCCAAATAAACAATGGGCCCACTATGTTCCTTCCGGTGGATTCCAAGCAATGTCGGATCATCCGTTCGGATAATGAGGCGGAAGCCAGAGCGAAGGCGAGACAGGATGGCGTTCTACCGGAACGGCGGTTCGTTAAAGGCCCTAAGCTTGCGGCTGTGGAGCTTCGCGCCCTCCTGGCGCAGCAGTTCGCAGGTTTCGACCCCAACGCGCAAATGGCTGGCTATCGCTTCTTCATAAAAGCGGTTGGCCTGACCGGGAAGCTTCAACTCGCCATGGATCGGCTTGTCGGACACGCAGAGCAATGTTCCATAGGGAACACGAAAGCGGTAACCCTGTGCCGCGATCGTTGCGCTCTCCATGTCGATACCGACGGCGCGCGACAGGCTGAAGCGCAGGGCGGATTTGGAAAAGCGGAGTTCCCAGTTCCGGTCATCCGTGGTGACGATCGTCCCGGTGCGCAGCCGACGCTTGAATTCCTCCTCCGTGCCGCCCAAAACCTGATGAGCGGCCTTCGCCATGGCCAGCTGAACCTCTGCAATGGCGGGAATAGGGATTTCGGGGGGGAGCATTTCGTCAAGCACATGGTCGTCCCGCAAATAGGCGTGGGCGAGCACATAGTCGCCAATCCTTTGGCTGGGGCGCAACCCGCCGCAATGCCCGATCATCAGCCACGCCTCTGGCCGGACCACGGCCAGATGGTCCGTGATTGTCTTGGCGTTGGAGGGGCCGACCCCAATATTGACCAGCGTGATGCCGCTGCGGTCCGGCGCCATCAAATGATAAGCGGGCATCTGGTGTCTGCGCCAGGCGCTATCGGCGATGGCGGCAGCCGGGTCTGCGGTGTCAGGCGTCACAAAGACGCCCCCTGCGCCCGATAAAGCCGTAAAACGCCCCTCCTTCTTTAACGCTTCGCAGGCCCAACTGACGAATTCATCGACATAGCGGTGATAATTGGTGAACAGCACAAAGCGCTGCACATGTTCCGGCGGAGTGCCGGTATAATGTTTGAGGCGCGCGAGCGAAAAGTCGGTGCGCAATCCGTCGAAAAGAGCCAGCGGGCGAACGCCCTCGGCGTCAGGAAGGAAGAGGCCGTCGGCAATTTCGTCCCCGATGTGCGACAGGTCAGTCGACGGAAAATGCCGGGCGAGTTCGGTCGGCGCGATCCCGTCCAGCTCCGCCATATCCAAGCCGTCCAGCACATAGGGAAAGGGAATTTGCTGCGTACTCTTCGCTACCTCTACGGTTACCCCGTAGTCCCGAACCAGCAGGTCGATTTGTTCCGCCAGATAGGCGGCATACATGGCGGGGCGGGTAATAGTGCTGATGAAAACGCCTGGAGTCGAAAGTCGGGCAAAAGAGCGGCCATGCTGGGAAGCATCGGGCCCCCCGGCGTGCGTGACCCGCAGCTCGGGATAGCAAAAAAGCCTCTGTTCGACGGCCTCGGGACCGGGAACCATGCCATCGGCGGCAAAGCGCAGCATGGCCGAGCGCAGATTCTGCAATGATGCCTGGTAAATCTCGTCGAGCTGCGCAACGACGTCCTTGCCTTGAACCGAAGGGGTCATGGACGAAAGGTAACGCTTTTGGGGAGTGTCGGGAAGGGCGGTAAAGCCAAGGCCAGCACAATTTCTGCGCTGGCCTTGAAAATATGAAGAAAGCGGCCCCGCAATGGGCCTATCGTTTCAAAGCTGTTCGAGCATATGTTCAGCCGAGGACACCTTATAATCGCCCGGTGCTTCGACAAAAATATTTTCGATGACACCGTCGTTGACGATCATCGAGAAGCGCTGTCCGCGCGTGCCGAGCCCAAATTTGCTGCCGTCCATTTCCAGGCCAACGGCGTTGGCAAAAATGCCATTGCCGTCCGCAAGCATGGTGACCTTGTCTTCAACCCCATTGGCCTTGCCCCATGCACCCATGACGAAAGCATCGTTGACGGCGGTGCAGGCGACCTCATCAATGCCCTTGGCCTTCAGTTCATCGGCCTTTTCGACATAGCTTGGCAGGTGCTTGGCTGAGCAGGTAGGCGTAAAGGCCCCCGGTACAGAGAAAAGAGCTACCCTCTTTCCCTTAAAATAAGTTTCGCTGTCGACCGCTTCCGGGCCGTTGGCAGTCATGGTGGTGAAGGTCACCTGAGGAAGCTTGTCGCCCTTGCTGATGGTCATTTTGGGAGGTCCTTTCTGATTCCGAATGGCGCGCCTGAGGTCGTGCCTCGGGCCTGCCGAGTCAAGCGCTTCGAACTCCCCGCCGCGAAATATATACGGTGCGCCGACCTCTGGGAGGGAAAGTGCAAGTGCGGTTGGACCGGCAGGGGGAAGTTCGATATTCTTCAACCATGGATGACGCGCCTTTTTATTCCGGAAGCCTGCTGCTGGCGATGCCCGGCATAGGCGATCCCAATTTCGAACGATCCGTGATCGCGCTTTGCGCCCATGACGAAAATGGCGCGCTCGGAATCAATATCGGGCAGGAAATTCCGGGTTTTTCGTTACGCGAGTTGCTCACGCAGTTCGATCTTCCGGGTGAAAACGTACCAGAAGTGCCCGTTCTGCGGGGCGGGCCGGTGGAGCGTCAGCGGGGCTTTGTTCTGCATAGCCTTGATTGGGGTGGGCAGGACATGTTGCAGGTGAGTGACCGCTGGGGTCTTTCCGGCTCGCTTGATGTGCTGAAGGCCATATCCGAAGGGCGTGGCCCGACGCGCTATATCGTGGCGCTTGGCTATGCGGGTTGGGGGAAGGGGCAGCTTGAGGAGGAAATGACGCGTCACGGCTGGTTCGTTGCGCCAGCGAGCGACACGATTTTATTTAGCACCGATACCCGCACACGATGGACCGCGGCATGGTCGGCAAGCGGGATAGACGCCAGCCTGCTGGCAAATCAAAGCGGCCATGCCTGAACGAACATCGGCAATCCGCCATTAACAATACCGGTCAATCTTTGCACAAACTGTAGAGCGCATGCTCCGTCCCAGGGGATTGGGACGGGGAACTGGAATGCGAAATATTCTGAAAGCGATAATGGGAGTAGTGATACTATTCTCGGTAACACCGGCGCAGGCTGCCTCTTGCTGGAATATACAGGCGATAGAGGCGGCGCAGGTGCGTGACTTTGAAACCATGCTGATGGTCTCGGCGCTGCGGTGCCGGAATACAGGTGTCAACTTTCTCGATGAATATAATGATTTTGTCCGCTCCAAGCGGACGGCATTGACGCAGGTGAATGACGAGCTGCGCGCACAATTTGAACAGACTCTCGGCGCAAAGGCGGCGCTCAACGCTTATGATGGCTATGTGACTTCCCTGGCCAACAGCTATGGCGCAGGGGCGGTCGGGCTGGCCTGTTCCGACATGCAGTCGCTGACTCGGGCAGCCAATGCTGCGTCGCCAAGCAAGGCGGCGCTTGTCACCCTTGCGCAGCGAGCGGGCGCTGATCCGCGTTTGCCGGGCGCGAAATGCCCGCTTACCATCGCGGCAAAGTAACTCATATAAAGAAATCTTTATATTTGATTTGATTCCGGCGGCATGGGTTGGTAGAGAAGCTCCAACCGATGCCGCCGCATTGCTGTGGCGGCCCGACCCTATTTCAAAAAGTCCAGGAGACCATTGTGGCCACTGCACCTGTTGCTGATTTTTCCGATTATGTAGTCGCAGACCTCGGCCTTGCCGATTTCGGCCGCGCTGAAATCCGCATTGCCGAAACGGAAATGCCCGGCCTCATGGCGCTGCGCCAGGAATTCGGAGCGTCCAAGCCGTTGAAGGGAGCGAGGATAACTGGCTCTCTTCACATGACCATCCAGACAGCGGTTCTCATTGAGACTTTGGCCGACCTGGGCGCCGACGTGCGCTGGGCGACCTGCAACATCTATTCGACGCAGGATCACGCCGCCGCCGCCATAGCCGCGCGTGGCATCCCCGTGTTTGCGATCAAGGGTGAAAGCCTTCAGGATTATTGGGATTATGTCGTCCGCATCTTCGACTGGGGCAAGGACGAAACCTGCAACATGATCCTGGACGATGGCGGCGACGCCACCATGTTCGCGCTCTGGGGCGCGCGCGCGGAGGCAGGTGAAGCGCTCTTCACACCCTCCAACGAAGAAGAGGAAATTTTTGTAGCGGTGCTGAAGCGCTTCCTGGCCGAGCGCCCCGGATATCTTACAAAGACGGTTCAGGCCATCAAAGGTGTTTCGGAAGAAACCACCACCGGCGTCCACCGCCTCTATGATCTGTCGAAAAAGGGCAAGCTTCCCTTCCCGGCCATCAACGTCAATGACAGCGTCACCAAGAGCAAATTCGACAATCTCTATGGTTGCAAGGAAAGCCTGGTCGACGCCATTCGCCGGGCTACCGACGTGATGTTGGCGGGCAAGGTTGCCTGCGTCGCCGGCTTTGGCGACGTGGGCAAGGGTTCGGCTGCGTCACTGCGCAATGGCGGCGCGCGTGTCCTGGTGACTGAAATCGATCCGATCTGCGCTTTGCAGGCGGCGATGGAGGGCTATGAAGTTGTCACTATGGAGGAAGCGGTCACCCGCGCCGACATTTTTGTAACCGCCACTGGCAACGCCGATGTCATCACGGTCGATCACATGCGGGCGATGAAGCCGATGTCCATCGTCTGCAATATTGGCCATTTCGACAGCGAGATTCAGATCGCTGGCCTTGGCAATATGAAGTGGACCGAGGTGAAGCCCCAGGTGGATCTGGTCGAATTCCCAGATGGCAAGCAAATCATCGTTCTCGCCAAGGGCCGGCTCGTCAACCTGGGATGTGCCACCGGCCATCCAAGCTTCGTCATGTCGTCCAGCTTCACCAACCAGGTGCTGGCGCAGATCGAGCTCTTCACCAAGAGCGATCAGTATAAGAATGACGTCTATGTCCTGCCCAAGCATCTTGATGAAAAGGTGGCAGCGCTTCATCTGGACAAGCTCGGAGTGAAGCTTACCCAGCTGACCCAGAAGCAGGCCGACTATATTGGCGTCCCCACCCAAGGGCCGTTCAAGCCTGACCATTACCGTTATTGATTTAGGATCATCAGCTTAATTCCTCCTCCTTCGCGGGGGAGGATATCTATCCCGGCTTCACCCGCCGCCCAGATTGGGCTACTGCCCCTGCATGACCATGATATCCGGTAATCATTACAAGCAGGGGCTGAATACCGGATGCTAGCCCTGTCCACCACCACCATGGCTGCGCTTGGCGTGGTGGCTGCGCTTTGGCTTTTTGGCGCTGTTTGGGCGCTGTACGCCGGGCTTTCAATGCGGCGAAGATCGGCCTTTGCGGCAGAGCAGGCGGACCGGTTGGCGCTTTTGCTGGAGTCAGCCCCTGCTCTGCCTGTCCTGGTCCGTGCCGATGGCCGGATCGAAGCGCCCGACCGGCTTGCAGGCTGGCTGGGGCTGGAAAGCGTTCCCAAATTCGTCTCCCAACTGACTGAGGCAGAAGGAGGGCTTGAACCGAAAGACGGCCAGACGCTTGCCCATGACATTAGTGCCGCGCAGAAGGCTGGAAAAAGCTTCACCCGACCAGTGAGCGCGCAGGGGTCATCAAGGGCGTTGCTGGTGCGAGGGTCCCCGGCCGGCCCAGCCTTGTCAAGTCCAGGCGGGGTTATTTTGTGGCTGTTCGATGCGACCGAAAGCCAGGTTGAGATAGCTGCGCTCACAGAAGAAAAGGACAGGCTTGCCCGCGCGCTGGAATCCTTGGCGGGGGTCATCGAAGCGGCGCCCATGCCGATGTGGCATCGCAGTCCGGATTTGCGCCTGTCGCTCGTCAATTCCGCCTATGTGCAGTCGGTTGACGCGAGCGATGCGCAAGAAGTGATCCTGAACGGCATGGAACTGGTCGAGCCCATTGAGGGAGTTTCCCCGATGGCGGCAGCAGCGACGGCGCTGGAATCCGGCGTTTCCTATGCGCGGCTGGTGCCGGCCACCATTGATGGTGAACGGCGCATGATGAGAGTCGTCGACGTGCCGCTGGGCGAGGCCGGGGTGGCTGGTTATGCCATCGACATGCACGAGCTGGAGCAGGCACGGAGCGAATATAAGCGGCTTGCTGAGGCGCAGCGCGACATGCTCGACAGGCTTTCGGCGGGAGTGGCGCAATTTGGCGCTGATCGCAGCTTGCGTTTCTCCAACCAGCCTTTTCAACGCCTGTTCGGGCTTCGTTCGGAGTCGTTGTCCGACGCACCGGAATTCGACCGCGTCCTCGATTCGATGCGCGAAGCAGGACGTTTGCCCGGCAGCCGCGATTTTCCCGCCTGGCGCACGGAGCGGCGCGACTGGTTTCTTTCGACCCAGGCCATCGAAGAAAATTGGTTGCTCCCCGATGGCGTGCATTTGCGAGTATTTGCCCAGCCTCTGCCCGATGGCGGCTTGCTGTTGATCTTTGAAGACAGGACGGAGCAGGTTCAGCTTTCAAGCGCACGCGACACATTGCTGCGGGTTCGTGCGGCGACGTTCGATAATTTGTTCGAAGCGGTGGGTGTCTTTGCATCCGACGGACGACTGCATCTGTGGAATAACCGTTTCAAGAAGATCTGGGGCTTTGAGGAAAATGCTCTGGCAGAGCACCCTCGGGTCGATCAAATGATGGAAAAAGTGGCATACAAGCTACTGAAACCCGATCAGATTTCTGTAGTGCGCGAGTTGGTTCGTTCCGCCACTGTGGAACGCAAGCAGCGCGGTGGCCGCGTCGCTTTCGCTGACGGCCAGCATTTTGAATTTGCCGCCATTCCGCTACCGGATGGCAATGCTCTTTTCACGATGCTTGACGTTACCGATAGCCGTAGAATTGAGCAGGCGCTGCGAGATCGCAATAGCGCGCTTGAGGAGGCCGACCAGATCAAAACAGCCTTTGTATCCAACATGAGCTACGAACTGCGGACACCCCTTACATCGATTGCGGGGTTCACCGAAATGCTCCAGGCCGGCTATGCCGGTGAACTGCCTGATCAGGCACGCGACTATATCGGAGCGATCATGGAAAGCGTCGCTCGGCTATCCAGCCTCATCGACAATGTACTTGACCTGACCCAAGGTGAGGCGGGGGCATTGCCTCTGCATATGCGACCGCTGGATCTTGCGGAACTGATCCAGGAGCGGGCCGGCCACTATCAAGACGAAGCCAAGGGCAGGGAGATCGAGTTGGCGGTCAAGATCGACGACAGTCTTGGCAGTGTGTCCGGGGATAGCCGCCGATTGGGTGAGGCGATCGACCATCTGTTGGCCAATGCGATCCGCTATACTGGCTCGGGTGGGCGGGTGTTGCTTCATGGCGACGGTACGCCGCAGGGCGCAAGGATCGTCGTTTCGGACAATGGACCGGGGATGGACGTCAAAGCCCAGGCACTTGCTTTTGACCGCTTCAAGCGCGCCGAGCAGGCCAAGAAGGGTGAGCCGCTTGGTTTTGGCCTTCCTTTAGCAAGGCAATTGGTGGAGGCTCATGGCGGAACGCTAAATCTGATGTCGGAGCTGGGGCAAGGAACGGCGATTACCATGGAGTTGCCGAGGGGATGATAGTCGGGAACGAGGCAGAGATGCATGCCCTGGGCGCGATGTTGGCGCAGCGCGCTGAGCCGGGCGACGTGATCGCCTTGCGAGGTGAACTGGGCGTCGGGAAAACCACACTTGCCCGGGGGCTTCTATCGGCGCTCGGTCTCGAAGAGGAAGCGCCCAGCCCGAGCTTTGCCATCGTCCAGCCTTATGCGCCGCCACTGGTCCGCTATCCGGTGGCGCATATCGATCTTTACCGCATAGAGGATGCCGGCGAGATACAGGAATTGGCGCTGGATGAGCTGGTGCTCGATAGCCTGCTGCTGATCGAATGGCCTGAAAAAATGGGTGACGCCCTGTGGCCGCACAGCCTGGTCCTCAAGATCGAAGCGATAGATGATGGATCGAGGCGCTTGACAGCAACCGTCCCTGCTGCATGGAAAGAGCGATGGCCATTGAAATGATCCCTCCCGCCGCGGCGCCGGCATTTCTTGACTCAGTTGGCTGGGGCGACGCGCGTATTCTGCCATTGGCGGGCGATGCGTCCTTCCGACGCTATTTCCGCATCATCGACAATGAGCGGCAGGCGGTCTTGATGGATGCGCCGCCGCCCTATGAAGATCCCCGCCCTTTTCTTGCGATCGCCGACCATTTGGTAGGACAGGGCTTCGCCGCGCCGCATATTTACGCTCGCGATCTGGACCACGGCCTGGTGCTGCTGGAGGATTTCGGCGACATCAGGGTTCGGGAATATCTTGAGGCGGCTCCACATGAGGAGCGCAGCGTATATGAACGCGCGGTTGCGCTGCTCGCTGATCTTCATGCCCGGCCTGCTGCCGATCTTAACCCCTACGACCGGCAGGAATATCAGCGCGAAGCCGGGCTGTTGACCCAATGGTATTGCCCGGCCGTCGGAGTGGAGGCGGACGCCGGCAGTTATATTGCGGCCTGGGATCAGGTGCTGCCGATTGCCGAAGAGGATGGCGCGCCCGCCGTAACCGTATTGCGTGACTATCATGCGGAAAATATCATGTTGATACCTGACCGTGAATCTTCTCATGGGCTGGGACTGCTGGACTTTCAGGACGCGCTTGTCGGACACCCGGCCTATGATCTGGTGTCGTTGTTGCAGGACGCCCGCCGCGATGTCTCCCCTGAGCTGGAACGTGAGATGATTGCTCATTACAAGCGGATCGCAAAGCCCAACGGCCATTTCGACGCCGCCTACGCAGTGCTCGGCGCTCAACGCAACGCCAAGATCATCGGCATCTTCACGCGCCTTTGGAAGCGCGATGGGAAACCGCGTTACCTTTCCTTCCTGCCTCGTATGTGGAACCTGCTGGAGCGGGATCTTGAACATCCGGCATTGAAGCCAGTGGCCTCTTGGTTCGCCGACAACATCCCAGGGGAAAAGCGCCATCACGCGCTGGCGGAGCATCACGAGGCATGATGAACGGAACACCTGTGCATTCGGCGATGCTGATGGCGGCTGGCCTTGGCAAGCGTATGCGGCCGCTGACCGCCACACGGCCAAAGCCGCTGGTGAGAGTGGATGGAAAGCCGCTTCTCGATCATGCGCTGGAACGGCTTGAAGCTGGTGGGATCAAGAAAGCCGTCGTCAATGTCCACTATTTGCCGGATGCGCTGATCGCACATGTGAAGGCCCGCCGAAGTCCCATGGAGATACTGATCTCCGATGAGCGCGAAAAGCTGCTCGAAACCGGTGGAGGGCTGGTGAAGGCCTTGCCTATGCTTGGGGACGAGCCATTCATCTGTGCCAATAGCGACAATATCTGGATCGACGGTCCCCAAAACTCGATCGCGATGTTGAGCAGCCATTGGGACGATGAGAAGATGGACGCGCTGCTGTTGCTCGTCCCGCATGCGCGGGCGCACTGTCATAAGGGCCCCGGCGACTTCCATATGGACGATCTTGGCCGCATTACCCGTAGGCGCTCTGGCCGTCTGGCCCCATTTGTTTTTACCGGCGTGCAACTCGTGTCCCCCCGCCTGCTCCGCAATCCGCCGGAGGGGGCGTTTTCGACCAATTTTTTCTGGAGTCGAGCCATAGAAGAAGGCCGCCTTTACGGCGTGTCGCACGAAGGGCTGTGGTTTGACATAGGCTCGCCCGGAGCGATACCGAGGGCAGAAGCCATTATCGCCGGTGGGTAGCGCCGAAAAGCCATCCGTCTTCACTATTCCGGCGCACCGGGCCTTTGCCGACGCGCTCGCGGCCGGTTTGCTTGCGCAATATGGGAGAGAGCCCCTTGGCCTTGCTCGGGGTATTGTGCTCGTGCCCACCAATCGTGCGGCACGCTCTATCAGCGACGCCTTTGTTCGTAGGGCGGAGACGGGCTTGCTCCTGCCGCGCCTGGTTCCCCTTGGCGATCTTGAACTGGGCGAGAAGCTGGGAAGCGCTCTTGAGCCCATAAGCGAAGGCGCGGATATTCCGCCCGCCATTGCACCTATGGAACGCCAGATGATTTTGGCCCGGACAGTGCAGGACGTTCGAGCTGCTTCGGGGCAAGCTGTTGATGCCGGGGAGGCGATGCGGCTTGGCGTGGCCTTGGGGCAGGCGCTTGACTCGCTGATGGTGGATAAGATCGCGCCGGATAAGCTCAGGGACCTTAATGTTTCAGTCGAACTATCAGATCACTGGTACAAGTCTCTGGAAATATTTAATATTCTCACAGAAAGATGGCCGCGTGAGTTGGCGGCGCGCGGTTTGATCGACGCGGCGGAGCGTCGAAACCGGTTGCTCTCGCAAATCGCGAAGCGCTGGCGCACCAACCCTCCGGCGGGATTTGTGGTGGCGGCCGGTATAACGACGTCCGCCCCTGCAATTGCGGAGCTGCTTCATCGGGTGGCGCGAATGGAACGTGGCGCTGTTGTGCTACCGGACCTGGATCTCAACCTGACCGCCGAGGAGTGGGATAGCATCGGTCCGTTCGAGCCTGATCCTGTCACCGGTTATCGCAAGCGGCCGATCGAAACACATCCCCAATTTGCGTTGAAACTGCTGCTCGACAGAATGGGCGTGCACCGTGATGAGGTGGCGCTTTGGCGTTGGGGCGGCGGGCACGACGCTCGCGCCGCGCGCAGCCGGAATATCTCCAATGCCATGCTGCCGCCCCGACTGACGGCAAAATGGCGAGATTTGGAGACTTCGGAACGCAATCTGGCGGGAGTAAGGTTCCTGGAGGTAGCGACGCCGGCCGAAGAGGCTCAGGCCATTGCCATTGCGTTGCGCGAAGCATTGGAGACCTCGGGAAAGACCGCGGCCCTTGTAACCCCTGATCGTGGGCTTGCCACAAGGGTGTCCGCACATTTGAGGCGTTGGGGAGTCGAAGCGGACGACAGCGCTGGGCGGCCATTGAGTGAACTGCCGCCAGGGGCTCTGCTCATTGCCCTTGCCCAGGCTGCTGCTGAACGTTTCGCTCCGATCTCGCTCTTGGCGCTCCTTAAACATCCGCTGGTGAAGGCCGGGGACGAAAGGCTGGCTTGGCTCGAGCAGGTTCGCCGCTTCGATTTGTTGTTGAGGGGGCCAAGGCCCGCCGCAGGGCTGGCAGGAATCGGCCATTACCTAGAAGCAAGGTTAGAGTCGACCGATAATATATTGATATGGTGGAATAATCTTAATGCCATTTTGAGGCCGCTCGAGACGTCGTTTACGACGGCCACTTCGCTCCCCCCGCTATTTGCCGCCATTCGCGAAGCGGCGGGTGTACTTGCTGGTGATAAGGTCTGGGCGGGGCATCAGGGCCATCAGGCGGCCGCACTCTATTCCGAAATGGAAGCTGCCGCCAAGGAAGGACCGCGGGATTCCGATCCGCGCTCCTTCGTGTTCCTGCTGGAACAGATATTGTCCAATATGGCCGTTCGACCGCCGCAAGGAGGGCACCCGCGCATCGCGATATTGGGTTTGCTGGAAGCGCGATTGCAGCAGGCGGATTTGATGATCCTTGGGGGATTGAACGAAGGCACTTGGCCGGCGCTTCCCGCGCCCGACCCATGGCTCGCCCCCCGTGTCCGGCAGGAATTAGGCCTGCCAGGGCTTGAGAGGCGCATCGGCCTGTCCGCGCATGACCTTGCCAACGCCCTCGGTGCGCCCCAGGTGCTGATAACCCGCGCTCGCCGCGATGCCAGCGCCCCTGCTATCGCATCGCGCTTTTGGCTGCGTTTGAAGGCGATGGCGGGGCCGCAATGGCGTGAGGCCAGGGAATATCGCAATTTGGCGCTAAGGATAGATGAGCCCGGCAGTCATTCCCCGGCAACGCAGCCAGCGCCTTGCCCGCCTGCCGCGACGCGACCAAGGGACATCGCCGTCACCGACATGGATCGTCTGAAAGCCGACCCCTACAGTTTTTATGCCCGAAAGATGTTGGGCCTGTCCGCCCTTGATCCAGTGGATGCCGAACCGAGCGCCGCCTGGCGCGGTACCGCAGTGCATGACATGTTGGAGAAATGGGCGGCCGAAGACGGTTGGGATGCAGCAAAGCTCGAAGCCCGCGCCCGATTGATGTTGGCGCAGTCGGACGCTCATCCGATGATGCGGGCGCTATGGCAGCCTAGATTGATGAAGGCGATCCATTGGATAGCGCGGCAAGTCGCAGACAATTGGTCGCAAGGAAGACGGCCCTTGCTTGCGGAAAAATGGGGCCGCTTGCACATTGCGGGCGTCAATCTGGCGGGCAAGGCCGACCGGATCGATGTGATGTCCGACGGAACATTGGCGATAGTCGATTATAAAACCGGCAAGCCCCCGAGTGGAAAGCAGGTCGCGGCGGGATACTCCATGCAATTGGGTCTGCTCGGCCTGATTGCCGAGAAGGGGGAGTTTGATGGTCTGGCGGAGCGGCGGACCGCTTCGGTCTTTGAATACTGGTCGTTGGGGCGAGACTCCAAGTCTGACAGCTTCGGTTATTTCCTGAGCCCCGTAGACCCCAAGGGCAACTACGGAAAGATCGTGACGGAAGAGTTCACGCAGCACGCGCAGCGGCATCTCCTCGACGCAATAGAGAAATGGCTGATCGGGGAAGCCCCGTTCACGGCCAAGCTGCACCCGGAAATTCCGACCTATGGCGACTATGACCAGCTGATGCGGCTTGAGGAATGGTATGGCCGGGGAAGGACAGGAGGCGGTTCAACATGAACCATTCGCCCCTGCAGCCGCTGAAAGGCAGCCAGAGCCTCGCTTCCCGTCCGGACGATCATGTCTGGCTGAGCGCGTCGGCCGGAACCGGGAAGACCCACGTGCTGACAGCGCGTGTCTTTCGTTTGTTGTTGCGGAAGGACGTCAGTCCGGAAAACATCCTTTGCCTGACTTTCACGAAAGCCGGTGCCGCCGAGATGGCCGAGCGCATTCATAACCGCCTGGCGGCGTGGGTGCAGATGGATGATGGCAGCCTGTTCAACGATTTGGAAGCGCTGGGCGAAGCGTCTGGTCCGGCTGCCCGCGATCATGCCCGCACCTTGTTCGCCAGTGTATTGGATGCCAGCGGCGGCGGCCTTCGTATCCAGACGATCCACAGCTTCTGCCAGACGCTGCTGTCCGCTTTTCCCCTGGAGGCCGGCCTGATCCCCGGCTTTCGCCCACTTGACGAACGCGAGCAGAAGAGCTTGGCGCGCTCAGCCCTGGCCGATCTGCTTGTGAGCGCCGAAACTGAGGGAAATGCCGGTCTCATTGCAGACATGCAGGCGCTTAGCCTGAGGCTCGGGGAAGAGGGGGCAGAAAATTTCCTTGCCCGCTGCGCCCGTGCCCCTGACGCCATGACGTCATTGCCCCATGATATTCAAAACTGGCTTCGCGACAGGCTCGACCTTCCGGTTGGCGATGTGGAGACGGCCATTGCTTCTGAATGCGCTGATGAATTGTTCGATATTGCCGGCCTTCGGCGCATTTCCGCAGCCAACAAGGCCTGGGCCACCAAGACGGCCCTGGAACATTGCGATATCATCGCCCGCTGGTGCGGCGCTTCTGGAAAGGAACGAGCCGCGACGCTTGCGGAGCTTCTGTCCCTGTTTTGGACCGGCAAGGGAGAACCACGCAAATATTCGCCCAAGCTGATCGATGCCGAACCCGAATATGAGGCGCTGGCGGCCCGAATGGCCGAGTGCTGCGATCGATTGTTGAAACTGCGCGCTCGTGTGGCCTGGGCAGATCTTTATGCTAGAGCGCTGTCGGCCGGACGTGCCTATGCCCATGCCTATAGCGAGGCCAAGCGCCTTGCGGGCGCAGTCGACTTCGATGATTTGATCCGCACCACGGTTCGACTTCTCAATGAAAACAAGATGGCGGACTGGATTCGCTTCAAGCTCGATCAAGCCACCGATCACATTCTGGTGGATGAGGCTCAAGATACGAATATTGCCCAATGGCAAATAGTTGCTGCACTTGCTTCAGATTTCTTCTCAGGGGAAGGCGCGAAGGGGGAAAAGGTTAGAACGATCTTCACCGTCGGCGATTTCAAACAGGCGATTTTTGGGTTTCAGGGTACAAGTCCTGATGCCTTTCGCGCAGCCGAGCTGTTCTTTTCCCGGCAATGCGAGGAGGCAGAGCAAAATTTCCACAAGCTGTCGCTGGTGCAGTCCTTTCGCTCGACCCCGCCAGTGCTTGATCTGGTCGATGCGGTCGTTGAGGAACTGGGAAGCGAATGGCTGGGTCTAGACGAGAGCGCGGAAGCGCATCAAAGCGCCGTTCCCCATCCAGGTGAAGTCATCCTTTGGAATCCCGTTTCTGCCGATCTCATGGCAGATCAGGAGAATGAGGACGAGGGCGAAGAAGAGTGGCTCAGCAACTCATCCCGCGAACATGCTGCCCGTATCGCGAGCCAAATTAGCGAATGGCTGAGCCATGGCCTGATGCTGGAAAGCAAGGGGCGTACGCTACAAGCCGGTGACGTCATGATCCTGGTTCGGAAGCGAAGCGATCTCGCGCGGTTGATCGTCGCGCGCCTTTATGAAGAAGGGGTGCCAGTCGCTGGTATCGATCGCCTGCGTCTCAACGCGCCGCTGGCCGTTCGCGATCTGCTCGCGGCGTTGCGGTTCGCGCTTCAGCCCGAGGATGATCTTAACCTTGCCAATCTGCTTGTCTCGCCCCTTATTGGATGGACCCAGGAGCAACTGTTCGAACGCGCGCGGCGTGAGAAGGGGGTAAGGCTATGGAGTCATTTACGGCGGACCATGGGCGGCTCAGACAATCTGGAACCGCTTTACGGCTTGTTGGGCCAGGCCGATTTCACGACCCCCTACCGCTATCTGGAGAATATTCTCTCAGGCCCAATGGATGGCCGTCGCAAATTGCTGGGTAGATTGGGCGCTGAGGCGCGCGACCCCATTGACGAACTGCTGAATGCGTCTTTGAGCTTTGAAGCCGAAGCGCATCCATCGCTGCAAACCTTCGTGGACTGGTTCGACCGGGGCGATGTGGAGATCGTCCGCGATGCGTCGGCCTCCGACGATGCAGTGCGGGTTCTGACGGTGCATGGCGCGAAGGGACTTCAAGCGCCGATGGTCATATTGGCCGACGCCACGGTGGACCCCAAGGCCATGGGCAATATGCGGGGCTTTGACTGGTTGATCGAGGACAGTCAGGTCAAGATCCCCGTCCTCTCGCCGCGTCGCACCGAGAAGATGGGGTTGATCGAGGAGGCTGCAAAGAAGGCTGAGCGGGCCGAGTTGGAGGAGCATTGGCGGCTGCTTTACGTGGCGCTTACCCGCGCGGAAGAGAAGCTGGTGGTGGGCGGAGCACTTGGCCCGAAGGCAAAAGGGCTGCCGCCAGAACTCAGCTGGTACGCGCTTGTGGCGCGGGCGATGGAGCGTCTTGGCGTCATTGCGGACGAGTCCCCTCGCTGGGGCCATGAGCGGGTTTATCAGGGCGTCCAATCCTTTGCGCCGCGTAAAGTGCAAGCTGTTCAAGACCTCGCTCCGGAAACGGATTTACCTTTACCGGTTTGGCTCGGGCAACCAGCGCCGGCGGAAGCGCGTCCTCCTCGCCCTCTCGCACCATCCGCGCAGGAGGAGGACAGCATCCCCGATCCACCACCGTCCGCCCTAATGCGAGCCGCGGCGGAGCGAGGGAAGTGGCTGCATTCATTATATGAACGATTGCCGGCGGTCGTGGCTTCCGAGCGCCGCGCCGCAGCGGATAGCTGGCTGTTGCGGGTGCAGGGAGTAAAGGAGGAAGGCATTCGCTCAGAAATTATCGATCGCGCTCTTGCCATAATAGAAAATCCCGATTTTGCTGCCTTATTTTCCCCGGACGCTTTGGCGGAAGCGCCAATTGCGGCCGTGGTGGGGGGGGAGGTTGTCGCCGGCACGGTTGATCGCCTATCTGTGACAGAGGAATGTGTCCGGGTCGTCGATTTCAAGACGGGGCGCTTTGTTCCTGTGGGAGCAGCGGACGTGCCGCGACCCCATTTGCGCCAGATGGCCGCCTATGCGGCAGCGCTGGAGGTGATTTTTCCCGGTCGAAGGATCGAAGCTGCGCTGCTCTACACCAGCGGCCCAAAAATAATTGTCTTGCCGGGCGATCTTTTGGTTGCGCACAAGCCCGGCTATGCCGGCGCACAGCAAGAATTGTAATGATGGCGGGTTGAGGGAAGCCTGATGGCGTCCTAGATAATGCTTCGAATAGAAGGAGAATTCATATGGCGACCAAGGCGATTTCCGATACCAGTTTTGCCGCTGACGTACTGGATTCCGACAAGCCGGTGTTGGTGGACTTTTGGGCGGAATGGTGCGGTCCCTGCAAAATGATCGGTCCAGCTCTGGAAGAGATTTCCGATGAATTGGGAGACAAGGTTACGATCGCCAAGCTGAATATCGACGATCATCCGGACGCTCCCGCTAAATATGGCGTTCGCGGTATTCCGACGATGATCCTATTCAAAAATGGCCAGCCCGCAGCAACCAAAGTGGGAGCCGCGCCCAAGAGCCAGCTAAAGGGCTGGCTTGAAGGGGAGCTTTGAGGTTGGAATGCCTCAGGAACTTTTTGGCTAATATTGTTCTTAGGCATAATAATTTTCTTGCATACTATGCCCCCTGAATTTTAACGCAGGAAAAGGCGCCAGATCCGCCTTTTCTTGTTGGGGGTAAACGTGAAAAATTATGTTCGTTTTGGTGGGGCCGTGCTCGCCCTGGCTAGTCTCGGCGCGTGCGCCACAATTACGCGTGGCAGTAAGCAGAAATATGAGATTTTGTCAGAACCTTCGGAAGCTAATGTAACGCTTTCGCTCGGTCAGAAGTGCGTCACGCCCTGCAAGCTCAAATTGAAGCGAAAGGAAGCGTTTGTTGCGACCTTCGAAAAAGAAGGGTTTGAAACGCAACAGGTGAACGTAAAGAGTAAGTTTTCAGGGGGTGGGGCAGCTGCGGGTGCCGGGAATATTTTGCTCGGCGGCTTCATCGGAGCAGGCGTTGATGCGAGCAGCGGCGCGCTGAACAATCTGGATCCCAATCCGCTCAAGGTTAGCCTGAAGGCCGTGGCGTTGGCAGAGCCGGCCGCAGAAGCAGCGCCGCAGCCGACCGAAACGACCCCCGCGACTGAACCGGCGCCCGGCGAAGCGGCTCCTGCGGTCGAAGCAGTTCCAGTTGCATTGGAAGAGGCCGCTCCGATTGCGCCCTCAACGGGCGGCAATTAACCAAACAGCACGCGTGCTGCCTCGTCCCATAAGTGGGGAGAGGCAGCGCCGAGCAGACCCCGACGGTCATCGCCCACGACATAAGGCGTACCGTCGGTTCGGCAGAGTTTGCCACCTGCCTCGTTGAGGAAGATCGCGCCTGATGCATGATCCCATGGCAGGCTGCGTTCAAAGACCGTCAGGTCGTTCTCACCCAGAACAATACGGGGATATTGCTCAGCAGCACAGCGGGGGATTTCTACGGTTTCGAACTTGCCTTCTGATCTGACCATCATGTCCGCGCGCTGCTGTGGCGTCATATAATAGGTTGCAAGCGCCGCTATGGGCAGCTCTGCGCCGCTTGGACGGGCTTTGGTTGCCACCTCATTCACAAAAGCGCCCTTGCCAAGCGCTCCATGGCACATTCGTTGGCGGATGGGATCCAATATCCAGCCAGCCAATATCTGGCCGTCGTTGACAAGAGCCACCATGATGCCGAACGGGGGGTGTCCTGCAGAAAAATTGCCTGTCCCATCAATGGGATCGATGATCCAGTTTAGACCATTTCCCGCCGTTTCAAGCACCGTAGGATCGGCAGCGCAAGCCTCTTCGCCAATCACGCCTGCTTCAGGCAGGATCTGGCTTAAACCTTCACTCAGTCGGACTTCGCTTTCCTTATCGGCGATAGTGACAAAATCGTCAGGCCCTTTTTCCTCGACTTGATGATCGGCCAGGTTCCGGAAGCGCGGCATCACAATGTCCGTAGCGACTTGCCGCATCAGAGCAGCGACGGGACCGTGGAGTTCGTGCATAGTGAGATTAGCTCCGATAATCGGCGTTGATGGAAATATAGCCATGGGTCAGGTCGCAGGTCCACACGGTGGCGCGGCCTTCGCCAAGGCCCAGGTCGACCTCTATATCGATTTCCTTGCCCTTCAGATGCGCTGCAACGGGGGCCTCATCATAGCCTTCCACGGCGAGACCATCCTTCGCCACCTGTATGCCGCCGAAGCGTATGGCGAGCTTGTCTCGATCGGCGGCTTCGCCCGCTTTGCCCACCGCCATGACAATCCGTCCCCAATTGGCGTCCTCGCCGGCTATCGCGGTCTTTACGAGGGGTGAATTGGCGATGGAAAGGGCAATCCTATGCGCGCTTTCATTGTTTTCTGCGCCGTGGACACCGATCTCGATGAACTTCGTTGCGCCTTCGCCGTCACGAACGACCAGATGCGCCAGTTGGCGGCAGATGTCCGAAAGAGCAGCCTGGAAGGCGTCCGCACCGTCATCTTCGATAGAGGTGAGGGGGGGGGCGCCCGCCTTGCCGGTGGCAAAGGCCAGCACGGTATCGGACGTCGATGTGTCGCTGTCGACTGTGATGCATGAAAAGCTCGAACGGTTGGCATTGGCCAGCATGTGCTGCAGCAAAGGCGCATCAACGGCGGCATCGGTGAAGATGTAGCCCAACATCGTGGCCATATCGGGCGCGATCATGCCGGAACCCTTGATGATGCCCACCAGGTTGACGGTCCGGCCGCCCACGACGGCTCGCGTCACCGCCGCCTTTGGGAAAGTGTCGGTGGTCATGATTGTGGCGGCAGCCTCTTCCCAGCCGCAGGGTAGTGCAGCAAAGGCCGCCGCCAAGCCCAGTTCCGCCTTGTCGATTGGCAGCGGTACGCCGATGACGCCGGTGGACGAGACGAACACATCCGATGGCTGGCATCCCAAATGGCCCGCCACCCTTGCGGCAATGGCCTCTACGGCCGCACGTCCGCGATTGCCGGTGAAGGCGTTGCTGTTTCCGGCATTTACCACCAACGCCCGCGCTCGGCCGAGGGGTAATGCGTCGCGGCACCATTCTACCTCTGGAGAAGGACATTTGCTGCGGGTTGTGACCCCGGCCACCATGGTGCCTTCGTCAAGCTGGACGTAAGTCAGATCACAGCGGTCCCATTTTTTGTAATGGGCACGCGCAACGCGCAGGGTTACCCCGGCAACTTGCGGTAGTTCGGGAAAGGAGGCTGGAGCGAGTGGAGATTTTTCCATGACCGGGCTCTTTTACACAGGATGGGTCAGGGCTCAATTTGAAATCAGGGCCAGCAGACGCTTTGCCTCAGCTTTCGTCCATGCAAAAAAAGAGGCGGCCGGAAGTCGGCCGCCTCTGATTTTTTCCGTTAGGAACGCGCGATTATTCGGCGGCGTTTTCAACGGCGTTGCTGGTCGCGTTTTCAGCGGCGTTTTCCATAGGAACAGCAGCATTCTCAACGACGTTTTCAACGACTGCGTTCGAAGCGTTCGCGGTCTCTTCAGCAGGCTTTTCACCGCAAGCGGCGAGGGCCATCAGACCAGCTGCGGCGAAAACTACAGCAAATTTGTTCATGTTATAAGGCTCCCATAGCAATAAATCGCTTCGAAGCATTTCGCCCGTCGCGAGGGCTCCGCATTAACGTCCGCACACGTAACGTCAATAGTTTTTCGCACTGCAAAAGGTTTCAACCACTCGATGAAACCCCGGCTATCCCCCAAAAACCTATTCATTCCCTAACTTGTCGGGAGCATTGGCGGCTATTGCCAGCACCGCCGTCCAGGCCGCCACATTCTGCGCCAGTTGCTCTGGATCGATCTTGTCCAGCGTGTCATCGGGCGTGTGATGCAGGTCAAAATATCTTGTGCCGTCTTGCCGAAGATCGACGACGGATGCGCCCTTCTTAATCAGGGCATTGATGTCGGCCCCGCCATTGGCCTCACCCTTACCTTTACCGATACCAAGAGGCGCAACGGCGGCAGCCAGTCGATCTCTCAATCCCGAGGCGGCTTTGGGAAAGTTGAATTCAATCTGCCAAACCCGGTCTGCGCCGAAATCCGATTCCATGACTAAGGCATGCTTTTCCCCGCCATGGGTGGCGGCATAAGCGTCCCCACCATAAGCGCCTACTTCTTCGGCTCCTGCCCAAAGTACCCTGATAGTGCGGCGCGGTGTGCCAGAAACCATTATGCGCTTCGCAGCAGCAGCAACGATGGCAATTCCGGCGCCATCGTCCACAGCGCCCGTGCCAAGATCCCAGCTATCGAGATGGCCCGCCACTACGACAACACCTGCAGAGGGGTCACTGCCGGGAACTTCGGCAATGACATTCCCCGAAGTCCGTCTACCGACCGGACGGGGTGTCAGCTTCAGGCGCAGCCGGATCGCCTGGCCCCGCTTGACCATACGGAAAAGATTGTCGGCATCCGGGTTGGATAAAGCGGCTGCGGGAATGGGTTTAACGCCCTTTTCGAAATCAGTGACGCCCGTATGCGGATTACGGTGACTGTCAGTGCCGACGGACCGGATCACAATGGCGGCCGCGCCTTTTTGAGCAGCGACGCTGGGCCCCGAAAAACGGGCAGGTCCGAAGGCTTCATAACTGGAGCCATCTTGCGTCCGGTTCATGGCGTGATCGAGGAAAACGATCTTTCCGTGAAGACTGTTGGCCGATGCAGTCTTCAACGCTTCCAGGGTCGGAAAATAAATCAGTTCGCCCTCCAGGCCTTGCTCGCCCGTCGACGCACTGTTTCCAAGCGCCGTCAGCGCCAGATTTTGAGGATAGGGCGAGACAACGCTGCCCATTTCCTCGCCGCGCACCCAGACGGGCATCTGAAATTCTTCTATCCGCACGTTGGAGAAACCCAACGCCGTCAGCTTTGTAACGGCCCACTGTCTTGCGCGAGCCTCTGTCTCGGTTCCCGCCAGCCGGGATCCGACTTCCGTCGTCAACCCCTCGACAATGTCCCAGGCTATTTCATCTTTGAGCGCAGCATCACGCAAAGCCGCCGGATCGTCGGGCGTCTGGGCAAAGGCAAAGGTCGGGAGTGCCGTGGCGAGTAGCGCGGCAGTCATTAACCGTATGTTTTTCATGGTCAAAGGCTTAAACTTCAAAACCAGCTTTGCCAATGTGGCAATCCAGTTCGAAATCATTTCCGTAAATGCCGAAACGCCTTATCCGTTTCGAAATGCCGTCGATCGGAAAAATGGGGCAGTTCTTACTTCCCCCGAGCGGGGAACTGCTCTAGTTCGGCTCGCAAATCTCATAGCTACCGGATCAATGGAGTGACCGCTTAAAATGGCCGTGCAATACAGCTTCGTCATGAAGGGCCTGACCAAGACCTTCCCTGGTGCCCAGAAGCCCGTTTTCAACAATATCCACCTGCAGTTCCTGCCGGGCACGAAGATCGCCGTCATCGGCGTGAACGGTGCGGGTAAGTCCACGCTGATGAAGGTCATCGCGGGTATCGACAAGGAATTTCAGGGCGAGGCGTGGGCCGCCGAGGGTATCAAGGTCGGTTATCTGGCGCAGGAGCCTGAGCTCGATCCGTCCAAGGACGTCAAGGGCAATGTCATGGACGGCGTTCGCCCCGTTGCCGACATGATGGATCGTTTCAACGAGATCAGCATGCTGATGGCCGATCCGCCGGAAGACGCTGATTTTGATGCGCTCATGACTGAAATGGGTGAGCTTCAGGAAAAGATCGACGCGGTGGATGGCTGGACACTCGATAACCAGCTCGAGATCGCGATGGAAGCTCTGCGCTGTCCGCCGGGCGACGCGGACGTGAGTTCGCTTTCGGGCGGTGAAAAGCGCCGCGTGGCGCTTTGCCGCCTTCTGCTTGAAAAGCCTGAAATTCTGCTCCTCGACGAACCGACCAACCACTTGGACGCCGAAAGCGTCCAATGGCTGGAAAATCACCTGATCAATTATGCCGGCAACGTCATCCTTGTCACCCACGACCGCTACTTCCTCGACAATGTGGTCGGTTGGGTACTGGAGCTTGATCGCGGCCGCGGCATCCCGTTCGAGGGCAATTATTCCGCTTGGCTGGAAGCCAAAGCCAAGCGGATGGCGCAGGAAGAGCGCGAAGAAGCTGGTCGCCAGAAGGCAATCAACGAAGAGCTTCAATGGATTCGTCAGTCGCCCAAGGCGCGTCAAACCAAGAGCAAGGCGCGTATCCGGGCCTTCGACGAGCTGGTCGAAAAGCAGAACGCCCGCGCACCCGGCAAGGCTCAGATCGTTATCCAGACACCTGAACGCCTTGGCAGCAAGGTGATCGAGGCAAAGGGTCTGACCAAGGCTTATGGCGATAAGTTGCTTTTCGAAAATCTCGACTTCACCCTTCCGCCTGGCGGCATCGTCGGAGTGATCGGCCCCAATGGCGCGGGCAAGTCGACCTTGTTCAAGCTTATTACGGGTAAGGAACAGCCCGACGGCGGCTCTATTGAAGTCGGTGACACGGTGAAGCTCGGTTATGTCGATCAGAGCCGTGATCATCTCGATCCAAACCATAATGTATGGGAAGAAATTTCAGGGGGTCATGACCTCATGACCATAGGCAAGCATGAAATCCAGACGCGTGCCTATGTCGGCGCGTTCAACTTCAAGGGCGTCGATCAGCAGAAGAAGGTCGGCCAACTCTCCGGCGGTGAGCGCAACCGCGTGCATATGGCAAAGCTGCTGAAAGAAGGCGGCAACGTCCTGCTGCTCGACGAACCGACCAACGATCTGGACGTCGAAACCCTTCGCGCGTTGGAAGATGCCTTGGAAAATTTCGCGGGCTGTGCCGTGGTCATCAGCCACGACCGCTTCTTCCTAGACCGCCTGGCTACGCACATCCTCGCCTTCGAAGGCGACAGCCATGTCGAATGGTTCGAGGGGAATTTTGAAGCCTATGAAGAGGATAAGCGGCGGCGTCTGGGCGATGCGGCCGATCGGCCGACGCGCCTGGCCTACAAAAAGCTGACGCGGTAATTCAAGAATGGGGGCGGCGTTAGCCGTCCCCAACTCCGCTCAGTTGATCGGGTCTCGTTTCGCTCGCGACCGGAGCCGAATCGCCCAGGCCCTCTTACCTACAGCACATATTTGCTGAGGTCGGTATCGCGCGCCACGGCGGCCAACTGCCGGTCGACATAGGCGGCATCGACGATGAAGGTTTCGCCCCTATGTTCCTCGGCATCGAAGCTGATATCTTCGAGCAGTTTTTCCATGACGGTCTGCAGGCGGCGGGCGCCGATATTTTCGACTTGACCATTCACCTCCGCGGCAATCCGAGCAACGGCGCGAATCGCGTCTTGGCGCATATCGATGGTCACCTCTTCGGTTGCCAAAAGGGCCTTATATTGTTCGGGCAGGCTGGCCTTCGTCTCACTTAGGATAGAGACGAAATCTTCTTCGGTCAGAGCCTTCAACTCGACCCGGATCGGCAATCGGCCTTGAAGCTCCGGCAGCAGGTCGCTGGGTTTCGCGACATGGAATGCGCCTGACGCGATGAACAGGATATGGTCTGTCTTAAGCGGGCCGTATTTCGTGGAAACCGTGGTGCCTTCGATCAGCGGCAACAAGTCGCGCTGAACGCCCTCGCGGCTTACCGAACCGCCCCGTACATCGGAGACGGCAATCTTGTCGATCTCGTCAAGGAAAACGATGCCATTCTGTTCGGCATCATTGATCGCGGTGCGGGCGACATCATCCTGATCGAGGCGTTTGTCCTGCTCTTCCTCGACCAGCTTGTCCCAAGCGTCGGCAACGCGCATCTTGCGGCGCTTCTTGTGCGATTGGCCAAATGCCTTGCTCATCATGTCGGAAAGATTGATCATGCCGACCTGCCCGCCCAATCCTGGGATTTCCATCGGCATGGAGGGGCTGTCTTCGACTTCGATCTCAAGCTCGACGTCGTTCATCGAATTTTCTTCGATCCGCTTACGGAAGCTGAGGCGAGTGGCCTCGCTCGCTTCCTTACCGGTGAGCGCATCTAGCAGGCGCTGCATTGCGGCCTCGGACGCGGCATCCCGTACAGCTTCGCGGCGGCGATCCCGTTCCAGGCGGACCGCCTCCTCGACGAGATCCCGCACGATCTGCTCCACATCGCGGCCGACATAGCCGACCTCTGTGAATTTCGTGGCCTCGACCTTTACAAAAGGAGCATCGGCCAGCTTCGCCAGCCGGCGGGAAATTTCGGTCTTGCCGCAGCCTGTAGGCCCGATCATCAGAATATTCTTGGGCGTCACCTCATCGCGCAATGCCTCCGACAGGTGCTGCCGCCGCCACCGGTTGCGCAGCGCCACGGCCACCGCGCGCTTTGCCTCCTGCTGGCCGATAATATGTTCGTTCAGGGCTGCAACAATGGCTTTGGGGGTAAGGTCGTCGTTCATAAACTCGTTTCCATTCGTCCCGAGTGAAGTCGGGGGGACGTTGATGCAGCGCGAACGTGTCTCGACTTCGCTTGACACGAACGGGATCGAAATCAGGCGGCGCTTTCCAGCGTCTCAATCGTGAGTTGGTCGTTGGTGTACACGCAAATGTCGGCGGCGACGGCCATCGCTTTGCGTGCCAGCGTTTCTGCGTCGTCTTCGTAAGAGATCAAGGCCCGGGCGGCCGCCAGGGCGAAATTACCCCCCGAACCGATCGCCGCAATGCCATCGATCGGTTCCAACACGTCACCATTACCGGTGATGATGAGGGTGATGTCCTTGTCTGCCACGGCCATCATCGCTTCCAGATTGCGGAGATATTTATCCGTCCGCCAATCCTTCGCCAATTCCACGGCTGCACGCATCAACTGGCCGCCATGGCGCTCCAGCTTTCCCTCCAATCGTTCGAAGAGGGTGAAGGCGTCTGCGGTTGCGCCAGCAAAGCCGCCGATGACGGAGCCGTCATGCAGCCGGCGAACCTTGCGCGCATTGGGCTTCATCACCGTCTGACCCATGGAGACCTGGCCGTCCCCTGCGACGACGACCTTTCCATTCTTCCGCACTGACAGGATAGTTGTGCCATGCCATACGGGCATGGCGTTTCGTTCGTTTCCGCTCATGAGCGGCCATATGGTATGGCACCGTGCCGACTGCAAGGCGATGTTGGAGGCATTCTGATCAAGGCGTGAAGCTCCTTGGCGCGGGGTCGATCACCGCGAAGCTGCCCGGATTGATCTGCTGAACCTCAAGCGCGCGCTGGGCTATCCCATTCCGGTCGAAACGGAACGCGCCGTCAATGCCCGAAAAGCCGCCTTCGTCGATCAGCTTGCGAGCAGGGAAGGGCGTGCCCACCCGCCAGTCCTGAGCCACGCGGACGGTCAGCAGAACGGCGTCATAGCCAAGCGCCGCCAACCGAAAAGGCGTTTCGCCATATCGAGCACGATATTTGGCGGCGAGCTGGCGATAGAGGCCATCGGATACACTCGCAAACCATGCGCCTCGCAGCGCTGGCGCGCCGGCCAGATTACTTTCGGTGTTCCAAAGCTCAGTTCCCAAGATCTTTGCCTGACCTCCGCCATTGCTCCGGATAAGCGGCGCGGCCTGGATCGCTACCCGCCCGCTATCGGCAATGAGAATGGCGTCATAGCTGCCATCCTGCGGCAGTTTCTTAATTGCCGAAGTGATGGAGCTGGCGCTCCGATCAAAGGTTTGCATTGAAACCACCGTGCCGCCTGCGGCTTCCACCCCGCGTAAAAGGGCCGTGGCGGCTCGCTCGCCATAGGTGCCGCGCGGCACGAGACCGGCAAAGCGGCTCATGCCCTTCGACTTGGCGTACATCAGGACGCGATTGATCGATTCGGCGGGGTTGTACCCCATCAGGAACACGCCATTGCCCCCAATGCTCACATCATTCGAAAAGCTGATGATCGGGACCCCGGCCTTGCGCGCCACAGGAGCGACCTCTCGCACATTTTCCGCTAGGAGGGGCCCCAGGATCAGCTTGTTGCCATCCGCAATAGCCCGTTGAGCGGCGGCGGCGGTGCCACTGCTGGTGTCATAGGTGGTGATGCGCAGCTTTTGCGTCTTGGTATCGAGCAGGGCCAGCGTTGTGGCATTGGCGATAGACCGGCCGACATTGGCGTTGGTGCCAGACATCGGAACCAGAAGGGCCACACGGTGACGGGCGGCGTCGGTGGGAAGGCCGGGCTGTATAGGGCCGGGCTCTGTGGGCGTCGGTGCCGTTGACGGAGGCGCTTCGCCCCGCGGGATGAGCGACTGACAGCCTGCGATCAACAAAGCGCCCGCCATGGCCGCCAACCGCATGAAATTCCCGCCGGCGGACCATAAGCCCGCTTGCCGTTCGACACCCGTCTCTGCCATTGAGAATCCTATGATTAGCAAATTTCAACCCGGTCTTTATATCGTGGCGGGGCCGATCGGCAACTTGTCTGATCTGACGCCCCGGGCAGCCGAACTTCTGAGGGAAGCGGATGTCGTGGCCGTGGAGGATACAAGGGTGAGCGCAAAGTTGCTGCGCCACGCCGGATCGGACCGCCCGATGGTGCCCTATCACGACCACAGCAGCGAGCATCTTCGCGCGCAATTGGTGGAGCGGATGTCAAGCGAGGTCGTAGCGCTGCTTTCTGATGCAGGAACGCCGCTGATTTCCGATCCTGGCTATAAGCTGGTCCGTGATGCGCGGGCGGCCGGACGGCATGTGACGACACTTCCGGGGCCTAGCGCCGCGATTGCCGCCTTGACGCTGTCCGGCCTGCCAACGGATCGCTTCCTCTTTGTCGGTTTTCTCCCTTCGAAGGAGAAGGCGCGGGCAGATGCGCTGGACGAAATAGCAGCCTTGCGGGCAACGCTGATCTTCTACGAAAGCGGACCGCGGCTCTCCGCCAGTATCGCGGCTATGGCGGCGCAGTTGGGGGATCGTGATGCGGCTGTGGTTCGGGAGATCAGCAAGGCGTTCGAGGAGACGGTGACGGGACGGCTTTCGGAGCTTTCCAACCGCTATGTCGCAGCGCCTCCCAAAGGGGAGATCGTGGTCATCGTCGGGCCGCCGGGAGAGGCTCCGCCGCCCAGCCAGGAAGACAGCGATACAGCGTTGAAGGAGGCCATGGAACGTCTGCCGATATCCAAGGCGGCGGGGGAGGTCGCGGTTAAGTTCGGACTTGATCGGCGGACGCTTTATGCGCGCGCACTGGAGTTGAAGGAAGGCGGATGAAGCGTCAGCAGGCTGAAGCGCGTGGCCGTCGCGCAGAGACGCTTTGCGCATGGTGGCTGCGTATGAAGGGCTGGCGCATATTGGCGCGACGTGTGCGTACCCGCATGGGCGAGGTGGACCTGATCGCTCGGCGCGGCCGGATAGTCGCTTTCGTTGAAGTGAAAGCGCGCGGCACGCTGGCAGAACTTGACTTCGCCATCGACGAGCGTCGTTTAGGGCGTGTCGCGGCGGCAGCACGCATGCTGGCCCCTCGCTATGTTCGGAACGGCGATGATGTGCGGATTGACGTAATGCTGCTTGCGCCGCGCCAATTGCCGCGCCATCTGATCAATGTCTGGCATGGTGGTTAAGTCCATTGGAACTCGACAAGGAATAAAAAATGACGCTGAAAGTCGCCGTGCAGATGGATCCGATGCACTCTATCAAAATTGGTGGCGATTCCACCTTTCACCTGATGTTGGCGGCGCAAAGGCGGGGGCATGAGCTGTTTCATTATCAGGCGCCCGATCTTAATTACCGCGACGGCAGGGTTTGGGCGAAAGCTTATCCGGTGAGGGTACAGGCGATTGAAGGCGAGCATTTCAGCTTCGGGAAAGGCGTAAAGCTGGACTTGGGCCGTGAAGCCGACGTCGTTTTGATGCGTCAGGATCCTCCCTTCGATCTTGGATATATCACCGCGACCCACCTGCTGGAACGCATCATGGACGAAACCCTGGTAGTGAATAACCCGGTTTCAGTCCGCAACGCGCCAGAAAAAGTGTTTGTTCTGGACTATGCCCGTTTCATGCCGCCGACGCTCATCACCCGCAGCCTGGAAGAAGTGCGAGCGTTCCAGGCCGAGCATGGCGACATCGTCGTGAAACCCTTGCATGGGAATGCCGGCAGCGCCGTTTTCCGCATCGGGGCCGATGGAGCCAACCTTGCCGCTCTAACCGAATTATTCGGACAGGTCTGGGTGGAACCCTTCATGGTTCAAGCCTTTATCAAGGAGGTGTCCGGCGGGGATAAGCGGATCGTGCTGGTCGATGGAGAAGTAGCCGGCGCCATCAACAGGTTGCCCGGAAAAGGTGAGATCCGGTCGAACCTTGCGGCAGGGGGGTATGCGGAGAAAACCGAATTGACCGCCAGCGAGCTGGAAATTTGCGAGGCGCTGAAACCCCAACTGAAAAAGCGGGGGCTGCTTTTTGTCGGAATTGACGTGATCGGCGGCAAGTGGCTCACGGAAATCAATGTGACGTCGCCAACCGGGATAGTGGCGATCGACAAGTTCAATGGCACCGACACAGGCGGAATGATCTGGGATGCCATAGAGCGTCGACTGAAAGGGCCGCGTTAGAAATGGCACCCATTTACCGCCCGGGTTTGGCTTCAGGCCCTTGGATGTGCATTTCTGTATACGTCCAGCAAGTGCGCCGCGTCCACCTGCGTATAAATCTGGGTCGAGCTTAAACTCGCGTGACCCAGCAACTCCTGTAAGGATCGTAAGTCCGCGCCTCGGCCCAGAAGGTGCGTCGCAAAGCTATGCCGCAGGGCGTGCGGCGTGGTCCGCTCCGAAAGACCCAGACGTCGTCGCGCGCCCTGTACAGCACGGCGAATGAGTGCAGGGGAGAGGGGGCCACCCTGCTTTCCCCGGAAAATGGGCTCATCGAGGATCGCCTTCCAAGGACAAACCGATAAATAAGCCTCGATCGCGTCTCGCACTTGCGGCAGCAGGGGGACGATCCGGGTCTTTCCGCGCTTACCGGTCACTCGAAGGGTCTCGCCCAGCGGCAATATATTACCCGCCAGACCCAAAGCCTCACTGATGCGAAGCCCAGCGCCATATAGCAGCAGTAATACCGCCCAATCCCGTGCGCCAATCCATCCTTCGCTACGCTGCTCACTAATGTCTTCGGCTAGGGCGATGGCTTCGTCGGGCGAGATTGGACGCGGCACTCCGGGCTTCACCCTCGGTCCTTTTATCGCAGGGACATGAGCCTCAGTCCCTCCTGCAAATTTCAGAAAGCCCCGCACCGCTGACAGTTCGCGCGCCGCAGAAGCATTGCCCAGACCATCCGTTCGCCGATGAGCCAGAAAGGCGCGTAGGTCAGCGGGTGTGAGCGATGCTAAAACTTGCCCAGTGACCGCCGTACCATGATGGTCCTGAAGAAAATTCAACAGCCGCTCGGCGGCCGCAACATAAGCGCGCACTGTGTGCGGCGATCGGCGCCGGTCTTGTGCCAGATATAGACGCCATCGTTCCAGTAAAGATTGCGCCGCGGTCATGCCTCGCTTTTAGAATGAGAGGATCACCCAGCCAAGAGCTTACGGGATATTCCTTCTCGGCTTTCGGAAAGCAACGGGGCGGTGGCACCGGACATCGCGGGTATCGCAAATTGTGTCGGCACTTATCGACTTGATTTCATGCTCCGACCGCTGAACCTGCTCACCATCCCTGGCCTGAAGGCGCGAAGGCGGAAGCCGTGCAGCGCAGGCTCCTTATTCGGAGATCTTGGCCCCGAAAGGCTTCACCCTAGCGCATTCCTAAAATGCAGCGGCGGCGACAACACGCCGCCAAGCGCCAGTTCGAACCCGGCGGCGAGGACCTTGCGATCGCTGACCGGATGAGTACCCGCATGAATCAGTAGCGCGCGCGCCATCACAAGCAGCATTTCGACACGTGCGTCGACTTCCTTCGGATCCAGCCCCTCCAGCACCGTTTCCATAATCTTGCGGCTTTCCTCGCGGAAACGCCGATCTGCACGCAAGACCAATTCTGCAACCTTGGGATTGCGTCCCGCCTCGGCCAGGACTTCCAACGCGAGCGCCGCGCGATCATGGTCGAGCAGCCACATGATCTTGTTTAGGAACGCGTCGATGATCGTGGGGACCCCGAGACCCGCATAATCGCCCAGTTGCGTTATGTGCAGCATGAAATCCTCGAAATCGCGCTCGCTGAGCGCGATCATGATCGCCTCCTTGTTCTCGAAATATTGGTAGATATGGCCAACGCTCATTTCCGCTTCAGCAGCGATGCGGCTCATGCTTGCCGCGTGAAACCCCTCGGCACGAACGCAAGCGCGGGCCGCTTTTAAAATCTGGGCCTGCCGTCGCTCCGTGCGTTCTTCCTGTCGCGACGTTGCTGCTGCTGATCGTGCCATCATCGCCTTTCTGTGCTATCGTTCGAAACACGCCCCTGATTGTTCCAACCGATAGCGAATTAAGGGCATGAATGTAAGAGTGAATGATCATTCTTTTCTTGTTGACTTGGGTATGGGACGGGCGCAACATTCCCCTTGGCTTTGTG
>NZ_JACHOV010000007.1 GCF_014200045.1 Rhizorhapis suberifaciens
TTAAGGTGATGGCGTCTCAACAACCGCAGGCCCAAGGGAATTCTAAGCGATGCCTAACAATTTAGAGATTAGACAATGAGCGCCAGCATCGATACGGCGGAAATCCGACAGCGCGCCGCAGAAAACGGAGTCGATGGCCGCAAGGCCTATGTTAACGGCACGCTGCACGATGGCGATCGCCTGTGCGCAGAGGCACGCGCCCTGTTCGTGGAACCCTGCCAAAGTCCGTTCTGATATGATTAACAAAGTCCGGGGGACGATTCCGCGCCATCCTGGAAAATAGGAGAAGCCGAGATGACGACTCATATCACCTACTGCCGAAATTGCGCGGCAATGTGCGGCCTTGAGGTCACGAAAGAGGATGGGCGCATCACCAACATCCGGGGCGACCGGAATCATCCAGTCTCCGAGGGCTATTTCTGCATCAAGGGCATGGCCACCCGCGACTTCCATAATGGCGAGGACCGCCTGCTGAGCAGCCTGCGACGAAATGCGGACGGGACATTCGATGCCATTGATGCTGAAACCGCAATGGACGAGATCCATGAGAAGCTCGGCAAGATCATCGCAGAGCATGGTGTCGAGTCGGTCGCGCTCTATTATGGCACCGGAGCAAATTGCAACGTACTGAGCGTACCCGCGGCGAAGGCATGGATGGATGCGCTCGGATCGCCCTATATCTTTTCCAGCATGACGGTGGACCAATCCGCCAAGTGGGTGACCGCAGGCCGCATGGGAGTGTTCCTAACCGGCAAGCACAAGGTGCCCGAGGCCGACGTGATGATGGTTATCGGCTCCAATCCGGCAGCGTCCCATGCCTGCTATGGCCTGCCCTCTCCCAACCCCATCAAACATTTACGTGAGGCGCAGAAATCCGGGACCAAATTTATCGTCGTGGATCCGCGTAGGACCGAACTGGCACGGTTGGCGGATCTCTATTTACCGGTGCGCCCCGGACAGGACGCCGCGCTGTTCGCGGGCCTTATCCGCATTGTACTTGAGGAAGGGTTAGCGGACAGTGGATTTTGTGCGCGGTTCACGACCTCGCTCGATCGGCTGCGCGCCGCCGTTGATGCGTTCACCCCCGACCATGTGGCCCAACGAACCGGCATCGATGCCGACACGCTCCATCAGGCCGCCCGCATGTTTGCGAGCGCAAGCAAGAAATCTGCAATGTCCGGAACCGGTCCGAACATGGCGCTCAACTCCAATCTCTCAGAACATCTGATCGAAGCGTTCACAGCAATATGTGGCGGCTACCGGTCCGCCGGAGACCGAATCCGCAATATGGGTTATTATGGGGCCCCGCCTGCTGTGGGTGCCGCCAAAGGTTCGGAGGTGCGGGAAGCGGTTATGCCGCCGCGTCGGAGCTGGGACTTGGGACCCAAGCTTCGCACTGTGAATACCGGTCCCATAGGCGGTGAATATCCCACGTCGCTGCTGCCTTCAGAAATCAAGGGGAATGCCAAAGGCAAAATCCGCGCGCTCATTCATGTCGGCGGTAATCTGGTAAAGGCGCTGCCAGAACCCAACCGAACGATTCCGATCCTGCAAGAGCTTGATCTCCTTGTGTCGGTGGATGTGCGGGAAACGGCAACTGGCCGCCTTGCCGATTATCAAATAGCCACCAGCGGCCATTACGAGCATCACGACTTCAATCTGGCGCTCGATTACATGTTGCCAACGACCTTCGCCCAGATCGCCGAGCCCTTCATGGCGCGACCGGAGGGCGTGATCGAGGATTGGGAGTTCTTCCAAGGCATGGCGCGCAGAATGAACAAGTCGCTTCACATGCGGCGGCCCATGTTCGGCGTTGCCCACCGCGATATTCCAGGCCCGGAGCTGGCCATCACGAATGATATGAGGAGCGAGGATCTCGTCCGCTGGCTGGCCGATTCCGGACGAAGCAATTACGACGAGCTCAGAGCACATCCCGGGGGTATTAATTTCAAAAATGTCGAGGCGATCATCGAGCCGTCGCGTGAAGACGATGGCGCCAGACTCGATCTGTGCCCGCCAGACGTAGACGAGGAAATCAGGAGCCTCCGGCAGACGGAGGACATCGTCCCCGGCTACCCCTATCGCCTGATCCCGCGGCGGCTGATCGAGGTAATGAACAGCGCCTATACCAATGCGGCGCAGACACGCCGCCGCTATCCGACCAATCCTGTCTTTATGAACGAGGAGGATATGGCGCAGCTCGATCTGACGGAAGGCGGCATGGTCAAGTTGACGTCGCGGACGGGAGCCGCCGTTATCGGCCGCGCACGCAAGGATTCAGGGCTGCAGCCAGGGGTGATCTCCATGTGCCACGGCTGGGGAGATCCAAATCTGCCTGGCGAACAGGACCCCGATGCGTTCTCCGGTCGCCTGGTCTCATTGGATGCCGATCTGGAAACAATCAACTTCATGCCCAGGCAAAGCTCAGTGCCGGTGCAGATCGAACGGCATGAGGGCTGAGAAGCTTCGGGCCAAGCTACGCATGACGACATGGTCGCACGCAACCGGGCCGGCTCCGCTTGAGGAGCGAGATGCATTGCCGAGGCAGTTGCGATAGCTACTTGATGGCGGAAGGATTGGCGCTGGCGTGGCGAGGAGGTGGGGGCCGCCACCTCCTCGCCCATCAGCATATAGGCTCCCTCATTTGCATCAACCATAATGCGGCAAGGGCTCGCACCTATGGACTCCGCCTGGAATATGTCTTTTAGGGATCTTTCCTTCAGTTCGCGTTGAACTGGCCATGCTCACGGTGTCCTATCGGCACCGTGAGCATCAGCCCTATTTTTACAACGCCTCGACAATGGTGACGTTCGCCTGACCGCCGCCCTCGCACATCGTCTGGAGGCCGTATTTGGCCCCACGCGCGCGCAGTGCATGCACCAAAGTAGCCATCAATTTTGCGCCTGAAGCACCGACCGGATGGCCGAGCGAGATCGCGCCGCCGTTGACGTTCATCTTGAGCGGATCGGCACCGGTATGTTTCAGCCAAGCCAGCGGAACCGGGGCAAACGCCTCGTTCACTTCGAACAAATCGATGTCCCCGATCGTCATGCCCGCCCGCTTCAGCGCCTTGTCCGTGGCATAGAGCGGTTCCTCCAGCATCAGGATGGGATCGCCTGCGGTGACGGTGAAGCTCGCGATCCGAGCGATCGGTGTCAACCCATATTCCTTCAACGCCTTTTCCGACACGATCATGACGGCTGCTGCGCCGTCCGTGATCTGGGAGGAAGTAGCTGCGGTGATGAGCCCGCCTTCCATGACGGGCTTGACCCCTGCCATGCCCTCTGGCGAAGCATCCCAGCGGATCCCTTCATCCTTCACGTGAATGTCGGTCGTCCCATCAGCAAGGGCGATGGCGATCGGCACGATTTCGGCATCGAACGCGCCGGCGTTGGTCGCAGCGATTGCGCGGCGATGGCTTTCAAGCCCGAAAGCATCCAGATCGTCGCGGGTGAAGCCCCACTTCTTCGCGATCATCTCTGCGCCGGCAAACTGACTGAAGTCCTTAACGCCATAACGATCGCGAATGGACTGGATCATCGGCGTCGCGCCCTGCGTGGTCGCAGAGCCAAGCGGGACACGGCTCATGCTCTCGACGCCCGCCGCAATCACTATGTCCTGCGTGCCGGACATGATCGCCTGCGCGGCGAACTGAACGGCTTGTTGGGATGATCCGCATTGCCGGTCGATAGTGACCGAGGGCACCGATTCGGGCAAATTGGAGGCGAGTACCGCGAAGCGCGCGATCTGGCGTGACTGCTCCCCCACCTGGCTGACGCAGCCCATGATGACGTCATCGACCGCTTCTGCCGGCACCGCAGATTTGGCAACGACGGCGTTCAGGACCTCCGCGGCAAGTTCAACAGGATGTCGGCCCGAAAGACGTCCGTTACGCCGGCCGCCAGCAGTCCGAACAGCGGACACGATATAGGCATTCATATAATTTCCTTTACATTCGTCCATGATGCATGTTGCCCCGCCTTATAATGATAAATGCGGGACGTCCTCAATTTGGCAGGCGTTGTCCTCTCACCAGTTGTTGGCAAGTCGCGGCGTGCAAAGCGGCCGGTGGCCGCTCCATGAAAGTTGTGCGTCCGTGGGATCGCATCAACCTCGCCCTCCAGCGTCGACTTGGCGAGAACCGGCCCACCGATTTTCTCATTATCGATCCAGGAGATATCGCCCCAGTCCATGAATACATCCCAGAGCGCGTCGATATTAGCTTCAACCACACCGCTATAATAACAGGAACCTCGGGCAATAGGCGCCATCATATAGCTTTCCTTTGAACGAGCCGCCCGATCATAGGCACCGAACAAGCGGATTTAGGTTTTTGCGCCCGCAATGTGGCCTTCTCCAACCGCCGCTTGTACAAAACGGGGAGAGTTGGCGTCCCGCCGTGGAGTGACGTGCTGCTCGAAAAAGAGCCATCACGCGGAGAAACCCCCATCGATCGTCAGCGTTGCGCCCGAAATGTAGGCCGCAGCCGGACTCGCCAGGAAACGAACGAGTGCTGCGATCTCGTCAAGATCGCCAAAGCGACGCAGCGGAATTCCCGAACTGATCCTGATCTTATCGGCTTCCGGCATGCCCAAAGCCATATCGCTGCTCATCATGCCGGATTCGATCACGTTGACGGTGATCTTTTTTGGAGCAAGATCATGCGCGGCTGCCCGGGTGTAGCCAGCAACCGCCGCCTTGGAACCGCAATAATCCGCCGCTCCCGCCATGCCCGCTTTACTGCCGCTGACGGAGCCGATCGTGATGATGCGCCCCTCATCAGCCATCACATTTGCCGCTGCGCGGATCGTGGCGACAACGCCCAGGGTGTTCACTGCCCACAGTCTGTCCGCCTCGACCCAGTCACCGCCTTCACCGAGACGCTGGAGATGAGCGATGCCCGCATTATTGACCAGGATGTCCAGCTTGCCGAACGCTTCTACCACGGCCTGGACCAGGATCGAGGCCGCATTGACATCTGCCTGGTCGGACTGGAGCGCTATGCCCCGCACCCCATGTTTTTCAATCTGATCAACGACATCACTGGCTGCCGCAGCAGATGCCCGATAGCTGATAGCGACATTTGCGCCGCTGGCAGCCAAGGCAAGCGCCACTGCCTTGCCAATACCGCGGGTTCCGCCGGTCACCAGGACGGATTTGCCCTCTAGATCCCGCATCCCGTTTATCCTCTTCCCTCTGCGAGCGAGCACCAACGCTTACGCACGCGCCACAAAATAACCATGATGGAATCACGCATCGTGCAGCCGCACTTGATCGTACATATCTAGTATTCTTCTACTACTCAGCTAAGCTGGACCACACCCTCTTGTCAACTCGACCGGAAGGCCCTTTTTTATCGAGACGAAACGCACCTGGCGCTCACCTGACGGCGGTTCCACACGGCATCTGGCGCTTGACACCAACTCGTTCATTAGTATCTAAATGCTAATAGCTACTGGCGATGCTCACTTCTAGGTGAATCCGGCTTAATGCGCTGTTTGGTTAGTTCAAACGCTGATCGCCTCCGGCCATGAACCGCGCATTTTCGCGGCGTGGAAAATCATTGGTGATGAGTTTCGCGATGAAAAGGCAATGGCAGCTGACTTCATTTCCTAGTGTCCGCTTTCGAAGGACCTGACGCCAGAACAAAGGAGAAATACTATGAATTTGGAAGATCGCCTCGAGATCCAGGAAGTGGTCCATCGTTACGCGTACTTCGTGGATAATTTCGAGATTCCCGAGTGGGTAGCGTTGTTCACAGCTGATGGAACGCTTGATGAAAGCGAATTTGGAAAGGGATGCTATGCTGGTCATGACGCGATCCACGCTTATGGCCAGGCAATCTCTGAGCGGGTGCTTCACCTCGTCCATCTCATGAGCAATCAGATCATTTGGGAAATCAATGGCGATTCGGCTCGCAGCACGTCTTTCGCAATTGTCGAATCAATGTCCAAAGCCGGAGATCGCGCTCGATATCAGGTGAAATATGAGGACGAATTCAGACGGGAGGACGGCCGTTGGCTGATCCACAAAAGAATGCTGCGGACATCTTTCCCACCTGAGATTCTCTCCACCGCATCATAGCGCCGCTTTGCCGCTGATCGGCGGAACCATTAAGCTTAATGTACAGACGGGATTACGGACAACGGGTAACAAGGTATAACGAGGTGCAGGGAGGATAAATTGTCTATCAAGAAAGGTTATGTCGACACCAAAGATGGGCAGATACACTATCGATACTGCCCAGGAGGACAAGGACTTCCAATCCTTTTCTTTCACATGACCGCCAGCTCATCGGCATCATTCGAAAGCCTGATGACCCATCTCGACGGCTTTTGCCCAATGTATGCCTTCGACCTTCCCCATTATGGACAGAGCTTCATGCCTACCGCCGAGCCGTCCTACGAGTATGTCGCGGACGTTCTGATCGAAGCGATCGACAATCTGGGCATCGAAAAATTCCACTGCTTCGGACATCATGGCGGCACGAATGTTTCTGCGCAACTCGCGGCAACTTACCCGCAAAGGGTTGCCAGTATCATGCTCGCGGGCGTCACCTATCCCACCATGGAAGAGAGTGAGCGCAACAGCAAATATATATATGACAACCCGCCAGACATACGGGGGTCACAAGCCATAACGGCATGGACCCGAGTGGTGAAGGATTGCGACACCTCCGCTCCGGTCGAACCGGATGAACCTTTCTATCCGGTGCCGGCCGAGATCTATCATCGTGAGTTGATCGATACATTGACCGCCGGCACCGAGTGGCACTGGGGCTATCGCGCCGTGTTCCGGCACAATATGCCCGATGTTCTCAGCAAGGTGTCTTGTCCAATTCTTCTCATATGTGGCCGGCGCGATCTTGTCTTCTTCTGGCATGAGAGGGCAAAGAAGGCGTTGCCGCACGCGAAGGTTGTCGAAAGAGATGGATACGGAACATATTACTGCACCTTCGCCGGCGATGATCTAGCTCCTTATGTCAAAGAATTCATTGTTGGCATGAGAGATAGTACAAATACCGGTTAGAAGCTGGCGCGCTGCTTCGCTGCGGAAAGTATAATTGCTGAGGTATATCGGATGAAGTTTGGTATCAGTTGCAGTTCACTGCTCGGTCGCTCGCCCAGCGCCAATGAAGTTGTTGGTTTTGCGCAAGAGGCCGAAAAAATCGGTTATCATTCGATCCTGGTGGGTGACCATATATTCATACCGACATACTTAGATGATTCTAAATATCCGGCGGGCATATTCGACTCTGGAATGCCTTGGTATGATCCATTCGTATTGCTAGCAGCCCTTGCAGGTGCGACGAAGAATATCCGGTTAGGCACTGGTATCGCGGTCGTTGCTTACCGCCCGCCCATTCAACAGGCACAGGCTATCGCCACCCTCGATTTCATGAGCAACGGCCGCTTTTTCTACGGCGCGGGGATCGGCTGGATGCGCGAAGAATTTGAAGCGATCGGTGTTCCGTTCGGTGAGCGTGCTCAGCGCGCCGACGAGTATCTCGAAGTCATGAAGCTCCTGTTTTCTGGGAGCGGCGAAGCCTATCGCGGCGAATTTGTCGACTTTGCGGGCGGACGCCTCAATCCGCTTCCAGCGCAAAGGCCCCACCCCCCGATCATTATCGGAGGAGAAACGCCGCCCGCTCTCAGGCGCGTTGCCAAATATGGCGACGGGTTTTACATCAACTGGAAGAATTTAGCTGAGTTAAGTCACATTTTGGAAGTCCTCTCCCAGCATATGACAGACAATCATCGCGAAATGTCGAGCCTGTACAAGCAGCTTGGGGCCACGGATATTGGACTGGTTCAAGCAGAAAAAGAAAGACTTTCCGAATACGAGGCACTGGGCATTGATGAACTCATTTATAGCCCAAAATTCCATTCCGTCGAAGAAGGGCTCGATGCCATGAGAAAATTCGCTGACGAATTTTTTTGAGCGTCGTGAAACGATCTTCGAAGGAAGTCAGTCGGGAAAGATTTTGCCGGGGTTGAGAACGGAATGGGGATCCATCACCTTTTTGATCGAGGCCATCAGGCTGACGGCCGCCGACCCATGTTCGAGCACGAGCGCTGTGCGCTTGCCAAGGCCGATACCATGCTCACCCGTGCAGGTGCCGCCCAGAGCGATCGCCCGTTCCACCATCCGGTCATTGACAGTCCTGGCCTTGCCAAAGGCCTCTGGATCGGCCTCGTCGATCGGAAACAGCACATGATAATTGCCGTCTCCGACATGTCCGACAATGGTCGCCAGCACTCCCAATCGGGCCAGATCCGCCTGAGTTTCCAATATGCTTTCGGCCAGTTTGCCAATCGGTACACACACATCGGTTGACCACATCTTGGCATTGGGCACCATCGCCTTGGTAGCGAAATAGGCGGTGTGGCGCGCTTTCCATAGCTTGGAACGGTCCTCTGCACGGTCCGCGACATCCAGGCTGCTAACGCCATGTTCTTCGCCTATGGCTTTAAACAGTTCCACCTGTTCGGAGATGCTTTGCTGGGTCCCGTGAAATTCGAAGAATAATGTCGGCAGCTCAACCAGATCAAGTCCGCTATAGGCATTGCAAGCCGCGATCTGGCGTGAATCGAGCAGTTCGATACGCGCAAAAGGAATGCCGCACTGAAGGCCTGCTATGACCGCGCGCACTGCGCCCTCCAGGCTTTCAAACGCGCACGTCCCGGCGACCACCATGTCAGGCAAGCCATGGAGACGCACCGTAACCTCGGTAATGATGCCGAGCGTCCCTTCCGATCCGACGAACAGCGCAGTCAGGTCATAGCCGGCCGATGATTTGGGCGCACGCGTGCCGGTGTCGATGATCGTTCCGTCCGCTAGCACGACTTTCAAAGACAGGACATTGTTGCGCATCGTGCCATATCGCACGGCGTTCGTCCCCGATGCGCGGGTGGCCGACATGCCGCCAAGCGTTGCATTTGCTCCAGGATCAATGGGGAAAAACAGCCCGGAATGACGCAGCTCCTGATTCAGGGCTTCCCGCGTCACGCCAGCCTCCACGGTGCAAAAGAGGCTGTCCGCGTTCACCTCGACGATGTTGGCCATCGCGCTCAAGTCTAGCGCAATGCCGCCGCGGACCGCAGCGAGGTTGCCTTCCAGCGAGGTCCCCGCCCCATGGGCGATCAGCGGAATCCGACGTTGATGGCACCAAGCCGCGAGCTTCGCGACATCCTGCGTAGTTTCAGCATATACCACCGCCTCGGGCCAGGCACCTTGATGATGCCCCTCCAGGCCGGAATGTTGCTCACATACTGTCTCTGCAAAGGAAATGCGCGTGCCGAATATGCCCCGAAGTTCGGCAATCGCTTCATCCGCCGCCTCGCCTAGCGGTCTTGGCAGCAACTCCGCATTCATTCGATCTCCCAATTTCCAATCCTTCCAGTAATCTGTCGCGGCCAGGCCGCCCGCCGTGACAATAACATTGGCCCACCTCCTAGATATCTGGAAATGCCCGAAAAGCGGAGCATGATTAAGCGAAGATCGCTTGTTCGACCGAGATTTGCGCCACTCACACTTCCACGAAAACTCAATTCAATCTTGGTGGCAGTTCGTTTAGGGCCGAAGAACAACCATGCCCTGCGCGCTATATAGCGGTTGCATCGGCCAATTTCATCTCGGGGACTTAAACAATATAGGCGACTGGCCGACGATCGCACGACCCCACCGCAAAGTTTCGGATGAAGCTATTGATCGACACCGGCCGGTTCCCAAATTGCAGATTAGGACTGAAATGGATCATCTCTACCAACAGCATGGCGCACAGCGCCGTCATCCGCATTGGACCACGAAATAATGACGCCCGATGCCCAGGAAAGCGCCAGGCTTCGGCCATTGCGGGACTTCGTCAGTAGCATGGCGAAGCTGATCGAGGAGCAGCCGGAAGAAGATGCCCTGCTCTCAGCTGCCTTGCCCTTGCTCAGCGCCCTCGTCGACAATGACAGCTGGCTGCCCGATGCGTACGCACAACCGGCGGTCGACGGTTATCAACAATATCTGCTTCATTGCGACAGCGCCGAACGCTTTTCCGTCGTCGCGTTCGTTTGGGGTCCCGGGCAGACCACGCCTATTCACAACCACGGAGTATGGGGCATGGTAGGCATGCTGCGGGGAGCCGAAATCGTTCAGGATTATGTCTTCGGCAACAGCGGTTTCAAGATCTCGGGTCCCCCCCGGTGTCTTGTGCCCGGCGCCGTAGAGCCCATTTCCTCTACCGCCGGCGATATCCATAAGGTGAGCAACGCTTTCTCCGATCGGACATCGATAAGTATTCACGTCTATGGCGCGAACATAGGGCGGCTGACACGCTTTGCGGTTGATAGCGAGGGACGCAAGAAGCCTTTCATCTCCGGCTATGCCAACACGATGCTGCCCAATATCTGGAAAGACATATGACACATTCCATTTCAGCCGAAGATGTCCGCCGGCATTTGCTTCTAAAGCAGGAAATAGCGCTCATAGACCTGCGCGATGAATGTGACTTCGCTACCGGGCACCCCTTGTTCGCGGCTCAGATGCCGCCGCACCGGATCGAGATCGAGGCGAGAGCGCGCATCCCACGGCTGGCTACGCTTGTCGTACTTTATGATGAGGATGGAACGCGGACAGAGCCGGCGGCGCAAATGTTCGAAGGGCTTGGCTATAGCAATGTCCATGTTCTGGCCGGCGGCCTCAAAAGATGGAAGGACGCGGGATATCAGCTCTTCGAGGACGTCAATTCCTATTGCAAGGCGTTCGGCGAACTTGTGGAGCATTATCGCGAAACGCCTAGCCTGCCCGCCGAGAAGGTGGGAGAACTGATCGCCAATGAAGCCAATATGGTCATTCTTGACGCGCGGCGTTTCGACGAGTTCAATACGATGAGCATTCCCGGCGCGACCAGCGTCCCGGGCGCAGAACTGGTCTTGAGAGCTTCAGCGCTGGCGCCCGACCCCACAACGCAAATTGTCGTGAATTGCGCGGGGCGGACGCGCAGCCTTATCGGAGCCCAATCCCTGATCAATGCGGGAATACCCAACCCAGTATGCGCCCTGCGCAATGGCACAATCGGTTGGACGCTTGCAGGCCAAACGCTGGAACATGGTCAGACACGCATGTTCACCGAACCTGATCCAGCCCGGATCGCGGAGGCGCGGAAGCGCGCGCGCGATGTCGCCTATCGCGCCGGCGTGCCGCATATCGACGGGAAGGCACTCGATCAATTGCGCGCTGACGGGACGCGAACCCTCTACTGCCTGGACGTCCGTTCGCCGCAGGAATTTGCGCAAGGCCATCTTGCCGGCTTTGCCAACGCACCCGGCGGGCAATTAGTGCAGGAAACCGATCATAGCGCGCCAGTGCGTGGCGCCCGTATCGTCCTTGCCGATAATATTGGCCCGCGCGCGGATATGAGCGCTTCCTGGCTGGCGCAGATGGGCTGGGAGGTTTTCGTTTTGGACGGCTGGCCCGCCGAACAGTTGGAAACCGGCGTTGGCCCTGCGCTGCCGGCGCGTGGGCCGGAGGGACGTTATCGTCGGCCATATGAAGGGACTGACAATCCTCGGGCCGCAATGGAGGCCTATCTAGAATGGGAATATGGCCTTGTGAGGCAACTTCGCCTTGACGACACGCACGGATTCCGTGTGATCTGAACGAAAAGGTCGTCCTTAGCATAGGTCCTGGGGCAATCACGCACCTTCGCGCATCGCCGTAGCCCGCACTATCCTGATGCGAACGCCGCGTCTTCCAACTTCCACATCGGTTCGGTCCCCGCCAATATCGCATCGCGCATAAAGCTTGCAAGCCGTTGCAAGGGCTGCGCGAGGGCGGTCGCAGTCCGCACGGTGACCGCGACATGCGGCAAGCTCACGCCTGCGATTTCGAGCAGGGGAAGGCCTCTTGTGGCAAAATTTTCGGCTCGGCAGGAAATCGCCAGTCCCGCATTCAGAGCGGCGCGAAGGACTGAAATACTGGCGGTTTCAAGGATGATGTCATATGGCACGCCTCCTTCATCGAGTGCTCGTAATGCCGCATCCCTGAACATGCAGGGCCCTTCCATCAGCGCCAAAGGCAGCCGCGGTTCATCAAGCAGGCGGGCGTGGCCCAGCCAAGTCATTCTAGGCGTGATGACCGCCGCCGGATCGCCTGGCTCTGAAAGGCCGATTACGATATCGAGCACGCCGCCCGACAGCAGGGTCAGCAGTTCGGATGTATAACCGATCCGCACCTGTAGCTGCGGCGTCCGGTGCAGTCTGGCAAAGCGGGTCAGGACACCTTCCAGCAACTGATCCGCGAAATCCTGAACCATGCCGATCCGCGCTGGCACGGCTAGCGTCTCCCCGGCGAAGGATGCAACGGCTTGATCGTTAAGAGCCAAGATGGCGCGGGCATAGGCAAGCAGTTGCTTGCCTTCCGGCGTGAGCGTCACGCCGCGCGAATGGCGGTTGAACACTTGCAACTGAGTCAACTCGCAAAGGCGTTTCATTTGCAGGCTAAGCGCGGACTGCGTCAGGGAAATCTGACGTGCCGCACGCGACATCGTTCCGGCATCCGCAACAGCGACGAGGCTGCGCAACAGTTCGATAGGAAGATTGATCGTCACGTGAGGCTTCCTGATGACTCTTCCCACCTTAGCGTAAAAACTGGCGGAAGATACCAAGCTCGTAACCGCCCGTGCGCCGACGCACAACTCAGCGCCGGGTTCACCAGATCGCGGGATTTATGACGTCGACGCCGTATATGAGCGATGTTAAGCGGAACGAGGAGTGGTCTAGTGCCGCTAAGACAGCCCTTTTTGGAGATTGAGCCGTGACTGATATCTCGCGTGACACGCAATATCCCGTCGACCCCTTATTTCTGCAACGCTGGTCACGCCGCGCATTCGATGGATCGGCGATAGACGATACCGACCTTTTGACGCTTTTCGATGCCGCTCGCTGGGCTCCATCAGCTTTCAATTACCAACCCTGGCGGTTCGTATACACCCATAGAGACAGCGCGGTCTGGCAAGATTTCCTGGACATACTCATGCCGTTCAACGCGGCCTGGGTGCAGAATGCGTCCGCACTTATTTTCGTCCTCTCCGACACGCTCATGAGTGCGCCAGGATCGGATAAGCTTACCCCGTCTCACAGTCATAGTTTCGACACCGGCGCGGCCTGGGCGATATTAGCCCTTCAAGCAACCCGAATGGGACTTTGCGCCCATGGCATGACCGGCGTCGATATGGACAAAGCCCGTATTCGCCTCAAGGTGCCGGACCGTTATCGAGTTGAAGCGGCGGTGGCCGTTGGACGCATGGGAGACAAGTCCACCTTATCCCCCTCACAGCAGGCGAAGGAACACCCCAACGGTCGCAACCCGATCGACACCTTCGCTTTTGAAGGCGTATTTCCTTCAATGGAAGGCGAAACGAGAAGAACGCCCAGTTAAATTGTCCAGCTTATCCGAAATGGTCCCAGCACCTTGATCTCTCTATCGGCACCGGTGATGCCTTCGGGCGAAGATTCGTCCTTTTATTTTTTTTCACGATGTGTGAAGGGCGATTGCTGTGGGTAGAGACTTCGGCTTGCACGCCGAACTATAACTGCTCGCGGGTAAGTTGCGGCGCATACGGCGTCCGCGGCTTTGATGAGAAAGCAAGGTGCGCTGATCATGGTACAAAAGATTTATGAGGACGCCGCTTCCGCTCTCGATGGCCTGTTGAGTGACGGCATGGTGGTCGCGGCGGGCGGATTTGGCCTGTGCGGCATTCCCGAAACCCTGATCGACGCTCTGGTCGCCAGCGGCATAACCGGTATTACTGCGGTCTCGAACAATGCCGGCATCGATGATGTCGGACTTGGCAAGCTGTTGCGCGCAAAGCAGATACGAAAGATGATCTCCTCTTATGTCGGTGAGAACAAGGAGTTCGAACGCCAATATCTTTCGGGTGAATTGGAAATCGAATTCTGTCCTCAAGGCACGCTGGCGGAACGCATGCGGGCGGGCGGCGCGGGCATTCCGGGCTTCTACACGCGCACCGGCGTGGGAACGAACATTGCCGAGGGCAAGGAAACGAAGGTTTTCGACGGAGAGACCTATGTGCTCGAAAGGGGCATCATTGCCGACCTCGCGATCGTCAAGGCGTGGAAAGGCGATCCTTATGGTAATCTGGTCTTTCGCAAGTCGGCCCGCAATTTCAATCCTATGGTCGCGACCTGTGGACGCGTGACGGTAGCCGAAGTCGAACAGATCGTCGAACCCGGCGAGTTGGAACCCGATCACATCCATACACCGGGCGTTTTCGTCCAGCGGCTGATCGTCGCGACCCACAATGAAAAGCGCATTGAACAACGTACCATTCGGAAGGAGGCCGCTTAATGCCTTGGACGCGTGACGAAATGGCGGCCCGCGCGGCGCACGAGCTTCAGGACGGCTTTTATGTGAACCTTGGGATCGGCATTCCGACCTTGGTCGCCAATCATATTCCGCCAGGCGTTGACGTGACCTTGCAATCCGAGAACGGAATATTGGGTCTGGGCCCCTTCCCGACCGAGGCGGAAGTGGACGCCGACATTATCAATGCCGGCAAGCAGACCATTACTGAACTGGACCGCACCAGCTACTTCTCCTCATCGGACAGCTTCGGCATGATCAGGGGCGGTCATATTCATTTGTCGGTTCTAGGTGCGATGGAAGTCGCGGAGAATGGCGACCTGGCAAATTGGATGGTGCCCGGCAAGCTGGTGAAGGGACCGGGGGGCGCGATGGATCTGGTCGCCGGTGTCCGGCGCATTATCGTACTGATGGACCATGTCGACAAGAACGGGACGCCTAAGTTCCGCAGCAAATGCACATTGCCGCTGACCGGAGCCAATGTCGTCGACATGATCATCACCGACTTGGCCATTTTCCAGCGCGAGAACCGGCAGTCGCCTTTTTGCCTAATCGATCTCGCGCCAGGCGTGACGGCCGAGGAAGTCCAGGCAAAGACCGAAGCCAGCTACAAGGATTTGACCACCGCGGCCTGAATTTACCAAGCATAGCAGATGGCGGAACAGCAAAGTTCATGGGATAATCTGCGACGGATTGTCGACTTTGGTCTGCAGTGGCCCGAGTTGAGTCACGTCCATAACATGATGATTTGGGGCAACCTATTCCCGAGCTATTCACCCCTGGGATGGGAGACAACACCAAACTGTCTTCCCGCGCCCAAACGCCCGGCTTAGTCCAGCTTTCGCCGTCAAATCCAAACCGCCTCTGCGATATTCGCTGCATCATGGCCTTGTCTGCATCACTCCGCCAGAAAATAGCTGTCGAGTTCCTTTTCCAGATATCCAGGAGCCAGCGCATTCACCCTGATCCTGTGGCGCCCTGCACTTAATTACGAATCTTGCTGACTCCGAAAGAGCCACATCTTGACTCATGATTGAAATTGTTAGTTATCGGTGGTGCCATGTAGAGCGGGAAATATTCAGCTCGATCATCCCATTCCAATTCTGCAGGGAACATAAGGAACGACCTGGATGGAACAATTCGACGCCCGGCGAGCTGCCATGGAACTCGTCACAGCCTTTGTGAACAATCACCAGCTCACCGCAGCTGAACTGCCGACGCTGCTCACAGAGGTATTTAACGCCGTTTCCGGCTTCGGCGCAAAGAATGGGCTTGCAGCAGATCTCACTCCCGCAGCGCCTCTCACGAGCCAAGTGCCAGCGCCGGTCTCAGCAAAAACGATCCAAGCCTTGTCGGTCGAGCTTGCGCCCCCGCCTCCCTTGGTTCCGATGGCGGCGATCGGCATTGAGGAGTCCATTCGCGATCCGGATTTCATCCTTTCGCTTATTACCGGCCAGAAGTTCAAGACGTTGAAACGCCACTTGCGGGCCCATGGTCTTTCCGAGGCTGAGTATCGCCAACGCTTTAATCTTCCTGGCGATTATCCGCTGGTCGCGCCTTCCTATTCGCAAACCCGGCGCAACGTGGCCCACAATATGGGTCTGGGCCGCAGGAACGGTTCTGCGCCCGCCAAAGCCGAGATGCCTGAAACCGCTGTTCCGGTGCGGCCCGAAATTCAGGCTCTCGCCGCCGCCAAGTCTAAGGCATCCGCCCCCGGCCGCGGCAAGGCAAAGTCCAAGCCCATGGACGCAACCAAAATCGCGAAACCGAAGTCTGCGGCACCCGCACAAAGATCAGCAGCCGACAGCCAAAAACCGACAGCCACGCGGAAACCCGCGGCAATCAAACCCCCTTCCGAAGCCGCCGGCAAACCACTGGTCAGCGCCGCAAACTCAAATGGCAAGGCAAAGCGCGTCCGGCGCGGCAAGCTATCGCCGGTTTTCAGCTGAAGGCCAATGGCGAGATCCATTATCTCGCCCCTCAATCATGGAGATTGATCAGAGCTCTCCGATGGCCGAAAACGCTCTGATCCAGGCGGCAGTCGCGATCAGGCCGCCGAACGGATAAAAATGCAGGCCGACATCGCCGTAGATGTCGCTGCGCATGCCTTTGGCCAACGCCAGAACATATTTGTCGGGGCCGGTCGGTTGCATCAGCTTCGTCAGCGACAGACCATATTTTGACAATACCGAGCTAGAGGCGGAAACCCCACAGCGGGCGGCGAAACGCAGCAAGGTGGTCGCGCTTGCAGGACCAGGCACGCCAAGCCGGACCGGGGCGTCGATACCTTCGGAGCGCAACTGCTTCAGCCATGCGAAAACCGGTTCGGTGTTAAAACCGAATTGCGTCAGGATGGAAACCCCAATGCCCTGCTCCGTCAGCGCGGCATGTTTGTCGCGAAGCGCCTGCCACAACTGATCGTCACCGATCTTGCTATGACCTTCGGGATAACCGCCAATGCCAATCCGGCGGACTCCGTATTTCTGTAACAGGCCGCTGCGGATAACCGTGAGCGCGTCCTCAAAAGGGCCGTCCGGTACATCGGGATCACCGGCCACGATGAAGAGTTCCTCACTAGCTCCCAATTTGGCGAGTTCAGAGAGATATGTTTCCAGCTCGACTTCCGATTTGATCCGCCGGGCCGAAATGTGCGGTACAGGACGCAGGCCAAGGCGCAGCACCTCAGCCACGGCCGCCAAGCGCTTCTGATAATCCTCCTTCGGGAGGAAGGTCACCGAAATGCGCGTATTCGGCGCCATCAGCGGCGCGGCCTTTGCAAGCTCCGACCCATCCTTGACCGTAATTTCGATGGAGTAATCATCCATCAGCCGCATCGCGGAGGCATTTTCCGGTACGATCGTCACTACAGATGTGCTCACAATTACCTCCACCCAGCAGGGAGCGGAAGAAGCGCTGCGTTAGCGCTCCTCCGTCCATTTCACGCAAGATTGATTTTCGTTTAGACGAGCATGATCCGAACCGGGCGAGCATCGGCGCGCCCGGTTCCATTGGGTCAGGCGGCGCGTTCGGTACGCCAGCCTTGTTGGTAGGTTTCGCGGGCAACCCGGGAATAGGGCACGGAGCTCACCACCGCGCGAACCTCAAGCTGCTTATGCGGTTCGACGGTGGTCTTCCTGGTACCGCCATCAGGTTCGCCCCAGACAACGCGCAACTCGGTGCCGACCGGAATTTCATGGTCTATCGTGGCAAGCGAAAGCGCTGTCTTTTCATTATAGCTGTAGCCTGTGAACATCGAGAGGCCGACGGTGCGACCGCCAGCATCCACCACCTTGTCATAATTGGAGGACGCATAGTTCGCTAGCGGCAGGTCGAAGAACTTGTAATTCTCGCCATCCGGATCGAACAGAGATGCGTAGATCTTCGCCATATCCTCACCGTTCCAGGCGAGCGTCACCTTCTTGCGCTGCTCTTCGGGCTTCAGGGCTTCCAGAACATCGCGACCGTGAAAATCATGGTCGAATTTGACAAACGGTCCATAACCCAATTCCCAAGGATTGAGATAATAGTCCTCGATATTGCCGGAAACGAAGCTGCCGCCAATAGCTCCCGTCGCTTCATAGCTGTCGGCACCCAACCATTCGCGGTAGCTCTTCAGCTTTTCGCCGGTGTAAATCGCAGGCAATGGCGAAGGTATCCAGCCGGACTCCAGCGTATTGGAAGGATAGGCCCGGCTGCCGCAAGGCACGATGCCGAATTCCTTGCCGGCGTCCAGGATGGCAGCACGAATTTCATCCTGCTCCTCATAGGGTCCCCAAATCTCAAGGCCAGGCGCGCCTGACATGCCATGCCGCAACGTGCGGACCTTACGACCAGCGATGTTCATTTCGCCCATGTTGAAGAATTTAAGCTGTTCGACCGGACCGCCGTTCAGCTTTTCAATGATCGCCCAAGCGTTGGGCCCCTGAATTTGAAAGCGCCAGCTGATACGCTGCACTGGCTTGCCCATCGGGCGGGAGGGCGAACGATCGTCCTTGACGATCTCCACGTCATAGCCGCCGGTTTCGGCATGGAACATCAGCCAATTCGCGGCCGGGGCGCGGCCGACATAGACGAACTCCTGCTCTGCCAGGTAAAATAGAATTCCATCACCAATCACATGTCCGTAGGGTGTGGTCGGCACATATTGCTTCGCCTTGTTGACCGCAAAGCCCTTCATCGAATTGATGGCAGTGTCAGAGATGAGCTTGAGCGCGTCCTTACCCCGAATATAGAGGTCGACCATATGGTGCGACTGATCGAACAAGACCGCGCTATGCTGCCATGCCCACTGCTCAGAACGCCAATTATGAAATTCCGGAGCGACAACCGGATATACATAGGCTCCGATTTGCGAATTACGCAGCATGTCCACAGGATTGCCCGCCGCTTCAATTACCTGCTCTAGATTGGAATTTGCCATACGACCTCATTTCAATTTTAAACTTGAACGTTACGAACCCGCGCCGAATCTGGTCGGCGCAAAATGTGTATGCAAAGCATACTGATATTTGTATGTTAGGCAAACGAAATATGGGCCGCCGAATCAGCGCGCGCTTTTTTTTGGGTAGATGACGGAAGAAAGGGGTCACCCTATGCGTAGAACTCACATTTTGACTTTGTCGTGCGAGGACCGTCCCGGTCTGGTTGCGGAGGTGGCAGGATTCCTGGCCCGAAACGGATGCAACATTCTGGACTCGCAGCAATTCGACGACATCCACACCAACAAGTTCTTCATGCGTATTCAATTTGAGGTCATCGCGCCGGACATGGATCTTGAGGCGTTGAAGGACCGGTTTGCGTCCATTGCAGATGCTGCCGACATGACGTGGAAGATGCGGGGCACTGATGAACGCATGAAGGTGTTGCTGATGGTTTCGAAATTCGACCACTGCTTGGGCGATCTGCTCTACCGCGTGCGGATCGGGGAATTGAAGATGGACGTCGTCGGCATCGCATCCAATCACCCGCGCGAGGTCTTAAGCGTGTCACTGATGGGCGACATTCCTTACCATTATCTGCCAATCACCAAGGAAACCAAGGCGCAGCAGGAAGCTCAGATCAAGGCGTTGGTGAACGAGACGGATGCGGATTTGGTGATCCTTGCCCGCTACATGCAAATCCTGTCAGATGACCTGGCCGCATTCCTGTCAGGCCGATGCATCAACATTCACCACAGCTTCCTGCCGGGCTTCAAGGGCGCAAAACCCTATCATCAGGCGCATGCGCGGGGCGTGAAGATGATTGGCGCCACGGCGCACTATGTGACGGGTGATCTCGACGAGGGCCCAATCATCCATCAGGATGTGGAGCCAATCAGCCATGCCGACTCCCCTGACGATCTGGTGAGGAAAGGCCGCGATATTGAACGCCGCGTACTGGCCACCGCCGTTCATTTCCACACCCAGGACCGGGTGCTGCTGAACGGCAGCACCACGGTCGTGTTCAAGGACTAAGCCGCCTTGCCCCTGCAATTGAAGGCAGCAGCCGACCGCCGCCCAGCGGCAGCGGTCGAGCCGCGGCGGATTGAAATGACGCAAAAGATCATCGTGCGGGACATCCGTCTTGCCGCGGATATCGGCGTCTATGCCCATGAGATAGGCCGGCTGCAGGCGCTGACCGTCCATGTGGCACTGCAGGTGCTGGCTCAGAAATCGGATCGGCTGGCAGACACGATAGACTATAATGTGATTGTGGCGCATGCCTCAGCCCTTGCTACGCAGCGTATCGACCTGATCGAGACATTCGCACAGCGCCTGGCCCTCGCCTGCCTCGATCATCCGCCGGTGCTGGAGGTCGAGGTCCAGGTCGAAAAACCCGGCGCGCTCGCCAACGGAATGGCGAGCGCGCAAGTGGTGATGAAAGCTCTGTAATTTGCCCAATTAGACTAACGGAGCGGTTCGCCGGAGCCTGCATCGTTCAGCAAATCGTCGGAGCGGGCCGACTCTTTGGCGCCTGCAGGTTCGGTGGATGGCCGCGGAGGCTCCCCTTCCTTGTCAGGCCTGCGCATATTTTCGTTCTCGACCTCCCTATTTTGAGGCCGCTGCTTCTTCCTTCGGTCCGAATCCTTTATGGCCATCGCGCGATCTCCTCTGGCCGGTCAACGCCCCGGCGGTAGACTTGATCCACAAATGACGCGCCAGCATCATTGGCGGCATGCGCAACCAGTGAGAGCGAATATAGAAGGCAAGCAGGGTCAGCGGGCGTTTCTGCCGTCCCCAGCCATCGCGCGCCAGCAGGCGTCGAACATAAAGGCGGTCGGCAAATCCCAACCGCGCGCCGGAACCGAACAGGAACTTCACCAGCCGCTGGCCGCGCGCAAGGTGATCTGAAAGACCATGCAACTGTGCTCTCGTCCCCAGCCGGCCTTGATCGCCGTCATAATCCTCAAGCAGACAATGCAGGTCCCAGAGGTTTCTCAAGCCTCCCGCCAAATCTCCGTCGGCGAGCAGATGGGCCACGCAGTGCAACACGCGATCTTCGGGCGAAAGGACGCAAAGACCATCATTCAATTCCACCCGATCCGCTATCATCGCAATGAAATCGGGCCGCTGCCGCGCCGTCATCGGTAAAATCGTGTGATGCACGTCGATCATTCGGTCGCGTTCGCGGTGTATCAAGGGCGGAAGCTCGTGCATCCATCGGCGATAATATTGCTGATCATAGGTGTTTGATTTCACCCACTCCCAGCCTGCGGTCAGCAGCGCCTCTTCCACCGCACCAAGCGCCGCGCGGGGTACTAATATGTCGAGATCGCCAATCGAACGTCCGACACCGGCTCCCAACCCCGCGGCGACATAGGCGGTTCCTTTGAGCAAGATGACGGGTATGTCCAGCCCGGCAAGCGCCACGCGCGCACGGTCCGCTTCCCACAGGGCTTGCCGCCTCCCCAATGCGGCCTGCTCCCGCGCATCGGCCATGATATGCTGGACTGGCTGCGGCATCGCCAACCCCTGAAGCCTATGGGCAAGCGTCCCGATCAGCTGTTCCGCTCTGGCTATAGCGATGACTGCGTTCCACTCGCCAGCGGAAAGGCTAAGGACAGACGCCGGATCGCGAAGCGCGCGGACAAGGAGAAGCGCGCTCAAGCGATTTCCGTCCATAGCCGCTCCACCAAATCCAGCGCGTCGCTGCCCGACGCAAAATCGATGGCATGTGCGGGCACCATGTCGACGAAGCGGGACAGCGCAACAAATCCAGCTTCACCCAGCGCCACATAGTTGGTCGACGCCTGCGTCAGACGGACGAAGCTTTCGCTTTTCGCCATTGGCCGGATCGCGGCAACGTGGCCAAAGCGCGGGAAGAGCAGCATGGCCGGAACAGTCCCCTCCCCCATCCGCTCGACTGCCTCAGAACGAGGCTTTAGATGCCGAATGTCACCCTTTGGCGTACCGGCCATAAGCGGGCCGAAGCGCTCCTCTACCACCATCTGCTGCATCACCTGGATTGCGCCGTTCTTCAGCGAGATCAATCGAGGGAAGGCGAACATCTCGCCGCTTGCAAGATCGAGCAACGCGAATTCATCGCCCATCAACCGCCAGCCATGCTCGCCGAGCATTGCCGCCAATGTCGATTTTCCCGAGCCCGAGGCGCCCGTCATTACCAGCGCCCGTCCGTCCCGCTCCGCGCAGGAGGCATGCAACAGCACATGCCGCCGCCAGCCCAGCGCCATCTGCAGGTTCATTCCCATTTCAGCGGCCAACAACCCCTGCTCCAATGGCAGCGGCGCTGCATCGGGCAGCATGAAGTCACCTGCTATATTGACTGCAGGCCGCAACCAGCGACGCCATAGCTTTGCCGCTTCAAGGCGAACGGTGAAATCAGCAATTCCGTCCTCGGGCTGCGGATAAGCCGCATAAAGCTGGCGCAACTGGTCAATGGGCTGTTTCCATTCAGAGCCGATGCGAAAGGAAGCCGGGCCGATGCGGATCGCAAAGCCATGCATCACAAACGCTCTATCAGCCCAAGGCTGGCCAATTCTTCCAGCCTTGCGTGAATGACTGCGGGGAGGTCGGAGTGCATTCCAAATTCATAAAGCTGCGATAGCCGCTCCAGCAGTTCGCCCGGATCCAAGTCATCATCCTTCATCGCGCCGAGTATCTCAGGCACGGGAGAAGCCACTATATGCGTGATGCCGGACGGCCGATGATAAATAAGGCTCAGCTCATCGAGCGGTCGGATGACAAGGTCCGCAGCATCTTTCGCCCTGTAACGGATATGTTCCATGACATGCGCGTTCAGCGCGGCATCTGCAGAGAAGCATAGCAGGTAAAACCACTATTCCCCGTCTGCAGCCTGCGGATATAATTCATGTAAGCCTGGTTCTGTTCATAGGTGGTGCCGGGAAGCGCGCCGCCATTCATCGCGGCCTTCACCTCCTCACCCTTGAACGCGCGGCCTGCCGGTGGAAAGGCGCCGGGTGTATCGGGAGACACAGGCTGGCCGTCTGCCGCGACATATTGCCCCGACCGTCCAAGGTCAGGCACTGGAATTTCGCAATTCATGACTGAAGCGGCCGTCTGTGCAAGAGCCGGGCGGATCGACACGATCGCGGAAGTCGCCACAGCTCCCATGGCAAGCATCTGCCGACGGGAAGGCGCGGCCAATTCAAACGCCTTTTCCGGCTCAGATTGGTTTGCTTCCATGTCCTTCATGCAAGCCTTTTCCGTGATTTGCCTTTCAGAAGGGTAAATTGCTGAACAAGAAATGTCGCAGATGAAACGGAAATCCTCTAAATCCGCACCATGAATCGGACTTCCACCCTGCAATTCACCGCTGCGCTGTTCATCATCCTGATCGGTGCGACAGGATCGCTGCTCTTCGGGGGAAGCTGGCAGACTGCGTTGATCGCCGTCGTCGCCGGCATTTTCGCGCTGACAATCGTCATCGATCGACAGCCACACGCCTCAGTGCCTTCGCCCACCCCACCGGAGCGTTCGACCGACCTGCTCAACAATCCGGACTTCGATGAAGCGCTAGAAGGCATTGTAGAACCGGTGTTGATTGTGGCGAACGAAAGGGTTGCGAGGGCCAATCGGGCGGCGCTCCGGCTGCTGGGCTCGCATATCGTGGGTGAAGACGTGCGTATCGCCATCCGACATCCGGCGGCGGCCGAGCGGCTGACCAACGCCGAAGCCGCGGCTGCGGGCGGCCCAATAAGCCTGATGGGCCTGGGTCAGCGGGAGCAGCGCTGGGAGATGCGCACAGTACCCCTGTCCAAACGGCGGATCATGGTGCACCTTATCGACCGGACGGGCAGCCACGCGGCCGAACGCATGCGCGTCGATTTCGTCGCCAACGCCAGCCATGAACTGCGCACGCCGCTGGCCACGATATTGGGTTTTATCGAGACCTTAGGCGATCCCAACGCCGGGAACGATCAAGAAACGAGAGACCGTTTTTTAAAGATCATGTTCGACGAGGCAAGACGGATGCAACGGCTGGTCGACGACCTGATGTCGCTGTCCCGGATCGAAGCGGAAAAATATGAACTGCCAGATAGCCCGGTTGACCTCGCGGGCCTCATCAAGGAGGTGGAGAACTTCTTCCACGAACATCGCGGCGAACGCGGGCAGAATGTAAAGAGCCAGATCGAGTCCGGTTTGCCACTGATCAATGGCGATCGCGCGCAGCTTGCCCAATTGCTGCACAATCTGGTGAGCAACTCGACCAAATATGGCCGGCCACAAACGCCCATCATTATCGCTCTTGCCCGGGGCTCTGGTGCTATGGTCACCTTGGCCGTCACCGATGAAGGCGAGGGCATTCAACCGGACCATATCCCGCGCCTTACCGAGCGTTTCTATCGCGTGGATTCGGGGCGCAGCCGGGCCTTGGGTGGCACTGGCCTTGGCCTTGCTATCGTCAAGCACATCGTTGAGCGCCACCGCGGCCGTATGGATATCAGCAGCACGCTCGGCAAGGGAACGACCATAACAATTCATTTGCCGCTGGCCGATCCAACAGCCGGCGCCGTTAAAACCGGCGCACTGTCATCAAACTGAAACGCAATTGTCACATTGCCCCAATGAATCGCCACTAGTGACCCGAATCTGAAGTTCGTTACACAGGGAAGCGGGCGTCGAAATAAAGGGCGGTGCCCGATTTCATGGAGGCATAATTGATCAAGAACATCGCATTCCTGGCCGTATCAGCGCTCGCGCTCGCGGCTTGTCAGGATCAGGCAGGCGGGGGAAATGGCGGCGGGGCGCGCGACCAGATCCGCGCCGTAGGCTCGTCGACCGTCTTTCCATTCGCGACGGCGGTTGCCGAACAGTTCGTCAACAATAATCCCGGCATGAAATCGCCGATCATCGAATCAACCGGCACGGGCGCAGGCATGAAGCTGTTTTGCGCAGGCGTCGGCGCGGGTAATCCCGATATTGAAAATGCGTCGCGCCGGATGAAGGCATCCGAGTTCGAGATGTGCCAGAAGAACGGCGTCAAGGACATCATTGAGGTTCAGGTTGGAATTGACGGGCTTGCCTTTGCGGAGGCCACCAAAGGGCCCAAGTTCAAACTGACGCCCAAGCAGATCTATGAAGCGCTGGCTGCCGCCCCCTATGGCAAGGAGCAGAAGGCCGAAAAATGGTCCGACGTCGATCCCTCCCTGCCCGCGATCGCGATTTCGGTCTTCGGTCCCCCTTCCACTTCCGGCACCCGCGACGCCTTTGCCGAGCTCATCATGGAAAAGGGCTGCAAGAGCGACCCCGCCATGGAAAAACTGAAGGAAAGCGATGAGGACAAGTACAAGGAAACCTGCACCAAGGTGCGCGAAGACGGCAAATATGTCGATTCGGGTGAGAATGACAATCTGATAGTCCAGAAGCTTGGCGCGAACCCCAATGCCGTCGGCATCTTCGGTTACAGCTTCCTTGAAGAAAATCTCGACAATGTGCGCGGCATTCCGCTCAACGACATAGAGCCAAATTACCAGAACATCGCTGACGGCAAATATCCGGGTGCGCGGCCGCTTTATATCTATGTGAAGAAAGCGCATGTGACTGCCATACCAGGCCTAAAGGAATATATGGCAGAATTCGCCAAAGCCTGGGCGCCCGACGGCTATCTGGTGAAACGCGGCCTTATTGCAGCGCCGGACGCGGTGCGGAGCGCTAATGCAGAAATTGCGAAAAACCTGACCACCCTTGAAGGGGCGGACCTGAAGTAATATCCGCCCGCGGTGCGCCTGCCCACCCATAGGGGCAGGCGCACCGAGAGTGAGTTTTGTATTTGCCTAGGGGTAAAGCGGCGTGAATGGCCTTGCCATCTTGTTCTTGATTGTAGGTCTTGGCGGCATCGCCTGGCTTAGCGCGCGCGCAAAGGCATCACGCTTGCGCGCGGGCGGAAACCAAAGACTGCACAGCTTACCCAATTATCATGGCTGGTATGTGGCGCTTTGGACCGCGCTGCCCGCTCTACTGTTTCTGGCCGTCTGGAGCAATGTGTCGCCGGGCCTGGTGACGCAGGCAGTGCTGAGCAGTCCCACTGCTGCTGAACTACCAGAAGATGCTTTCGCCAGGGGAGCAATCCTGTCGGAAGCGCGCAACATCGCCAACAACCGCCAGGCTGCTGCTTTCAATCCGCTCGCGCAGAAATTCGTGCCGCTTTATGCCGAAACCCAGACTCGATATAATTCCGCAGGGCTTTTTTTGGCGCTGATACTGGCTTTTGCGGGAGGAGCTTATTCCTTTACGCGCATCCGCCCTGATTTCCGCGCACGCACCCGCGTCGAGCGGCTGATCATGATGGCCCTGCTGTTCGCTTCGCTGATTGCTATTGTGACGACCGTTGGCATTGTCGCATCGCTGCTGTTCGAATCCGCTCGTTTCTTCAGCATGGTTTCGCCTTTCAATTTTCTGTTTGGCACCAATTGGAGCCCGCAATCGGCTGCCCTAGGCTTTGGCCATGAGAACGCCTTTGGAGCGATACCGCTTTTCTGGGGCACAATATTCATCGGCGCGATCATCGCGATGCTGGTGGCCATTCCGCTGGGCCTGATGAGCGCCATTTACCTCACCCAATATGCCCAGCCTGCCGTGCGAAAATGGATGAAGCCCATCCTCGAAACACTCGCCGGCGTGCCTACGGTTGTCTACGGCTATTTCGCCGCTCTTACCGTGGCTCCAGCGCTACGGGACTTCGCCGTCGCCATCGGCATCAGCAACGCCTCGTCGGAATCGGCGCTTGCTGCCGGCCTGGTGATGGGCGTGATGATCATTCCTTTCGTCAGCTCCATGGCCGATGACAGTATCGCGGCTGTACCGCAATCGATGCGCGATGGTAGCCTTGCCATGGGCGCGACAACCAGCGAGACGATAAAACGCGTCCTGATTCCTGCCGCGCTTCCAGGCGTCGTTGGCGGCGTGCTTCTGGCCGTCAGCCGTGCAATCGGAGAGACCATGATCGTGGTCATGGCCGCAGGACTTGCTGCCAACATGACCGCCAACCCATTCGCCAGCGTAACCACCGTCACGACCCAGATCGTGCAGTTGCTGACGGGCGATCAGGAATTCGACAGCCCCAAGACGCTCGCCGCCTTTGCGCTTGGCCTGGTGCTGTTCATCGTCACCTTGCTTCTCAACATCGTCGCTCTGCGCGTCGTCAAGAAATACCGGGAGGCCTATGACTGATATGGCATTGGAGCGCGCCTCCCTGGGCCTGGTTGGGACGTCTCGCGTTCCCACCGACTGGAAAACGCAGCAGATGCAGCAGCGCATCGGCAAGCGCTATGCTGCGGAGCGTCGGTTCAAGTTGTTGGGCCTGCTGGCTATTTTGATCTCGGCAGGCTTCCTGGCTTTCCTGCTCATTACCATGATCGGCAATGGCGCACGTGGCTTCACGCAGACGACAGTCGACCTTCCAATCGATTTCCGCTCCGCGCCGGTCATGGTGGATCCCGCCATGCTGAAAGACGGCAATGCGGACATGATATTGTCCAACGCCAATCTTCCCGCCGTGGTCGCGGAGGCCGCGAAAGCAGCGCTGGGTCCCGACGGCGAAAACCTCATTTCTCCCAATAGCTGGCTGACTTTGCGTGACGCGATCAAGGCAGATCCGACCTTATTGACCCAGGAAACCGCTATCTCCGTCCCAGCATCCACCCAGATCGATCTCGCCGCAAAGGGCGAAGCCAGTTCAGAGGCTGAAGCCGCCTATGCCCAACTGAAAGCCAAGGGACTTGTGTCCACGGGCTTCAACGGCGGCTTTCTTACAGAGAGCGATGCCACCGATCCGACGCAGGTCGGCATATGGGGAGCATTTAAGGGCTCCTTGTTGACGATGGTGGTAACCTTGGTGTTGAGCTTTCCGATCGGGGTGCTGTCGGCGCTTTATCTGGAAGAATATGCGCCGCGAAACCGATGGACCGATCTGATCGAAGTGTCGATCAACAATCTGGCTGCGGTGCCATCGATCATCTTTGGCTTGCTCGGCCTCGCCATTTTCCTCAACATCATGCACCTGCCGCGCTCTGCCGCGCTGGTCGGCGGGTTGACGCTGGCGCTGATGACCATGCCGGTGATTGTGATCGCTGGCCGCAATGCCATCAAGGCGGTGCCGCCATCCATTCGCGACGCGGCGCTAGGCATTGGCGCTTCGCCTGTCCAGGTGGTCTTTCACCACGTCCTGCCTCTGGCGCTGCCCGGCATTCTCACCGGCACGATTATCGGCATGGCCCGGGCGCTTGGCGAAACCGCGCCGCTTTTGATGATCGGCATGCGCGCCTTCATCGCCACTCCGCCGGGCGGAATAACTGATCCGGCAACGGTCCTGCCGGTCCAAATCTTCCTTTGGTCGGACGAGGTCAGCAAAGGTTTCGTTGAAAAGACATCGGCCGCCATCATCGTCCTTCTGGCCTTCCTGCTCGCCATGAACGGCCTCGCCATCTATCTCCGCAACAAGTTTGAGAAGCGCTGGTAACTATGACCACAATGATCCAAACCAAGGAAGCGCCCACGCTTCAGACATCCAAAATGGCCGCCCGCGACGTAAACGTCTTTTACGGCGACAAACAGGCGATCAACAACGTGTCCATTGACGTGGACATGGAAAATGTAACCGCTTTCATCGGACCGTCGGGCTGCGGAAAGTCGACTTTCCTGCGGACGCTCAACCGCATGAACGACACCGTCGCCAATGCGCGGGTGGAGGGCGAAATCACTCTGGACGGCGAGAACATCTACGCTTCCAGCATGGACGTGGTACAGTTGCGCGCCCGCGTCGGCATGGTGTTCCAAAAGCCCAATCCCTTCCCCAAATCGATCTACGAGAATATAGCCTACGGGCCGCGTATTCACGGACTTGCGGGATCGAAGGCCGATCTGGACGTGATCGTGGAACGCTCGCTGCGCCGGGCGGGCCTGTGGGAAGAGGTGAAGGACCGGCTGCACGACAGCGGCACCGCACTTTCCGGCGGCCAGCAGCAGCGGCTGTGCATCGGCCGGGCCATCGCGGTCGAGCCGGAAGTCATTCTAATGGACGAACCCTGCTCGGCGCTCGACCCCATCGCCACGGCGAAAATCGAAGAGCTGATCCACGAATTGCGGGGCAACTACGCCATCGTGATCGTGACCCACAATATGCAGCAGGCCGCCCGCGTGTCGCAGCGCACCGCCTTCTTCCACCTGGGAACCCTGGTGGAATATGGCGTTACCTCCGACATTTTTACCAATCCCCGTCAGGAACGGACGAAGGATTATATCACCGGCCGTTACGGTTAAGGCTAACAGGAGGAAGACACATGGCTCTTGGAAGCGAACATACGCTCAAGGCTTTTGACGAAGATATCGATCGGCTTCGCGGCCTTATCTCCGAAATGGGCGGAAGGGCGGAGGCGGCGATCACTGAGTCGATAACGGCGCTCACCCGCAAGGATTTGGGACTCGCCGCCCATGTAGTGGCAAATGATCATAAGATCGACGAGCTGGAAGCCGAGATCGAGAAGCTGGTGGTGCAGACGATCGCGTTGCGCGCGCCGATGGCGGACGATCTGCGCGAAGTCGTCGCCGCACTGAAGATCGTGGGCGTGATCGAACGGATCGGCGACTACGCCAAGAACATCGCCAAGCGCGTTCCGCTGATCGCCGAGAGCAGCAGCATCAAGCCCAGCACATTGCTGCCTGCCATGGCGCAGGTGGCAGGAGAGATGGTGCACGATGTACTGAACGCCTTTGCCGCGCGCGACGCCAGCTTGGCGGAGGCGGTCTGCGGCCGGGACAAGGTGGTCGATGACTTTTACAACAGCATCTTCCGAACACTCGTCACCTATATGATGGAAAATCCGCGGCACATCACGCAATCCGCGCATCTCCTCTTCATCGCCAAGAATATCGAACGCATAGGCGATCACGCCACAAACATTGCCGAAATGGTATATTTCGCCGCCACCGGCCAGCATTTGCCAGAGCGCGAGCGTGGCGAGCATCCAACGGAACCGCACGAGGAATAAGCGATATGGCGCGGGCCAAAATGCTGCTGGTCGAGGATGACGCCGCGCTGGCGGAACTGTTGATATGGCACTTCAAAAGGGAAGACTTCGAGGTCGTCCATACCGTCGATGGTGAAGAAGCCCTGTTGCTGGCGCAAGAGAGCACGCCGGATATCGTGCTGCTCGACTGGATGGTGGAAAGCTTGTCAGGCCTGGAGGTTTGCCGCCGCCTGCGCCGGATGAACGATACGGCGAATGTGCCCATCATCATGCTGACGGCACGCGGCGAGGAAGAGGACCGGGTCCGGGGCCTGGAAACAGGCGCTGACGATTATGTCACCAAGCCCTTCTCCCCGCGCGAACTCGTCGCGCGGGTTGGGGCCGTCCTGCGCCGTGTGCGCCCGGCGCTCGCGGGTGAGACGTTAAGCTTTGCGGACCTGGAAATGGATACGGTTGGGCATAAGGTCCGCCGGGGCGGCAGCATGGTTCCGCTCGGACCCACCGAATTCAGGCTGCTGAAGCATTTTCTGGAGCATCCCGGCTGGGTATTCTCACGCGAGCGGCTGCTGGACAGTGTCTGGGGCCGGGACAGCGATATCGAACTGCGGACGGTGGACGTGCATATCCGGCGGCTGCGCAAAGCGATCAATGTCGATGGTGCGCGGGACATTATCCGGACGGTGCGTTCGGCGGGGTATGCACTAGATACCGATGGAGGCTGAGGGACAACGGGGCTCCTGCGAAGGCGGGGAAGCCGCCTATCGGGCATCGGCCTCCCGTGCCATCTCCTCACCCCTGTCGCGGGCTGCACGTAGCGTTTCGGTGAGCAACGCCAAAAGCCGTTCGTCCCTGTCCAGCACGTTCATGCCTTCACGGGTCATGCCGCCGGGGCTCGCCACCCGGTCCGCCAATATGGCAGGCGTCTCGTGGGCCTGAACCGCGAGTGTGGCACCGCCCCGGACGGTCGCCAAAGCCAGACGCTCCGCCTGATCGGAGGAAAGACCCAGCCGCGCGGCAGCCGTCGCCAGAGCGTCAATGAAACGAAATAGATAAGCGGGGCCGCAGCCGGTGAGCGCAGTCACCAGATTGAATTGCGCCTCATCGGCAATCCACTCCGCCAAACCCAGCGGCTGCATCAGCGCTTCGATCTGGTTCCGGACGGCCGGGCCGGTGCGGCTGTCGGCGTAAAGGGCGCAAACGCCCTGCCCCACTCCCACCGGCGTGTTGGGCATCAGCCGAACCACGTCGGCAAAGGCGGAAAAATGGCTGCGCAGGCTGCTGGTTTTGACCCCAGCCAAGATGGAAACCAGTCGCAGATCTTTACCAGCAATAGCGGCCATTTTGGACGCCACCTCGCCCAACTGATACGGCTTCATCCCCAGTAAGACCACAGTGCCATCGCGCAGTTTTTCGGGCCAACGGTCCGTTACGCTGACGCCTCCCGGCACTGCTCGACCGCTTGGCCGATAGACCGCGACGTCGGCAGGATTGAGCCCGCATTCCAGCCATCGGGCAAGCATTTGTCCCGTCATGTTGCCGCAGCCGACAAGAAACAGGCTTTCGGGAAAAATCTGCGCCGCCATCAAACCGTTCAGGCCTCGCCGCGGGTTTCGATGAGAGACGCCGAAATTGCGTCGCGTGGCGACTTGCCGCCCCAAAGGACAAATTGGAACACAGGATAGAAGCGCTCACACTCGTCCAAAGCAGTTTCCACCAGCGTTTGCGCCTGATCCAGGCTTAACGTTTCGCCGGAACCGAGCAACGCGCCATTGCGAAACAGCACCAGGCCGCTATTCGACCACAGTTCGAAATGACCCAGCCAAAGCTGCTCATTGATCAGACCCAGCGTTTCGTAGATGGCTGCGCGCTTTTCTTCCGGCACCCGAATGTCGGGCAATGCGAGCAACTGCAACACCTGATCCTGTTCTCGCCAGATCGCCCGCAGTTCATATTGCGCCCAACTGCCTTGAGTCGTTGCGACGATCTCTTCGTCACCTACATGCTCGAAGGCCCAGCCATGGGCTTCGAAATAGGCGGCGAGCATGTCAATCGGTGCGGCTTCGTCCCGCCCACTCTCAAATTCATCGCCTTCCATCATATCTTTCTTCCTGCCCGCCATCGGCGACATTAACAGTCTTGGGGGGCTGTGCACAGATCAAGCCCTGCGATCTGTGAATGAAACTGTGGAAAGACTGTGGACAACTTGTCCCGCCATTCACGCGGCATTGCTGCGATGCGTTTATTAAGTCTTATTTTTACGGAGATTTTTTCTGGCCGCCCTTCGCCTCAAGGGCGTCAAGGCGCGCCTTCAGCGCATCCGCCTCTTCCCTTGCCTTGGCAGCCATTTCCTTGACGGCTTCAAATTCGTCGCGGCTCACAAAATCGAGACCGCCAATCCACTCTTTCGCACGCTCGCGCGCCGCCGTTTCCGCCTCACGGGTCATTCCAGCCAAGGTGCCGGCAGCGCCGTTGATCAGCTTGGCAAGATCATCAAGAAAACGATTTTCAGTCTGCATGTCCGGCCTCAAAGCGCTGGAGAAACTAAGCGCCCTATATCTGGGTATGCACAGCCGGTGCAACAAGCCTTTCAGCATCAGGATTAAGCCGCCAAATCTCATAATTGAGGTAGGTGGCAAAGGCGACCCACAGAAGAAATGGCACCATAAGCGCCGCCGCCGCAGGGCGGACGCGAAGAACGATCAGGCTTGTCACGATGCCAAGGCCGAAGATCGCGATGATCAAATATAGTGCCGCAGTAATTTGATGCGCGGCGAAGAATATGGGCGACCAGGAGAAAAGGAGAGCCAGCAAAAGCAGGAACGAAGCCACTGCGCCCCAGCGAAAACGTGCGCCCCTGGCATGGAGCAGCATCGCCAGGGCAAGACCAAGCAACAGGTACAATAGCGGCCAAACAACGCCAAAAACCCAGGCTGCAGGCATGAGATCCGGCTTTTCCAGCGCGGCGAACCAACGGTTCAAATATCCGCTTCCCGACATTCGGCCAAAAGCGATGCCCAGCAACAGGACCAATGGCACGGTGAACAGAGTCCAGCGCAGATAGGACATGCGAAGCTGCGATCTGGATGCAATCTGATTCATCGGACCTGCTCCCCCAAGAGGCTCCTCATATACAAAAAGACTTTGCATTGCAGCGCAATACAAAGACCACCATGACCTAGTCTGACAAAGTTATCAATTACTCAACAGGCTGCAACCTTCAGAATTCGCTCGACCCGAACGGGAAAGAGGGAGATGTTCAACGATTCCCTCAGAAATCCCGAGCCAATTCGCTGCGCATTTCCGGTCCGATGATAGCGATATGCCCGTAATTCGAATGATCGATGTGGAACATTGCCTGCCCCTTTTCGCTTTTCCAGGCCGCGATTTGTGCGTCGGTGAAGGGGAAGTGCAGGAAATGTACGCTCGACGCCTTTCCTTCCACGTTGCTGCGTTCGACATCACCCTCGGGCAGAGCGTTTACGCGCTCGCCATCGATGCTGAGATAAATATGATCTTCGATACCGCCAAGCCGGCCCAGCACACGAGCGCGCATTTTCGGATCGTCGATTTCGAACATCAATGTGCAAGTCAGGTCGCGGCCGTTCGGGATCATCGGGTTGTAAGCGGCCATTTCGTCCTTTAGCTGCTCCTCGCCGCCTTTTTCGATGCGCAGCATTTCATGGATCTGCCACCACATCGTATCCCAATTTTCAAAATGCACTGTCACATAGGGACCGACCGAAAGCCGCCGGAAACGTTTCCGGACCAGATTTTCCTGCCGCTTTTCGGCGCGGATCGTTTCATAGGCGCCAAGGTCCATAATGTCTTCGGCAGTGATGATGCGCTGATTCCGGGGCATCTCTTAGCTCCAATTATAGTCCATAGGCCCGCGCCATCACTTCGATGGGATGGCCGATCCGCTCCGGCACATTTGGCATGCCCGACAGTTCCATGACCTGGCGCAGATGCTGTCCAGCGAGCGGGCATTCACTGACCATGTAATTGGGGGCGCTCTTTTCCATATTGCGCACCGCGGGACGGCCGATCTTTACGGCCTTGTCAAAATTCTTCGAAAAAATGCCCCATTTGCCGCCATGCCCGGAACAACGATCCGTCAGCAACGGCTTTGCGCCGGGGATCAGCCTCAGCATCTCCAAGGCCTTGGGTCCCATATTCTGCGCCCGGCTATGGCAGGCGAAATGGACCGCAATGCTGGCAGGCATTTCATCAATCGGAGCAAGGCCGCATTCCCTGGACAACAGGACCATATACTGGCTGAGGTCGTAGGTGTGGGCGCTGAGTTTCCTGATGACTTCATTGCCAGGGTTGAGCAGTGGCCATTCGAATTTCAGCATCAGCGAGCAGCTCGTCGTTAGCGGCACTATGTCAAAGCCTTGCTCGATAAAGGGCGTGAAATGCTCTGCGATACGCTCCGCCGCGCCGGAAACTGCCGCGAGATCGCCATTTTCAAATTTCGGCATGCCGCAGCATTGGGGATGCTCTATCCGGACCTCCACGCCATTATGCGCCAGTACCTTCATGGCGGCCTCGCCGGGAGTCTGGTCGTTGAAATTACCGTAGCAGGTCGCATAAAGCACCACCCTTTTGCCAAAACCGGGGGCGTCAGCATTGGGCGCCGGAATGCGGGGCGCCGCCTTTTTCGTAAATGGCGTGTCGGCGAAAGCGGGCAAATGGGCACGTTTATCGACACCCAGCATTTTTTGCAGGACGCCGCGCGCAGGACCGTCTTCCTTGGTCGCCATATTAGCCAGGCCGTCGAAAAGAGTGCCGAGCTTGCCGTTGCGATCGGTCTTTGCCAGCTCCCGATCCGCAAAGCCCGTCATGCCCTTCTTGTGCTCGACCGCACGATAGCGCAGCATGAGGTGCGGAAAATCGACATTCCACTCATGCGGTGGCACATATGGACACTTCACCATGAAGCACATGTCGCACAGCGTGCAGTTGTCTACGACCTTCTTGAACTCCTTGCTGTCCAGATGCTCGACATCTTCATGGGGGCTTTCGTCAACCAGATCGAAGAGCGTCGGAAAGCTGTCGCACAAGTTGAAGCACCGGCGGCAACCATGGCAGATATCGAAGATGCGGCGCAGTTCCGCGTCCAGCGCATCTTCATCGTAGAAACCCTCATCCTGCCACGCGATAGGGTGACGGGTCGGCGCTTCAAGGCTGCCTTCTTTCATGGACGTGACCTTTTCTCCTCTCTCCTTTTGGGCAAGAGGTCAGGGAGGGATGCAAAAAAGCTTCGCCCCGATTGCGACACCCCTCACCCGGTTCAGCTTCCGTTGCTCTTCTCCCCTCAAGGGAAAAGGAAGAAAATCAGGCGAGCGCTTCCAGTCCTTCCAAGGTTTTCTGGAATTTGCCGGCGTGGCTCTTTTCCGCCTTGGCGAGCGTTTCGAACCAGTCGGCAATTTCGTCAAAGCCCTCCTCGCGAGCGGTACGGGCCATACCGGGATACATGTCGGTATACTCGTGGGTCTCGCCCGCGATAGCCGATTTCAGATTGGATGAGGTATCTCCGATCGGCATGTTGGTGGCCGGATCGCCGCCACCGGATTGGAGGAATTCCAGATGGCCATGCGCGTGGCCGGTTTCGCCCTCGGCCGTGGAACGGAATACGGCCGCGACGTCGTTATAGCCTTCGATATCGGCCTGCTGCGCGAAATAAAGATAGCGGCGATTTGCTTGGCTTTCACCTGCAAAGGCAGCCTTCAGATTATCCTCGGTCTTTGAACCATTAAGTTCCATGGCTTTTCTCCTTGAACTTGAAAGCGCCGCCAAAGGAGACGGACCTTCGAAGCCATGGAAGATTAGACCAGCGGGTAGGGTAGCGCTAAAAGGATTTCTAAATATGACTGATCGATTAAAGCGATCAGTACAGCAATATTAAATGGTAATTGATATTCATTCTCAATGCAAGTGCTCCGCCACATCGGCAAATGCGGCGGAGTCAATTGAGCGGATTCGCTTAGGCGGCCAGCAACTTTACCCGTACCCGCTTTTTGCGCGTCCGGATCGCAACGCCCGCCAATCCAAAGCCGGCGATCATCATGGCCCAGCTTTCCGGCTCCGGCACTGCAAACGCCAGGGTCCCTGAATAAGAGCCGTTGCCACCCGACGTGCCGTTGATCACCAATGTCTGTTCTCCGGCTGAGACCGGAACCTTGAGAGAGCGGAATTCAAGCAATCCCAAGCTGGCGATGTCAAAATCCTGGCCGTTCAGTTTAACCGATGTGAAGTCCACATCGTTGAGAAAGCTGACTGCAATGGACGAAATCGTGGCGCCGACCGAGCCCATTCCAGGCACGGTGAATTTCAGCGTATCGCTAAACGCTCCGCCGGCAATGCTGAAATGCTCGAACGTGCCTGTCGTACCGTCGAAGGAAATAACGGCCGCAGCATGTGCGGGCGCCGATACGACCGTCGCCGACACAGCCATGGCCGCCGCAAAAAGCAGTTTCTTCATATATGATCCCCTGTTTGAAAACGAAATTACTGTTGCGACCGGACGCCTTATCTTTGACCGGTTCATAACAGTTAAGGATCAGTAACCAAATAGCTGTAATTGCGTCGTTTTCTCCAGATCGGATATAGTTGAGGGGAACTTTACCAGCCGCACTGCTTCCCCTTGTTCTGCTGCGTCAACCAAGCCTGCAGCGGCGCGAAATATTCTATCATGGCCTCCCCCGACATTTCCCGGCTGCCCGTAAATGCCTCCAGCGCATCTGGCCAGGGTTTGGAGGCTCCCATTTCCAGCATTGCGTTCAGCCGGTTTCCGACCTGCTTGTTGCCATAGAAGGAGCAGCGGTGGAGCGGTCCCTTCCATCCCGCCGCATCGCAGGCGGCCTTGTAGAATTGGAACTGGAGCAGCCTGGCGAGGAAATAGCGTGTGTAGGGCGTATTGCCGGGAATGTGATATTTCCCGCCGGGGTCAAATGCCGACTCCGGGCGATCCACCGGCGGCTTGATTCCTTGATATTGAAGACGAAGCGAAGTCCATGCGTCATTATAGCCTTGCGGCTTGATTGCACCGCTGAACACGCCCCAGCGCCATTTATCGACCAGCAAGCCGAAGGGCAGGAATGCGATCTTGTCCATCGCCTGCCGCAAAAGAAGGCCGATATCCTTGTCCTCACTGGGAACCTTCGCCCGATCCAGCAAGCCGATCTGCACCAGATAATCGGGCGTAATCGACAAGGCGACCATGTCGCCGATCGCTTCATGAAAACCGTCGTTCGCGCCGTTGAGGTACAGGAAGGGCTTTTTATTATAGGCCCGCTGGTAATAATTATGTCCAAGTTCGTGATGAATGGTGACAAAGTCGTCACCATTGACCTTGGTGCACATCTTGATCCGCAGATCGTCCTTATTATCGATATCCCAGGCGCTGGCGTGACACACAACCTCGCGGTCCTGAGGCTTCGCAATCATTGATCGTTGCCAGAAGGTCTCCGGCAACGGAGCAAAGCCGAGCGAAGAGAAAAAGCCCTCTCCGGTTTTCACCATCCTGACCGGATCATAGCCCTTGGCCACCAGCAATTGCGTGGTATCGAAGCCCAGATCGCCTGCACCCTTGGGGGCAACGATGTCATAGACATTGCCCCACTCCTGCGCCCACATATTGCCGAGCAGGTCTGCACGGATGGGTCCTGTGTCAGGTTGCACCTTCGCGCCATATTTTTCATTCAACTTGCTGCGGGTGTAGCAGTGCAATTCGTCATAAAGCGGCTTGACCTGTTTCCAGAGCTTATCGGTCAGCGCCGCGAACTCATCGGCAGGCATGTCATATTGCGACCGCCACATTGCGCCCACATCTTTATAGCCAAGTTCCACAGCGCCCTTATTGGCGATCTCCACCAGGCGCGCATAATCCTGTTTCATCGGCGCGCCGACATTGTCGTGCCAGCTTACCCACATTTCCTGAAGCTGCGCCGGATTGCGGTTCGTACCCATTTCGGCTTCGATATCGCTGCCGTTGATGGGCTTGCCATTAAGCGTGCCTTTGCCCTTGCCATAGAAGGATTGCAGCTTGGTAGCGATCTTATTCAGTTCCGCCGCTGCGCCCGAAGTCGTGGGCGCCGGCAGGACAAGCCCGCCGCGCAGAATGTCCAGCTTTCGCTTCACATCGGGGGACAGTCCCGCCACCTTTTCATATTTCGCCGCCTCAAGAGCGAAGCGCACCGCCATTTCGGTTCCTTGCGCACCAAATTTTGCCGCCAGCGCATCGGTGTCATCGGTGATATAGGTGGCGTTGATCCAACTCATTCGGGAAGCATCCACCGAATAGTCGAACAGCGCCTTTTCCGCCGTCGCGACGAAGGCCTCGGCCTCAGCGGCTGTGGGCTTGGCGGGCGCGGGAGCGGCCACAACGGGTGCGGAAAGGAGAGCAGCGGCAAGGGCGGCCAAAGAAACAACGAACTGCATGATTATCGGTCCTTTTCAGCCGAATTGTTCATGAAGGATTAGTGTCAAACGCAGCCAAGGCGGTCAAGCGAGCATAAGGGCTCGCCGCTTTGGCAGAAATGACAGTTAAGCGGCTAGGAAATCCACTATTGCCTGGCCCATTTCCGGCATTGTGACGCAATTCATATGGTTGCCGGGAATTTCCTTAAGCTGACCATGAGGCAACAAGTCGGCCAGCGCCACCGGAGAACCATTGTCCCTGTCCTCGCGCCCACAAAGCACAAGCGTCTCAGTCTTGATCTTTGCTATTTCCACAGGCTGCACGTCGCCGAACGTGTCCAGCAGCAGCGCCGCCGCAACGGGATCGATCTTCATCGTCTTCATGAACTGCACCGCCATCCAGTACGGATCGCCGCGTTCGACACTTGCGCGCCTCTCAATTGCGGTCAAAAAGAAATCCCGGCGCTGGGCCCAGCCGGAAAGCCCCTCCAGTCCCATTCCGGACAAGATCGCCCGCCCAGGTTGCAGACCCTGCGACAGAAGCTTTGCCGTAGTCCGAGCGCCAAGGGAGAACCCGCCAATATCAAAATCTTCAAGCTTCAGAGAAGCGATCAGCGCCCTGACGTCCTTGATCAGCACATCCTGCGGATAGGCCGCGGCTTCATGGGGTGCCGCGCTTTCGCCATGTGCACGGAGATCGGGCATGATGACCCGAAATCCAGCTGAGGCTACATGGTGGGCTGTGCCATATTTGATCCAGTTCACATAGGCGCTGGAGAACAACCCATGCAGCAGAAGCAACGTACGCCCCTTCCCCATTTCGTGCACGCGCAGTTGCGTTCCATCAAAGGAGCGGAACGAATAACTATGCGGTTCAATCGGGAAGTTTACCGACACTCTTCATCCACCGTTCGACAAGGGCCTCATTTTCATCACACCGGTAGCGCGGGAGGTTGGTCGTGTCGAGCCATGCCTCATGCATACTTTCAGCCCCGAAATGATGCACCGGACGGAAATAGCCCGGCTCATCGAAGCTGCCCACTGTCAGATCGACATTGGGTCCTTCCAGAAAAGCAAAGCCCAGCGGGGTGCCGCAATGTGAACAAAAGGGTCGCCGCGCGATGGGGGAGCTTTGATACCAATCGGGCCCCTCGCCTTCCCATGTGACGGCGGATCGCGGTACATTCTTGAACGCTATGGAGACAGCGCCGGTCGCCTGCTGACACATTCGGCAATGACAAAGATAGGCCTCTTCATGCTCTACCTCCGCAACATAGCGTACGCGGCCGCATTGGCACCCGCCCATCATTTTCTTGGCCATAACCGCCTCCTCGACTCCGCTGCCGGAAGTCCAGAATCATCCTTATAATACCGAAATTCAAGAAAGCCCTTTTCCATTGCATATAATGAGTATAGTTATTATATGCCGAGTATGAAGGAAGGATTTGGATATTTGTTCGGCGACATCGGGCGGCTCATGCGTCGCCGTTTTGATGAGATGTCGCGTGATCTTGGAGTGACCAGCGCACAGTGGCGGGTCTTGTTAACGGTCGGCCGAAATCCCGGGGTGAATCAAGGCGCGCTTGCGGAACATCTTGAGGTCGAACCCATTACCACTTGCCGTATGGTTGATCGACTTGAACAGGCAGGGTTGGTGGAACGGCGTTCGGATCCCAAGGACCGGCGAGCGTGGCAACTCTTTCTCACCGAAAATGCGATTCCCCTGGTTGATCGGCTAAAGGAACGGGGCAATCAGCTTGAGGCGCGTGCCCTGGAAGGTCTTGACCAGAAAAGCATTGATGCCTTGAACGCTCATCTCCAGATCATCCGGAGCAATCTGTCCTCCACAACCGACAGACGAGAGGCAAACCATGGCTGAAGCGGATCGGCAGATCGGTGTTCGCCGCTCCGAAGCGTTGCCTGCGCCCAAAATGGTCGAGGAAAAGCCGGCGACATCGCCCTGGCGCGCGCGGATTATGATCCTTTCAGTGCCGTTGCTTCTGGTATTAGTCGGAGGATATTTCTGGCTGACTTCAGGCCGCTATGTCAGCACGGACAACGCCTATGTTCAACAGGACAAGGTGGCGATCAGCAGCGATGTATCAGGGCGGATCGTCAACGTCTATGTGAAGGAAAACCAGCAGATCAGGGCGGGCGATATATTGTTCCGCATCGATCCAGAACCCTATCAAGTCGCCCTGGCACAGGCCAATGCCGCCATTGCTTCAGCGCAGGTTGAGCTGAAGAAGCTGCATAGCGATTTCAGCGCCACGAGCGTCGATATCTCCGGTGCACGAGAAGATATCGCCTATGCGCAGGAGGAATTTGCCCGGCAACGGGCCCTGATGGCGCAAGGCTTTACGACACGCGCCCGTCTTCAGGATGCGGAACATGCGCTACAACAGGCGCGCGAGGAATGGCGCACCGCTCAAGCCGAAGCAAGCAAGGCCAGTGCGGCGCTTGCCACCGGCGCCGCGGTTCCCGGTGAGAATCCCGCCATCGCCGCAGCGCGGGCACAGCGAGACAAGGCCGCCCTGGATCTTTCACGAACCATAGTGCGCGCGCCAGTCTCCGGCCGCATCAGTCAGGCGGACCGGCTGCAGGTTGGCCAGATGATGGTAACGGCTCTGCCTGCCGTCAGCATCGTAGCCGACGACCGCAGTTGGGTTGAAGCCAATTTCAAGGAAACCCAGCTCGACAAGATGCGGCCGGGCCAGCCTGCGGAGGTAAAGCTGGACGCTTATCCGGGGCTTAAGCTCAAAGGCCATGTGCAAAGCATCGGTGCCGGCACTGGGTCAGAGTTCTCGGTGCTCCCGGCGCAGAATGCCAACGGCAACTGGGTTAAGGTGACCCAACGCATTCCGGTGCGTGTAGCTATTGACGACAAGGCCAGCCGCCGGCTGGTTGCGGGCATGAGCGCCGAGGTGAAAATCGATGTCCGCAACGACGGGGACTGAGGAAAAGACTGGGGGAGGCGGCAAGGCCACACTCGTGGTCCGGCATAGGGGTTTGCTCACGCTGGCCGTGATGGCCGGTACGGTGATGCAGATCCTCGACACCACCATAGCCAACGTCGCCCTACCACATATGCAGGCTTCATTGGGAGCCACTCAGGAAACCATTACTTGGGTGCTAACCAGCTATATCATCGCCTCGGCAGTGGCCATCCCCATTACAGGTTGGCTTGCCGACCGCGTCGGATTGCGGCGGCTATTTCTGTTTTCAGTCGGCCTTTTCGTTGTCGCCTCCATGCTATGCGGCATATCCACCAGCCTAACTGAGATGGTGATCTTTCGCCTGTTCCAAGGCATCGCTGGCGCCTTTATCGCTCCGCTGGCGCAAACCATCATGTTGGACATCAACCCGCCGGAGCAGCACGGCAAGGCAATGTCTATCTATGGCATGGGGATCATGATCGGTCCCGTCATGGGCCCGATATTGGGCGGCTGGCTGACGGAAAATTTTTCCTGGCGCTGGGTTTTCTACGTTAACCTGCCGGTGGGTCTGCTTTGTCTGATCCTGCTCTGGGCGCTTCTTCCCGCTCGGCCTGTGACCAAGCGAAGCTTCGACCTGTTTGGCTTTGCTTTGCTGGCCGTGGCGTTAGGCGCTCTTCAGCTCATGCTCGATCGCGGCGTTCATCTAAGCTGGTTCGATTCGACGGAAGTATGGATCGAGGCAGGTATAGCCGCAGCAGCCTTTTGGATGTTCATCATCCACCTGGCGACGGGGCGTAATCCAATCTTCCGCCCAGCGATGTTGGCCGATCGTAATCTTTTAACCGGAACGTTGTTTTTGTTTATCATTGGTCTCGTGGCGCTAGCGAGCATGGCGCTGTTGCCCCCGATGTTGCAGGGAATTTACAACTACCCGGTCCTGGACACGGGCCTGTTGCTGGCGACACGGGGATTGGGTGTTTTCGTCACCATGGCGATCGCAGGGCGAGTCCTTGGAAAAGTGGACACACGCCTACTCGCGCTCATTGGCTTCCTTTTGCTGGCGGTTTCGCTTTATTCAATGACGGGTTGGTCGCTGAACATGGACTGGAAACCGATTGTGACGAGCGGCATTATTCAGGGGCTCGGCTTGGGCTTTCTCTTCGTGCCGATCAATGTGATGGCCTTTGCGACGCTTCCGTCGCAATATAGGACCGAGGCGGCGGGCCTGCTTAATCTCACTCGAAACATGGGCTCGTCGATCGGCATCTCCATCGTCACCGCATTGTTAGCCCGAAATTTGCAGATCAGCCATTCCGATCTTGCTAGCCACGTCACCCAGTTCAACTTGCCGGTCGATCCAAATATGGCTCTGCGCGGCGGGGAATCGGGGGACGCGTTGATGACCATGATCGATCTGGAGATTGGCCGCCAAGCTGCAATGATCGCTTATTTGGATGATTTCTCGTTCATGATGTGGGCCTCCATTGCGGCTATTCCGCTCATCCTCCTGCTGCGCGCGCCCAAGCCGAAGCAAGGCGGAGAGGAGGAAGATCTGCATTTCGCCATGGAATAGCGAAGAAGGCCGATGCTAATGCACCGGCCCTCCATTCAGCTTTCAAGCCTTTTTAAGATGCCGTCGGCCAAGCAGCTCTGCAATCTGCACGGCATTGAGCGCCGCGCCCTTGCGAAGATTGTCCGACACGCACCAGAGGGCCAGGCCGTTTTCCACCGTGGGATCCTCGCGAACGCGGCTGATATAAGTGGCGCTGTCGCCGACGCATTCGACGGGCGTCACATAGCCGCCGTCCTCGCGCTTGTCGACAAGCATGATGCCAGGGGCCTCACGCAGGATGGACTGCGCCTTGGCCGCTGAAATCTCGTTTTCAAATTCGATATTGATCGCTTCGGAATGACCGACGAACACCGGCACGCGCACGCAGGTGGCGTTCAGCTTGATCGCCGGGTCGAGGATCTTCTTAGTCTCGACCACCATTTTCCATTCTTCCTTGGTCGAACCGTCGTCCAGGAAAACGTCGATATGAGGAATGACATTGAAGGCAATCTGCTTGGTGAACTTCTTTGCTTCCGCCGGGTCGCCGACGAAGATGTTGCGTGATTGTTCGAACAATTCGTCCATGCCGGCCTTGCCCGCGCCGGAAACGGACTGATAAGTCGATACGACGACGCGCTTGATCTTCGCATAGTCATGCAGCGGCTTAAGCGCCACGACCATCTGTGCGGTTGAGCAGTTCGGATTGGCGATGATGTTGCGCTTCTTATAATCGTCAATAGCCTCGGGGTTCACTTCCGGTACGATGAGGGGAATGTCCGGATCCATGCGGTAAAGCGAGCTGTTGTCGATGACGACGCAACCCGCCGCAGCCGCCTTGGGCGCATAGATTTTGGTCGGCCCGGAACCGGCGGCGAAAAGCGCCATGTCCCAACCTGCAAAATCGAAATGCTCGATATTCCTGACCTTCAGCTTGCGGCCGGTTTCGCCATATTCGATTTCCATGCCAGTCGAGCGCGGCGAAGCCACGGCGGCGATTTCGTCAGCCGGAAATTCGCGCTCAGCAAGGATGTTCAGCATTTCGCGGCCCACATTGCCCGTGGCGCCTACGACGACTACGCGATAACCCATTTCCTGTGTTCCCTTCGATTGTTCAACAGCGCCACACCCCTTTATGTCATCCCCGCGAAAGCCGGGCCCCATCTCCCGACGTTCCGCCAAGCGGCCGGTTCCGGAAGTGAGTTCCCGCCTTCGCGGGAATGACGGGTTAATGGCCTTGATTTGATATAAAAAACAGCCGGCTCCCTGCTGGGCACCGGCTGTTTTCTAAAACCTGTTTTGGGGTTTGGTGGAGCTATCTCCGCCTTATTCCCCGGTTTCCTTCGGCCGGTTGTCCCTGCGCTCCGCAATACGCGCACTTTTACCGGTGCGGCCACGGAGGTAGTAAAGTTTCGCCCGCCGCACGACACCGCGACGGACGACGGTAATCGAATCGATATTGGGCGAATAAAGTGGAAAGACGCGCTCTACGCCTTCACCAAAGCTGATCTTGCGAACGGTGAAATTGCTGCCCATGCCCTTGTTGGAGCGAGCGATGCAGACGCCTTCATAATTCTGTACGCGGGTACGCTCGCCTTCGACGACGCGCACGCCGACGCGCAGGGTATCACCCGCGCGGAAGTCCGGAATGGACTTGCTGGACTTGAATGCCTCGATGGCCTCGGCCTCAAGTGTCTGGATGAGGTTCATGACCCATCTTCCTTCTTTTTTCGTCGCGCGCCAGAGGGCGACTGGTCCCGAGCACTGACATAGCGCTCCCAAAGGTCCGGCCGCCGTAACCGTGTATCATCCTCCGCCCTTTGTTTCCGCCAGGCGGCGATTTTCGCGTGATCCCCCGATCGCAACACTTCAGGGATCGCGCGCCCCTCCCACAATTGAGGACGGGTATAATGCGGATATTCGAGAAGCCCCGCTTCGAAGCTCTCTTCATCCCCACTAGAAGCCGCGCCCATTACCCCGGGGAGCAAGCGAATGCAAGCGTCAATCAGCACGATTGCCGCGGTTTCTCCGCCTGAAAGAATATAGTCGCCGATGGAAACGGGCTCGATGGCGCGAGCCTCGAAAAGCCGCTCGTCGATACCTTCGAAACGGCCGCACAGGATGGTGAGGCCGGGACCGGATGCGAGCTGCCGGACGCGCTCCTGCGTTAGGGGGGCGCCACGCGGCGTCATAGCAAGAACGGGGGCTTGCGGCTGGCGTGCTATGGCATGATCCACGGCGGCAGCAAGCACGTCCGCGCGCATCACCATGCCTGCCCCGCCGCCTGCGGGGGTGTCATCGACGGAACGGTGCTTGTCGGTCGCGAAGTCGCGAATTTGGATGGGATCGCAGGACCACGTCCCCTCTGCGAGGGCACGCCCGGCGAGGGATTGGCCGAGCGGACCGGGGAACATTTCCGGGTAGAGGGTGAGGATCTGGGCGGTGAAGGTCATGAAGACCGCCATCCCAAGGACGCTATCACCATGGGTGCAAGCCCCATCGCCAGCACCAAAACCACCGGAAAAAGATCCATCAGTTTGTCCAGTTCTCTACCTTGAGCCCCGGCACATCGGCAAAATCGTCTTCGTTGTTCGTCACCACCACCAAACCAAGCGAGAGCGCATGGGCAGCGATCAGGCGATCAAAACTGCCCCGCTTGAATGGAATGTCGCGATAGCAAAGCGCCGCAGCCCTGCTAAATTCCTGAACGCCAAAAAAATCGAAGAAGCGCTCGGCTTTTTCAATCTTATCGGCCTCTAAAGCCGGAATGCCTCGCATGACCTCGGCATAGCTGATGCTGGATATGACGATTTCACCTGGGGTGCAGCGCTCGATTTGGTCCCGGAGAGAACTACCCCCACCTTCCAGCACATAAATGCAGATATTGGAGTCTAGCAAATAAACTGGGTCAGCCACGCTTGAGCAGCTTCCCTTCCCAGTCCAGATCACGAGGCTCCATCAACCGGTCCTCGGGGGAAAGCAGTTTGAGATCCGGTATTGAGCCCCAGATGCCGGTCAGATCGATTTTCCTGGGTTGCTCTGAAACCTGCTCAATAACGAGCTTTCCCTCCTCCTCGACCACGCGCCACTCGCGACCAGGCTCAAGGCCGAGGGCCGCAGGCATGCGCAGGGCGACGCTATTGCCGGACTTGAAGCTTTTTACCTTATATTCCCTGCCCATCACGGCCTCCGTATATACATAATGTATATACTATTCCACGAACGCAGCGTCAACGACCACACGCTCGCCCCAGTTGGGCACGGCTGCTGGCCGCATGGGGACCATGAAGCGTTTGCCGGTGGGGCGTTCTATTTCCAGGATGTCGCCTGCACCGAAATTCTCGACCGCGACAACGCTGCCCAGTTCCTCACCCGTGGTAGAAATGCAGGGAAGGCCGATCAGGTCGGCATGATAATATTCGCCTTCCCCTAGCGATGGCAGGGATGAGCGGGGGACGGAGAGCTCCACCCCCCGCAGCGCTTCGGCCGCGTTGCGGTCAGTCACCTCGGTGAAGCGGGCGATAGCGCCGTTCTTGCCGGGGCGGATATTCTTCAGCGTAAGCGTGCGACCGGCGGCGGCGAAGGCGGAATAGCGCTTCAGGTTCGCCGGATCGTCGCTGAACAGCTTCAGGCGCACCTCACCCGTGACGCCATGCGCGCCGATAATGACGGCCAGGGTGACGGTGCGGTCAGACATTTAGCCCCTCCCCTTCAGGGGAGCGGTTGGGGTGGGAGCGAGATGGAGCCATGTTGCAACGCACAGGCCCCACCCCCGGCCCCTCCCCTGAAAGGGGAGAGCCACGCTCAGCTTTCAGTCTGCTCTTCAGAAGCAGCTTCAGCTGGTGCCTGCTCAGCGGCGGGAGCTTCTTCAGCCACGACTTCAGGCTCGGGCGCAGGTGCCTTGGCGGCTTCCTCGGCGGCTTTCTTCGCTTCCTCAGCCTCGGCCAGCTTCGCAGCCTTGTCTTCAGCGCGCTCCTTGGCCTTGTCGCCGGGCTCAGCCTTCTTCGGGTTGTTTCGGACGGCCCGTTCCTTCACGCCAGCCGCATCAAGGAAGCGGGCGACGCGGTCAGTCGGCTGCGCACCAACGGAAATCCAGTGCTTTGCGCGCTCTGTATCGAGCACGACGCGCTTCTCGTCTTCCTTACCCAGCAACGGATTGTAGCTGCCGATACGCTCAATAAAACGGCCGTCACGGGGCGAACGGCTGTCCGTAACGACGATCTTGTAATAAGGACGCTTTTTGGAGCCGCCGCGCGACAAACGAATTGCAGTTGCCATTAACTTACCTTTCTAAAAACAAATCTACTGGTCAAATCACTTCTTCAAAAACTTATCGAAACCCGGCGGCAGCTTGGGCATGTCTCCGCCCGATGGAAGGCCAGGCAGACTACCAGAGGGCATCCCCCCTGCGCCACCGCCCAGCATGCCTCCCAAGCCGCTCATGCCACCCTTGGCGAACATAGCGCCCAGCCCCTTCAACCCGCCCATCTTGCGGATCTTCTTCATCGCGCCTTCCATCTCCTGATGCATTTTCAGGACACGGTTCACTTCCTGCACCGTAGTGCCGGATCCCTTCGCGACGCGGATCTTGCGCTTTGCGTTGAGTAGCGCCGGTTTTTCCCGTTCCTTGGGGGTCATCGATCCGATGATGGCATCCATATGGACCAGCGTCTTGTCGCCCACCCCGCTATTCGCCATCGCCGCTTGCGCCTTTTTCAATCCCGGCATCATACCGGCAAGCGCGCCAAGACCCCCCATGCGACGCATCTGATTCAGCTGGGCACGAAGGTCATTCATGTCGAACTGACCTTTGGCCATCTTCTTGGCCAAGGCTTCAGCCTCATCGGCCTGGATCGTTTCCGCGGCCTTTTCGACCAGACTGACGACATCGCCCATCCCCAGAATGCGGCTGGCGACACGCCCAGGGTGAAAAGGCTCGATAGCGTCAAGTTTTTCGCCCACGCCCGCAAACTTGATCGGTTGTCCAGTGACGGCTCGCATAGACAGCGCCGCACCGCCACGCGCATCGCCATCCATCCTGGTCAGCACTACGCCCGTCAGCGGTACCTGCTCAGTGAAGCTCTTTGCGACATTGACGGCATCCTGGCCGGTCAGGGAGTCCACCACCAGCAAGATTTCCTGCGGGTTTGAGACCTGCGCCACCGCCTGCATCTCGTCCATCAGCGCCTGATCGACGTGCAGACGTCCTGCCGTGTCGAGCATCAGCACGTCATAGCCCTGCAGCTTGGCTGCCTGCATCGCGCGCCGGGCGATGTCCACCGGCTGCTGCCCCGAAACAATGGGAAGCGTCGCTACATCAGCCTGCGTGCCAAGCGTCGCCAACTGCTCCTGCGCGGCCGGCCTGTTGACGTCGAGCGACGCCATCAAAACTTTCTTGCGGTCCTTTTCCTTCAGCCGCTTGGCGATCTTGGCTGTGGTCGTGGTCTTACCCGAACCCTGAAGGCCGACCATCATCACAATGGCAGGCGGGGTCACGTCGATCAGCAGTTCCGACGTTTCCGAACCCAATATTTCGGTGAGCGCGTCATTGACGATCTTCACCACTTGCTGGCCTGGCGTGACGGACTTCAGAACATTCTGTCCCACCGCCTTCTCAGTAACCTTGTCGATGAAATCGCGGACAACCGGCAGGGCGACGTCGGCCTCCAGCAGCGCGATGCGAACCTCGCGCATGGCGGCCCGAACGTCGGATTCGTTCAGCGCACCCCGGCCGCGCAGCTTGTCAAAGACGCCGCCAAGACGTTCGCTAAGAGAGTCGAACATTGCCCATCCTTCCCGGGACATGCAGCCCCGCATTGCCTCGCGAATCCTGATGCGGCACACCGAAACGCAAAACACGCCGGTGGGCGAAGCCTCGCCGACCAGCGTCTATCCGTGGACAGTCAATCGACCATGCCATTTCAGCTTACCGGACCCGCAGGACCCGATTGGAAACGGCCAATATACGAGCTTCAAAGGATTTGCAAGCAGCGGCGGGATTGCCTAGAGTTAACCAATTGTGCATCCTTTTCGAGCACATTGATAGAAATTGAGCGGGTCAACCGCGGGGTTCGGGGCAGCAAATACAAAGATGACCGGTCAAACCAATAATCCCGACATGCAATCTGCCCAACGTGACATGATCACTGGCAGCATTGTGGTTGCCTCCATCGTCATGTTCATTTGGACGGGCGGCTCGGCCATGTCGAAGGCGGTCCGTTACCTTGCCGGCGTCGGCGCGGGCGTCGAACAAATCTTGATGACGGCCCTGCTGCTCAACATCGCGCTGATCCTGTTCGGTTGGCGGCGATATCGCGACCTGCAGGTAGAGGTCCAGCAGCGCAAGGAGGCGGAGGAACGCGCCCGTTTCCTGGCGGCAACGGACGACCTGACGGGTTTCCTCAATCGCCGCTCGATTGCCGAGGAGGGTGCGGCCTTGCTCGGCCGGGCGCAGCGCAAGCAGAAATGCGTAGCGCTGCTGATGCTGGATCTGGACAATTTCAAGACCGTCAATGACGTACATGGCCACGCAGCGGGCGACCTCGTTCTGACCACCGCCGCACAGCGGATCGAAGCGCTGATGCCGCCTTCTGCTCTCACCGCTCGTCTTGGCGGCGACGAATTCGCCTGCGCTTTCATTTTCGATCCCAATTCGCCCGAGATCGTCGACCGGATCGCGGAAGAACTAGTTTCCGCGATGACCAGCCCGATTAACCAGGAGGGAATGCACCTGGCGATCACCACCTCAATCGGCATCGCTCGGTCGGACCATGACTGCAACAGCGTGGAATCGCTGATGCGCCGTGCGGACATCGCCATGTACAGCGCGAAAAATCAGGGGCGTAACCGCTTTGCCTGGTTCGACGCATCCATGGAGCGCGAATTGAACACGCGCAACAGCCTGGAAGCGGGCATGCGGGAGGGTATTCCGCGCGGTGAGTTCGTGCCTTATTATGAGCAGCAGGTCGACCTTTCCACGGGACGCCTGAACGGCTTTGAAATGCTGGCGCGTTGGGAACACCCGACCGAAGGCCTGATTTCGCCCGACATCTTCATTCCCATTGCCGAGGAAACGGGGCTGATCGCAGAACTGTCGCTGGCGGTGATGCGCAAGGCATTTGACGAGGCAAAAAACTGGGACTCCTCACTTTCCCTCTCAGTCAATATATCCCCCGCGCAGCTCAAGGATCCGTGGCTCAGCCAGAAGATACTCAAACTGCTGGTAGAAACCGGCTTTCCGGCCAATCGGTTGGAAGTGGAAATCACGGAAAGCTCATTGTTCGAAAATCTGAGCCTTGCGCAATCCATCGTTGGATCGCTCAAGAACCAGGGCATTCGCATCGCGCTTGACGATTTTGGCACCGGTTACAGCTCGCTTGCGCATTTGCGGGCGCTGCCCTTCGACCGAATCAAGATCGATCGCAGCTTTGTTTCATCGATCAACAAGAACAGCGAAAGCGCCGCGATCGTGAGCGCCATTGCACGCTTGGGCGACAGCCTGGGCCTACCTGTGACGGCTGAGGGGATCGAGGACAAACAGATCGAGCGCCAACTGCGCCGCCTTGGTTGCACCAAGGGTCAGGGCTGGCATTTCGGAAAGCCCATGTCTGTGGAACAGGCTCGCAAGATGCTGGCCGAACAGAACCTCCTTCCGCCTCGGGATCAGGACGAAGCGGTCGGGGCGCAGTTCTTCGACGAGCGCAAGGTGGTTTGATCCAAATTGGAATAGGGCTGCTTGAAGAGCCGTCTGACCTTTGGCCGCTGTCTTCATCGGTCATTCCCCGCATGGTGGACTATTCCCTGCGTCGCGCCTAAATGAGCGACATGACCGGACGGTTCAGAAAGATGCATGGCCTTGGCAACGACTTTGTTGTCATTGACGCCCGCGACCAAGCGCTGGAAATCAATCCGACGCGGGCGCGCGCGATTGCGGACCGGCATTTGGGTATTGGCTGCGACCAATTGATTTTGATCGAACCTTCGACGAAGGCCGATGTCCGGATGCGTATCTTCAACGCGGACGGTAGCGAGGTTGACGCATGCGGAAATGCGACCCGCTGCATTCCTTTGTTCCTCGGCCGGGACTGCCGGATTGAAACCAATGCGGGCCTGCTGGAAGCGGAGCTTCACGATGGCGGGGCAAGCGTCGACATGGGATCGCCGCGCTTGGGCTGGGACGAAATTCCCCTCGCCTACGCCATGGACACCCTGGAAATGCCGGTAAGCTGGGAGGACCTGCCCGCTCCGGCCGCGGTCAATGTGGGCAATCCGCATGTAATCTTCTTTTGCCGGGATCTGGCTTCAGTCGACTGCGCCCGCCTGGGTTCCATGATTGAGAATGATCCGATCTTTCCAAAGCGGGTGAACGTCAATTTCGCGCAGGTGGTGGGTGAAAACCATCTCCGCCTGATTGTCTGGGAACGAGGTGCTGGCCTCACGCAGGCCTGCGGCACCGGCGCCTGCGCCACGGCCATCGCCGCCATCAGACGCAAGCTCGTGACCGGTCCCGTCACGGTCAGCCTGCCGGGCGGCGACCTGATCATCGCCTGGACGCCGGGCGAACATATCCGCATGTCAGGACCAGCTGCGTCCGTGTTCGAAGGTGAGGCCGACTGGAGCCGCTTTGGATGAGCGGCCCTGAAATCATCACACTTGGCTGCCGTCTCAATATCGCGGAAAGCGAAACCATGCGGACGATGGCCGGTGAGCAGGATAATCTGGTCATTGTCAATAGTTGCGCCGTTACCCACGAAGCCGTGCGGCAAACCCGCCAGGCCATCCGCCGCGCCCGCCGTGACCGGCCTGAGGCTCGCATTCTGGTAACAGGCTGCGCGGCGCAGACGGACCCGGCAATGTTCGCCGCCATGCCGGAAGTGGACCGGGTCATCGGCAATCGGGAGAAGTTCGAGGCCGATAGCTTTCTTCCGTTCGTCCCGAGCGAAGTCGAGCGACTTGAGGTGAGCATTGCGCAGCCTATTTCGACTTCGCTCGACACGAACGGCCTTGGTAGCGAAGCGAAAGTCAATGTCTCCGACATCATGGCCGTCCGGGACACCGCGCCGCATCTCATCAGTGGCTTTGCCGATCACGCCCGCGCCTTTGTCGAGGTGCAAAACGGCTGCGACCATCGCTGCACATTTTGCATCATCCCATATGGCCGGGGAAATAGCCGATCGGTTCCGGCCGGCGCGGTGATCGACAAGGTGAAGACTTTGGTGGACGCAGGCTACAGGGAGGTCGTCCTGACCGGCGTGGATGTGACCAGTTACGGTCCTGACCTGCCCGGCAGCCCAACTCTCGGCCTGCTTATCGAGCGCATACTCGACAAAGTGCCCGGCCTGCCCCGCCTGCGGCTGTCATCCCTGGACTCGGTCGAGATCGACGAACGCATGTTTGCGCTGATTACCGAGAACGAACGGGTGATGCCGCATCTGCACCTATCGCTGCAGGCAGGCGACAATATGATCCTCAAGCGCATGAAGCGCCGCCACAGCCGCGAGCAGGCCATTGCCCTTGTGGAACGCATCAAGCTCGCTCGGCCGGAAATCGCTATCGGCGCTGATATCATCGCGGGCTTCCCGACCGAGACCGAAGAGATGTTCGTCAACAGCCTGCGCCTGGTAGGGGAATGCGACGTGGTTTACGGACATATCTTCCCCTATTCACCCCGCGCGGGCACGCCCGCGGCCCGTATGCCACAACAGCCCCCCGCAACGATCCGCGACCGCGCCGCCAGACTGCGCGCCGCCTGCGAAGCAAGGCAGCACAAGTGGCTGCGGTCGCTTATCGGTACACAGCAAAAGGTCCTGATCGAACGCGACCGCCTATCGGGCCATGCCGGAAACTTTGCGCCTGTGCGTTTGCCCTCGCCGGTGAATGCAGGGGAAATCGTCGAGGCCACCATCATCGGGCTTGAGAAGAATCGCCTGATCGCCCAAGAGGCCCCATGACCGAAAAAAGCTGGCACGACCGCCTGTTTGGCGGCTTCCGTCGCACTTCCGACCGTCTGAGCGATAATCTCACCGGCCTCTTTACCAAAGCGGCGCTGGACGATCAGACGTTGGATGAGATTGAGGAAGCGCTCATCCTCTCCGACCTCGGCCCTGCCATGGCGGCACGTATTCGGGATCGGTTGGCCGAAGGACGGTTCAACAAGGAATTGACTGAGGATTATCTGCGCGAAATCGTTTCCGACGAAGTCACCAAGGTTTTGAAACCCGTGGCTCACCCACTGGAGATCGAGGCATTCCCCCGTCCTCAGGTGATTCTGGTGATCGGCGTCAACGGTTCGGGCAAGACCACCACAATTGCCAAGCTCGCCCATCTGTTCCAGGAACAGGATTATGGCGTGATGCTGGCCGCTGGCGACACTTTCCGCGCCGCAGCCATTGGCCAGTTGAAGGTCTGGGCCGAACGGCTGGGTGTTCCGATCATCACTGGGAAGGAAGGCGGCGACGCTGCCGGCATTGTTTTTGAGGCGGTGAAGCAGGCTACCGCCACCGGCATTGATGTCCTTATCGTCGACACCGCCGGACGCCTGCAGAACAAGCGCGAATTGATGGACGAGCTGGCGAAGATCCGCCGTGTTCTGGGTCGCCTCAATCCCGCCGCACCCCATGATGTCGTCCTGGTGCTCGACGCCACCACTGGACAAAATGCGCTGTCCCAGATCGAAGTGTTTCAGGAACTGGCTGGGGTAACCGGCCTGGTCATGACGAAGCTCGACGGCACGGCCCGGGGCGGCGTACTGGTCGCTGCAGCAGAGAAATATAAGCTGCCGATCCATGCCATCGGCGTTGGGGAAACAATAAACGACCTCCGCCCGTTCGATGCAAGGGAACTGGCGACGGCGATAGCGGGAACGGCCTATGACTGACACAAAACAAGCGCCCGCCAAGCACCCCGGGAATTTGGGCCTGTTGCTGGACTTCGGTCCGCTGCTGGTCTTCTTCCTGGTTTACAAGTTCGCCGGCGGCATCATCGCTGGAACGGCCGCCTTCATGCTGGCGATCATCATGGCGGTCGTCATATCCAAGGTAAAGCTTGGCAAGGTGTCACCGATGCTCTGGCTATCGGCCATATTGGTCGTGGGATTTGGCAGCCTCACCATCTACTTTCATGATCAACGCTTCATTCAGATCAAACCAACGGTCATCTACGCCTTCTTCGCGCTGATGCTGTTTGGCGGCCTGTTCAAGGGTAAGCCGCTGCTCAAATACCTGCTTCAGGCGGCTTATGACGGCCTGTCGGAAGAGGGGTGGCTCAAACTTTCCCGCAATTGGGCCTTATTCTTCGTCTTCATGGCCCTGCTCAATGAAACCATGCGAATGTTCCTGACTTTCGACGCCTGGCTGACGCTGAAAGTCTGGGCCGTCACTGGCTTCTCCTTCCTCTTTGCGTTGGCGAACATCCCCATGCTGATGCGCAATGGTCTGAATGTGGGGCAAAAGATCGACAGCGAGGAAATTGGCGAGACCACTCCGCCGCAAGGGTAACAACTGCTTGGTGGAGGGTGACGGGATCTGATCTTGGGAGATGGGTCCCGCCTCGGCGGGAACGACGAATAAAAGCATAACCTCGATCATGAATCAGCCCGGCTGGTCGGCCCTCCTCACACCCTCACCATCGAGGTTCTGGGCCACAAACTCCCAATTTATGGAGTTCCTAAGTAACGCATCCACATAGTCCGGCCGCGCATTCCTGTAATCGATATAATAAGCATGCTCCCACACATCGATTGTCAGCAGCGGCTTCATGCCCTCATAGGCTACCGGAGTGTCGGCATCGTGCAGTGAGGCGATCTCCAGCTCTCCCTTATTCAGCACCAGCCAAGCCCAGCCGCTGCCAAAATGCCCTACCGCCTCGGTCTTGAATTGGTTCAGCATATCATTCAGGCTGCCGAAGGACCGCTGGATCATGTCGAGCAGCTTGCCCGAAGGCTGCTGCTTTTCGGGGCTGAGGCAAAGCCAGTAGAAGCTGTGATTCCAGATCTGCCCAACCTGATTGAACAGGCCGGTTTTGCCCATTTCCTTGCTGGCTTTGATGGCTTGCGAGAGCTTGGCGCCTTCCAACCCTGCCTGTGGGATGAGTTCATTTGCTTTCACCACATAGGCATTGTGATGCTTGCCATGATGATAGTTGAAGGTTTCTTCCGAAATGATCTCACCGAAGGCGTTTTTGGCATAGGGCAATTCAGGCAACAGGAAGGACATGCGGAAACACTCCATATTTCGCAAGGGGATGAATGACTTGCTAACGGTCCAGACCGGCATTGGTTCATTCATTCCGGGCGGCGATTCCTGTTGCGGAAACGGAATTATGGTGTGACAGGGGGGAATTATTTGCGTAGAAATTAGCCGCTTAGGCCGATGCGGCGAAATCCGGGTCGGCAACACAGGGGAGCGAAATGGGAAAAATACTCGAAAATCTTCATATCACGCTGCTAGTGGGATTAGCCCTGGCGATCGTGATCATTCTCTCGGTTCCGGCCAACACCGACATGGTACAGGGCATCTTCCGCTGGTTGCACCTGTTCTTCGGCATCACCTGGATCGGGCTGCTATATTATTTCAACTTCGTCCAGATTCCGACAATGCCGAAGGTCCCGGCTGAATTAAAGCCCGGCGTGTCCAAATTCATCGCGCCGAGCGCATTGTTCTTTTTCCGCTGGGGCGCCGCATTCACGGTGCTGACGGGCCTGATTGTCGCCTATCTTGCGGGTTATGAGCAGGAAGCCCTGATGCTCCAGGACCCTTACCGCCTGATTGGCATCGGCATGTGGCTCGCCATCATCATGGCGTTCAATGTCTGGTTCATCATCTGGCCGAACCAGAAGCGCGCGCTGGGCCTCGTGGAAGCCGATGATGCCAGCAAAGCCAAGTCGGCCCGTATGGCCATGCTGTTCTCACGGACCAACACGCTGCTATCGCTCGCGATGCTTTATTGCATGGTGAACTTCAACGGCGGCTGAGAACTAATTTTTTAAGACTTCCGGAAGGCCGGGGTGCGCGAGTACCCCGGCTTTTTCTTTTTCGTCCCCGCGAAGGCGGGAATAAAGAAAAAAGCGTAAGTCAGGGCCCTGTCCTTCACCAGAACACCTTGTCCTCAAAGCAGTCCGTGCTTTCTCAAGCAATGCCTAAGCTGGTCGTAGCTTAAGCCCAGCCCCTTGGCCGTAGCGCGCTGATTATAGCGGTGGCGCTCCAATGCCGCCTTCAACAAGGCGATTTCATGTGCTTCCACGGAGGTTCGGAAATCCTTCACCATCGCCAAATCCACCGGCCCAGACGCGGCAGGCGCGTCCTCGACCGCAAGTGGTGATGCACAGGGTTGCACCGGTTTCCACGACGATTTGAACGGATCGAAAATTACGCGGCCCACTGGGCGCTCCGGATCATCCCAGCGATAGACGGCTCGTTCCACCACGTTGCGCAACTCCCGGACATTGCCCGGCCAGGCATGCCCTTCCAACTCCGCCATGGTTTCTGCTGTGAAGTCGGGCCATTGCCGCCAGCCCAGTTCTGCCGCCATGCGCCTTCCGAAATAATCCGCCAGCACCGGTACATCGCCGTCCCTGTATCTCAAGGGCGGCAAAGTGATCACTTCGAACGACAACCGGTCAAGCAGGTCGGCACGGAACCGCCCCGCCTCGACAGCGGCCGGCAGATCCTCATTGGTGGCGCCAACAATGCGAACATCCACATTCAACGAACGTGACGCGCCGATGCGGGTCACCTCTCCATATTCCACCGCCCTCAGCAACCGCTCCTGCGCCGCCATGCTGAGCGTGCCCAATTCGTCCAAAAACAGCGTCCCGCCGTCCGCTTCCTCAAATCGCCCTGCCCTGGCTTTCATCGCGCCAGTAAAGGCCCCCGCCTCATGGCCGAAAAGTTCGGCCTCGATCAGCGTCTCGGGGAGCGCCGCGCAGTTCATGATGATGAGGGGTCCGGCCCATCGCGGACTCAGACGGTGGATGCGTTCCGCAATCAATTCCTTACCGGTGCCACGCTCGCCGATGACCAGCGCCGGCCGGTTCAGCTCCGCCGCCCGCCCTGCCAATTCGATTGCATCCAGAAAATTGCTGGACTGGCCGACAAATTGCGCGTCTCTTTCCACTGCTAATATATGGCGTTTTTTGCTGTCTATTAGCAATATATATTATACGGCAAGGAACCCATTCAGGGAAAATGCTGCATTTTCGGCATTTCTGAAATTTGGCATGGCTCATGCACTGCTGCGGGCAATCCGCTTCCAAAGAGATGACGGACCTTTTGAAGGCCAAATTTAGGGAGTAACAACAATGTTCACGAAGTTTGAGATTGGCAAAAGCCTTTCCGCAGCGGTCTGTGCCCTGCTTTTCGGATCGACCATGATCCTGAGCGCGGTTGGACCGGCACGGGCCAGCACCGATGTGGCCCAGACGGTATTGGCACAGGGCCACACTGCGCCGGCTGCCGGGCATTATCTTGCCTGATAGCAGGGCGCGCCGGGGCAGGAACTCGCTTCGCCCGTCCCGGCCACCTTTTGAAGACCAGGAGTTTTGAAATGGGTATTTTTTCACGCACCCGTGATATCATCGCCGCCAACGTCACCGACCTGCTCGACCGGGCGGAGGACCCAGCAAAGATGATCCGCATGATCATCCTGGAAATGGAGGAGACGCTGGTCGAGGTGCGCGCATCGGCCGCCCGCAACATTGCCGATCAGAAGGAAATGCGGCGGCACATCGACAAGCTGCAAAAGCTCCAGGAAAGCTGGATGGACAAGGCGCAGCTTGCGCTTTCCAAGGACCGTGAGGATCTGGCGAAGGCTGCTCTGATCGAGCGGCAGAAGGCCACTGAGATGGCAGACCAGCTCACCTTGGAGATCGAGACGCTGAATGAGGCGCTCAAGGCGAATGAAGAGGATATTTCGAAGCTTCAGGCCAAGCTACGCGAGGCACGCTCGCGCCAGAACAGCATTGCTAGCCGGATGGAAAGCGCTCAAAATCGCCTGCGCCTCCGGGAAATGCATTCCGGCGACCATGTCCAGGACGCCTTCTCCCGCTTCGAAATCCTGGAACGGCGCGTTGATATGGCCGAAGGCCGCGCCGATGCCGCGAGCCTGGGATCGCAGCGGAAATCGTTGGAGGAAGAGATCGCCGACCTTGAGACTAATGACAAGGTGGAGGCTGAACTGACCCGACTAAAGATCGCGCAACAGCAGCAGAAGGACTGATCGCATGGAAGACATTCTCGTCCCCATACTTGTCGTGGGCATGCTCTTCATCGGACTGCCCTGGCTGATCTTCCACTATGTCACCAAATGGAAGACCGCCGCGACCCTTACCACGGACGATGAGCGCCTGCTCGACGACCTGCATGACACGGCCCGGCGGCTGGAAGAACGTCTCGCCACGATCGAACGTATCGTTGCCGCTGACAATCCCGACTGGCGCCCGGCTGGCCCGATTGCGTCTGCGGACTATGATCTTGACCGGAGAAATTGAGATGACCGCTAGCCGTACCAAATTTTACCTCGACAAGCAGAACGCCAAATGGCTGGGCGTCTGCTCGGGGATCGCCGACTATACCGGCCTTGACGTGCTCTGGGTCCGGATCGGCGCGGTGCTGATCACGCTGATGGGGGCTTTTCCCTGGACGCTGATTGCCTATTTTCTGGCCGCCTGGCTAGCCCAGCCCAAACCATTGGGGCTGTATTCGAGCAAGGAGGATGAGAAATTCTGGCAAGGCGTCCGCACCAATCCCACACGCAGTACGCGCGACGTTCGGGCCAAGTTTCGCGACATTGACCGTCGGATCGCCGATATCGAAATGCACTATACCAGCCACAACAAACGCTTGGCGGATGAGATCGACAGCCTGCGCTGAAGAGGAAACTGGAAGCTGCGGTTTGTCGAAAGGCCTTGGACGCTCGTCGAAACGGCCAAGGCCAACTTGGAATTCGTCTGAAATATCAGATAACTGATCTACCGCTCGCCCCACAGCTTTTCCAAAGCGGCACCAGCCGAATCAGGGGAATGAAAATGCCTGACTCATATGCCTATCTGATCGCGGCCATAGCCGGCATCACCGCCGTCACCCTTCTATGCCTTACCGCGTTGCGCGCTTGGCAGGGATGGCTTGATTACAAGAAGGCGGAACTGAACCGGCCGGCAACCGATGATTCCATCCCGTCTGCCAACACACGGATTGAACTGGCAGATCTCAAGGAACGAATTCGCAAACTTGAGGCGATTGCCGCGGGCGTGGATATCTGACTTCCCCCTTTCCATAAAATCTTCTTAGACAAGCTGGTTTGGAATGATTATCTCGCAGTCATGAATGCACTCACTGAACTTTTTGGCGAATATGAATTTCTGGAAGCCGATGATCGTTACCGGCTGCTGATAGATTTGGGCAAGGCGCTGGAGCCGATGCCCGATGCTCTCAAAACCGACGCTACACTCGTGCGGGGCTGCTCAGCAGCTGTTTGGGTCTATCCCACTATCGGCGAGAACGGCGCCCTGCATTTCCTTGCAGACAGCAACGCCGCCATTACCAAGGGCATCATCGCGCTTGTCCTTCTTGCAGTACAGAACCGCCAGCCCGCAGAGATCCTGGCCATCGATATCGCAGGTGCGCTGGCCCCTTTCGACCTGCGGAATCAACTCAGCTCCAATCGCACGCAGGGCATCCCCAATATGATCGCCCTCATTCGCGCCACGGCAGAGCGCTACGCCTGATCCCTAACATTGGTTTTGAACCTTTGCATTGCAGCGGACGTCACCCAGCCCGCGCATTTTACCGGCAAAAGGGGAACCGTGATTGTGAGAGGTACTTTGGTCCTTTGGACCGCATTGGCCATAGCAGGCTGCCGCGATAAGGCGGACGGCAACAACCCTGACGTGGCCGATGTGAGGCCAGCGGTGGATCTTGCATTTAAGCCGACCATGAATCACCTGGGCCCGCTCGCCCACAATAACGGTGGAATTCCGACGAAATTACAGGGAGGTTGGGGAATGACAGCTGCCGATTGCACATCCAGCGTGGAGACGCAAAGGGCCTGCACCGCGTCCAACCGCAATTTTATGACGCGAAGGCAATATTGACGGAAATCACTGCAATCTTCGGCACACATTATAGCTGAGTTTGCCTTCATCGGCGAAGGAATGAACTGGACAAGGCGCACGAGCCTAAAGAGCCAAGCCGGCGGAACGACCTTAATCCGTCAGGATTGGGAGGAGGAAGCCGCGCCAGACCCATTCCTTATAACCGCTGTCATGGGTGGCATGTTTTATTTTGTGGTAACCCACTCAGTTTCGTGCCGCTGAAACCTCGATAGGCAGCTTTCATAGCCGGGCAGATCCGCCCGAAGACCAGGCAAAAGAAAAGGGGCCGACCAATGGTCGACCCCTCCAGTTCATTCAGCCTTGAGGCTGTTATTACATGCCCGAACCAGGACCGTAGGTGATTTCCACCCGGCGATTCTGCAGTTCGCGGACACCATCGGCGGTTTCGACGCGCGGAGCGCTTTCACCGAATGCTTCCGTGCTGATCACACCGTCGGGAATACCCTTCGACGTCATATAGGCACGGACGGCATCTGCGCGGCGCTGAGACAGGCCGACGTTGTACGAAGCCGAACCCGACTTATCCGCGTGGCCCGCCAACATGACCTTGGCGCTTCCGCAATCTGCATAAGCCGTGGCCGCGTTGTCCAGAATGGTGGCGGCATCAGGTGTGATGTCCGACTTATCCCACTCAAAGAACACGATGTACGGTCCAGGTGTGCAGACCGCTGCTGGCGCCGGAGGAGGCGGTGGCGGCGGAGGAGGAGGCGGTGGCGGTGGTGGCGGAGGAGCAGCTTCCGGAGCCGCACCGAAATTATAGGTGAGGTTCGCCAGAAGGCTGTGCGACCGGAACCGGGTTTCGATGTCCGAACCATCGAAGCCGACCACATCGACATTAGGTGCATTGAAGAAGCGATATTTCAGACCGGCGTCAATGTTGCTGGTCAGCGGGAACCGGATGCCCGCCAGCGCCTGCCAAGCAAAACCAGTGTCCGTGTCATAGACTACGCCTTCGGTGTTCTGGCGAATTCGAGCCACACCCGCACCGCCGCCGATGAAGCCCTGAAGACCATCGTCGGGACCGAAGTCCAGCAAACCGTTCAACATGAAAGCGAGAGCGGTGTTGTTGCTCTTCGTGCCGCTAAACGGGCCCGCCGGTCCTGCCGGATCTACGGTAAATTCATCGATTGTCGCACGACGATAGGAAACTTCCGCTTCAGCACGGAACGGTCCGAAGTCATAACCGATTTCGCCGCCAACATCATATCCGATGTCGTCGTCGATGGAGCCCTGATCGCTCAGGCCATCAATATCATAGTCATGATCTTCGACCAAGACGGCGCCGCCGTCGACGCCGATATACCACGCGTTGTCGCGGGCAAGAGCCGGAGTGGCCAATGCTGTGGTCGCAAGTGCCGCAGCGAGGGCAAGCTTCCGCATAGTATTCCCCTTTCCAAATTGTCACGATGGACTGCGGTAACCCTCTAATGGGAAGAAAGTTTCCGCGCAAGGGCACAAATTGCCATTCTGTTGCCAAATTGCCGCAGTTTTTCCACGATTTTATAAATAATGCGAAGACGTTTTATTCGCTTACTTCGATCAGTCCATGGTTTTGCAAGGCATTTAGAATGGCTAAGATTGCAGCTCTGGCTTGGCCATCGATAAGCCCTCCGCCCGAAGGAGCGGAGATTGCGGCCTGCCTTGTTCCCAGAACTTTAACATTCGATAAGAAAATACCCGCCGGCCTTATTGCACCTCTTGTCCAATACCCGCCGTCATAGGTGCAATCCAATGCTTCGTCTTCCACATGGACCCTCATTCCATCGCGTGGCGTAATAAAGCGCCAGCCTCCGGCGGTCCAGCAAGCAAGTGCTCCGGCTCGACCGCCCCACGCACCTTGGGGGGAGGTCCCCACGATCCAGCATTGGCCCTCGACCAGCGCCGCCGGTGGCTCGTTCAACTGGGCAGAAAGGGCATGTGCATGCGTCAGGATGTCGACCAGCGTCAGGGCTTCATTATGATAAGCCTCCTTCTGTGCTTGCCCTGCATGCAAATAGGGCAGGTTGAAACGGGGTGTGACATCTTCAGGCATTTAGGGACTCCTCCGTTAGTCAAGCGAACTTCATGTAGGGTCAAGTCAGGCTTAGGCGACAAGAACGGCGCGCGTCGGGATGCTGGCGCCCATCGCCCCCACCTGAATCACCTCCACCGTCAAGGGTCCCAATGCTGTGTCCTCTGCTGCCATGGCGGCGCTGTAGGAAAATTCGGGAAATATCGTCTCGGTCGTTCGCAGCACCGTTTCTCCGGCCAACACCCGCAGTCGATAGCGTTCGAATTCCTCACCCAGCGGCGCATCAACATGGTCCATCCATGCCCAACCCACCCGGCTGCGTCGCGTCCAGCGAACAGTCCTGTTACCGCCAGCATCGGGCGTGATGGTCAAATGCACTGGCGATGGTGGTTTCAACGCGGCGCCCATGACCCTCAACTGGGCTTCCGCAGGCTCCAGATCCCCTAGCCCGAGCGCCAGCAAGGTCACGGTCCCTCCGGTGCGGACATAGGCGTCGGGCACCATCGTCAGCGCGTCCGCCTCATCAGCAGGAAATCCTCTCCGATTCCATGCATCGCGATCGCCCATTCCGTCCCCCGTCGTCCCCGCAACAGCCGGCTGAGCCGATATTGTCGTGGCCCCAGTCGAACCGCTCGCCCGAATTGCAGCAACTCCTGCCCCAGAAGGCAGAGATTGGCTCCTCGCAGCAAGGCATCGTCGCTGGCTCCTGCCAAAACCATGTCCGGCGCGAGCAGCTCTACGTCCAACGCCGTGACATCATCGAAAAGCACCGCGCCGACCGCTGCCGGTACTGACAGTGACGTGCCCAGAACCGCCGGTGCGGCGGTTTGGCCAATGCCCACTATCTCATCACCCTCCTCGACCGAAAGCGAAGCCCACCGCCAACCGGTCGAAGCGCCGGCTGCCGCCGCCACGACCGCAGGCACGGTCGCCGCGCTGTCGCCCAAGTTTGGCAAATCCGCTAACAATATCCGCGTGGGCCCGTGCGGCGCGTCCGCCTGCCGCACGACGGATCCTGATGATGCATCGACGCTGATGGAAGTTCCTGCCGAAATCTGGCGGAGCGAAAGCTTCACCGCCATTTTTTCCCATTGCAGCGCTTCTATGGCCCACAGGCCCGGAACATCGTTCACCGATATGACGCCGCCTGGCGCGCGCGCCAGTTCCCGCCAGCCACAGATCACTTCCAAACTGGTCCGCCCTTTCCAAAGCATGGCGGTCCTGGCGACCGCCAGCCGCTTTGCCTGGTGCGCTGAAATGACTGCGGGCAAATCGATTTGCGCCTGTTGGCGTCCAGCGCCGGGCCGGGAGGCGCGTTGCAAGCCGGCCTGATAGTCGCGCCCTACGTCATAATGCCTGATGGAGAGACTATGAGGAACCAGCGCGGCGGCCTGCTTTACCGACGTCATCGGTACGACATTCTCGCCATTCACGCGCTTGGCAAGGGAGTGCGAGCCGATCTCGCTCACCGCCGCAACAGTGCTGTCCAGCGTCAGCCCATCGGCACTTGGCCGCACTCTCATTCCATAAGCGTTTATCAACGGTTCCATTGCATCGGCGACGCTAGGACCCGATGCCGCATAACCGCCCACCGCATCATCGCCCGCCCCATTCAGCAAACCGCCTGAAAGCTCTGCGCCGATGTCCGCAACTTCAACCAGCCCTTCGTCAGCCACCACCTCAAAAGTGAGCGACGGAATACGGTTGCCATAGTCGCCAAGCTGCATATCCTCGAACAAGGCGTACGCCATGCCCCGATAGCTCGGTGTGAAGGCTACGCCCTCCGCCGACGCTACCAGTTGAGCCGCCGGTTGGTCAGGATCGCCGGCAAAAAGACGGAAGCCGCCGACTTCGCTCTTGAAATCTCCAGCCCTGCCGCGAAGCAGGTTGCCGTCGGCCCAGATCCGTTCCACTCGCAATAGCCGTCGGCTCGACAAAGCTACGGCAAAGCTGGCCGAATAGCTGTAGGTTGTGACGCTAGGCTTTCCCTTGCCTCCGCCGCTCTTCTTCTTTACTCGTTCAGGTCCGTCGCCCAGATCACCGTACCTGCAACGCGCATCTTTCCGAATATACGGGGCACCTGGCTGCCATAGGTGGACGTCTGTATCTCCAATCGGTCCAACCGGGGACCTTCGCGGCCTTTGGGCTTGAACAGCACGTTCTGGTCCACGACCTGCCCCAGCACCGCCCCGATCGTTCCGCCCAGCGGCCCGCCCAGCGCCGTGCCCACGGCCGTCAAGATGAGAGTAGCCATAAAACCTCACAAAACGATGGAAGAAAGGCGGCTCAAGCGACGAGCCGCCATATCGTCAAAACTGGCCACGGGCTTTCGCCCGGCACTTCGACCACTCTGCGCAGTCCTGCATGAGCATGCACAAACCCTGCGCCGGTGAAGACCATCAGATGAAATTGTCGCACCCCCGCCTGGACCAGCACGACATCCCCCCGCCGCATCTCGTCCACGCTCGCAAGGCCCGCGGCCTTCATCCAGGCAAGGATCTCGTCCAATCGTCCCCCACGCAGGGCATAACGATCCGGAACCGCTGCCCAATGCCCTGCACGGCGGGCCGCCAACGCCACAACACCCACGCAATCCAGGCCCGTCTCGGCCGATCGCCCATGCAGGCGGAAAGGCGCGCCAACCAGCGCCAGCGCCTCCTGCGCCAGAACGCAGCCCCTGTCCGTCATCATCAGGCTCCTGGATAGCGGGTCAGCAGGTCATTGCCCGGCAAATGGGGTTCGCCGCGAAAGTTCAGCACATTGCCGAACCTGCCGGCACAGGTTTCCAGCCGCTTGTCGCATCCCTCGACCAGTTCCGCCAAGGTTCCCGCCTCAACGACAAAGGCCGGGGCATCCGCCAGCGTCACACTGGCCCCGTCCGAAGCGAGTACCATCTGCACCAGGCCGCTATTGGGTCCTGTCAGCCAGCGCCACCGCCCGAAGGCATAAGCCTGGGCGGCCAAGCCACCGCCCGCCGCCACCACATGCTCTCCATCGACCGAGGCAACCCGCACGATGCGGCGGTGTCGGCTTATGTCGATGCGGCAATCCCGATCCCCCAACTCCGCCCGGCAATCCGGCGAAGTCTCAGGTGCAACCGGACCATCGAGCATCGCCACCTTGCCCCTCAGTTCGGCAGAGAAGGCCTGCCCTTGCCGCTCCACCGTGCCGAGTTCGCCTCCGGCCAGCTGCAGCCACATTTCACCGGGGGCGCTCCAATCGGTGAGGTACAGCCGCACGGCCGCTCCGTCCCAACGCCCCGCCTCCAGATCGGCGGCCGAGATGATGTCCGCCGTCAGCGCGCCCTTCACATCCATGCTGTCGACCTCCAGGCCGCTCCTAATGCTTATCGCCGACGGCAGCATCCCCGGCGCTGCCTGATAGACAAAGCCGTCCACCACCAGTTCCCGGTCATGCGAAGTCAGCCCCACGCTAACTCCATCCCGACGATCCAGTCTCCAGCAAAAAGCAAGTCCGCTCAGTTCCTGGTCCAGCGCTTCCATAGACATGACCGTTTCCCCCAAACACCTTACCTAACCTCTTCCCAAAACCCTCATTCCCGCACCTCGATCAGCGGCACGGAAACCGCTTCTCCCGCTGCGAAGGTCGCGCGGTTGACCTCAAGCACATCGTCTGCAAAGCGCACCGGCACGTCGAAACGGAATCCAGCGGTCAGCACCAAGCCCATGGCGGGAGCCTCGTCGAATGCGATCACGCCTTTGCCCACATGGGTCCAGCCGTTCGCCGCGATACCGGCCTGGGCCACAGAAATGCTGCCTGCCCTTGGCCGCGTGATAACCCGCTGCTGGGCTTCCTCTCCGGAACCATAATATTTGCAGAGCTGGAAGCTGGTCGTCACCCCGTCGCCAATACCCAGCCGCTGGTCCAACATGGACGGTGCGCCCCCGAATTCGCAGCTCCGGTCATCGAACGGATCGGCAAAGCGAAACCCCTTCGCGGCACCCCTTCGCGCCCGGAAAAACGTGATCAGTTCCGCCAGATCCGCTTCCGACCTTACGCCCGGTCCAGCATCATAGCGCATCCGCGCATCTGCCCAGTCGCTGCTCCGCTGCTCATGCCCTGCCTGGCTCTCGACCACCTGTGTCGAAAAGCAGGGCGCGACGCTCGCCTCCCGCCCCAACGCCAGCGGAAAGACCACATCGTCAAACGCTTCCACGCCTTTCTCCTCCCCGATCCGGAAATAGGTAAAGCCATCCCGGCAAACCTGGGGCAACGCCCAGACGAACGTTGCCGCCGAGCCCCTGGCCCGCGCCGCGTCCGCCGCCGCAGCGATCAGTCCCCACTGCGCCTTGTCCTGAGGGCGCAGCACGAAACCCGAAAAATAATGCTGCTCTTCGACGGTATAGCCGAGCCGGGCCGTCATCGCCGTCACGCCCTTACCCGTCCGTCCGGAGCGCCCCTCCGTTACCCAGTCATAATCTTCCAACTGCAGCACATCGAAGGCGGGGCGCGACCATTCCGGCGGCACATTCGCCCGCTTGGCATCCGGCGCCTGAGGATCGAGCACCGTGGGAAGATAAACCAGCAGGTACGTCTTCGCGCCCGGCGCCTCCGCCTTCACTGACGCGACCAGCGCCGCCGTAGAACTAGCCAGCAACGTTCCCGCTTGGTCGAGCAGCGCCTTCTGCGCATTATCCAACGGAGCGCGCACATTGGGAATGGACACCAGCGCACCGCCAAAGGCCGCCTTCGCCGCATCGTCATACAGGCAGATGCGCCCATCACCCATGATCCACCACCACGGCTCTCCCACCTGGAATTTTACCGTCATTCCAGCGTCACGGGCGATTGCGGCAAAAGCCCTCCCGACCTGGCGCAAATAGCTCATCGCGCCCGAATGGGCCGGCGACAGCAATGCCGATGGCCGGTCCCAGCCGGTGAGCGCCGGGTCGCCATTCTGCGCCCGCTGCTTCCAGTCGTTCCAACAATGCTCGTTCAGCAATTCATAGGACAGCGACAGGATCACGCCGAACCCCAGCGCCTTGGCCCGGACAGCAAAATCCCGATGCCAGGCTGTACACGGCGCATTCAACGCCCCGCCCGCCAGGCTGATGTACAAGCCTCCGTATATCGGTTCGAGCCGGAAATAATGGCTCATTCCCACATAATAATTGATGTCGCCGCGATAGCCCAACGCCAGGGCATTGCGCAGCACTCGTTCCGGCGTCTGGTTATAGGCATCGTCATAGCCCGTCGCCATCGAAAGCCGTGCTCGGGCAGCATGACATCCCCCCGCTCCAGCACTGAGCCGGAGCCCTCACAGACAATCTCGGAAATCTCCACCCAGCCTTGCACCGGTGCGTTCAGAAAGGCGTCACTCCCGTCGAATTCCGGCGGCACTAGTGAAATGAACATTCGGTCCACATCGCCCGCCCACACGGGACTTGCTTCGGACGGCAGCAGGAAACCCCCATCAAGGGCGCCAAAATCAAGCGAGATAATCGCATCTTCCGGCGATCCATCGGCATAGTTCCAAAGCCGGACATACCAGCTCCGCGCTGCTCCCGAAGCATCCCGGCCCTCGATCGTCAATGTGGGCCCATTAACGGCATTCAGGGACTTTATCCCCGCCGAGCGCCATCGGAATTTCAGCTTGCACCGCCGGTAATCGCGGTTCGTTTCATAGGCGAGTAGCGGATGATCCCACTTGTCGACGCTTTCCCAGATCAGCCCCGCAAGATCGTCCTTGCGGTAGAATACCGCGTCGGTGCGCAGCGACTGGGGTCCGGTCGTCACTACCCCCGCCATCATGGGTCGGGGAAAATTGACGGTCCAGAGGTGCGGCGCAAAGCGTTTCACAAATCCGGACTCCCGCCCCTTCCGGTCGATCGCCAGCCAATAAGCCATGATTGGGTCCTATGAATTGTTGCTGTTGGCAGAACAGGCACTCCGGAAAGCTCAGCCTGCTTATCCCTCCAGGGCCCGCCGCACCGCTCGCGCCACTTGCCGCGAACTCCTCGCCAGGGCTTCGGGAGCGCCTCCCTGCCCCGCGTTCACATTCACCGTCACCCGCACGTCCCGCGCAGGCGCAGCGCCGTTCGGCATCACCTGCCCGCTCGCCGTCGGCACGAACAATTCCGGCCCTCGCTCACCGACCATGTAGGCCCGCCCCGGCGACACCGGCCCTCCTGTCGCCCCGCCCGGCAGACCCAATGCCGCAGACAAGATAGTCCCGGCGCTGCCGATCAAACCGCCGCCGCCACCGCCTCCGAACAGGCTGCCTATGCCGCTGCTGATGGCGGATTGGGCGATCTCCGCCATGGCGGCCATCGCCACCCGGCGCAGATCCTCAAATCCCAATTTGCCGGTTCGCACCGCGCGCATCAGGGTGCTCTCGATCATGCTTCCCGCCTGTTCCGCTCCTTGCGCAAGCGGACCCTGCAACAGCCCGCCCATCGCCCCCACGTCGCTGGCAAAGCCCTGCACGTCTGCGCGCACGCTCACTACCAGCCGTTCGATTTCCTCATCCATCGGGAAACATCTCCATCAGCTTTGCAATATCGCCTAGTTCGGGTGGCCCATCCCCGTCCCGCGCCCGCTCCATCTCCGCAAAAATCGCTTGCAGCTCCATAGGCGTAGCGCCCCAAAACTCCGCCGGCCGCCATCCCAGCAGCAGCGCTGCAAGCGCAAAAAGGCGCGTGGCGGAGCCAGAAAAAAGCCCTTCTGTTTCAGGGGAAGACATTTACCGCCCCATCAATATCTGTTTCAGCACCGCGCGAAGCATCGGCGTGGCTTGCGCCAATCCCATTGCCAGGACCGCCTCACCCAGCGCTTCCCGCGTCAACCAATCCGGCCGCATGTCCACGGCATGCCAGAACAGCACCGTCATCTCACTTAGCCGCAGCGCCCCGGCCGCCGCCCGCTCCACCAGGGCAAAGAGCGGCCCCAGCTCCTCTTCCGCCGCCACTAGCGCCTGAAAGGTCGGCCGAAGCACCAGGGCTTTACCACCCACATGCAACACCGCCTCGCCCCGCGCCCTGTTTGCCTGTCCTGTCATTGAAACCCTCTCCGTCCCGAGCGAAGTCGAGGAAACACCACAGCCAGCCTCCCTCGACTTCGCTCGCATCAACGGAACGGAGAATGGCGGAACGTAGGTGACGGAAAGGCGCTATTCGCTCACTACCGCGCCCGAACTCTCCAGGCTCATGGTGTAGCTGCGCTCCCCATTATAGTCGCCGGCGTAGTCGAGCCGCGTCACCAGAAAGCGGCCATGCATCCGTTCGCCACTTTCAAAGCTCAATTCATAATCGTCGATAGCCCCGGACAAGGCATTGCCGCGCACCCGCACCTCCGCCACGGACCCTGTAAATATGCCTGCACCCGACACGCTCACCGACCGCACGCCCGCGCCGGTAAGGAGTTCTCTCCAGCCGCCGCTATCCTTGTTCGTTACGTTTACGGCTTCCCCATTCACGCTCAACTGCGTGGTCCTCAGGCCTGCCACGGTCGCATAGACGACCGGCGTGCCTCCGTTGCCGATTTTCAGAAGGAAAGCACTTCCCTTTTCCGCACCCATGGAGCATTCTCCCTTAGTCAAAAACAATAGGTAGAGAGGTTTTCTAAAATGCTGTTGTCCGCACTCAGCTTTATTGCCTTCGCGGCGGCCCAGCCGGCCGACATGATGGTGAAGACGCGGGACGAATATGCGGCCTGCCTACGAAAGGTCATGGTCGATGAACTGGACAAGAAGACAGATCCCGCCGCCTTCGATAAGGCATTGAAGCCCGCCTGCGACAAACAGGAAGCCGCGTTCCGAAGCGCCGTCATTACCGCCGATAAGGCCGATAAGATGTCGGATGCCGACGCGCAGGAGGACGCTCAGTTCCAGGTCGATGATTATCTCGACAAATTCCAGAGCAGCTATCGCGACTATCTGGAATCGAACACTCGTCCGGGTTGAGCGAGGGTTTCCTGCCTGCCATTGAATACCATGTGCCCCCTGCGCTGCCGAAGGCGGGAGCACATGGATTTCCTATGCTTCCAGCACCCGAACGCGATATTCCACCAATCCCGCCCATGGCGCATTCGCATCCCGAACCACTCGAGAGCGCCAGAAATTCAGAGTCACCACTCGCCAACCATCAAGCCCAGTCGCCATTCTTTCGATCGCCGCTTCCATCTCCCGCATCAAAGCATGTAGCCGCGCCGCACGGTTGCCATCATCCCACACCGTCACCGCCAGCCGGATTTCCCGCCCACGCCCGCTTTTGTGGCTCCAGTCCACAGAGGGACTTTCCGCCATCGCTACATAGGGAAAGCACGCGCCAGCAGGGGGACCGTCAAATATGCCGCTGACGGCGTTCGCCAATGGCGCGTGCGCCCGCATTGCCGCAACGGCCGCTTTCTGTACTGCCATCACCGCGCCGCTCATCCGCTTTCTCCCTTCGCCAGCAGTCCGATTGCACGTAACCGCACATCGCTCAGCATTCGCCGCAACAACCCGTGCCCGAAAAGGACAACGCCATCCTCGAAGGCTTCCACGCTAACGCCAGGGGGCAAATCCTCGCCCGCTCGCTCCGCCAGTCGCGCGATTGCCCGCACCCTCTGTGCCTCAGCGCTCTTCTTGCCTTGCTCCATCAAGCGCTCGAACATGGCTGTTCCTCACATCGGAGCGTCACGACATCCTGCGCGCGCGGGTCGTCATCCACCCGCCGCACACGAAGCAGGCGACCCCGCCAGGTCAACCGGCAGTCGAGGCCAAGGCCAGCACGCCGCCGCAGCGTAATCGCCCAGCGGATCTCACCCCGGGCCGCTCCACCACTCACTTCCAGACCAGCGCCATCAGGCGCAACGCCTGCCCAGACCTCGGCCTCCTGCACCCATTCCGCGGCGCTGCCGCCAAGCTCATCGCGTGCATCGGTCCTCCGCTGGATAATTACCCGCTCGAGCAGCAGGCCTGCCACTTCCGCCGCCATCACCCTAGCCTCATCCGTCGCCAGGGCCGCCACAGCGCGCTCACCGCTGCCGGAGGTCCGCCGCCGTCGCCATCCCGATGCGTGAACATGTGCGCCGCCAGTCGTACCGCCCCCTGCCGTATCGCCTCGGGCAGTCCCGCCCAATCCAGGGCAAGGCCTGTGCTAAAAATCACATCAATGCGGCCCGCCGCTCCCGGTTCGATCACTCGCACCCAACCATCGCCATTGGCGTCAATGTCGACCCCATAATTGGCGCTTGGCATTGGGAAAACTGGGCCCTCGGCGGGTACGCCCATCACGTTCGTGATCGCCCGCACAGGTGTCAGGTTTAGCCGCTGCCATTCGCAGCCGGCGGACAATCGCTGCGTCTCCTCGCGAACGACCAAGGCTTGCCCGATAAAGCCTTCTCCAAAGCCAATGGCGCTGCGAACCAGCCGATCGACCAGCGCATCTTCATGGCTTGTTTCCAGCCGAAGCCAAGCCTTCACCTCCTCGCGCGCGCCTTCCAGCGCCGCATTCCCAATCGGCATGCACTTCTTCCTTTTTTGATGATTGCGTTGGCCAAACATCCCTCTCCCATGGGGAGAGGGTACGAAGGCCTGGCGGCTCGGCCGCCTAGCCGAAGTTGGTGAGGGGTAGTGCCCCGTCCATGACGTGGAACCCCTCACCATGAATTCGGCTTCGCCTCATTAAGGCTCGATATCCCTCTCCCACTTGAAAGGGATATGGCTTCAGCTGGCCGCGAACTTCATCAGTTTGATCGCCTCGCTGTTCGCCACGGCGCCGCCAACCCGTTTCACTGCATAGAAATGCACGAACGGTTTGTTGGTGTATGGATCGCGAAGGATCGTCGTTGCGCTACGCTCCGCAATGACATAGCCGGCTTTGAAGTTGCCAAAGGCGACCGACAGGCTGTCCGTTCCGACATCGGGCATATCTTCCGCTTCAATGACGGGGTAACCAAGCAGCGTGTCCGGCTGTCCGGTCACCAGTCCCGGCTGCCACAGAAAGGCCCCGTCGGTGGTCTTGAACTTGCGGATCCGTGCCAGGGTTGCCGAATTCATGACGAACGTCGCCCCCTGCCGATATGGCGCCCGCAATGCCTGGACCAGATCGATCAGCTTGTCCTGCGGATTGGACGCGGCGAAGGCCCCCGCCGCGCCCGAGGCCACATATTGCAGCGTCCCGAACGCTCGCACATTGTCGGCCTCATTGGTCACCGTGCCGGTCAGGAACCCCTTGGGCTGATTGGTGCCCGTCCCATTTACAAAGGCCGCGCCCTCAGCCCTTGCGAACTCCATGGCGATCTCTCTCGCCAACCAGCTTTCGACGTCGAACTGGGCATCGTCCAGCATCGCCTGGCTGGCTGCGGGATTGGCGAACAATTCCCCGGATGGAGGAACGATCTCGCGGAACACCGGCGTGGCGGTCATCGCCCGCGCGCCTGTCTCCGAAGCCCAGCCGGACGCTGCGCCGCCGGTCGTAACCAGCTTGCGGTAACCGGCCGACCCGGTCTGCACCACATTGGCAATGGCGCGGATGGGTGAGATGTTCTTCAAGGCAGCATCGATCAGCGCATCGATTTCTCGTGGCACCGCATAACCGCCGTCAGCACTTGTCGCGCCGGAAAAGCTCTTCAGCTCCACCCCGGCCTCCAGCCCCTTGCGCAGATACCGTTCGACAAAGGCCGCCCGCTGCGGATCGTCCGCCGCCGCCTTCACCCCGTCCAGCGCCGGGCGTTGCGCCGCCACTACCTGCCCCTTCAATGCGGACACATCCGCCTCCAGGGCAGCAATCTTCTCCGCCTGAAGAACCGCATCAAAGCTTTCTTCAAGCGCATCCGCCTTCACTTCATACATAAACGTCTCCCGCACACAAAAAAATACCCTCGCCCCAAGGGGGAGAGGGATAGAAAGCCTTGGCAGCTTGTTGCCCAGGCATAGTTGGAGAGGGGGTTACGCCCTCTTGGAACGCGCTATTCCCCCTCCACCGCATGCACTCTCGCCAGCGGTTGCATCGGAAAAGTCACCAAACTCACTTCCACCAGGTCCAGCGCGCGCAATTCTCGCGGCCGCCCCTCCGAAGCCTCCCGCACCCGATAGCCAAAGGAGAGACCGTTCACCGCCCCATCCTTCAGCAGCGCCGCCGCCTCCCGCCCTGCAGCCGTGCGCCCGGAAAGCTGACCGATCACTCGCAGCCCGCGCGCATCCTCCCGCAGATAATCCACGGTCCCGATTACCGCCTCGGGCTTATGTTGCCAGAGCAACGGCACCCGCTTGGCGGCGCCTGCAAACGCCCCTCGTCGAACCACGTCCCCGCCCCGATCCACACGGTCAAACACCGCCGCATAACCTGCGAACCTCAGTCTTCCTTCCTCTTCGACTGGGGTTAGGAGGTTGGGCTTATTAGTATTTTCTGACATCATCACCCCCTCAAGATCCCGAACACCCCAACCCTCACCGCCACTGCCATCAGCAGCATCGCCAGTACTCCGCGTACGATCCAACCGATCACTGCATTGCGCGCCGTCCGTTTCGCATCCCTCCATGCGCCCAATAATTCCCGCAGCTCCCGCACGTCCTTCTCCGCCCCCGCATCCGACAGGCCCAGCCGCGCCAACGCCCGCCCTGCGCCCAGTTCGCTTGCCTCTTCGATAAGCGCCCGGACCGTCACCAGCCCGACGCCGTCCTCCTCCGTCTGCGCGATCAGCCGCGCCAGCATATCGCCGTCGTTCATGATCGTTCCTTTCCCTTGGTCTCTTCTCCGGCTAAACCGGTCCGATGATCCGCTTTGTGATCCTGGCCCTGCTGATCCTGCTGACTGCAGCGCTCGTCTGGCTGTGGTGGTCGGATTATGTGCTGATCGAAAAATGCCTGGACCATGGCGGACGCTGGGATGCCGACAAGCGCGTCTGCCGGATTTCCGTCACCCCACCCCCAACATCGCCCGCTTTTCTTCCCGTGTAAGGAAGTCCGCCGCTGTAACCCGGTCCCACAGGGTCCCCCGCTCTTCCGCCAGCGCCGGCACCTTGTTCAGGTCCACGGCCAGCCGCACCCCCGGCATCCACGGAGCGAGAGCCTGCGATATTCCGCCCAATATCTTTTCGGAAAGCGGCAGGATCGTCTGCCGCCACAAAGCGCGATTGGCCTCGCGATAATTGGCATAGGCATTATCCCCCGGCAGTCCCATCAGCATCGGCGGCACTCCGAAGGCGAGCGCAATCTCCCGTGCCGCCGCCGCTTTCAGCCCCACGAAATCCATTTCCGCTGGCGACAGGCTCATCGCCTGCCATTTGAGGCCGCCCTCCAGGAGCATCGGCCGCCCCGCATTCACTGCACCCTGGAATGCCGCCTCCATCTCCGTCTTGATCCGGTCGAACTGCTCGCCCGACATCACCGCACCGGCTTCGCCCGGATCATAAACCAAGGCACCCGATGGGCGCGCCGCATTGTCGAGCAGCGCCTTGTTCCACACAGTCGCTGCATTATGGATCGCCACCGCCCCCGCGGCGGCCCCGGCACAGCCCAACCCATAATGATCGTCCAGGGGGTGCAGGCTCTTCAGATGCACGATAGCGGCCCGGCCCACCGCATCCTCGCTCATCATCCGGGTCACATTCTCACCAACCCGGTACAGATAGGCCATCGGCCAGCCCCGCGCGTCCGCCTCGACGCTCACCCGCTCCGGGCGCAGCGCAAACAGCTCCGCCACCTCGCCATCGCCGCCGGTGGCCAGCTGCACATAGGCATTGCCATGCAACAGCAGATGCGCCGCCAAAGTCTCCACCAGCCCCTGTCCGGCCGACCGCGCCTGCGCCAGCGCCAATGCCCGATCCCGATCGGCCGCGCTGCCGCCCTCGGCCACCAGCGCTGCGCCGCCGACCGACTCGCTCACCAGCCGCAAAGCCCTCTGCGCCACTGGATTGCCCAGCGCCCCCGCCCGCACCTGCGCCTCATAATTGGCCGGCCACTCCCCCAGCGGAGCCCCCAGCCACCCGAACCACCCACGCGCCAACACCGGCCGCCGAGACGCCTCGGCGGACTTCTTCCCAAACCATTTCATGATGCACTCCCAATCTTCCTCCCCATTGGGGGAGGATACGAAGACTTGGCCAAAGGCCTAGTCGCAGTTGGAGAGGGGCTCTGCCCTTTTGATGAGAGAGAAAATCACAAAACCCGCACCCGCGCCTCGCCCCTTGCGCTGCCCAGCATCAACTCGCTCATCGCCCAGACCATCGCATCCGCCCGGTCCGGCGACCTTCCCGGCCCCTCATATCCGCCCCCCACCAGCAAGCCGCACATCTCATCCTCCAACTCCGGAAATGCCCCGCAGTGCAGCGCCTTTCCCGCCTCATACAGCGCCGCCACCGGCTCGGCTCGCGCCACCTTTCCCCGCGACGCATGCACCAGCCGCACCGGCAAGCGAAAGTCCGCCGCCCGCAGCACGCTTTCCACCATAGCCCCGCCATTATTGGCCTCGGCGATCACACGATCGGCCCCATGCGCCTGCGCTGCTTCCGCCACCGCGCGCGCCCATCCCTCGGGCGAGCGTCCCGCAACGCTGGCGTCCGCCACCACATAAGCCCGCCCGTCAGCGCACAGGGCCACCGCGACGATCCCGCAAGCATCGCCATGCGCGCTCGCCGGAGGATCGACCGCCACCACCATTCGCCGCACCGCAGGCGCCGCACCGCAGGCGCCGCCCGCACCCGCCGGCGCTCGATCAGATCGCGGCTCCACAGCGCCCCCTCAATCTCCTCGATCAGTTCCCCATCCAGTTCTTGCCGCCCTAGCCGCGTGCCGCGATAGCCTGCTTCCATCGCGCGCAGGAACGAACCAGGCAGGTTCTTCCGGTTCTCTCCTGTCCGGCGTTTATGCCAGATCAGCGTGACGATGTCAATACAATTTTTACCTATATGGTTATTATTATCCTCTCCAGTGGGAGAGGACAGCGAGACTTGGCGGCTTTGCCGCCTAGTCGCAGCAGGAGAGGGGCTGTACCCCCACGGTGGCGTGGAACCCCTCTCCAACTCCGACTAGGCCTATGGCCAAGTCTCCATATCCTCTCCCAAAGGAGAGGACAATTGACGCCCTCCGCCACTCGCGGCTCTCAATATATGCAATATCTCTTCCAAGACCCCGTGCGTATTCTGCAATACATCATTGTTCCAGAACCTCAGCACGGTGTAACCGCTTGCTTGCAGCGAGCGGGTGCGCGCCTGATCCTCGGCGGACCGCTCCGCATGTTGACTGCCGTCCAGTTCGACAATCAGACGAGCGCTCGAACAGAGGAAGTCTGCAATATGCCGACCCACTGGAGCCTGCCGCCGGAATTTATATCCTTCAAGTCGCCCAGCACGAAGATGATGCCAGAGCCGAATTTCGGCATCCGTACTGTTTTGACGCAGGGTTCGAGAAAGATCTGTCAGAGGTTTTCCGGCCATGAAGCTTTCTATAAGCGTGAACGGCGATTTTCCAACCACTACCCTTCAGAATTCGAACCCCTCGCCCGCTGGCCGGAATACTCCTCCTCTCCTTTGGGAGAGGACAGCGAGACTTGGCGGCTCTGCCGCCTAGTCGCAGCAGGAGAGGGGCTATAGCCCACAGCAGCGCGGAACCCCTCTCCAACTCCGACTAGGCCCATGGCCAAGTCTCCGTATCCTCTCCCAAAGGAGAGGAGCCTTCCTACGCCGCCGCCCACCAGCTCTTGTGTCCACCGGAACCCAGCCTTTAGCTCCGCGTTTCCCGTTGATTGATGAGCGAGGGGTAATTCGAAGGGCCCTTGTACGGCCTTACCTCCAATAGGAGAGGTGCGATGATCATCCCTCATTTCCCGTCGGCTGCACGCGGCCTATGCCTTGGCGTAGCGATCGCCGCGCTGACCAGTCCTGTATTGGCGCAGAACGCCCCTGAAGAAATCATTGTGTCCGGACGATATGGGAAAGTGCCTGACAGCGTGCAGTCCCTTTCCCAGCCGGTAAGCTATGCGGATCTCGATCTTAGCAAAGATAGCGACCGCAAGATCCTGCGGCAGCGTATCAGCCTGACGGCGCGATTCCTGTGCGACAAGCTCGGCGAACCGGCTACCGCCGCTCCGCCAGCGCCTTCCTGTCGAGACGCAGCGGTGGCCGATGCGATGCGCCGCGTCGACACGACGGAAGCAGGCTTTGCACCTCGCGGTACTACCTGGGTACGCGGGCAATCCTGGAAGGCGCCCTATCCCGAAGACTGGCCGACGAAATATCCGTAATGCGCGACTATGGGTCGTGGAATGATGCACGGCCCATTGCTCTCAGGTGCGGAGCCCGTGCACTGCGCGCAATACCCGGCGCGCAGGACGCGGGGAGCAGCTTTTCCTATCCTAACCGCGCGGCATGCCAGCGCAGGTGATCCTCCATGAAGGTGGAAATGAAAAAATAGCTATGGTCGTATCCCGGCTGCGTCCGCAGGGTCAGCTTAATGCCCGCCTTCTCGCACGCGGCCTTCAGCAGTTCAGGCTTCAACTGCCCCTCAAGAAAGTTGTCCGCGCCGCCCTGATCCACCAGTATGTCGTCCACGCGCGCGCCATCCTCAATCAGCGCGCATGTGTCATATTGCCGCCAGTCCGCCCTGTCCGGCCCGATATAGCCGGTCAGCGCCTTCTCCCCCCAAGGGCAGTTCAGAGGCGAACTGATCGGAGAAAAGGCCGACACGCTCTTGTACTTTCCGGGGTTTTTAAGCGCGATGGTTAGCGCCCCATGGCCGCCCATTGAGTGGCCGAAGATCGACTGCTGCGTCATGTCCGCCGGGAAGTGCGCCGCGACGATCTCCGGCAGCTCCTGCGTCACATAAGCGAGCATGCGGTAATGTTTCGCGAACGGCTCCTGCGTCGCGTTCACATAGAAACCTGCGCCCAGGCCGAAATCATAGGCCCCTTCCGCATCGTCCGGCACGCCCTCGCCACGCGGGGAGGTATCCGGGCACACTACGATCATGCCCAGTTCCGCCGCGACCCTGCGATACTCGCCTTTCTCCATCACATTGGCATGGGTGCAAGTGAGGCCGGAAAGATACCACAGCACCGGCAACGTCGTCCCCTCGGCATGCGGCGGCACGAACGCGGCGAAGGTCATGTCGGTGCCGGTCTCGCGGGAGGCGTGCTTGTACACACCCTGCACGCCGCCAAAGCTTTTGTTGGTGGAAAGGGTTTCAATGGTCACGTTTTCGCTCTTCTTATCGTTCGACCCATAGCGTTGCTGCGTGTTGATCCCAGGTCAATACAGCACGACACTCCGGATGCTTTCCCCCGCATGCATCAGGTCGAACGCCTTGTTGATATCATCAAGCGGCATGGTGTGGGTGATCAGGTCGTCGATATTTATTTTTTTGTCCATATACATGTCGACGATCTTGGGCACGTCCGTCCGCCCCCGTGCGCCTCCGAAAGCCGAACCCTTCCAGACGCGACCGGTGACCAGCTGGAACGGCCGGGTGGATATCTCCTTGCCGGCCTCTGCTACGCCAATGATCACGCTTTCGCCCCATCCGCGGTGGCAACATTCCAACGCTTGCCGCATCACGTCGGTATTGCCAGTGCAATCAAAGCTATAATCCGCGCCGCCATCAGTGGCATCGATCACCGCCGCGACCACCTTGTCGAAGCCCACTTCTGTTGGATTGATGAACTGCGTCATGCCAAACTTCTCAGCCATGGCGCGCTTGCCCGGATTTACGTCAACGCCAATAATCCTGTTCGCCCCTACCAGCCGAGCGCCTTGAATGACGTTAAGTCCGATCCCACCTAGGCCGAACACCACGACATTCGACCCCGGCTCGACCCCGGCCGTCCAGATCACCGCGCCAACACCAGTGGTAACGCCACATCCGATGTAACAAATCTTGTCGAACGGCGCGTCTTCACGGATTTTGGCCACTGCGATCTCGGGCATCACGGTGAAATTGGAGAAGGTTGAACAACCCATATAGTGATACAGCGTCTCTCCGCCCAACGAGAAGCGACTGGTGCCATCGGGCATCAAGCCTTGCCCCTGGGTCGATCGGATCGAGGTGCAGAGGTTGGATTTCTGGGAAAGGCAAGTCTTACACTCCCGGCATTCGGGCGTGTAGAGCGGGATTACATGGTCGCCCACCTTCACCGAGGTCACCCCAGGCCCAACCTCCCGCACGATTCCCGCGCCTTCATGCCCCAGGATTGACGGGAATATACCTTCGCTGTCCTTCCCCTCAAGCGTATAGGCATCGGTATGGCACACGCCGGTCGCCATGATTTCAACCAGGACTTCGCCGGGTCGGGGTCCGGCCAGCTCCACCTCATGAATTTCAAGCGGTCGGTTGGGCGCGACAGCGACGGCGGCTCTGGTCTTCATGGGCATCTCCCTGAATGGTGCCTGCATAGTGGCAATGATGGCCCTTACTAGCGATCATGATTGAAGCTTCAAATAAAATGTTCAGGGATTATAATAGGCCGTGCCTATCAATGATCAGACGGCTAGATCAGGCTCCGACCTACTAGTCCTGGCCAGCTACTATTTGGCACCGCACGCAGCAAATCACGCACGAACAGAGTCAGTCGTGCAAAGCTACTTTCATCATTCCCTTCCACAGAGAACCTGGCCAACAGCCCGTCGGGGACATATCCCGCCACCGCCATTCTAAGTCTGGCGAGCCGCTGTTCCGCGCTGTTGGTAGGCAAAGAGTCCCCGACCCGCGTCCAGTAAAGGATCGACTCCGTTCTGCCCGGTCCGACAGCAAGAAGCTCCCTGGCCGGCAGCATTCCAGTCCCAAGCCTCAATCCAACCGCCCGGCTTTGCTCGATCCGATAACCAAAGGCTGGATAGCAGGTTTCCGGCCGGTGCAACTGCAACAGGTCGCTTTGGGTGCTGCCATAGGCCATCAGCATCATGACAGCGTCATTGCTGCCGTTCCGACGATAAATGCGGGATAGCGTATCGGAGTACAGAATATCAGCCAGCTTACCTTGGGTCTTAGGCTGCAAAAGCCTGTCCGATACTTCCGACAACCAGCCTCCGAAACGGTCGGGCACGATCGTCGCCAGTTTCGAACGCCCCAAAAGGTTCAGCGCCACCCGCGGTTCCAGCGACCAGGCAGCGCCCGCGGCCATCAGGCCCGCGCCACCGGCCAGCACCTCTCGCCGGCTCACCATTGCCAATACCTTGTCGACCGGGTCAACAGCGCATCAATGCCGAAGATCAGCAGCAAGGCCAGGGCAAACATAAGAAATCCGGCCGTGAAATGCAGAAATCCCTGCGCAACGGCATCGCCATAGCCCCAGGTGAGCAGCACCAGCAGGCTGATCCGCACCATATTCGCCGATATCGCCACCGGCACCACCAGCGCCACGAGCAGCAGCGCATATCGCCACCGCGCTCCGTGCAGAACATAGATGTAGAACAGGCTGGTCGATATCAAACCCATCAGGCTGTTCATCCCGGCGCAGGCGTCCTCCACCAGAAGTTGATAGGATCCGATATATAACGTAACCCCTTCGCGAAACACCGGAATTCCCGCGCCGCGCATCAGCGCCGTTGCGGCTTGCGATACAAATGCCTTCAGAGGCTGAGTCGCGTGATCCAGTGCCCATCCCGGCAGTGGGACCAAAAAGGCCATGTAGACCAGCAGAAACCAGTGCTTCCTTATGGCGTCCGACCCAAAGCGCCCATAGAACAGGGCGCTTAACGCCAACATCAAGGCGCCGGCCTCCAGAAAAAGAAATCCATAGGCCCGGCCGAAGACGTAAATCGGAAGAGCAGCGAAAAAAATAGCTGCAGCAAGCGCTGAACTGCCCGGCCGGGCTTCCCAAATCAGGTCCGGCCACCGTTTCCAGAAGAGCCACAGACCGGTCGCCAGCACGATGGGACCGTGGGCGCCTGCCTCGGTGGACCAAGACTCCCGGCCCAGCGAAAAGATGGTGGGAATGACCATTGCGCCAAAGCCAGCCAGTGCGAACCAGAAACCGAGGGACGCAGGGTTCAACCATGATGCTGGCAATGTGAAGCCATTCGCTTCGGCCCAGGCTTTTACCCTCGCCAGATCAGTACTCATTCAACACGATGCCGGTAATTCCAACCCGGCTGGCGGTCAGCTCCGTCATCAGCCGGTCGGCATCGCTCATGAAGCTCACATGCTTGCGAAGGACGACCAGGGAATGCCCAGCCGCCGAAGCGATCCTCAATGGGTCGGCATAGCGATTGGCCGGCGGAGTATCGATGATGACGATATCGAAATCCCGCATCCACATGGCCATTAGCGGCTGGAACAGTGGCCCAGACAGCTTTTCCAAAGCCTCCGGGTTCGCTCCACCCGAATATAGCACCGACAGATAGGGAATGACATTGGGCTGCACTTGATCGGAATGGTTGCCCCCGCCGGACAGGCATTGGGACAGCCCTCCCACCGGCTGATGCGGCACGATGAAATTCTGGATCGACGGACCACGCATATTGGCATCGACCAACAGCGTGTTTGCCCCCATTCGTGCGAATGCGACTGCAAGATTTGCGGCTATAAAACTGACGCCGGCTTGCCCCGAAGGGCTGCAAAGCGCAATGGCCCGGCGCCCCCGCCGCAAGTGCCTTTCTATCAGTTGCGTGCGAAGCGACCTTAGCGCCTCTACCTGCGGGCCGTCGCGACCCGCAGCCAGGACAATTTCAGGGGAAAGCGTAAAGCCCCATGATATATTCCGATGGACCTGCTGGAGTGCGCCGGGAACGTCCAATAGCAATTGGCTCATGAACCCAATCCCCCTTTGGCATAGCGCGGCCACAACAACGTCCGGCTGCGCGCGATAAAGCCCTGCCGGAATTGTTCCTCGGGCGGAACCATTACCGCCAGCAATGGCACGTCAAAGCCGTTCACCACATCGCCCGAACACCGAACTCGCCGCGCGAGCAATTCCACCAACAAGGCTGTCAGCGCTCCGAAAGCAAGCCCCAGCACCGCCGCCCCGATCAGGATCAGGGGCCTATTCGGGAAATAGGGTTCGGGCGGAGCCACCGCATTGCCCAAAACCGTAAGGCCGGTCTGGTCCGCCTCCGCCTCCTGCCTAAGCGTTCCAATGCGTTCATTGATTTTGGCGAGTTGAACGCGCTGCAAGTCCACCTCGTCCTTCAGCTTGCGAAGCTGCCCCAACTTATCGCGCTGCCCAATCACTTTCGCGCGCTGCTCCGCCACTTCGCGGCCGATCGTTGCGGCGGTTGTCCCGGCGGCCCGTGCGGCGGTCGCGCTTGCCGAATTCGCCGTCGCCATTTCACGCGCTGCCTCGGCGGCGAGAATGCCGCGCTGCTGCCTCAATGCCTGCATCTGGGGGTGGCTGGGGCCCAGCCGCTCGGCGGATTGGGCGATCGCGGCGTCGATCTGCGCCAATTGTGCCGTAGAGCCCGACGATAGAGGCATCGCTGGCACAGCCATTGGTGCGACCGGCGCGCTTGCCGCCGCCAGCGCCGCCAGCCGCACGCTGTCGATGTCGCTATTATCCTCCTGCAGGATCAGGTCATGTTGCTTTTCGAACGCCGCTTTGGCCTGCTCCGCTTGGGCCAGCCGGGCACGAAGCTCTGCCGCCTGCCGCTCGAACCACACGACGTTGCGCCCCGCTTCCTCCCGCCGGGCAGCCTGGCTGCTGTCCACATAGGCATTCCGCAGCGCATCGGCCACGATCCGCGCAATTTCGGGATTGGTGGAGCGATAGCTGATTTCCAATATATTGGTCCCAAGGACCAGATCCGCCTGCGTGCGCGCGATGATCGAATCGGCCAGCCAGCGCCGGAAATCGGTTCTCCGTTCGGGCGGCAGCTTCGCAAACTCAGCCTGCAGCGCCGGATCGCCAGCCATGCCGAGCCGGTCCACCACTTGTCCCGCGACACGATAATCGCGCACCAATTCGCTTTGGGTCTTGGTGTAGGTCCGCGCAAAATTGGATGAGATCACCTCGCCCGTCACCGGGTCAGGCTTTATGAAGTTGAGCATGATCCGTGAAGTGGCTTGATAGCGCGGCGGTAGCAGGAACGCGACCAGGCTCGCCCCGATCAGCGATCCGCAAAGCGATAGGGTGATGAACGCCCGCCGCGCCCATAATATCGCGAAAAATTGCTGGATGCTCATCAGAAGTAGCGCTCCCCCACCACCACGACATCTTCCGCCGCGACGAGGCTTTCCAAAGCCGCGTCCTTCACCTGCTTGCCGCCGCGAAAGATCTTCACCCGTTTGTCGGTGCCGAGCTGCGTCAAACCGCCGCCACGGGCAAGTGCCTGGCGGATCGTCATCCCCTCGCGCAGTGGATAAGCGCCCGGCGCGTTGACCTGCCCATAGATAAAGAACTGCTCGGCATCGGGAACGAATATTTTGTCGCCCGGCAACACCTGCGGATCGCGCTCGGTCCCGCCCGTCGCCAGCGCTTCTATGTCCAGCCGCATTTCTTCGCCGGAATTGCGGCGAAGCGTCACATGATCAGCTCCATTTTCGCGCTTACCACCTACCCGCGCCAATATTTCGGACAGGCGATAGGATCGGTCCACCGGCACCAGACCGGGGTTGGCCACCGCGCCAAGCACTGTCACATTGCTGCTCGCATAGGACACGATGTCCACAATGACTTGAGGCTTTACGAAATAACCGGCGAGGGCCAGTTTCGTACCGATCTCGCGTCCTAATTGCAGCGCGGTCCGATCCGCGGCCTTCACGCTTTCCGCATAGGGCAGCAGCACCGTACCATCCGCTTGCACCTTCACGCGTGTCCGATAGTCAGGCACGCCGACAAGCGAAACCTCAATGACGTCGCCCACGCCAACAACATAGCCAGCGTCGGTTGTTGCTGCGGCAGCGTTCTCCTCGGCAGCTGCGGGACCCGATAAAATCAGTCCCAGGAGCGACAGTCCCATAATCACGTCCAATAAAAATTGACGCGGCCGAATATTTTGCGGCAAAGCCATCCCAATCCTCACATCCTGTAGGAAGCGGTCAGCCCGGCCCGCAGCCCGTCATAATCGAACAGGTCCGCCGCCGCATTCCGCCGCTGATAATCTCCATCGAAACTCAGCTCGATCCGCCGGTTCAACGCATATCGAAGGCCCATTCCCAAGGCATAGTTGCGATCCGAACCGGGCGGGGTCACATCTGTAATAACCGGAGAGGGCGCGAACCGCCGCCGCCGCCAGCTTGCCCTTAGTTGGGCATCCACATGAACACTGACCGCATAATCCATGCTGAGGCTGAACTGATCCTGGCGGTAATAGCTGACATCCAGCCGGTTTGACGCTTCGACCGTCCGCATTGCCGCCAGGGCGAAGGCGGCCCGGCCGCCGGGTGTGAAACGCAGATCCCCGCCATAACTTGGCCCTTCGAAACCGCGCACGCCCGGCAGGTCTGGATCGACATGGATATAACCTGCCGACAAACTGCCCTTCAACCTGGCGCCAGCCTCGCGCTCCAGCTTCAGCATGCCTGAAATCACTCGAATGCCATCCTGCTGTCCGGAGGGGGAACGGCGATGAGGGTAGGACTGGTTGCTGACGCTCGCGAGCAACGACAGCCGCCCCAGCGAAGGCTGCGCATAGGCCAGCCCACCTGTCAGTGTCAGGCTATTAAGGTCCGACCGCCGCCGTTCAGCCTGGGCGTTACGCGATCTTCGATAGGACAGGGAAGCCGCTGGCGAGATGCCCACCGCCTTCCCGCATTGCAATGTTCCATCACCGCCCGCGACCTGCTCGACATTGCCGGGGACTGCGGAAAAATCGTCCGCCACTTCGCTTAACCGGCGTGCATAGGTTCCAGATGCTTCCATGACACAGCCGGCCATTCGCAGCCGAACCCCACCCGTTGCCGCGATGCGTTCGCTCTCCAGCTGTTTGTTGCGGGAATGAAATTCATAACCGACTTGGCTGTCGGCAAAAAAAGCATGTTGATCGAAGGGTAGGGCCGCGGTTGCGTGCAGCGAAGGCCGATATTCCATTTCCGTTCGCGCCAATCCCCGTAGAGCAGCTTGCGCCTTGCTGGATCGCGCCGCATTGCTATCGTAAATCGCCGATCCGCTCATCCGAAGCTCCAGGGATCGCTTTTCCCGATCCTGACCCAAAGCGATTTGCCCTGTGCACATCATAATCAGCCCCCCCAAGTGCGCCGCGCACAGGCAGCCCTGGCGTGAAATCGCCATCCCAAACCATTCCCCATGTTCACTATCTTCTCTTGTGCTCCCGCATAGGCAGAAGCCCAGTTCCAGCACCGCCCTTTGATTCCCGCCGCCGCGAGAACGCGCCCGTCAGGATCCGGCCTTAATCACCCGCCGGAAGGTCCCGGCAAAATTCCTCAGTTTCTCGGCAAAACGCGCTTCTCGCGAAGCTTCGTCCACCAACAGTCCCTCCACTCTTGGCGGCCTCCGCCCTGCAAGTAGCATGGCTGCAAAACGTGCCTTCACCAGCCGCTTACGCCGCGCCTGCGCCGGCTGCATCAGGATGATCTCCTGCTCGGCCAGCGTCGCGACGTCCAATCGCCCAGCGGCGACCGCCTTGTCCAGCAGAGTTCTCCCCACAGTGGATCGAACCATGATCAGGCTGCGTCCATCCAACTCCTCAAACTGAGGGTATCCGCTTTCTCCCCCATACCAGGCATCCGCGCAGGCAATGTCGGCCGCGCCGCCCACTGCGTCGGGGCAGATTTTGCAGCGGAACTGCACTTCCTTCGACAGATGATGGCCCCAGCTTAGCTCATAGGTCATCTCCGCCGTTCGCCCGTTTACGGCCCGCGCCGCTGCAAGGCCGGGCCAGCCATTGCCGCGATAACGGAACGACACCAGTTCCGCCCCGGCAAGGCCCATTTCGGTCAGAATATTGTCCGCCCCTCTGTGGCTCGGTATCCCGCCGCAGAAAAAGGACAGCTTCAACGGAATCTTCCGGTCCACGCGCTCGTCATGCTTGGCCAACTGCCGCAGCGCTGAAATGTCGCAAGGCTTGCCCACGAAAGCGAAGCATCCGCTTAACTCCAGTTCATCGACAATGGAGGCAAGTGGAGACGAAGCCGCATAGCGTGAACCTGCGGCTGAAATAATTTGATCCGCCGTGCGCGATACCACGATCCGATTACGCGTCGGAAATTTCGGATCGGCGGCCACTTGCACGACCCGGTCCACCAGGCCGCTTTCCAGCGCAAAGATCAGCAGCGCCGTTATTGCGCCTCCCGAAGAGCCCGCAAACCGTACTTTTTCGTCACGAGCATGGCCGGTCAATATGACCTCTGCCGGTCCCCAATAGGGCGAAGGCGGCAAATCTCCGCGCCAGGGCGCAACCTTGCTGCCGGGACAGCTGTCCGCGATGATCGCTTCAGCCTCGACGTTCACGGGTCCTTTTATTTGCGGGCGATTATATCCCGGCGGGGTCACGCTCATCTCAATAGCACTGCCAGCCACGCCGGCGCACAGCCCGCAACCCGAACAAAGATCGTCCCGCAGCACGCGTTCGACGGTGGGCGACTCTCTCATATCCTCGCCAGTTCCCCAGCCACCGCGAACTGCACACGCAGCTCATCGCGATAGGCGTTCAGCAAGGCCTCGATCTTGCCCATAGCTTGCCCGATCGCAGCCTGCATCTCCGGCCGCCGATCCAGTCCATCCACCAGGAAAGCGAGCGCCTCATCCGTCCCCATGCCCTTGACCGGCAGCAGAAAATCATAGTTCAGGGTTCCAAACAGCCCGCTGAACTTGCGGCTATAGGCGACCGGCACCACCGGCGTGCCCGATGAAAAGGCCGCGATACAGGCATGCATTCGGCCCGCTACCAGATAGTCCAGGCTGGAAATATAACTCTTCGCCTCGCACGGCCCAAAGAAGTCAGGAACCCGAATGGCGCCCGGAAATTCGGCGGCGAACCGGTCCGCCGCCTGCCCGTCATCATCCCCTCTATCCTGCAGCGAAGTTGCATGGGAGATCAGATGCACCTCCACATCCTTGCGGGTGGCCATTGCGCCCACAAAGCGACGCATCAACTCCGCATAATTCGCCTCAAGCTCAAAGCGGTTGCGCCCGCTCTCGGCCTCTTGAAGCAGCAGGCCTGACACATTCACGCCGACCCGCAACTTCTCACCGCCGCGCTCGGACGACCGATCCGTAAAAGGCAGAGCAAAGGCCACATCCACCGACTGCACCGCCCGCGCACTCGGAGCGAGCTTCGTCAGCACATCAAATGAGGTATGATCGCGCGCCATGACGCAGTCCGCTCGTTTCATCACCCAACGCGCCATCGCCCGATAGGGCTCCCGGGTGAACGGCCCAATGGTCTGTGGAGAGAGTATCAGCGGCACTCCGCGCACAAGAGACATGGCCTTGCTCAGCCACATGAACAAGAACCGCTTGAAGCCGTAAATGTCGGCAAAGCTGTCCCCGGCTCCTATGTCCAATATGCAATCCTGGGCGCCGATCACTGCCAGCGTTTCGCGTGGATCAACCAGCCGCCTGCTGTTCACCTCGTATAGCTGCGCCTCATCGGGATTGATATAGGCGCGCCCCTTGTCGGCCACGCCGATGATCGTGAAGGCGGGCGTCAGGCCCAATTCTTCGGCCACTTTCCGCGCAATCGCCATATTGGCGATAGTCAGCGCCCCGACCCCCAAATTACCCGATTTGCCGCTGTGCCAGAGCAAACCGATCTTCAATGTCTTGCCCGTCACTTTGCCCCGCATGTCCTTGCACAGCGCCGCACCCGCCCAGGAAGGAGGGGCTGTTCCGATTACCCGCCGGGCTTGCCGGATGCGGCGTCGCTCATCTCATAACCCGGCTGGTAGCGGATCTTGTCCTTGTGCTTCTTCATGATTTCCGCAAGCTGATTCTGCAGCGTATCCGAAATCCCCTTTTGCCGAAGATAGTTGAGGGCAAATCTTTGGGCCTCATCGGCTTGGACTGGTTCCGTACGGGTTTCGACGATGCGGTTCACCGTCAGCCCCTCAGCGGCCGGCAGGACAAAAATCTCTTCCGCGGGCAAGGCCAGTATTTGTTTCACCAGCGCAGGCTGCGCCTGCATCGCATCTAACGTTTCCCGCTCGCGGCGAAAGCGCACGCCATCGCGTTCGAGCATCGCCTGCACCTCCTCCAGCGTCGCGAGCGGTTTCAGCTTCTCCACCAGCACCTTGGGGTTCCGCGTCGGAATGCGAATCTGGTCCACTGAAAACAGCTTGCGCTGTGCGAACAGATCAGGATTATCGGCGGCATAGCGCGTCGCGTCCGCAGATGTGGGCTCGGGGAGGTGGCGCGTCATCGACCGCTGCAGCAATGTTTCCAGCGCCGCCTCTTCAGCCCGCTGCTTCAACAATCCGAAATCAGGGCTTTCATCCAGCTTCCGCGTCCGCGCCTCTCGCGCCAGAAGCTTGCGAGCAATAATCTGCTGCAATGCCGCCTGCCGCACCTTGTCGCCGTCGCCGCCAACCAGTCGCGCACCAATCAGGTCCGTTTCGGCGGCAACCTCCCGTTGAGTGATCTCAATCCCGTCGGCCACCGCAACCACCTGCCCCTTGGGCGCAGCCTCCGCCTCGTCTTTTCCGCAGCTCGATATGCACCCGACTCCGGCGATCAGGAGGGCAAGGCGCAAACCCCTTGTAAACATTAGAATCTCTCCAAATGCGTTCTGTCGATTCACCATATGGTCAAAAGCTGTGCTACACAGCCGCGACCTCAGCCGATTTGGCGGCATCCGTCGGGGATCGGAATGTTGCAGAAAAAAGTACAAATGGCCGCAAACATGCTAATGCGCCGGGCATATGCCAGGAACGGGACCTGCGAAGAGGGCTTGAAGGCCAGAAGCATGCAGAACACGGCCCCAAAGATATGCCTTGCCGGATCGGGCGGCGGGCATGTGCGTCAGCTCCTTGACCTGGAGCCGGCGTGGCGCGGCCTCGACTCTTTCTTCATTACAGAGGACACCGCACTCGGCAAAAGCCTGGCCGAACATCATCGCTGCGCTTTTGTGGCGCATGTCGCCATGGGGCAGGCGCGACTGGGCGCGCCTTTCCAGATGCTTTGGAACGGCTTGCGGAACTTCTGGCAATCGGCCGCCATCATCCTCAAGGAACGGCCGCAGATGATGATAACCACCGGCGCTGGCGCGATGTTCTTCGCGATGCTGTGGGCGCGGTTGCTGGGGGCTCAGATCGTTCTCATCGACTCCTTCGCCCGGTTCGAGCGGCCGTCGCTCTTCGCCCGCATCGCCGCTCCGCTCGCTCATCACAGGATCGTTCAGTCAAAGGCGCTCGCGGACTATTGGCCCCGAACGCATATTTTCGACCCATTGAAACTTCTCGACGGCAACCGCCCCGAAAAACAACCGCTGCTGTTCGCCACGGTCGGTGCGACCCTGCCTTTCGATCGCCTGGTACAAAGCGTCGCGGCGTTGAAGGCATCTGGTCATATTCCTGAACGAGTGATCCTGCAGGTCGGCAAAGGCGCTCGCAAGCCGCCGCCGATGGAAGGCGTGGAAATCGTCGAAACCCTTTCCTTCGGGCAGGTCCAGAAACTGCTTCACGATGCCGACATCGTCGTCTGCCATGGCGGCACCGGATCGTTGATCACCGCGCTGCGGGCCGGATGCCGGGTCATATCCATGCCGCGCCTGTTCCAGCGGGGCGAACATTATGACGATCATCAGGCCGAAATCACCGAGGCTTTTGTTGCCCGTGGCCTTATCTGGTCCGCGAACTCGGTAGACGAGTTGAAGACTGCCCTCGCCGACGCCCGTACCGCCACACCCCGCATGGCGACCACCGATCCTGCCGAACTGATCGCCTATCTCAACGGACTTCTAGAGCCATTGGCCGCCTGACATAGGCAGTAGCAATTGGCCGCCCCCGCTTATCCCTGACCGCGGCAATCGGCCTATATTGCTGGTGAAGCTTCGCCCGTACCAGCTTCTGCGTCGCCAGATTGGGTTGGTGAAAACCGAAGGCGCCATCTACTATGACAGCGGGGTCTGTGGTCAATATGCGGCTGGTTTCCTTGACCGGATCAGCGCCAAGGCCGCTCGCTTCTGTTCGGATAGACAGATGATTGGGAAAGGCGAAGCGCGTCGGAATGCAGGCATGCGTAAGCTGATACAGCACCACCGGTCCGTGATAGACATAAAGACATTCGCCCTGGCCCAGATGACGCCGAATGGTTCCGGCCATCGCCTCGATCTGTGCTGCTACCGGCGCGCTGTCACGCAACCGCCGCTCATATAACCCGACATTATCGAGCGACAGGTTCATCAGCCATATTGCAACGGCATAGCCCGGCACATTTCCCCGTGCGGCATAACCGGTCATCAGGCTCCCCATGGGAGCCATGACCAGTGCATAATGCGGATAGGCGGCACTCAGTGCGGCGAACGCGGCCCATCCCGATAAAAGCCAGCCCAACAGGAACAGGGTCGAAACCCACAAACCCTTATCCCGCCGGAACAGGCACTGCCCCAGCGCCAATATCGCTGCCACAGCGAAGGGCCGGCCGAACTCCCGACCTATATCTGCAATGCGGGCGACGACCGCACCCGCCCGATCGGGTGCCTTTTCAAAGATCGAAAAGATGTTGGCGAACATCCACTGGTCCAGAAAACCCATCGCCCAATAGCTCAGCACCACCAGCATTGTCGGCAACAGCGCCAACCCGACCCAGATGATCGCCAACCTCCGCACCTGTTTCCACCGCAGCCCCGCCCGCCAGGCAGCCCAAAGCAACGCCAGTCCCAGAAATCCCCCCGGCAGCACCGCCGTCGGTTTGATCTGTATCGCCAGCCCGCAAAGAAGCATCGCCAGCCCGCCAACCAGCGCAAAGCGCCTAACATCGACGTTTTCCCTCGGCGTCCGGGCAACTACCAATCCGTGCACCAACCATCCAGCGGCCACGACGAACAAATTCAGGAAGACCTCGGCCTGACCGCCAAAGCCCAGATGGCTGACCAGCAGCCCATTATAGAGGAGGACCCCCACGACTGCGCCGATCCAACCCGACCAGCGCAATATCCACATGGCCAATATTCCGCTCGTCGCCGCCACGGCCAGCAACGCAACAATCTGGTATTGAACGATGCCTTCTCCGCCCAGCAGCCTGATGCCCACAAAAAGCAGGAACAACCCCACAGGCTTTCGGTCCCAGATCTCGACATAGGGCACCGCGCCTCGATTCAGCAGGTGATCGCCGACCAGCAGGTAGAATTGCTCATCGGCATGGGCGGCGATATCGCCGATCCCTCCCCAACGTATTGCAATTGTTAGCGCCACTGCGAGCAGGAATGCGGCAACGGCGGTAAACCGCTCCCGCTCCTGCATCATTTCCTTTTCCAGGTCAGCACCGATGAGGTTGCATAATTCCACACCACGCCGATAGCCGCCCCGGCTATACCGGCGAGCACCCACATCCGGCTCTGGTCATAGACAATCTCGCCCACGCCGACATTGCCAATGGCTCCGACCGCACAGACGGCATAAAAGGTCAGCAGCCCTCGCACCAACTGCCAGCCCCGCAACTGCATGTCGCGATAGGTCAGCACATTGTTGAGCACGAAGTTGAACGTCATTGCCACGAACACCGCCAGCGACTGCGCATGGCGGAAATCCTGCCCTCCGATATTGAGCGTCAGCCCCAACACCGCCAAATGGATCAGCAGACCAACGCCGCCGACGGCCGCGAACATCAGGAACCTTATGGGAAGGAAATGGCCGAACATCTTTTCCAGCAGCAGGACCAGAAATTCCTGTCCTACCTTGGCGTCAAGCTTGCTTTCGCCTGCCTCCCGGCTTCGAAAGGTATAAGGCACCTCGGCCACGCGCAGGGTCTTGGGTGAGGATGCCAGCAGGTCTAGCATGATCTTGAACCCAACATTGGACAGGTTGGGCAGCGCCGCCTCGAAGGCTTTCCGGCTAACCGCGAAAAATCCGCTCATTGGGTCGCTGACCTGCGTACCTATCGCCTTTTGCGTCAGCCAGGTGGCCGCGCGGGAAATGTTCGCGCGGCGCTGATCCCAATCGCCGGTCGACCCTTCACCGGAATAACGCGTTCCGATTGCGATATCCGCCTCTACCTTCAGGATCTTGTCGATCATGCAGGGAAGTGCGCTTTCATCATGCTGCATGTCGCCATCGACTACCGCCAGCACGGGAGCAGCGCTCGCCAGCATCCCCTCGACCACCGCCGAAGACAGTCCGCGCCGCCCTACGCGCTGCACGCAGCGGACACGCGGATCGAGGAGCGCGAATTCCCGAACCTTGGCCGCCGATCCATCTGGCGAACTGTCGTCCACGAATAGGACTTCCCACACATAGCCGCTCAGCACCTTCGCCAGCCGCTCCAGCAGCGGCGCGACATTGTCCGCCTCGTTGAACACAGGCACAATGACTCCGACCTGCAATGCGCGTGTTCCAGCCTGCATGGCTACCCCTGAATAACTCAGAGTTGGCCCTAGAGCATCATGCGGCGCAAGGGAAGCTCAGGCTGCGGCCGGTACGGAACGCACATGAGCGGCCGAAAGCCATCGGCGCATTGGATTCTCGAACCAGAAATAGGATAGATACGCCAGTGGAAGCACCAGCAGCCCACACAGCGCTATGGCCGCATTACCGCTAAGGCCAGCGCTGGTGAAGATGGGAAAACCAACCGTCCTCACCAATGGGTGGAGCATGTAGATGCCATAGGTCAGCGCCGCCAACGGAGCAATCATTGCGGGGATGCGCCGCTCCTGCGCACCCCAATCGGCGGCAAAGGCGATAGCCACCAGCGCATAGGTGAGGCCCAGCATCACCTCCCGGCACGCCTCCACTACTATTCCCGCCCCGAAGAGGATCAGCGTCCCTATGAGAACCGCATCTGCGAAGGGTATTTTCGCGAGCTGATCTCTGAACGCCCAAAGGCTCATTCCGACGAGGAATCCGGGAACAGCCCGCACGACTCCCAGGCCATAGGTAAGCTTGTGCCAGGGTTCCTCCCCCGGAAACCAGGCCTCGACCATGCCAAGCCCCACGATCCAGCCAAACGCAATTAATGCCGGCAATGCCTTGTGCAATCGCGCGAGCTTCAGGAATAGCGGAAAGAACAGGTAAACCGTCATTTCCGCGCCGATAGACCAGCTCACATGATTGAAGCTGTGCCCGGAACAAAGGCCATGCGCCTGAAGGAACAGCAATTGTGTGCCCACGCATTCAGGCCGGAATTTGTCCGCTTCCCAAAATTCATATCCTGACCACATCGCCAGGCTTCCCGCGCTGAAATAGAATAGGAAAGTCGCATAATGCAGCGGCGCCAGTCGGGCGAACCGCCGCCTCAGGAACGCGCCGAACTCCAACCGCCCCTCATAGGCGCAGCTGATGACGATCCCAGAGATCACGAAAAACAAATCGACTGCGAAGGTCAGATTGCCAAAGCCGGTCATCGCCCAGCCGGGTCCGGAGGCGAATGTCCATTGGTTTCGGAAATGATAGACGACCACCAGCACCGCCGCCAGGAACCGCAGCGAGTCCAGCCGGAGCAGGAGGCTGCTTTCGCTCCTCAACCCAAGATAGGATGGCCGCACGATCAATCCGATGTCGCCGCAGTTGCTCGCGCCTGCAATTTCCCGAACAGCACCCCAGCCATTCGCACTGGTCGTATCCGGTGCACAGCCATGCCCGTCGCCATCGCGACCAGTACCGTCAGCGGCGCGTCATCGATGCCGAGCTTATATTTCATCACATGCAATGGCAGGACATGAACCAGGTAGATGGTAAAGCTCGCCGCCGATACCTGCGTCACAAGTCGCGCGACTAGGGGAGGAAGAGGAACACGCGGCACATAGAGCAAGGCAATGATCGCCGCTAGCAACCAGGGCAGGCGGAACTGTCCCACCGCCTCATAGTCCCAACCGCCCAGGGCGGGCGCGGCCACATGAACCGCTGCGAAACCGCATGTCACCCCCACCGCCGCCAGCTTCTGCCCGGGCCGTTTGGCAAAAAACAGCAACCAGCCGCAAGCGATCAGCGGCAGGACCGCGTCAGGGGTCATGTTCTGTAAATGGCTATGGTGGAAAAGCGCAAAGGTCACCACCTTCAGCGCCGCCGCCGCCCCAAGGAACCACAGCCCGAACTCGAACGGATCATCCGCCGCAACCATTCTCACGCGCTTCGACCTGAACAGCAGCGCGATCAGCACCATGCTCTGGAACAGCGCGTCCATGAACCAATAGGGCGTCAACAGGGACTGGAACCGCCCCTCGAAATTGCTGAGCAGCAGGAAGGAACTTGCCGGCAAATCGCGGTAGAATAACCCATAGGCCCAAAGGATCAGACAATAGGGCAGAATGATCCTGCGCAGAACGGACAGCAACACGTCAAGGGATTGCCCGCCCGTCAAGCGTGCGAAATTGAACCGCGCCAGGCTGAAACCCACCAGCAGCATCAGCACATCCGCGCCGCCGCCGAAATGCCATTGCGTCCCCGAACTCGCATGATTGGCGACCACGCCGGTAATGGCGACGGCCCGGATCAGCGTCTCTGAATCATAAGGCTTCAGGCCCTTTGCGGGCGCCGCCTGTGGGATTAGCGCGTCAATGTCACTTACGGTGAGATTTTCCCACCCGTCCGGCAAATATCCCAATCGCCGATCCAGCTCGCTCGACACCGCGACATAAGACAGGCTGTCGCCCTCCAGTGAGACGAAGCTGTCCTCCTGCGCAATCTGTTGCCGGCCCAGCAAAGCCTTGAACGTTTCGGCAAAGCTTTCCTCGCGGACAGTCGGCGGCACCAGGACGCGCCTTTCCTCCGCTGCCCGCAGGATCGAGGGATAGTCCGTCTTGCCCGAGGAGAGGCGCGGCCATTCCTCCACCATCGACACATCGAACAAAGCCGCTGGAAACCCGTAGGTCTGCCCCAGCTCTCGCGCGATTTCATCAGGATTGCTTTGGCCCCGGCAGGCCACTGCGATCAGGCCGTCATGGCCGGCAACCGCTGCCGCCATTCCTTTCGCGGCCAGCGCCACCTCTATTTCGTCCAGGCTGACGCGGACACCAAACGGCTTGGCAAAACGACTGCGTCGTCCCACGATCTTATAGAGATTGTCCCGACGCTCCGCCAAATCGCCGGTGTGGAGCGCATCTACCTCCTCGCCCTTCACCAGATCATCGCGGTTGGCGGCATAGCCCATCATCACATTGGGGCCGCGATAAACCAATTCGCCGGCTACTCCCTGGGCCCCAATTTTCCGACCCTGCTCGTCCACCAGTTCGAAGGAGCCGCCCGGCACTGGCACGCCGATGCAGTCGGGATTGTCGAGCAACCGCTCAGGGGGCAGCCAGGCCATGCGCGGACCGGCCTCGGTCTGCCCGTACATTACATAAAGAAGGCGTCCGGTCTCAATCGCCCACTGACCATATCGAGTTACCAGCTCCGGCGACAACCGTCCGCCGGCCTGGGTGATATAGCGCAGGGACGGCAGGTCCATTGCCCTTAACCCCACCGCCTCCAACAGTTCAAAACTATGCGGCACGCCCGCCAGACTGGTGACTTGTTCCTGCTGGACCAGCGCCCAGAATTCCGGATCAGTCAGACTGCGCCCGGTAAGCACCACAGCCGCCCCGCACGCCAGATGCGAATGCAGCACCGAAAGGCCGTAGCTATAATGCAACGGCAGAGAACTGATGGCCCGCTCATCCGAGCAAAGCCCCAGATATTCCATGATCGAAAGCGCGTTGGCATGCACGGCACGGCTCGAGAGCCGCACCATCCGCGTCGCTCCTGTCGATCCTGAGGTCGAAAGGCACAACGCCAGGTCGGGGTGGACGATTCCCGCCGCAGCGCGGCCATTCGGATAGCTGACGTCATCAGCCGAAACACAGATATCGGGCGCATATGTCTCGATTATCTTCGCCGCTTTTCCATTGAAGTCGTCGCCAGTCAGAATGACGGCATGGCCTGCCCTCAGCGCCGCGAGATAGCGGACGACGCTCTCGACATCATTGGCGATACGAACCAGGACCAGCCGCTTGGCCGTGCCCAGCCATTCATGGGCGAACGCATCGGCGTGACATGCGAGTTCAGCGTAGGAAAGCCGTTCCCCCATTTCGCCGATCAGCGCGATATTGTCGCCAAAATCCTGAAGCCTGGCGGCGAAGGTCATCCCATTGCCTGTGCAATCCGGTGCGATTTTACCGCTCCCGGGGTCCTGTTCAGCGCGCGGATGTTGCACAGCCGTCGCCCAATTACAAGCCGCCCGCGCTCATCTGCCCGGAAGCCGGCACCATTGGGCTTGTATCCCAGGCTGTCTCACCGATATGGCCGTCCAATTCCTGCACCGCCAAAATCACGTCATCCAAAGTCACTTTGTCAGCCGCTCTGTCGATCGCCAAAAGTCCGGAATGATGGGCGAGCAGCGTTGCGATATAGGGATAGCCATGGGCCATGAAGCGGATGCGGGACCGGGCCTCGGCGCTGAAGGCAAGGCCGCTTTCCGCCTCTCCGATGCCAATCATCTCCTCGATTTCTTCATCGCCCATGCGCGGTAATTCAAGGCTCAGGACATTGCGGCGAATGGAAGGAAGGTGCTCGACCAGTTCTGCGAAGTTGGCTGCCACCCCGGCGACGACAAGCTGCACGCGAGCGCAGCGGTCGGACAGATTCTTGATCAGCTCCGCAACGGCCCGACGGAACTCACGAGAAGTCGCACGGTCGAATTCGTCGAGCATCAGAATCAAGCGGGCGCCAGCCGTCGCGGCCAATAACTCCGACACTGATCGTGGCGACAACATAGCGTGGGCAGCCATGTCAAGCAGCGTGCCTCCCTCTTCCACCGCTTGATCGGCAGGTGTAATGCCGCCGTGATAAAGCTGAGGTATCTGCGCTAAAATCGATCTAAACAGTTCATCAAAGCCGGTCCCGGCATCGCAACTTTCATACAGCACGACATAACCGGCCTCTCGGGCGGTCTCAGCCAACACATGCAACAGCGATGTCTTGCCGATGCCGCGGTCGCCGTAGATGACGGCATGCAGCCTCTGGTCCTCGATAGCGCCGATCAATCGCCCCAGCGCTTTCGTCCGGCCCGCAAACCGCTCCCGCCTCTCGATTGGCTGAGCGGGTGTAAAGGCCCCGCGCAACTTGATCCGCATGCGATCATCCCTGTCGGTCTCATGCGGGCGAAACTGATGGCGGACATTGCTCCGAAAGCGGGGCAAGAAGCGGTCGGGTTTGTCCGGGCGGTCCGCTCCCGACTCCTGCCCCCGCCATTCCGTTCCAAGCGCCTGTACTTCCTCCGAATGCTCTTTCCGGCTACGCGGTTTGAACCAGTACAAGCTTATCTCCATCCATTAGAATGACCCGAACCCCCGACTGCCAAGGCCAAGAGGGCCCCGACGCCGCTTGCACAGAGACTTCGCGGACCGCTCATCGCGTTCCGGTCGCCATAAACGGCTTCAGGACCAGCCAGGTATAAGCGGCCGTCGCAGCCAGCACCGCAACCGCCGCCCCATTCATGCCTTCATTGCCGAAATAATTGGCCACCGCGCACCCAATGCTGGGCGGCAGATAATGCCAGATGCTATCCACCTCCGGACCCTCGTCGGTGGAGCGCTGCAGGAAAAGCACGATAAGAGCCGCGAACAGCCCGATCGTCACCCAGTCATATATCGTGCTCATCTAAGCCTCGCCGCACAGCCAATCGCCATACGGCTGAAAAGCCGTCAATCAGCCGATTCTTGCAAGGCAATCAATATGCATTTCGGTGCATGATGACCCGCACGGTCAGCAAGATGATGTAGATATCCCGCCATAGGGTCCAGCCGCTCAGATATTCCAGATCGGATTCCAGCCGATTGGTGAGATCGCTGTGCAGGTCTGTCGAGCCGCGATAGCCGCGCACCTGTGCCAGTCCGGTCAGCCCCGGCTTGGTGGCATGGCGATACCAGTAACGAAGGTCCACATCCCAGAACAGGGCTCCGCCGGCACGGGAGCCAAGCGCGTGGGGGCGAGGGCCGACCAGGCTCATTTCGCCCCGAAGCACGTTCCAGAGCTGCGGCAACTCATCAATGCTGGTGCTGCGAATGAACTGCCCCACCCGAGTGATTCGATCATCGTCGCGCTGCGTCGAAACATTGCCGTTATCGTCACATTTATCGGCTCGCATGCTACGGAATTTATAAACAAGGAACAGCCGATTGCCGCGCCCAAGCCGCTCCTGCTTGAAGAAGACACCGCCTTGGCTTTCCAGCTTGATGGCGATGGCGACGATCAACATCACAGGTGACAGCGCGACCAGCACTGGCACCGTTATCGCCAGATCCAGCATCCGCTTCATAATCCGGTGCCTCAGGCTCAATGCGCCCGCCGACACTTTGAAAGTGGGTCCCCCCTCGAAACGACCGACCTCGCTAACCCCAATTTCCGCCATTTCGGGTGCATTGACTTCGCCAGGGACGCCGGCGCTCTGCAGAACCATGGTCCATTCCTCGCGCCGTTCCTTCGAGCAGACGACGACTACCCGGTCGGCGCTGTGCATCAGCCTGCCCAGCTTGTCGAGCATCAGCGGATTGCGCACGTCCGGCGACAATCCAAGATAATCCGCCTCATAGACAAGGCTGTATGGATCGGTCGATGCAAAGGGCACGTCATCGACAATGATGACCTCATTGATCAGGCTTTGACTGAAATTCCTCCGGACAAAGCGTACGAAGATGGTTCGGGCAATGATGATCGCGCCCATGCTGGTCGCAACGCCCATGCCGAACACGGCGCGAGACAAATCGGTCGACGCCTTGAGGTAGAAGGCCAGGAAGATCAGCGTCGCCCCGGCGAAGACGAGCGAAAGGACCGATCGCAAAATGCCAAGCGACGCGTCTTTCAGCGCCTCAATATCATAGGCATTGCTGTTGATGGCGATCCCCGCAAACACTGGCACAAGCGCTAAGGAGGCAGCCAAGTTGTTGAGGTTCAGAATACCGTTATGGCGGATAAGGTTGGATCCCACGAAGCCCAGAAGAACGGCCGCAATATCGGTCAGAAACAGCGCTACGTATAAGAACAGGCGAACCCGTTCGTCGGCCCGAAAAATCGCCTCGCGGCGATTACCGGCGGGAAAAGGCGTATCGAGACCTTGGGCAACCCTTAGCTTCGCACTATGCAAATTCACGCAAAACTCCCTGGATCAGACATTGCGTTGGGCATGGCGACTCCAGGTGCGGGTTACGGACGTCGGCCAGTCCCCGATCCTTGGCTAACCGCTAATACAAGCCCAAGCATGTTGCAAGTGCGTAACCAGCCCAAACACTGGCTCTCGACAAGCCCCCAAGGAGGCGTCTGGTCGCATCAAAGTCCCAGATTTGCGGCGGAAAGAGACCGCCCCGCGCCGGATCGAAGAAGCGGCGCGGGGCGTTGAAACTATTGCGAGGGAGGCTGAAAGTTTCAGCCGGATCGGATGGATTTTCCCATTAGGGTTAGAGGCTGAAGTCATCCGCGCTGAGGGACGTGACGCTGGTCGCGCACAGCGTGAAATCGGCCAGTCCATCGCCATTTACATCGCCGCAGATATAGGCGTTGCCCCCTTCCACAGCATAGCGGAGCTGCCCCGCTTCCGCCGAAAAGGCCGCGGTCCCTACAAAGCTGAACTTGTCGTTGATGGCCGTCCCGCTATTGGCGTCCAGCATGGCAAGGAGAATTTTGTCGCCCTGAACAGCGGAGAAATCGGCGATCACATCCACGCCGGCCCCGTTGCTCAGCAGATGATCGGGCCGATAACTGAACTGGTCTGCGCCGGTTCCGCCATACAGCCGGTCAGCGCCCAGCCCTCCTTCGATCAGGTCGTCACCCGCCCCGCCATAAACGATGTCGTCGCCGTCGCCTCCATAAAGCAGGTCGTTTCCGTCGCCGCCCTGAATGCTGTCCTTGCCGGCATCGCCATAGAGGCGGTCCTTTCCTGCTCCGCCACTGATCGTGTCATTCCCGGCCGCGCCATAGATCAGATCGTCGCCGCCCAGGCCATTTTGAACATTGGCCGCATCATTACCGCGGATCGTGTTGGAAAGCTCGTTGCCCGTCCCCGCAACGGCTCCGGTCATCAGCCGCAGATTTTCGACATTGGCCCCCAGCGTATAGTCGACCTTCGCCTGCACCTCGTCGGTTCCGCCGCTCGCTGCCTCCAATACACGGTCCAACTTGTTGCTGATGCTGTAAACATCATCCCCAGTTCCGCCCTCCAGTAGATTGGCATGCAGGCTCGATGCACCGCCGCCAGTAAGAATGTCGTTCCCGGCCCCGCCCTGGACATGGGTGGAACTGCCCGCGACCACCCCCAGTTTGTCAATGCCGGACGTCCCGATGACATCGGACGCGTAGGAAATCGCCGCGGTTTTCAGGTCATAGCTCGAAATGAAATCGGTGGGCAGGTCATCCCAAAGCTGCTGATGCGTATCGATCCAGGTCTTCAACAGGTCCGTCCCAGTACCCGTCACCGGGCCGGTCGTGCTGTTATCAATATTCTGGGTATAACCGACATTGTTGAGGACGTAAGAAGATGCCGCATTGCCCGTCAATTCGACGCCGGTGCTATTTTCGATCCGCATCCAACTCTTCTGGTCGCCAAAGGCCGCCACCACATTGTCCCTCATGATCAGTCCATTGGCGTTGCCGACCGAAATGCCGTTATACATGCCGCCCAGAACGATGTTGTCACTGATCGTGACATGCTGATAGGGCCGGTCGCCGCCGCTCTGGTCGCGCAGGAATATGCCCTGGATAATGCCGCCCTGCCCACGCTCCACCACATTGCCGGTGATCGTGATGTTGCTGGCCGATGTGGTGGTATTGGTCGTCCAGATCTGAATGGCGTCCGGATGATCCGCTCCGACAGGATAGAAGTCGGTGAAATGATTGTCCGAAATCACCAGATCGTTCGTTCCCCCGCCCCGGACGCCATCGCTGCGGACCGTGCGGAAGCTGTTGCCGGAAATGGTAATGGCGGCGCTGTCGAGGAAGTTTACTGCGTGATGGAGTTCCTCGAACGAGGAGTCCGTGACGCTCACGTTCTGGCTGGCTCGGATCATCATTGCCATCGCCTCGTTCGCTGCGTCCCCATCCTTCAGGCCATGGACATCGAGCTTTGAAAAATGGATGTCCGACGACGTCCCAACGGTGATCGGAAAATATTTGTCGGCCGGGCTTAGTGCGAACTCGATGCCTTCAAAGGAAAGACCCGAGCTGGCCGTAATTTTCAGTCCTGAAAGCACCGCCGCCTGATTGGGATCGGCCGAGCTGATGGTGACACCGCTCGCAAAATGAACGCCGCTCAGCGACACCTTACCGTAATTGCCTGACGCAAGCTGAATGACATCGCCGTCAGCTGCGTTTTTTACCGCGCTCAACAAGGCGGAGGATGAAGAAACCGTGATGGTAGCCATGGATTTATTCCCGGGCTTCACGATCCCAGCGGATGTCAATTCATCGGCTTTCAGACCAATCGCGAAGCTGTCCCCGGAATAGCGCTCGTCACTTAGAGCCCCGTTAACCTTATCTATTAACAAAGCGCAAAAACCCTTCGCAATTTGACCGCCGCCCACGGCCCAGAGCCCCGTTGCCGCGACGCCGAAAAGGACAAGGAATAAAAGGAAACTTCGCCTGAATCGCATGTGCCGGTGGCTATGGCAGCATCGCTCAAGGGAGGCTCGTCCCGCTTCACCCAAAACGGAACAATTTTATTCAGGGATCGGGGCGATATTCCTGTACCTGGCGGCGGATAGATCATCTATGCGATCAGGCGATAACAGTCGCCCGTGGAGACCAAGCCGGATGCGCCTTACCGACACCGCCGATCCCAACAGCCTTTCCTCCCGGCTGCGCGCGCGGCGGGATGTTCGGCTGCGGGCCCTTGTTTCGGCGGTTCATGCCAGCAAAGGCGCGGTACGCATCATCGACATGGGCGGCACTCCGGAATATTGGCAGCGGGTCGGCCTTGATTTTCTCCGCTCCCACCGCGTCCAGATCACCATTACCAATCTTCATGAGGCCGAGCTGGGCCGTGGAAATCGGGATGTCGAATTATTCACCTTCGACACCGGGGATGCTTGCGACCTGAAGAACGTTTCCAACAACAGCTTCGATCTTGCCCACTCCAACAGCGTGATCGAACATGTCGTCACATGGGAGAAGATGGAGAAGTTCGCGGCCGAAACCCGCCGCATCGCTCCCTGGCATTATGTGCAGACCCCCTATTTCTGGTTCCCTGTCGATCCGCATTTCTACAAAATGCCATTCTTCCACTGGATGCCGCCTCAGGTTCGCGCGAAGCTGCTTATGCGTTTTCCGCTTGCCCATGCAGGACGAATCTCGACGCTTGGAAAGGCGCATCGGATCGTCGAAGGTGCAAAGCTGCTGGACGCCGCTCAGATGCGACTCCTGTTTCCCGACAGCAGCCTCGGCTTTGAACGCTTCTGCGGTCTTCCCAAGTCAATGATCGCGATCCGCGGCCCCACATCATCTTAAAATCGGAACCGGCTACTCATCCCCGAAAATAGCTATCTGTTTCGTTTGGGAACTACTCACCCTGCCACGATACATTCCCGGGGAATTAAAGGACCAGATCATCTCGCCACTGGGTCCGGTCACGATGACGCCGCCGATGCCGCCCATTTCGGTGAGTTCCGCGATCACTGCATCTGCGGCCTGTTGCAAGCTTTCACCCTTCAACCGAACTCGCGCGCAGATTTCATGCGCGACCCCGATGCGTATAAAAAACTCTCCCGAACCGGTTGCCGACACGGCGCACGCCCGATCATCGGCATAGGTCCCTGCGCCTATCACAGGCGAATCGCCGATCCGTCCCCAGCGTTTTCCTGTCAAACCGCCGGTCGAGGTCGCCGCCGCGACATGTCCTTCCATGTCAATCGCTACAGCTCCAACGGTTCCATATTTCATATCCACGTCAAAATAGCCGACTTTCCGCGCCCGGAATTCCTGCCATTGCCGCCGACGCTCGGGCGTTTCAAAATAAGGTGGATCGACTTGTTCCAAACCCTGTTCAACAGCGAAGCGGTCTGCGCCCTTGCGGCTCAGGAATACATGGGGGCTCTCTTCCATTACCCTCCTGGCCAACAGCACGGGGTTTTTGGTCGTCGATACGCCAGCGACTGCACCTGCGCTCCGCGTGCGGCCGTCCATCACAGAGGCGTCGAGCTCAATCTCCCCGTCATAGGTAAGGACCGCCCCTCGGCCCGCATTGAAATTGGGGTCATCTTCAAGAACTTCAACGCTTTCCGTGACGGCGTCCAAAGCTGATCCCCCGCCAGCCAACACCGCCGATCCGGCATCAAGGGCCCGGCCCAACGCGTCCCGGATCTCCTTGTCCTGTTCCGGCGTGAGGCGGTCGCGTGACATGGTTCCCGCGCCGCCATGAATCACCAGTCGCCACCTCTCATCATTCGCCTCACGCGCATTTGCCGCGGTCGAATTAATCATTAGGAAAACTCCGAGGCTTATCAGGAAATATCGGACACTCATCACAGTCTTCACCTATTCATCCCGAAACAATGTTCACAGCGGGTTGAGGCGGCGTCTTATCATTGCCGAAGGTATAACGAGTAAAGAGGTCGGAAGCGACTATTGCAAATGAATTGATGACGTATAGAGGGTGCAGCGAGATAGCTCATGACCAGATGAGCAATTTCAGATTCGTGAGGGAACCGAATTGATGCCATCAACAGGCCGATGCTATATTCTCGCCTTATCCTCTTCCTTGATGGCAGCGTCTCCAGCTATTGCCGGCGGCTTTTACTTGCAGGAACAATCGCCCAAGGAAATCGGCCGCGCCTTTTCTGGTGGAGCGGCTGCAGCCGATGACCCCTCCACTATCTTCTTCAATCCCGCGGGAATGACAGAGCTGGAAGGCGTTCAGATTTCAACCGGCGGAACGCTTCTTTTCGTGGACAGTGGCCAGACAAATGAAGGCTCTACCCGCACCGCCGTGGGACAGACCGGATCTGCCGCCGTCGGCGGCCCCGATGGAGGAAATCCGTTCGCAACGGTCGTGCCGGTCCCCGCTTTTTATGCCACCGCCCGCATCGCCGCTTCCCCTGTATGGCTTGGCTTGGGGATAAGCGCTCCCTTTGGACTGAAACTGACCTATAACAGCGACTTCTTCGGTCGCTATGACTCGCTTCATTCCGAACTGATGACCATTAACGTTCAGCCAAGTGTGGCAGTGAAGCTTGGCGACACATTCGCCATAGGCGGCGGCATCGATATCCAGCATGCCGACGTAAAGCTTAGCAATGCGTTGCCCAATCTGGCGGCGGGCTCTCCTGATGGAACTTACCGGGTCAGCGGCGATGACTTGTCTGTAGGCTGGAACGTCGGCTTGCTTGTGCACGGCGGCAAGGCCCAGTTCGGGCTTCATTACCGCTCAGGCATGAAGCATCGCCTTTCGGGAAGCCAAACTCTCTCTGGACTGATGGGAGGCCTGGCTTCGGCCAACGGCACCCAAGACATAGAATCGCCGTTCAATTTACCGGACATTGTAACTGCCAGCTTGCGCGTCGACATGAGCCCTGCGACCCGGCTGATGGCAACAGGTCGTTTCTACAACTGGTCAGTGTTCAAGCGAATTGAAGTGCGGCCTGAAGCCGGCAATTCCCTGATCAAGGAACTCGGCTATAAGGATAGCTGGAGCATGGCCCTGGGCGCCGAGCATGACTTCTCAAGGCGCCTGACGCTTCGGGCGGGGGCGATGTTCGACAAAACGCCTACCAATCCCGATCTGCTCAGCACCCGCGTGCCCGATGGCGATCGGACATGGGCCACGGTAGGCGCAAGCTACGAATTGTCTCAAAATCTTTCGCTGAACCTGTCCTTGGCGCATGTTTTTATCGAAAAGCAACTGATGGACCGAACCGACAGCTACTATGGAGGGGGAGTCAGCGTCCACACGCTCACGCGTGGCAACGGAAATGTCGACATGGTGGCCACATCGGTGACCGCCCGCTTTTGATCCTGAAACGGTGCAATAGCCAGTTGGATTAGGGGATTGGGGCGTCTATATGGCGTCGAGAGCATCAACATGAGCCAATCCCCATGTCCATACGCCCTTGGCGCGATATAGAGCGGCGGAAATCCCGTCAAATTCTGGTCGGAAACGTACCAGTCGGCGGCGATGCGCCGGTCACCGTACAGACGATGACGAATACGCTCACCTCCGATCCCAAGGCGACGATCGACCAGATTCGCCGATGCGAAGAGGCGGGCGCGGATCTTATCCGCGTATCCTGCCCCGACGAGGAATCCACTGCCGCATTGAAACAAATCGTTCGCGCGGCGCGGGTGCCGATCATTGCGGACATTCATTTCCATTATAAACGTGCTCTGGAAGCCGCTGATGCAGGCGCCGCCTGCCTGCGCATAAATCCCGGCAATATTGGCAACGACGCGCGGGTCAAGGAAGTGGTTGACGCGGCCAAGGCCAATGGCTGCGCCATCCGCATCGGCGTCAACGCGGGCAGTCTCGAAAAGGACCTTCTGGAAAAATATGGTGAGCCATGTCCCGAAGCGCTGGTCGAAAGCGCGCTCGACCATATCAAGCTGCTGCAGGATCAGGACTTCCACGAATATAAGGTCGCGGTGAAGGCAAGTGACGTGTTCCTGGCCGTTGCCGCCTATATGGGACTGGCGGAGGCGGTCGATTGCCCGCTGCACCTTGGCATTACCGAAGCGGGCGGCCTGATCGGCGGCACCGTGAAGAGCGCGATCGGCATGGGTAACCTGCTGTGGGCCGGCATCGGCGACACTATCCGCGTTTCTCTTTCCGCCGAACCGGAGGAGGAAGTGCGCGTCGGCTATGAGATACTGAAATCGCTGGGAATTCGCACCCGGGGCGTGCGTGTAGTTTCCTGCCCCAGTTGCGCGCGGCAGGGCTTTGACGTCATTCGAACCGTACAGGTGCTGGAAGAGCGCTTGAAGCATATTCACACGCCGCTATCGCTATCGGTCCTGGGCTGCGTCGTAAACGGCCCGGGCGAGGCACGGGAAACCGACATCGGCATTACCGGCGGGGGCAATGGCAAGCATATGGTGTACCTGTCCGGCGTAACCGATCACCATGTGCAGGACGCCGCCATGGTGGAACATATCGTCAGGCTGGTGGAAACCAAGGCAGCGGAGATCGAAGCAGCGAATGCCGCTGCCGCACCCGTCGCTGCCTAGTCGCAATGGCCGCTTAAGGGTTGGGCTTGCTGGACAGCAAGGGTCTCACTCCATATAGTTAGGTTTGTAACTTCTGGATTGTCAGGCCATGTTACATTCCGAAGAAAATCCAATAGGATTGGACGGCTTCGAGTTCATCGAATTCTGCGCGCCCGACAGAGGCTTGCTGGAGCCGGTCTTTACGGCCACGGGCTTTGTTCAGATTGCGCGGCACCGGTCGAAAGAGGTCGACCTTTGGCGGCAGGGTGAGATCAACCTCATTGCAAATTATGAACCGAGGTCTCCTGCGGCTTATTTCGCCGCGGAACATGGTCCATCAGCGTGCGGCATGGGTTTTCGGGTTCGCAACGCCAGGGTGGCCTATGAGCGCGTGTTGGACCGCGGGGCTGAACCCGTTGAGGTCCGTACCGGCCCCATGGAATTGCACATCCCCGCCATACGCGGCATTGGCGGCGCGATCATCTACCTGATCGATCGTTATGGCGACGCTCTGTCCATCTATGACATCGACTTTGAATATCTTGAGGGCGTGGATCGCCATCCAGCGGGAGCCGGGCTCAAGCTGATCGACCACCTTACGCACAATGTCTATGGTGGCCGCATGGACCATTGGGCGCGCTTCTATGAGCGCGTCTTCAACTTCCGCGAAATCCGCTATTTCGACATCAAGGGCGAATATACGGGTCTTACCAGCCGGGCAATGACCGCGCCCGACGGCAAGATCCGGATTCCACTTAATGAGGAAGCAAAGACCGGAGGAGGCCAGATCGAGGAGTTCCTGCGGGAATATAATGGCGAGGGCATTCAGCACATCGCCTTTCGGTGCGACGATCTCACCCGCTGCTGGGACAGGCTGAAGGCCTGCGGCACGCCCTTCATGGCGCCACCGCCCGACACCTATTATGAGATGCTGGACGAACGGTTGCCTGGCCATGGAGAGCCCGTCGCGGACTTGCAGAAACGCGGCATCCTGCTTGATGGCACGACAGAGGACGGCAAGCAGCGCCTGCTGCTGCAAATTTTTTCGCAGACAATGATCGGCCCCGTTTTTTTCGAGTTCATCCAACGTAAAGGCGATGAAGGCTTTGGCGAGGGCAATTTCACCGCGCTGTTCCAATCCATGGAACGGGACCAGGTGCGACGCGGCGCTCTGCAGACGGGGAAAAAGAGCAGTTGACTTCTGCACGTTAGCAGTCCGCCACTTGCCCACTAGACGAAACCACCCGGTCGCGCGATCATGGCCCTCCCGACATGTCGGAGCCATGACAAACAGGACGCTGGATGCTGGATCGCCGTACCCTCCTTGCCGCTGGAGCCTTTCTAGCCGCCACGCCCGCCCTTGCCGCACCCAAGCGGCCCAGCCGAAAATTTCCGAAAGGATTCCTTTGGGGGGCCGCGACCGCCGGTCATCAGGTTGAAGGGAATAACGTCAACAGCGACTCATGGCTGCTTGAAAACCTTGACCCAACCGTGTTTGCAGAGCCATCTCTGGACGCGGCAAACAGTTTCGCCTTGTGGCCACGCGACCTGGATCTCGTCAAGCATATGGGGCTCAACAGCTACCGCTTCTCGCTTGAATGGGCGCGCATCGAGCCCGAGCCGGGTCGGTTTTCAATCGCAATGCTGAACCATTATAAAGAGATAATCGAGGGCTGCAGGTCTCGGGGACTGACGCCTGTGGTAACGTTCAACCATTTCACCACGCCCCGCTGGTTCGCGGCCGACGGCGGCTGGACCAATCCCCAGGCGCCCTCCCGCTTCGCGCTTTTCTGCCAGGTGGCGGCAAGGCATTTGGCAAGCGGTATCGGCTATGCGCTCACGCTCAACGAGCCGAACATCCCTGCCCTGCTCCGCGCCGTGTTGCCGGCATCGACTATCGAGGGAACCGGACCAATGCTAAGGGCGGCGGCGCACGCCTGCGGCAGCAAGAAATTCGCCAGCGCCAACATATTCATCGCGCAGGACATCGATCCGATGATGGAGCAAATGATCGCCGGGCACAAAGCCGCTCGGGCAGCGATCAAGACCATACGCCCCGACCTGCCGGTCGGCCTCAGCCTGGCCATGTATGACGATCAGGCAGTGGGCAAAGATAGCGTCCGGGATACCAAGCGCGCAGAAATCTATGGTCCCTGGCTGGATGCCGTAAAGGGCGATGATTTCATGGGCGTGCAGAATTATGAACGAGCGCTCTGGGATTCGAAGGGCAAGCTTCCGGCTCCCGAAGGCGCGATCGTCAACTACACGGGCAGCGAGGTCTATGCGCCCTCGCTTGCTGGTGCGGTGCGGTTCGCCCATGCAGCGACGGGCTTGCCGATCATCGTCACCGAGCACGGCGTCGGCATTGATGACGACACCGTCCGGGCAACCCTCATTCCGGCGGCGCTTAAAGATTTGAAGCTGCTGATGGACCGCGAACGCGTTCCGGTGCTCGGCTATATCCACTGGTCGTTACTGGACAATTTCGAATGGGGCTTTGGTTATCGAGCCAAATTTGGATTGGTTTCCGTTGATAGAAACAATTTTACGCGCACGCCAAAGCCCAGTGCAAAGATATTTGGCGCCATTGCCGCACGAAATTCCCTCTGACGACGGGGCATGAGGGGTCAGGGGAAAAGTTTGAGCTTCCAAAGAATGTGGAGCCGAGGGGATCGAACCCCTGACCTCTATATGCCCTGCGGGGCGCTCTCATCGGTAAGAATTTGGTGGAGCCGAGGGGGATCGAACCCCTGACCTCTAATATGCCCTGCGGGGCGCTCTCATCGGTAAGAATTTGGTGGAGCCGAGGGGGATCGAACCCCTGACCTCTACAATGCCATTGTAGCGCTCTCCCAGCTGAGCTACGGCCCCAATACACCGGTCTGGTAACCCCGGTGGGTAAGGCGCATGCCTTTAGGTCAGCATGCGCCTCTTTTGCAAGTGGCTATTATGCCCACAGCGAGAATTAATTGTCCTCGTCGCCGTCATCGTCGGCGGCGGCCACGCCCAGATCGTCGTCACCGCCAAGATCTACGTCGTTATCGGGCGAATCGGTATCGTCATCGACATCGATGTCCAGATCGTCATCACCCACCAGATCCGCGTCGACACCTTCCAACGGAACGGCTTTCTTGGGTGCTTCTTCGAAGGGAAGCGGCTGCTTCGACTTCAAAACCGGCTCCGGCATCCACGTATTTGCGCACTCGATGCAGGTGACAGGATCATCCGCACCCAGATCGTAGAAGCGTGTGGCGCATTTTGGGCAAGTCCGCTTCGTACCCCATTCAGGCTTCACCATGTGCCGCCTCTGTCCTTTTTCAACAAAGCCAAGAAAGTACGCTACGACCCCGTCGTACCGCAAAGTGACGCGCGCCTTGCCATAGCAATGTCGCGCTGTCAAAAGCCGGATCGCATTTTTTCGTCCGTGCCCTGTCCTAACAACCTTCAGGGCCTAACAAGAAGTCTATCGCCTTGTCCATCGAACCGCCTGCCCAAACCAAAAGCTTCATTAAGGCCTCGTCGCTTTCGGGCTCGGTGTCCGTTCCGGGTGACAAGAGCATTTCGCATCGCTCGCTGATGCTGTCCGCCCTTGCCGTAGGCGAAAGTCGGGTGAAAGGCCTGCTGGAAGGTGAGGATGTTTTGGCGACCGCCGCGGCGATGCGGGCCATGGGGGCGGACATCGCGCGTGACGCCGCTAGCGTATGGCATATCCATGGCGTTGGCGTGGGTGGGCTGATGCAGCCCCAACAGGCGCTCGACATGGGCAATAGCGGTACATCGACTCGCTTACTGATGGGCCTCCTTGCCAGTCACTCGATAACGGCGACCTTCGTCGGCGACGCATCACTGAGCAAGCGGCCGATGGGACGAGTCATTGAGCCATTGTCCATGATGGGTGCGGAGTTCACGGCGAGCCCCGGCGGCCGCTTACCCCTCACCATGCGCGGTATTTGTCCTGCCATTCCCATGGAATATCGCTTGCCGGTGGCATCGGCGCAGGTGAAGTCAGCGATCCTGCTGGCTGGCCTCAATACGCCGGGCACGACGCGCGTCGTAGAGCCTGTGCCCACCCGCGACCATAGCGAGCGGATGCTGGCGGGGTTTGGCGCGAAACTGGACGTGGACGTGCAGCCCGATGGCAGCCGGACTATTTCCATTGAAGGCGAGGCGAATCTGAAGCCGCAGGATATCGTCGTCCCCGGCGATCCGTCCTCGGCCGCCTTTCCGATGGTAGCCGCATTGCTGGTGCCCGGATCGCGAATCATCATCAACAATGTCGGCCTCAATGTCACACGCGCCGGGCTCATAACGTTGCTACGTCAAATGGGCGGCAGTGTGGAGGTGATCAATGCGCGAGAAACGGGCGGGGAGCCGGTAGGCGATCTGGTCGTAACGGCGTCAAACCTAACGGGCATCGATCCTGACCCCGCTTTGGCGCCGAGCATGATCGACGAATTTCCGATCGCCTTCATTGCGGCGGCCATGGCGCAGGGACGCAGCACCTTCAGAGGCCTGGAGGAACTGCGCGTCAAGGAATCCGATCGAATCAGCACAATGGCGGAGGGACTACGCCTCATCGGTGCGAAGGTCGAAGAATTGGAGGATGGCCTCGTCATTGATGGACGCGATGGCGATCCATTCCCTGGTGGTGGGCCGATTGCGACAAAGCTGGACCACCGCATTGCCATGAGCTTTGCCGTCGCCGGCCTTGTGTCGGCCAAGGGCGTGGCGATCGACGATATGGGGCCCGTGGCAACCAGCTTTCCTGGCTTCACGGACCTGTTGGCCACATTGGGAGCGTTCAGATGAACCCGTTGCTTGCCGATGTCATCGGACTGATGGGCAGCGCCAGCATTGTGGGCGCTTATATCTACAATAATATGGCGGAGCGCGTGGACGCCCTTCTCTACAACCTCACTAATCTCATCGGAGCGGCGCTGCTGTGCATTTCGCTGACCGTGCACTTCAACCTGGCTTCGCTGCTGCTTGAATTCGTTTGGATGGGCGTCGCGCTGTTGGGCATAGGCAAGGCCATGAAGGCGCGGAGACGGGCATGATCATTGCCGTCGACGGACCGGCCGCATCTGGCAAGGGAACCATCGGCCGGGCGCTGGCCGAGCATTATGGGCTGCCGCACCTCGATACCGGCCTGCTTTATCGCGCCGTTGGCCTGTCCGTAGCCCGGGCGGGCGGCAACCCTGATAATGAAGCGGACGCGCTTGCGGCTTGCCATTTCGACGAGGCGCTGCTTTCGCATCCTGAGTTGCGGAGCGAAGGCTCCGGGGCGCTTGCTTCCCGCGTTTCGATCCATCCCGCTGTGCGCGAGGCGCTTATAAAGCGGCAGCGCGATTTTGCCGATCAGCCCGGGGGAGCCGTGCTGGATGGACGGGACATCGGCACAGTCATCGCCCCGCATGCACCTATCAAGCTTTATGTAACCGCCAGCGCTGAAAAACGCGCGGAAAGACGCATGCTGGAGTTACGGAGCCGTGGCTTACATCCGAATTTCGACGCTCTGGTCGCTGACATCCGAGCCCGCGACGACCGCGATCTGAATCGGCCCATAGCACCCCTCAAACGGGCTGAAGGCGCAGCCTTGCTAGACACCAGCAATCTCAGTATAGAGGCGGCCGTCCGGCAGGCGATCGTGCTTGTGGATGCACAGCTTCAAGATCAGCAGCAAGGCTGATCCGCAGGAGGCGCTAGACAGGCCGGGGGACCTGGCCCATGTCTATGCGCCCTTTTCGCTTATCCGGCTTGATGCGTCCCTAAAATCGCGCTTTTCTGCGGATGCGGTGTACGCATGGGGCGCACGCTGCGGTTTGGCCGAAGACCGCCGGAGACAACCGGCTGGCCAGCAACGAGATGTAAGGACTGAGACTTTATGGCCTCCACGGCATTTCCCTCGCGCGATGATTTCGCAGCATTATTGAACGAATCACTTGGCGGTGAAGACGGCGGCTTCGAGGGCCGCGTGGTCAAAGGCACCGTTACCGGCATTGAAAATGACATGGCCGTGATCGACGTAGGGTTGAAGAGCGAGGGCCGCGTTGCCCTGCGCGAATTCGCTGCGCCGGGCCAGAAAGCCACGCTGAAAATTGGCGATGAGGTCGAAGTCTATGTCGACCGCGTCGAAAACGCCAGTGGCGAAGCCATGCTGTCCCGCGATCGCGCCCGCCGGGAAGCCGCATGGGACAAGCTGGAATCCGAATTCACCGAGAGCGCGCGCGTTGAAGGCGTCATCTTCGGCCGCGTCAAGGGCGGCTTCACCGTCGACCTGGACGGCGCGGTGGCTTTCCTTCCGGGCAGCCAGGTGGACATCCGTCCCGTGCGCGACGTAACCCCGTTGATGGACATCCCACAGCCTTTCCAGATCCTGAAGATGGATCGCCGCCGCGGCAACATCGTCGTGTCGCGCCGCGCCATTCTTGAAGAAACCCGCGCCGAGCAGCGCAGCGGCCTTATCCAGACGCTGCATGAGGGTCAGGTTATTGAGGGCGTGGTCAAGAACATCACCGATTATGGTGCGTTCGTTGATTTGGGCGGCATTGATGGCCTGCTTCACGTCACCGACCTCAGCTACAAGCGGGTTAATCATCCCAATGAGATGATCAACATTGGCGACACCGTTCGTGTCCAGATCATCCGCATCAACCGCGATACGCAGCGCATCTCGCTTGGCATGAAGCAGCTGGAAAGCGATCCATGGGAAGGCGCAGGCGCCAAATACCCGATCGGCGCGAAGCTCAGCGGCCGCGTCACCAACATCACCGAATATGGCGCCTTCGTAGAGCTGGAACCCGGCATTGAGGGCCTGGTGCACGTTTCCGAAATGAGCTGGACCAAAAAGAATGTCCATCCGGGCAAGATCGTTTCCACCAGCCAGGAAGTCGATGTCATCGTCCTCGAAGTCGATCAGGACAAGCGCCGCATCTCGCTGGGCCTGAAGCAGGCTCAGTCCAATCCGTGGGACAGCTTTGCCGACCGTCATCCGATTGGCAGCGTCGTTGAAGGCGAAGTCAAGAATGCCACCGAATTCGGTCTCTTCATTGGCCTCGACGGCGACGTGGACGGCATGGTTCACATGTCCGACATCGCCTGGGGCATTTCGGGCGAGGACGCGCTCAACCTGCACCGCAAGGGCGAGATGGTTCAGGCCGTCGTTCTGGACATCGACGTCGAGAAAGAACGCATTTCTCTTGGCATGAAGCAGCTTGAAAAGGGCGCACCTGGCGTCGGCGCTTCGGCCGCATCAAGCGGACTGAACAAGGGCGCGACCGTCACAGTCACCGTGCTTGAAGTTCGCGACGGCGGCCTGGAAGTACAGGCAGGCGAAGATGGAGCCACCGGCTTTGTCAAGCGGAGCGACCTTGGCCGTGATCGGGACGAACAGCGTCCGGACCGCTTCCAGGTCGGCCAGAAGGTCGATGCGATGGTGATCGGCTTCGACCGCAGCAAGAAACCAAATTTCTCTATCAAGGCGCTTCAGATTGCCGAAGAGAAGCAGGCGGTTGCGCAATATGGCTCTTCAGACTCGGGCGCGTCACTGGGCGACATTCTGGGCGAGGCCTTGAAACAAAAAGCCGAATAATTACAAAGACATATATCAATAGAAATAGAGCCCGTCAGACTTTTGGTCTGGCGGGCTCATTTCTTTGCGCCGCAAAATGAGAAGACCTGTAAAATCGTGTAAAATATCGGATATAAGGGTGAATGCGCTTGCCCTTTCGAACATTCAATATTTCCCTGCAATCAAATATTTAGTAAGATCAAAGAGGGAAATGGGGTTGGGGAACTCGAATGATCAGATCAGAACTCGTGCAGAAATTGGCCGATGAAAATCCAGGCCTGACGCTCCAGGAAGTGGAACGGATAGTCGACCTGTTCTTCAGGGAGGTTATCGATCGCCTCGCAAGTGGGGGCCGGGTGGAATTGAGAGGCTTCGGCGCATTTACGACAAGGGCTCGTGATGCCCGTACCGGACGCAATCCACGCACCGGCGAAGCGGTTCGCGTCAATGCCAAGCGCGTACCATATTTCAAGCCCGGCAAGGAAATGCGCGAGCGCCTCAACGCTCGCTAACTTCGTTCTCCGGGCCAAGGACCGCCGTGACTTGACGCCGGGCAGCGATTTCGTGCACTGCTCCGCTGGATCGCGCTATCGATTGATGGCGGAGACCTTGCTGCGCGGACGTGGCGAAATCGGTAGACGCAGCAGACTTAAAATCTGCTTTCCGACAGGAAGTGCGGGTTCAAGTCCCGCCGTCCGCACCAGCAATGGCCTCTGGGTTGCAACCATGGCGCACGTTCTTCGTTGCCTAGAGTGGTTTTCCGGTCCTAGCGAAACCGGCAAGAGCCCGAGTGCAAAGGAGGCCCTTATGATCCGCACCCTGTTAATGATAATATTGCTGGTCCTGGTCGTGGGCGTCGTTCTCTATGCGTTTGGTGTAATAGACGTGCAGCAGACGCGGCAAGCCCGTCTACCCGAGGTGCAGACCCAAGGCGGTCAGATGCCAGCCTTTGACGTAGAAACTCCGGACGTGGATGTTGGAACCCGGAATGAAACGGTGAAGGTGCCGGAAATCTCCATAGATCGGCCCCGAGAGCCCGAGGAGACCGAGCAGCGGTAACGACTTGGCGCTTGCCCCCGTTAAATGGTAACCCACGCAGCCCGACCGTGCTCCTCGGCCAAGGGCTTCAGGAGCACGTCACGGAATGTGGGCCAGAATTTAAAGGCTTGTTGCTCTATATCGTCAAGCCGTGTGCTTGGCGGTTTTGTTGATCGTAGCTTCGGCAAGATCGGTCAGATCATGATCCAACTTGCCTTCGGCGTCCGACCATTCAGCAAATTCACTGGCTTCGGCATTGCGCCCCAGCAACTGCGCATAGGCCGCAATCGTTCCCAGCGTCGCTATACGGTAATGCATAATGCGTTGGAAAGAAGCGATGATGGCGGCGTCGCGAAGTGCAGGATCGGCCTTTATCTTCAACATCTTGGTCGCTTCTGTTTCAAGCGCGCGCATTGCGGCGTCCTTGTGAGCGCTGGCCGATGCTCCGCATTGCTGAATGATATCGGACACACGCCGCCGCTGAACTTCGACTTTTCCTTCATGCCTGCGCAAGCGTTTGGCCAGTTCTTCATTGCTGGCGGCCTTTGCAAGACGTGACAGCAAAGCAGCAAGTTTTCCGTCTGCGTGACGCAGTTCCTGTAGCTCAGCTACGTAAAGGGCTTGCAAACTGTCGATCCGGGACACCTCACCCATATGAGGCATAAGGGCTTGCCACCAGCGTTCGCCTGAACGGGGGTTTTCTTCGCTTGCCTGTTCCGAATTCCTGCGGCCGCTCGATGCCATCCGCCACACGGCATAGCCAAGTCCAGCCACTCCGACCGCACCTGCCAGTAAAAGCCAGGACATCGGCCTGTAATATCGGCTCCCTCGGGTACGCCGGCCCATCCGACCCAATTGCCCGCTACTACGCATCCTGCCGGCGAAGTTCATGTTCATGACAACTGCTCCCATGGGCGGTTGGCGTCGAACCGCCCTCTCTCCTGAGTGAGCGGGAAAGGTAACGCGCGAACTCCGCGGATGAATTATCGTAAGTTAAAGGCTGGTAAGTCCACCGCCCAAAACACGGAAATGAACGGGTCACCAACAGCGTTGGGAATGACAACTATTCGTGAATCCGACGCAGAAGCGACATCAGCATATCCATTTCCGACTGAGAAAAGCGCCCCTTCAGCCACCGCTCATGATCCAGAATAGCGGCGCGGGCCCTCTCCAGTGCAATCTTGCCTTCATCAGTGAGATGCAGCGTCTGACGGCGGCCATCACTCTTTGACTGTCCGCGCTGGACATAGCCCCTTTTTTGAAGCCGGTTGATGATGGCCATGATTGTCGCCCGATCAATGCGGAGGCGACGGCCCAGGTCCGCCTGAGCGATAGCGGGGTGATCGTCAATCAACCACAGAACAGAAACCTGTTTCTGAGTCAGGTCCAGTTCCGAAAAAGTCTCCATGAAATGCCGATAAACCGCGACATGCGCCAGCCGGATGTGGAATCCGAGGATATCGTCAATTTCTCCGACTTCTTCATGCAAATCCATGTTCAGTTCGTTCATGGTCAATGAATAATCCCACTCCGCATCCGTTTTGCTGCACGCCGAATTCTTGGCGCATAGCCCCCTTTTTGGCAAGCTTACATTAAATCGCGGATTAGTTCTGCTTGGCAGTTTCTGATTGTATATGTAACATACAATCTTTCCAAACAGAAAATTTGCCGGAGTGGATAATGACGCACTTCCCCGACACACCCTCCTTCACCGGGTTCAATACGCCATCGCGGTTCGAAGGGGAAATCATGGACCTCGATGTCATCGGTGAAATCCCGCCGCAGTTGAACGGCGCGTTCTACAGGGTGCAGCCTGATCCGCAATTTCCACCGCTGTTAGGCGATGACATTGCCTTCAACGGCGACGGCAATATCAGCATGTTCCACTTTCATGACGGCAAATGCGATTACCGGCAGCGCTACGCCCGCACCGACAAATTCATCGCGGAACGGAATGCGGGGCGGTCGCTGTTCGGCGCCTATCGCAATCCGTTGACCGACGACCCTTCCGTGAAAGGCATGTATCGCGGCACGGCCAACACCAACGCCTTCGTTCATGGTGGCAAGATATATGCTTTAAAGGAAGACAGCCCCCCGGTTGTTATGGACCCTAGGACTTTGGACACCCAAGGCTACACCAGCTTCGGCGGCAAGATGACCGGGCAAACTTTTACCGCTCACCCAAAAGTCGATCCGGACAGCGGCAACATGATCGCCTTTGGCTATGCCTCCAAGGGCATTTGCACCAAGGATATGACCTATTACGAGATCAGTCCCGAAGGCGAGTTGCTGCGGGAGCTGTGGTTCGAGGTTCCCTATTACTGCATGATGCATGATTTCGGCATCACCAAGGATTATGCCGTCTTTCATGTGGTCCCCAGTATCGGCAGCATTGAACGCCTGGAAAAGGGCCTGCCACATTTTGGTTTTGACACGACCCTGCCGATCTATTTGGGCGTCCTGCCCCGGCGGGAAGAGGCCACTGCCGACGATATCCGCTGGTTCACCGCGCCAAACTGCTTTGCCAGCCATGTCATGAACGCCTGGAATGAAGGGACGAAGGTGTATTTCGACACCCCCGTCGCGAAGAATAATATGTTTCCCTTCTTCCCCGATGTACACGGCGCGCCCTTTAATCCGATGGAGGCGGCGAGTTTCCTCACCCGCTGGACCGTGGACATGGCGTCCAACAGCGACCAGTTCGAAGCGGTTACTCGGCTCACCGACATGATCGGCGAATTCCCACGCATTGACGACCGGCAGACCGGCAGAAAATATCGCTATGGTTGGCTGCTCGTCATCGATCCCCAGCAGCCGGTGGATCTGAAGGGCGGCAGCGCGGGCGGCTATGTCATGAACACGCTGGGTTTGATCGACCACGGCACCGGCCGGGAGCAGAAATGGTGGTGCGGCCCGACTTCATCGCTCCAGGAGCCCTGCTTCATTCCACGCAGCAAGAACGCACCCGAAGGCGATGGCTGGATCGTGCAGCTTTGCAATCGGCTGGAGGAGCATCGTTCCGACCTTCTGTTGTTTGACGCTCTGGATATTGAGAAAGGCCCGATTGCGACGATCAAACTCCCAGTTCGCCTGCGCTTTGGGCTACATGGCAACTGGGCCGATGCGAGCGATGCGGGATTGGAGCCGGCATTTACCGCTTGAGGGGTGTCAGATTTTCTCCTGCGCCGCGCGCGCTCGTTCCAGCAGCGTTGCTTCGTCTTTCGGCAACCGGCCTATGACGAGCAACACCAACAGCACCAGCGCCGGGGCAAGCCAGTAGACCGAAAGGATTGCTGAACCCAGATCACCGCCATTCGAGTCACTGACCAGACCAACGATATAGGGTCCCATCCCCAGACCGGTAATGGTCATAGTCAGAATGTAAAAGCTCATGACCGCCCCACGCATGCGCGGCAGGACCAAGTCAAGAAAGCTCGCATAAATGGGCGGAATCCACATGGTGACGAGCAGACTGTAAAGGGTGAACTCCAGATAAAAAGCACCGATCGTCTCGGCGCGATAAGCCCATAGGGCGATCAATGGCGACACCGTCAGTGAGAACAAAGTCACGTACATGCGCCCGCCCCGAATTTTCCTATGAACCCAATCGGACAGGGGACCGGCGATCAGCGGCCCGACAATGCCGATCCCGGCCACCAGCGCTCCGAAATACAGGCCAACTTCGGCGGGGCTGGCTCCATAGGACTTGATGATGAAGCTGGGGCTCCACGCCATCACGCCATAGTTGATCACGGACTGCAGGGCGGCGATGGCGAAGAGCAACAGCAGGCTCGGCGTCTTGCCAATGATCGCATAGGCAGGGGCGTCGCGCAGTTTAAGGGATTGAAGCCAGTTGAGCACCACATAGATACCAAAGCCTGTGACAATCCATTGCAGGGCATTGCCGGAGACTGGCATGCCCCCCAGTTGCAGCGGCGGCGGGGTCACTTCACGCAGATTATCGGTCCAGTGGGTAAGCCAATACATGGCGAACGTGATCAGCAGTAAGCCCCCTAAATTCACAGTCCAGACACCCGCGCTTGCGCGGTTCCGCGCCAGATTGAACCAGTTGAACAGCGGCAAAATTCCAGCCAACGTCTCCCAACTCGCCCGAAAAGGATGAGGATCGGAGGGCTGCAGTACGTCGTCCGAAGCGCCGCGAACCGGCTCGGTCATCCGCCAGAGCAATATGCTCAGAACAAAGCCAGGCAGGGCGGCCGCCAGAAATGCGGCCTGCCAGGCCTTGATGCCAAGCGGCGCGCTGCCCGGTTTCGGGTATAGGCTATCCCAACCGTCGGCGACCGTTCCACCCAGCCACAAAGCGGCGCCCAGGCCAAAGGCAATGGAGGCGGCGATCACGGCTGTGACCGTTCCCCTCATTTGCTTTGGAAAATAGTCGCTCAGCAGCGACATGCCGGCCGGCTGCACGCTGGCTTCACCAACGCCCACTCCCAAACGCGACAGCGCCAGCAGGCCGAAGCTGTTCGCCATGCCGCCAAGAGCGGTCATCAATGACCAACTGGCAATCGACAGGGCCAACAGCCGGTGGCGCACCCACCCGTCCGCCAACCGCCCTAAGGGCAGCGAAAAAACGGCATAGAAGAGTGCAAAGACCGTGCCGTAAAGCAGGCCCATCTCCGCGTCTCCAACATTCAGGTCGGCCTTGATGCGAGGCAACAGGATTGCCAGAATCTGGCGGTCTACCATACTCATGGCTTGCGTGAGGGCGACCAGGGCCAGCGCCCACCACGCGGCTTTACCTCCGAGCTTAGCGCCCGCGTCCTGCCGGTTCACAGATTGAAGACCCGCTCCGCATTGGTCTGCATCAGTTTCTTTTTTGCTGCATCGCTAATGTCGAGCAGGTCGTGTGTGCGTACCTCGTCCGGCACGAATTCATAAGGATAATCCATTGCGTACATCACGCGATCTTCGCCCAGCACGCGAATGGCATATTCAATGGGGGGAGCCCAGGCCATGCCGCTGGTGGTGATATAGACATTTTCCCGCATATAGCCAAAAATGTCCTTTTTCAGCGGCTTCATGCACTCATAACGCTGCGATTTGACGCCGGCCTGATGCATGAAATTGATGCGGTACAGCCAATAGGGCAGTGCCTCGCCGCCATGACCGACAATGATCTTCAGACTTGGGTAACGATCGAAAACTCCGCTCACGATAATCCGTAGCAGGTGCATTCCGGTTTCAACTCCGAATCCGAAAATCGCTCCGTCCAGACCGGCCTCGATCATGGGGCCGATCATGCTGTCCGGCGGCGATTGAGGGTGGATATAGAGCGGCTGGTCCACCTCGACACAGGCACGGAAGATCGGATCGAATTTCGGATTGTCCAGATACTCGCCCCCAGTATGGCTGTTGACCATGACGCCACGAAAGCCAAGTTCGCGTCCGCGCGCAATTTCATGCGCCGACCAGCCGGGATCCTGCGGCGCGATGCTGGTCATACCGACATAACGCTGGGCATGACGTTCAATAGCGCGGGCGAGCTGGTTATTTGCGTTGGTGACGATGCGCTTGGCCTCATCCGCTTCGAACACCTGCACTCCAGGCGCGGTCAGTGAGAGAATGGCGACGTCTATCCCGGTTGCGTCCATGTTCGCGATCCGCTGCTCATCCAAATCCAACAGCTGCTCCAGGATCTGCATGGCGCGTTCCGACGGACTGCCGCCGTAGAAACCCCATAGCGACGTCGTTCCCTTGTCGGCCTTCCCTTCGCGCACCAGCCGCATGATCCCATCGATCTGCTCGCGGGTCGCGAAAGCCTCTTCGGTGGCGATGCGCAAATAGCCCCGGTCGCCGCCGGTTTTCAGTTCGTGGGTCATGCATCTGCTCCTTCACCACTCTTTATCGGCAGGACTATAGTCCCTCGTGCACGGCCTTTGTCACAAGGTAGGCATCCAGTCCCTCAGGGCCGCTTTCATGTCCGTGGCCAGACCACTTCACCCCTCCGAAGGGCGCGTCCGGTGCACCGATGGCATTTGTGTTGATGCCCATCATGCCGGTCTCGATTTCCCGCGCCAGCCGCTTGCGGCGCGCCGCATCGGTGGTCCAGGCATAGGCGGCAAGGCCATAGGGCAGACGATTGGCCTCAGCGATCATGTCATCTTCCCTGCCAAAGGGATTCAGTAGCGCCACCGGCCCAAAGGGTTCTTCGTTCATGATCCTGGCATCGAGCGGAATGTCCGAAAGCACCGTCGGGGCATAGAAGAAACCTCTATTGCCTAGCCGCTTGCCTCCCGCGTGCAGTTTCGCGCCCTTCTGCACGGCATCGCCAATCAACTGGTCCATCGCTTCGGGTCGACGGGCATTGGCCATCGGTCCCATTTGCGACGCGGGGTTGAGACCGTCGCCGACCTTCAGCGCCGCTGCGCGCTCGGCAAAGCCGGAGACAAAGCGATCATAGATCCCCTCCTGCACAATAAAGCGCGTGGGGGAAACACATACCTGACCCGCATTGCGGTATTTGGCGGGCACCATGGTGTCGAGCACTTGGTCCACATTGACATCGTCAAAGACCAGCACCGGACCATGACCGCCCAATTCCAGGGTCGTACGCTTCATGTCGTCCGCCGCCAGCTTCATGAGGTGCTTGCCAACGACCGTTGAACCCGTGAAGCTTAGTTTGCGAATGATCGGAGACGCCAGCAGGTGACGGGATACCATATCGGGCACACCAAATACCGCATGCGCCACATCGCCCGGCAATCCGGCGTCCAGCAAGCATTGCAGGACCCCCAAGGCGGACGCCGGCGTTTCCTCAGCCGCTTTCAGGATTACCGAGCAGCCCGCAGCGATCGGACCGCCAAGCTTCCGGCCCGGATTTCCAAGCGGGAAGTTCCATGGCGCAAAGGCGGCGACCGGGCCGACCGGTTCCTTGACCACAACCGACTGCGTCCCGTGGGGCCTCACCAGCACGCGACCATAATTGCGGGACAGTTCGGCCGCATAGAAATGGAACAATCCGACATTCATCATGACTTCCATCCGCGCCTCAGCGAATGTCTTGCCCTGTTCCAGCGTGGCGATCCGCGCAAGCTCGTCAGCTCGCTCGACCATCAAGCGCGCAGCCCCGTTCAGCACCTCGGCCCGCTCCTGAGGCGTCGAGTTACGCCAGCGCCTGAAGCCGCGTTGCGCCGCCTCCAGAGCGCGATCCAGATCCGCGGTCGTCGCGATTGGCAATTCACCAATCGGCTCGCCCGTCGCAGGATTCACAACAGTGAAAGTCTCTCGCCCCGCGCGTGCGACTCGTTCTCCGTCGATGACCATGTGAAGAGGTGGATAGGTTGTCATCGATGCCTCCTGTAATCGGGCCAGGACGCGATCATGCTGTCGCGGCCTGTTCCCTGTCGATATCACCCTGCCAGCGCTCGGCGACGATTGGTTCGCCGGTGACCGGATGCAGGTTGTGGAACGGGACGATCTTGTGCGTCGGCCAAAGCCAGACGTCCTCCTTCAACGCATCAGGACCAGCGGGATCCTCAGGAAAAGTGGTGGAAAGGAACGGCACATAATTGGGTTTGGTATTGGCCCAGCCCGTTTCGAAGTCGGCATGCCATTGGGGTGCATAATTGAGGATATGGATGCGCCACACCCCGTCCACCTTCTTATATGTATTTTCGTAGATGCCGCCTTCCCACCATTGGCGGGCTTCGCCATAATCCTTGTGCCGCCCCGCCTGCATCATGGAGCGATAGCGGCCGAGGGCGGTGACGCCGTCCGGTTGAATGTCGATAATGTCCTGGATTTGCGGATGTTCCAGCAGGAAACCGTCGACCGGGCCATTATTCCCATGAGTAAAGCGCTTCTGGAAGCGTTCGATGTATAGCCGGGCCGCGCCGACCTTGCCCTTGAAGATGCCGCCGAAGAAATGGACTTCACAGTCATCCGTAAAGAGATCCACGGTTTCGCGATAAAGACATTTGTCGATGAGATAGCCGTAAAGATGCTGCAGCTTGCGGATCGCCTGCTCGTCTTCTTGCACTGTCAAACGGCGTCCGAGTTCGGCCACGGTTGCTTCAAGCGCGGCTATTCTGTTTTGATCCGTCACTGGGTCGTCCTCTCCAAAAGGCTGTGACTCGGTCACAATTGTTTTCTTGCCCGCACTGTGTCCGTTAAATGCGCCCTTGGCAAGATTGTATATGTAACATACAAAAATGCTGTTCAACACCGGCCAGGCCTGCCATGTTGATCCAAGGGCCAAGACGGGGAAACATCCGCAGCCGCGGCAGAGGAGCAAGTACCACATGCAGAATTTGGCTGGAAAAACGGCATTCATCACTGGCGGCGCATCAGGCATTGGCCTGGGCATAGCCAAGGCGTGCCGACATCATGGCATGAACGTGGTCATTGCCGACATTTGGCAGGAACATCTGGACCAGGCAGTGGCCGAACTTGGCACGGACGCCGTCCTGGCGCTTAAGCTCGATGTCACTGACAGGCCTGGATATGCCCAGGCAGTCGACGCTGCAGAAGCGCGTTTCGGCAAAATTCATCTGCTGGTCAACAATGCTGGCGTCGCAACCGGCGGTCCTGTGGAGCTGGCGACGTTCAGCGATTGGGATTGGACGTTGGGCGTAAATCTGACGGGCGTTATCAATGGGATCGTCACAATCCTGCCGCGCATGATCGCCCATGGCGAGGGCGGCCATATCGTCTCAACCGCGTCGATGTCGGGTTATTTGCCGCATCCGGGGACCGTCGCTTATACAACGAGCAAAGCCGCCATCATCGGCATGATGGAAGCCATGCGAGGCGAGTTGGAGCCCAAGGGCATCATCTGCTCCGCCTTCTGCCCCGGCCCGGTGCAATCAAATATCGCGGAAGTAGGCAAGACCCGTCCGGCTGAACTTGCTGACACAGGCTACGCCCAATCCGACAAGCAGAGGCAGCAGGGCGGCGTCCGCCAGCATCTTTTCCGCCCAGCCGAGGTGGTTGGCGAACGTGTGCTTGAGGGCGTGCTCAATGACGAGCTTTACATTCTGACGCACAGCGAATTCCGCGACGGGGTCAAGGATCGCGCCGCCGCTATGGTCGCGGCCATACCCGATCTGCCTGAAGATCAGGAACTCAAAAGCACCTACTCCCTACTGTTCCGCAACCCCCTTCACGCGGAAGAACGTGAGCGGCAGGCCGAATTGAAGGGAGTTAAAGCATGAAGAATCTCGCCGGACGTACCGCTTTCATCACCGGAGGCGCCAATGGCATTGGCCTGGGCCTTGCCCGGGCGCTGTTGGCGGAAGGGTGCAAGGTCGCCATTGCCGACATCCGTCAGGACGCGCTTGATGCGGTCGAGACCAGCATGGATAATCATGAGCTGCTGCCTATCAAGTTGGACGTGTCGTCACGCGAAGGCTTTGCCAAGGCCGCTGACCAGGCGGAATCTGAACTTGGGCCGGTCTCGTTGCTTTTCAACAATGCGGGCATCAATCTTTTCCAGTCGATCGACGAGTCCAGCTATGATGATTGGGACTGGGTGCTGGGCGTCAACCTGCACGGCGTCGTCAACGGGATCATGACCTTTGTTCCGCGAATGAAGGTACGTGGAGGCGATGCTCATATCGTCAATACCGCATCAATGGCCTGTTTTCTCGCGTCGGGGGTGCCGGGGATCTACAACACGTCGAAATTTGCCGTGAGGGCGCTTACGGAATCACTGAGATACAGCCTGCAACCGCATGGCATTGGCGTGTCGCTTCTTTGCCCCGGTCTCGTCAACAGTGCGATCCACGACAGCGACAGCCTTCGCCCGGAAGCCCTGCCGGATCGGGGCAAGCCGGCCGATGTCAGCTTCAAAGCCAAGCTGGCGGATGTCCACCAGTTCGGAATGGACCCCATGGAAGTTGCCGAAAAGGTGCTGGCCGCCATCCGGGAAGACAAGTTCTACATCTTTCCCCACCCGGAACATAAAGCGGAGCTGCAGGAAATCTTCGACGAGATTATCGCCGCCTATCCGGATGGGGAAACCCCCGCTAAGCGCGCCGAATTCGAAGCCATTCGACGCGACAATTTCCGCGCCGCCCGCCTAAAGGCTGGCATCGCCAAATAAAGGGGGTTACAAGCCGGCGGTTAGGCGAGCCCCAGCAGCTTGACCGCATTGTCCTTCATAATACCGGGCAGCACGTCTTCGCGAAAACCAATCTCCTTCGCAGCGTCCATCCATACATCCGGCCTGATTAGCGGATAGTCGGAACCGAACAGCATCTTCTTGCGAAGCTGGGTATTGGCGTACTGAATGATCTGCTTGGGGAAATATTTAGGCGACCAGCCGGAAAGGTCGATATAGACATTCTCCTTGTGGAGCGCCATCGACAGACTTTCGTCGGTCCAGGGCCAGCTCGGATGGGCAAGGATGATCTTCATGTCGGGAAAATCCACCGCCACATCGTCGACCATGATAGGCTGACCATATTTCAGGCGGATGCCGCCGCCCCCCTTCATGCCGGTACCCATGCCGCTATGGCCAGTGTGAAAGATGGCGGGCAAACCATATTCGGCAATCACCTCATAAAGTGGCCAGGCCATGCGGTCGCCAGGATCAAAATTCTGCATCGGAGGATGGAATTTGAAGCCTTTGACGCCATAATCCTCAATCAGTCGCCGGGCCTCAAGCGCGCCCATCTTGCCCTTGTGCGGATCGATTGAGGCAAAGGCGATCATGATGTCGCTGTTCGCCGCCGCCGCCTCTGCAATTTCTTCGTTGGAAATACGCTTGATGCCGGTGCCGGCTTCCATGTCCACGGTGAACATGACAAAGCCGATCTGCTTTTCCCGATAATATGCAATCGTTTCCGGTATAGTGGGACGTTTTCTGTCGGCCTTGAAATATTTCGTCGAATAATCGAAGAATTCACCCATAATCGGGTCTTCAGGCTGGCGACAGGAGACCTCCGCGTGGACGTGGACGTCAATGGCCTTGAGCTTGGAAATGTCCATTTATTTTCCCTTCGCCTTCGCTTCGAGGGCTTTATCCTCATTGGCGCGCTTAATTATATAATGCCGGATCGTATCGATCTGCGCCGCCGACATTATCGGCGCGAAGCTGACCATGCCGTTCTCCTTCAGGGCGCCGTCATGGACCACCGCCTTCCAAGCATCTGCATCATTGAGAAGGCCGCTATGGCGCAGATCGGGATTAATCCCGCCAGAAACGGCTGCATCGCCGTGGCACACGCTGCAATAGCGGGCAAAGCGCGACGCTCCCTGCGCCGATACATCAGCGGGGGCCGCATCGGGTGGAGGATCGAGTGGCAGCGCATCGAGCGGCGGCGGCTCCGGAAGCTTGGTCTTGCCGCCCAGCTTGAAGACCAGAAGCCGGCTGATATTGCGCGTCGGCCCGCTGAGGTCCGACAAAATGCCGGGAGCGACGGCCCATATGCCACCCCATCCGGCCAGTACCGCCACATATTGGTCGCCATCCAGTTTATAAGTCATGGGTGGGGCGATGACGCCCGTTTGGGCAGGAAAGGACCAGAGCTTCCGCCCGTCAACGGCGGCATAGGCGTTGAACTGTCCTGCGGCACTACCCTGGAAAACAAGTCCGCCTCCGGTAGCCAGCAATCCGCCATTCCATGGCCCGGCATAATTTACGCGCCAGCGTTCTTTCTGTGCAATGGGGTCCCAGGCGATAAGCGCGCCCTTGGTGGCGTCTCGTGCAGCCTTGCGGATGGCCTCATCGGCCGGCATAGCCCCTGCCCCGATGTCGACGCCGACGTTGAAGCCTAATTGGGACGGCTTCCAATCCTTTTCCGGAAAATAAGGAAAGCTTGCCAGGTTCGCCGGGATGAACACCAGCTTGTTATTGGGGTCATAAGCCATCGGTTGCCAGCTATGCGCTCCCGTTGCCCCAGGGGAGCCCATAAAAGGCTTGCCAGTTCTGTAATAGCGCGCATCCGGATTTTCGATGGGACGGCCCGTCTTCATATCGACGCCCTTGGCCCAGTTTACCGGAACGAAGTTATTGGCGGAAAGCAGCTTTCCGTTCGTGCGGTCGAGCACATAGAAAAAACCGTTCTTGGGCGCCTGCATCAACACCTTGCGAGTGCTTCCGCCGATTTTCATGTCCGCAAGAATCATGTGCTGGGTGGCGGTAAAGTCCCAGGCGTCCCCCGGTGTTGTTTGATAGTGCCAGACATATTCGCCCGTCTGCGGCTTCAGCGCGACGATGGACGACAAATAGAGATTATCGCCCTTACCATCGGAGCGGTATAGCTGGTTCCAGGGAGAACCGTTGCCGACCCCGATGTAGAGCAAGTCTAGTTCGGGATCATAGGCCATCGCGTCCCAGACGGTGCCTCCGCCCCCATGTTCCCACCATTTGCCAAACCAGGTCTTTGCAGCCTTGGCGAGATGTTCGTCCTTGAAGCCGTCCTTGGGATTGCCGGGAACAGTGTAGAAGCGCCAAAGTTGTTTGCCCGTGTCGGCATCATAAGCCGTGACATAGCCACGCACGCCATATTCCGAGCCGCCATTCCCGATGATGACCTTACCCTGCACCACGCGTGGCGCTCCGGTGATCGTGTAGGGTTTCGACTGATCGACGGTCACCTCACTCCAGACAGGCTTACCAGTCTGGCGGTCTAGGGCGATCAGGCGCCCGTCGAGCGTCCCGATGAAGAGCTTGTCGCCCCATGCGGCAAGACCGCGATTGACGGCGTCGCAGCAGGCCTTCACCAATGTGTCGCGCGGCACCTGTGGATCATAGGACCAGATCGGCTTGCCGGTCCTTGCATCATAGGCCTTCACCATGTTCCAGGCAGTCGAGGCATAGAGCACGCCGTCGATCATCAGGGGAGTGCCCTCCTGACCCCGCGCGGTATCAAGATCGGCGTACCAGGAGAGGCCCAACTGGCCGACATTGCCAACGTTGATCTGCGAGAGCGGACTGTAGCGCTGCTCATCATAAGTACGGCCCGTGGAGAGCCAATCGGCACCGGTAGCTCCGGAGGCAAGAATTCGCGCTTCGGTGACGTCCGCTTTCTGATCACCCCCATTGGCGCAGGCTGTCAACGCCATCGTCACGGCCAGGCTGAACAGATAAAATTTCACGCTTCCCCCCACCTGATAGTCTCCATGCGATCTCAGCATGATTTTCATCGCCTCAATGGACGTTCCGCCCTTCCTTCCAATACCTTGCCCGCAATGTCTTTTTGTCCATCTTGCCTGCCGCCGTGCGGGGAATGGCTTCGATGAACTCCACCGTTTTGGGAGCCTTCACGCCTCCCAATCTCGCCTTTGCATGGGCAATGATGGAGTCCGCATCGACATCGCCGCGCTTCACCACCATCGCATGAACCTGTTCGCCCCATTTGTCGTGGGGAACACCGATGACCGCACATTCAGCCACCTCATCCAATTCCATGACGGCGCCCTCCACCTCGGCGGTAAAGACATTGAAGCCGCCGGTAACGACCATGTCCTTCTTGCGGTCGACGATATAGAGAAAGCCCGCATCGTCGCGATAAGCAACGTCGCCCGTGTGATGCCAGCCAAAGGTCCGGATTTCCTCCGTCGCCTCTGGCTTTTCGAAATAGCTGTGCGAAACCATTGCGCCGCGAACGACGATCTCTCCCGGCTCACCATTGGGAAGCAGGTTTCCGGCATCATCCATTATACCCACGCGCGCCGAGTAGCTCGGCCGGCCGCAACTCGCCAGACGCTCAGGATGATCGCCCCGCGCCGCCTTCGCGACTGTTTCAGGATCGAGCCACGTCACGATCATCGGGCATTCGACCTGCCCATAGCACTGGCACATGCAGGGTCCAAAAGTCTCCACCGCCTGACGCAGCTTGTCCGGCGATACGGGCGATCCCACCAGGAGGAAAAGCTTCAGCGAAGAGGTATCGTGCTGGCCAAGCTCGGGCGATCCGAGCAAGCCGTAAAGCGCTGTCGGCGGCAGGTACATATGGGTAATCTTGTGCGCGGCGATGGTTCGCAACACTTTTTCCGCATCGAAGCCCGGAAGAATGACTTGGGTCGAACCCAACTGCAAGGTGGCGAGCGACACCGGTCCCGCTGCATGGGTGATAGGCGCCACAACCAATGTTTTAGGGTCGTCGGTGCGGCCACCCAAGGCGTTACCCACGGTTTCGATCATTGTGCCCCAACCAAGATTGGTCACATTGACGCCCTTGGAGGGGCCAGTGGTGCCCCCGGTTGGGAAAATGCCGACAATGTCGTCTAGATTGCCGAAAGGGTCGCTCCGGTCGACAAAATCCCCCGCTCGGAAGCCTTCGATGAAGTGATCGAGTGACGGATCTCCTTCAAAGTCTTGATCAAGGCAAACACAATGGCGAAGCGTCGGCACCTGCGCCTTCAACTGAGCGACATCTTCCGCCAGGCTGCTGTCATAGAACAGCCATTCGCAGCGGACATAGTTCAGATAGGCGACGTTGGCCTCGATGGCGTTGCGCGTATTGACCGGCACCCATTTGCCATTGGCGCGCCAGATCGAAAGCAGCGCCACCATCACTTCCCAACTATTTGGCGAATAAAGAGCGACCGGCTCCTGGTTACAAAAACCGCCGGCATACATGGCCTGCGCTACCCGCTTGGTAAGCGCGGCGGTTTCTCCAAAGGTCAAAACCTTGCCGTCCTGAATGATAGCAGGCCGGTCGGGATTGAGATCGTGACCTCGATCGAAATAGTCGATGGCTCTCATGCTTGCCGCCTCTGATTATCGGTTATCGCCACTTGTTTGAGATGAACCCGTGGCTCAACTTTGCTCGACACCAACGAAGATAATTTCTCTTTCTGGTTCGCCCGTCATCCCCAACGATTGATTTCCGGACCTATGGCCCAGCATTGGCGGGGATCGCCCACCGTGGCGCACGCCAATGCCTTCTGCACGGACGGCCGCGATGCCACCCGGTCCATCCAGGCTGTGGTCCGCGGCGCGTTCTGAAAGGGAGCAGGGCTGAGCAAGGGCATGGAAGCGAGCCAGGCATAGGTTTCAATATCGGCAATAGTAAAATCACCGAATATCCAGTCCTTACCGTCAAGCGCGGTTTCCAGCTTTTCCACGACCTGCGCAATTTTGCTGTGGCTGTCAGCCAGCTTTTCCTCAGGGAAACGATCAGCCTGCGTTTCTTTCCAGCGCTGGGCAAGATCCTCGCACTCTATTCGAGCGATTAGAGCGTCGAACTCGTCCCCGGCCGGCGCAAGACGAGGCGCCAGATAGGCCCGCGTACCAAGAAAAGCCGCGGCTGGCGCCACACGTTCGGTCACATGGCGGCACCACATCATCACCTGCCAGCGCGCATAGGGATCGGCGGGGCGCAATGCGTTGCCTTCAACTGCTTCATCAAAATAAAGGCCGATGAAAAAGGCGTCGGCCATCGCAGTGCCGTCAGCAACCAGCGCCGGGCCTTCGCCCTCAATGCTCATCGCCACTTCCACATCACCCTTGCAGTTCAGGGAGTGGCGTTCGCCAGCAGCAAGGTCGATGAGGCGCAGTTCGACTTCAACCCCCTTTTCAAAGGCACATGCAAGCGCAGTCAGCGAAGGTCCGTTGGGTTGCCCATGATACAGGATCAGGCTCATGCCGTTTCTCCCCGCTCCAATATTTTCACTCGGCGTGTCAACTCGGTCCTGCCTAAGGCCCAGGTCTTCTTTGTCGCCGGACGTTCATAGATTTTGCGCAGCCATTCCATGATGTGCGGCGTCTTTTGATCATTGGACAGATCGGGCTGAGAGAGCGGCAGCGCATAGGCGAGATTGAAACCATTGATGTCCGCTAGCGTATATTGTTCGCCCACCAGCCAGGTGCTTTGCGACAGCTTTTCTTCCAATATCCTGATGCCCTTCGTCACGCGACGCTGGGATTCCGCCAACTCCTCGGCCGAGAACTGATTGTAAAGCGCCTTGCGCCAGGCCATCCGCCGTTCAGCCATGGGAATGCGCTTGATTGCGGCCTCCAGATCCTCGGGGTTACGTGCCCTGACGGAGGGGCCGACAAATATGCTCCAGCCGATCATGGAAAAGGACGGCGCAAGCCATTGGTCCATGAACTTCATCCACCAGCGCACCTGCTGCCGCTCTACAGGACTGGCAGGCATTAACTGCGGACCTTCAAAGGCCTCGTTCACATATTCCATAATCGCGGTGGATTCTGTCAGCACCCGATCGCCATGGGTCATCACCGGGATGGTGCCCAACGGGTTCATCTTCAAATATTCCGGCCGGTGCTGGTCAAAGTTCAGCAAGTCGGTGTAGCGGCTCTCATATTCCACGCCCTTTTCGGCAAGCGTCAACATGGGCTTGCCGGAATTTGCGTTGGGTTCCCAGTGATAGAGTATAACCTCGGCGGGCATTGGCCTCTCCTTGCACGCAGCTGAAATCTGTTCTCGGCCTGTCAGCGTTAATGTGGGTTGTCGATTATCAGCCAGCCCTCCGAAAGGCGTGTCATCATGTGGAAAATTCGTGGGCGGCAGCTGTCGCGCGCATGGCGTGCCTCATCCGCCTTGAACCGGCGTAGAGCATGACAGGCTCGCCGCAGATGGTCCGGGCAATGGGACGCGATCCAATTCGGCATCCCAGGCGGCGACATACCATTGGTTCTTCACCCAGGTCGTGCCGCCAGCCTCCTTGCTCATGCCACGCATACTCCCCGGCCGGGAACTGTTGAGTCGCTCGCTCGCCATTTAGTATGTGTTACATACGTTACTGTATTAGCGTCAATGGTTCTCGCCAAAAAAGTTCAGGCCATGGTCCACGCAAAAAGGGTTGCTTTTCGCGTAGCGTGCAACGCCATCCGGCTGCGCTTATCTTGTGCCCGGATCAGCCTGGCAAAGCTGGCGGCGGCCCCGCCGGCGCAGCAATCGAGGCGCATTTCATGCCGGACACGTCGGCCGCTCCCGATGAGTATATCACGCACGATCAGCCAATCCGTCCAGCGTGTCATACCCGCCACCGCTTCACCGGGGGAAAGGCCGAAACCTGCCCTGGCCGTCGCCCAAAGCACCTTGTCCTCGCCTGCAATGTCGAACAGGCGCAGGCCCTCTGCCCTGGCTTGCGCTGCAAAATCGGCGCTTTCGATCCATCGGCTGTCGTAGATGGCAAGGACAGGACGGATCGGAGCAGCCTTTGCTTCCGGCGCGATCCAGCGGTTGCCCATCATAAATGCAGCGCCCGTGCTCATCCCTGCTCCGGTCAGAAACTGCCGCTTGGAGACGTCATAGCCCATCACTGTTTGGCCTTCCCCAGATAGGCCGCAATCGACTTCAACTCGGGATCGGTGACTTCAGCCCGCGAAATGCGCGGCATTGCGCCCTTGCCCTGTCGCACCACGGCTTCCACATAGTCAGACGTCAAGTCTGAACGGTTTTCGATCAGCGCATTTTGCGGCGGCTCACCCATGCCTGTCCGCTGGGGCGTCAGGATGATGGTGCCCATGCCGCCTTCCAAATGGCAATAGCCACAATTATGGCGGAAGAGCTGCTTGCCGTCGCGCCCCAGGGCCAATCGGTCGCCCGCGGGAGCGGCGCCTCGGGTTACATATTGCAGCATAGGCGGACCAGCGTCGGCCTGAGCTTGGCCCTGAACTTGGCCCTGAACTTGGCCTTGAGCCTGACCCTCATTGCTTCGGCCAAAAACAGCGAGCGCCACCAGCGCTGCGGCTGCCAGAACGATCGTCGGCTTGCTCATGCCGCAGGCCCCCTCTTTTTCTGGTCCCCGGCATAGACGGTCGGCCAAACGCCCTGCTTGCCCGGCGCCAATATTCCGTTGGGATCGAGAGCATCCTTGACGGCCCGATTGAATCGATTGATTGCGCCTTTGTTGAAGTCGAAAGTGTCGGCGATAGGATCCATCCAATCGAGATGGGTTCGATATTCGGCGTAGCCCGCTTGGCGCGTGGCTGCGATCAATTCATCGAACATGGCGCGGACACGGGCGACCTGCTTGTCGTCATCGCGGTCATACATCAGCATGTTGACGTTGTTGCAGAAACGGCCGCCGATGGTGAAGCTGGCGTAGAAGTCGAAATCATATTTTGTCATTATTCCGCGGCTGCGCTTCAGCTGCCCCAAGACATGGGTGCTGTTCGCCGGCACGACTGGCGAAAAGCCCATATGGGCGCTGCGCCCGCCAACCCAGTTCCCCATCATCAGCGGAACCGCCGTGGGGATACCGAGCGTCAGGTCCATATTATTGAGCGGTTCGCCAGTCTTCCATGGCGTTTCATGGAAGGGAGTATCGAGATGCTTTCCAAAAGCGGCCTTGATGACATCGGCCCGCGCACGGTTCACGGACTCATTGCCGTAAAGACGAATATCGGTGTGCCAATAGCCGATCCCATGCTCCTTCAACAGTTCCTGGACGCGACTTTTCGGCATGGCGCCGGGTTTGTCCCAGAAGTCCGACCGCTGCCCCTTCACCACCATTTTCCCAAGCCAGCTGGGGACGAACAGGCTTTGATCAATGACGCCGCCGATCTTCAATGGGGCAAGCGTGTCGATGACCCAGCCGATATCCTCCTCTTTGGGGATGTCGATGCTGAGCAGCAGCGAATGTTCCGGCGCGGGCTGAAGCCATAGGCCCATCTTGGTCATGACGCCCAGATTGGATTGGGTGAACGCCAAGTCCCATGTGGGACCATAGCCGAACGGGAAAAGATGCCAGGCATGATTGCCCTGCATTGCGCCCATCCCTGTGCGGATGACCTCTCCTTGCGGCAGCACCACTTCCACGCCACAAATATTCTTCGCATGGAGTCCATAGGGGGTATAGCCTATGCCATGGTCCAGCGCGTTCCCCATGACCGACCCCCAGCCATTGCCGGGCACTGACATCCATGTTTTGCCGCCATTGGCCTGAATATGTTCGTAAAGATCATAGAAGCTGACGCCGGGCTCGACCACGCAATAAGCAAGCTTGTCGTCATATTCGAGGACCTTGTTCATCCGCCCAAGATCCAGAACGACGCTGCCTGGCAGACGAGGCGCCGCAGCGCCATAGCCTAGATTCTTGCCACGCGAGACCGGCCAGAGCGGGATCTTGTGCTGGTTGGCCAGGCGGATGATCGCCTGCACTTCCTCAACACTACCGGGCGCTATGGCGGCAGACGCGGGAAAGTCGGTCTCTGGTCCTGGCGCATAGATGTCCGCATAGGTGTCACGGTCAAGGTCGGTGGAAAGCACCCAGTCCTTGCCCACGACCGACGCGAACGCCTGCAACGCCTTGTCGAATTGCGCCGGACTGATGCGCGGCGGCAGAACAAGATCCATGGCCTCTCCTCATTTGGCCCTTCGGCGAGCCATATGATAACTTTTGTTAGTTTTAGGTCAGAGGTGCAGCGACGTCAATGCGGTTTCTTGGGGCATCACTTGCGCTCAGGTAGCAGGCTGTTCGACGGTCATCATCTTTCCGTCGGTAATGATCACCCGGTCCCCAACTTTAGCCTGAGCGAACAGCAGGGCGGCGAACTCACTTGGCACCCCAATACAACCATGTGTAGCCCAGCCCCATTCTACGTCGCTGCCGTGGATTGCGACGCCATCATTGGTCAGTCGAAGCATGTAGGGCATCGGTGCGTCATAGAGATTGGACACATGATCGGCGTCCTTCTCCAATATGGGAAAGCTGCCGATGGGGGTCGGCTTGTCGTCCGCGCCATAGAGAATGACAGCGGCTCCAATCTCATAGCCGCCGCGGAAGACGGAGAGCGTCTGCGCCTTAAGGTCGATGGTGACTACCAGCGGTCCAGGCGGCACCCCCTCATCGTCCCAGACATATGTGCCATGGATGAAGGGACCTTCGATATTCAGAATTCGCTTGACCACAAAAGGATCGTTCGCGGAGGTAAGGGCCGGTTCGGAAGGGGCGCTTTTGGTGACCTTCGGCAGAGGTTTTGATATAGGCTTGGCCGCCTTGGGCGCGTGAGCGGGCAGTCCGGCAAGAGAAATTGCAAAGACCAGCGGAACCGCCGCCAATAGCGGCTTGGTCTTGACCCATGTAATGATCATCCGAATCTTGCCCGCCATCGGTTGTGCCCCTGATATCCAACGGATAACCGAAACCGACAAAATGAACAGACAGCGATTTGGCGGTGTTTCGACGCGGGACGATTAATAGAGTAAATCTTAACGTCCAGTGTTGACCGTGATCAGTCGAAGCTGTCGAGGCCCCTCTCCCGTGAAGAAGAAGGGCCTCTCCTGCCAGGAACCTTTGCAGCAACGTGCCATTAATCCGCTAGAATTGCGCCTTGACCGTCACGCCATACGTGCGCGGGTCGCCCGGCTGGCCTACGACAAGGCCGGTATTGCCTGATTGGGTGGCCAGCATGTCATAATATTTCTCGTTGAAGGCATTTTTCATCCAGCCGTAAATGTCCCATTTTTCAGGAACACGGAAACCCAGCCGGAAATTCGCGATCGAATATCCCTTGATGTCGGTATAGGCAGAGCGGGAGGGGTTGGAGGAGAATTTAAACCGGTAATTGCCTTCAAACCCAAGATAGGCCTCCCCATCCAACCCGAGCAGCTTCGCCGGCAGATTATATTCCGCTCCATAGGAAAAGGCCCATTTCGAAATGCCGGGCAGCCATTGGCCGGATATGTCGCAATTGGCGGGACTGACCCCACCCGGAGTTCCCGGCGGGCTCGCAGCCTGTCCTGGCGCCGCAGTCGTTCCCCCCGACAATTCCGGTGGGCATGGTGCATCGTCGAACTTTGCATATTCATGATCGGTAAAGGCTCCGCTGACATAGAGGCTCAGACGATCGCTCGGCCGTGCGGAGAAATCAGCCTCAATTCCGCGTACCCGAACCTTGTCCGCATTCGCCAGATAGCCGCGCAGGACACCGAGCTGCCCATTATTGACCGTGGCCTGATAGTCCTTGATTTCCGTCCAGAAGGCCGCGAGGTTGAACGTCGCCCTACGGTCAAAAAGTTGTGTCTTCAGGCCCAGCTCGAAATGATTGACCTTCTCGGGCTTCACGGTCGCCGCGCTCAAGATGGGGCTATTGCTGGCGTCCAGTGGCAGGCCGGCAAGGTTGACCCCGCCTGATTTGAAGCTCTTGGCATAAGTGGCATAAGCCAGCACATCGTCAGCAAGCTCATAAGAAAGCGTCAGGTCACCGGAGACATTCCAATCGCTGAAACGCGCGGTGTAGCTTTGCGGAGCGAGCACTGCGCGCTGGTCACTGGTAAGCGCCGTGTTGGTCGCATTGGTCACGGTGGCCACATAGGAGCCGGTCTTCTTGTCATAATTGACGCGGAGACCGGGCTGGATCTTCAGCCGGTCGGTCACTTTCCAACTAAGCTGGCCGAAAGCGGCAAGGCTGGTGGTCTTGAGAATGATATCGTTTTCCGAACGCAAGCCATTCAGCACTGTCGGATCACCGGACGCGGGATTGGACGGACCGATCAACCAGCGGCTGGCCGCCAAGCCCTGTTCCTGCGCGCCCGTCGTATGCTGCTTTTGATGGTAAGCGAACAGCCCCACCACATAGTCGAAGCGGTTGCCCTCCACGGCATAACGAAATTCCTGCGAATATTGGTTCTGCTTCGAAGGATTGGCGGACACGGTGGTGATCGGAAGCCCGGTAAAATCCCGATCGTTCGACGGTCCCCAGTTCCAGAATCGCCATGCAGAGACAGAGGTCAGCGTGCCCGGTCCAAAGTTCCATTCGGTCCTGAGCGACACGCCACCGATCTCCTGGAATGCGTCCAGCGCGGTATCGACATCGGTCACGCGGTCGAACGCATTGGTGCTGGGCGGCGCATAGTTAAAGGCTGCCGCTAAAGCCGCGAACTGACGGTTGAGCGGACGCTGGGTCGCCCCGGTTCGTACGAAAATCTGGGCGCAGCATTCCGGGTCCTGACGGTTATAATCGGCCGACAGTGTCACATCGACCGCATCGGTCGCGCGCCATAACAGCACGCCGCGCAGGCCCAGATTATCCTGCTCATTGACCCAGTTATGAGTGGTCACATTGTAAATCGTGCCCCGCCGGTCAGTTGAGGAGGCGGCCAATCGGACTGCCAGCTTGTCCTCTATGATCGGCCCCGACACGGATGCCTTGGCCTGTACATAGCCAAGGTTACCCACGCTCACTTCGGCGCGGCCCTCAAAGTTGAAACTCGGTTTGCGCGTGGTGATGTTGATGGCGCCAGCCGTCGTGTTCTTGCCGTACAGGGTCCCCTGCGGACCGCGTAGTACTTCGACCTGCTCCACATCGAGGAAGTCAAAGGTCGCGGCTGCGATCCGGCTGTTATAAACCTGGTCGATATACACGCCGACGCCCTGCTCGATGCCGTCGTTGGTGAGGCCGAACGGCGCACCAAGACCGCGAATGTTCGCGGCGGAATTGCGGGGATTGCTCGAATAGAATTGCAGCGAAGGCTGAAGCTGGGTCAGCCGCGCCACGTTAAAGCTTCCGGTGGATTCCAACGTCCTTGAATCCACGACGGAGACAGCGACCGGCACATCCTGCACGTCTTCCGCACGTCTGCGCGCCATAACAATGATGGTATCGCCTTCGGAAGCGCCGGCAGCCGCGTCATCGGCTGCAAAAGCCTGGGTCGAAATGGCGGCCACAGATGCCGTGGCCAGCCACAGAAAACGTCTGATCATATATTCCCCCTATGGGTTGGATCATGACGCCTCCGGTTGACCGGTCAGCATAGTCATCAATGTCTGGGATAAAACCGCGCCTCCATTCGCTGGTCAGCGCATTGAGTTTATTGCTCCGGAAAAGGCCGGAGTGATAGAATTGACACCCCGATTGGTCGGGGCGGGAAATTAAACCGGGCGAAGCCGTTTCTTCTCGGTCACGTCGATCTGCACGACGCGGTCTTCATGAATGGTGAGGGAAATTGTGCCAAAGCGCAGGCTCATCAGTGCATCCCTTACGCTCCGCAAACTTTCTTCAACATGCAGCTGTTTATCGGGACCAGCCGCCCGTCCGTTGTTACCGACCATCTCTAGCCTCCATTTGCAAAAGCCATGGCGCGGGATAGGCGTATGCCCACCTGCTTCCCTGGTACCGGCGCGGTGCCCTGCGAGGATAAATCCACCTCTACGGGGCGAGCGAGACCGGCAAAATGCCCCTCCACCCTCCAGTTTCCGCCCTTGCGGTAGACGTTGGTGACAAGCAGAGGCAGGCTGCCCGCACCATTGTCTTCACACAGAACGGCATCATGCGGACGGAAGTGCAGTTCGACCTGCCCCTCCGGCAAACGATCCACCGGCACTTCTACCGGGCGGTCGAAGAACATGGGCTTGCCCCCGGACACCGAAATCGGCACGCAATTGGTTTCGCCCACAAAATCGGAAACAAAGGCGCTGCGCGGCGCCATGTAGATTTCCTCCGGTGTGCCGGTCTGCTCTATGATGCCATGGTCCATGACGACTACGCGGTCGGCGAGTTCCAGCGCCTCTTCCTGGTCATGCGTCACGAAGATCGAGGTAAGCCCCATCTGCTCATGCAGTTGGCGCAGCCAGCGGCGCAGGTCCTTGCGCACCTTGGCATCAAGGGCACCAAAAGGTTCGTCCAGCAGCAGCAGCTTAGGATCCACCGCAAGCGCCCGGGCAAGTGCGACGCGCTGCCGCTGTCCACCGGAAAGCTGCACTGGATAGCGATCTCCGACTTCTCCAAGCTGCACCAGTTCCAGCAACTCCTGGGCGCGCGCCTTGATTGCAGACTTTGCTGGGCGCAACCTGGACTTCCGCACGGTAAGACCAAAGGCCACATTTTCCGCCACGGTCATATGCTTGAATAGAGCGTAATGCTGGAAGACGAAGCCGACATGGCGGTCGGCCACGCGAAGGCCGGTTACATCTTCCCCGTCGAAGGTCACATTGCCATTGTCAGGAAACGCCAGGCCCGCGATGATGCGCAACAAGGTCGTCTTGCCAGAGCCGGACGGACCGAGCAACGCTAGGAATTCCCCCTGCCTCACCTCAAGACTGATGTTGCGGAGTGCGGAGAAACTACCAAAATCCTTGCTGATGTTTTCAAGCTTGATCAATGTCCGGTACTCCCGCGATGATAGTCGAACCGCCATTCAAGTACGCTTTTCACGACCAGCGTCACCAGGGCCAGCATGGCAAGCAAGGAGGCGACGGCGAAGGCTCCGACAAAATTATATTCGTTGTAGAGGATCTCGACATGCAGCGGCATAGTGTTGGTCAGGCCCCTGATATGGCCCGACACCACCGATACCGCGCCAAATTCCCCCATCGCCCGGGCATTGCAGAGCAATACGCCGTAAAGGAGGCCCCAGCGCACATTGGGCAGGGTGACATGCCAGAAGGTCTGCCAGCCGGATGCGCCAAGCGAAATCGCCGCCTCCTCATCGTCGCGGCCCTGCTCCTGCATCAGCGGAATAAGTTCGCGCGCAACGAAGGGAAAGGTGATGAAGATGGTGGCCAGCACGATGCCCGGCACAGCAAAGATGATTTGAACATTATGCGCGGCGAGCCAAGAGCCGAACCAGCCATGCGCGCCAAAGAGCAGCACGAAGATAAGGCCGGACACGACGGGAGACACTGAAAATGGCAGGTCGATAAAGGTGATCAGCAGGCTTTTCCCGGGAAAATCGAATTTGGTGATCGCCCAGGACGCCGCGAGGCCGAATACCACATTGGCAGGCACGCTGATCGCCGCGACAATCAGTGTCAGCTTGATCGCGGCCAAAGCGTCTGGTTCGACCAGGGATGAGGCATAGGCGGAGACGCCCTGCTTCAACGCCTCGACGAAAACCGCCGCAAGCGGAAGCAGTACGAACAGTGCAATAAAGGCGAGCGCGATGCCGATGAGCGCCAGCCGCGCCGGCTTTGCTTCTTGCAGGACGAAGGTCATTGGCTGTTCATCCTGCGGCGGCTCCACATCTGGAGCAGGTTGATGAAGAGGAGAATGCCAAAGGACGCGATCAGCATTACCGTTGCGATCGCCGTGGCCCCTCCATAGGCAAATTGTTCAAGTTGGGTCACGATCAGCAGCGGCGCAATTTCGGAAACATAGGGCATGTTTCCGGCAATGAAGATGACCGACCCATATTCCCCGACACCGCGCGCAAACGCCATTGCGCACCCAGTGATCAGCGCGGGAGCAATTGCCGGCAGGATGACGCGATTAAAGGTCTGCAGGCGGCTGGCTCCCAGCGTTGCGGCCGCTTCTTCGACATCCTTGCCCATATCCGACAGCACGGGTTCGACCGTTCGCACCACGAATGGCAGGCCGATAAAGATCAGCGCCACCACAACCCCCAGGGGGGTAAAGGCAACCTTCAGCCCAAGTGGTTCCAGATATTGCCCGACCCACCCGTTGGGCGCATAAAGCGCGGTCAGCGCAATACCGGCCACAGCCGTTGGCAACGCAAAGGGAAGGTCAATGAAGGCATTCACCACACCCTTTGCCGGAAAATCATAGCGGACGAGCACCCATGCAATGAGCAGCCCGAATACGCCGTTCACCACCGCAGCGGCCGCGGCCGCGCCGAAGCTCAACCGATAGGCGGCAAGAGCCCGCTCGGAAAGCCCGACCGCCACGAATTCCGACCAGCCCATTCCCGCCGCACGAATGAATACGGCGCTTAAGGGAATAAGCACGATCAGGGACAGCCAGATCACGCTGAAACCGAACGTCAGGCCGAAGCCCGGAATGACCGACTGGCGCCTGCGCTTTTCCGCTTTTGCTGGAACTGTGGTGATCTGCAGTTGACTGCTCAATGCTATGTCCATGTAAGCCTCTAACGCTTCGACACGGCGAATATCTTGTCGAATACGCCGCCGTCGTCGAAGAATCGGGCTTGTGCGGCTTTCCAGCCGCCAAAGTCCTTGTCAATAGTGACGAGGTTCAGCTTCGCGAACACAGCGGCGTATTTTTCGGCCACTTTCGGATCGCGAGGACGATAGAAATTGCTGGCGATAATGGCCTGTCCTTCCGGCGTGTAGAGGAAGCGAAGATAAGCCTCAGCCGCCTTTTCCGCGCCATGTTTCTTGGCGTTGGCGTCAAGGACGGCGACTGGCGGCTCGGCCAGAATGGAAATGGACGGAGCGACAATCTCAAACCTGCCTTTCCCCAATTCCTTTTCGGCCAAGAAAGCTTCATTTTCCCATGCGAGCAGGACATCGCCAATTCCACGTTCAACAAAAGTGGTGGTCGCGCCCCGCGCGCCGCTGTCCAGTACTGGCACTTGCGAGAACAGCTTGGTCACATAGGACTGGGCCGCGGCATCCGACCCGCCTGCTTTCTTGCCATAGGCCCAAGCCGCAAGGAAGTTCCAGCGCGCGCCCCCGCTGGTCTTCGGATTGGGGGTGATCACCTGCACACCCGGTTTGATCAAGTCGCCCCAATCCTTGATTCTCTTGGGGTTGCCCTTGCGCACCAGAAATACAATGGTGGACGTGTAAGGGGCACTGTTGTCGGGAAGCCGGGCCTGCCAGTCGGCCGGCAGCAGCTTCGCCCGCTCGGATATGGCCTCTATATCATAGGCGAGAGCCAAGGTGACGACATCGGCCTCCAGCCCATCGATCACGGCTCGGGACTGCTTGCCCGAACCACCATGGCTCATGTTGAAATCAATCCGCTGGCCCGTCTCGCTTTCCCACTTTTTCGCGAAGGCAGCATTGATCTCCTTATAGAGTTCACGGGTCGGGTCATAAGAGGCATTCATGAGCGTTAAGGATTTTCCATCCTTCCCTGCCTCCCCCGAACATGCCGGGAGAATGAGCAGCGCCGCCGAGGCGGCCGCGGTCAGGATGAATGTACGCTTTTTCATAAGTCCCCCTCTCGAATATTCGCCTTATCTATCTCTACTAAAAGGATAGACAAGGTAGCTAAATTTGTTTCCCCAATAGAATCTTTATCAACGGGCCCGCCCGGCAGCTTTGTTTGCTGCCGCCGGGCGGGCACGGGCAAAAGGTTCAACATAATCAAATGCTGTTGCCAGGGAAAGGAACGACCTTGTCCTCCAACGCCTGAGTGCGGGCCAGGCTTTCGACGGAGTGGCGGGGGCGCTGCGGCTCAGCTTCGCTGGCAATGGCGATCAGCTGGTTGAGCAGATATTGTCCATATTCCCATTCACCAAGGCGCGATTCTGCGTTGATGTGTCCCACTTCCCCGGCATTGACGCAATGGCTGCCCCAGAATTTCGCCAGCGTATGGGCACGCGTGAACGAAATATAAGGATCATTGCGGCTGGCCGCGACAATGGATGGAAATGGAAGCAGGTTCTTGGGCGCGGGACCGAAGGCAGTAAGCCGACCGTCTTCCGAAGCCGTATCCACGTCCGGCGGCGCTACCAGCAGGGCGCCCGCGACAGGATGACCAAAGGGCGGGCGTTCAAGGGCGGCCCACCACGCGACCGCCAAGCACCCCAGGCTGTGTGCCGCCAGGATGACTGGACGGTCCGCCTGGCGAATGGCTGCATTAAGCTTATTGACCCAGGTATTGCGGTGCGGACGATCCCACATGCCGAGGTCAACACGTTCGCAGTCACTGCGAACCGCCTCCCAGATCGTCTGCCAATGTCCCGGCCCCGAATTGTTTAGGCCCGGTACGGTGAGAACTAGAGGATTCTGCCGCTCAAGCGAGGAATAATAAGCCATGACACATCTCCTGAAACAGGCGAGTCGCCCGATGTCATGGATTTCACTTTATTTCTACCCTTTCAGTTGACAAGAGGGCAGATGGCCAAATGTGGCGCAAATACGGCAATCTGTTACGGCAGCGTCGTAAGCTCCAGCCGCTCCACTGGATCGGCCAGGGTGATGCCGTCCAGAATCGCCGCCGTCTCGTCACGGACTTTCAACATGATCTGGTGGAGCTTGCATTCTTCCTCTGGGACGCAATTCTCACACCGTTCATGCGCAAAACGGCTGGCGCAGGGTACCAGAGCTAATGATCCGCGCGTGATACGTATGATATCGCCGTAACGAATGTCCACGGGCGGCAGCAGCAGCCAATATCCGCCATCTCGTCCACGTTGCGTGCCCACCAGCCCTTCGCGCGCCATTTCCGACAATATGACGGTCAGGAATTTCGCGGGAATATTTTGCGCCTCGGCAATTTCCTTCAGCTGAACAGGGCCTTGGCCGTAGCGATTTGCGAGGAATTGCAGCGCCCGCAGCGCATATCGGGTCCGTTGGGAGAGCATATCTCCATTATTATGGTAGAAAATGGCAATGTCATGGCATTTCGGCATTTTTTTGGAAAAATCTCGCGCCACCGGACAACGAAAATGGCACGAAGCTAGAAGACCTTGCTCAGTCCGACCGAGCCGTAAGCGCGCGCCTTACGTCCTTCCTGAAAGCTCGCCCCGGCTCCAAGCTGGAGGTCCATATTCCTGGCTACTGACGCCGCCAGGAACGCACCAGCAATCTTCTTCGAATAAGTGGGATTGCCCATGATACCCCCTTCAACGCCGATGCGATATTTCTGCCCCTCCAACTTCCGCCCAAGCTGCAAACGACCCTCATAGGCTCCATCAAAAGGCCCCACGGACCCCACCCAGCCAAGTCGCCATGTCCGCCCATCAAGAGCGCCGTCTGTTTGCAGGCCGACATCCCAGCGGGAACCCTGCCGTTTGTTGCCAGGGTCATTCGGCGACAGATCCGTGTAGGTGTAACGAGGACCTGCCGATATATTTGCCCAACCCCATGAGCCCGAAAGCTGATATACGATCGCCGTCTCAGCCCCGACATATTTGGCGTCGATTTCGGTGGCGGCAACATCATAGCTGTAGGTGCCGCCATTGACGCTGCCGCGCAACGCGAACCCTTTGCCCAGGCGCGCTTTCGGAAATGCCTTTATGACGCCTGCATAGGCGGATTCCGATTCACTGATCGTGCCCCCCGCGAACCACACACCCGTCAACGTCTCGGCTTGTACGGGCAGGGTCTGAACAGATGCAACGATCGCGGCCACGATCAGCGCCGCTTTTCCAAACTTCGTCATTTGTCGATCCATGCGGGCTCTCTGTGGAAAAGGGTGGGAATGTCATGGGTATCGGCAAGCAAAGCCATCTGCACGGGCGAGCCGCCGACGCTATACTGGCGGAAACCGGCCAGCTGGAGATCGTCAGCCGCGTCATGGCCGTCGACACGCAGTTTCAGATGTGAGGTCCCTGGCAATCCGGCATAGGAAAGCACGCGGTATACTCCGTCTTCATTGCGGACAAGGCAAACCGATCCTGGCCTTCCGGGGGTCGCCAGATGACCCAATTCCCACGTCTGTTCAATAACTTGACTGTTCCTTCGTGAAAAGGGCCGGATTGAGCGCCATGTCCTTTTGCGCGTTTCCGCCCAACCGTTCACGTCCCATTGCAAGGAATTGCCATACAGACATGCGTTAAGCGCATCGGCCGCCGCCGTATTGGACCAGCCGAACTGAAGGCCCAGCATCTCATTCTGGTTGCAGGCCATGTCCGTCCTTCTGGCAATCCTGCCTTGGAACGGCACCGGACCGGAGGGGAGAAGCAATTCGCCCGCCACCATGTCTCCGCGCGCCTGCCCCTTGCGGACCTCCAGGCTCATACCCAGCGAAGATACGTCCTGGGCTATGCAGTAGCGTGACTTTATGCGACCGGCCCCATCCCGTGTGGATATCCGCGCCATGAGAGGAATCGGGAAGCGGTGTTCCGACCGTCTTTGATGCAGCCTTCCCATCGCAAAGCCGAGAGCCTTGATAGCCAGCGCCGAACTGGTGGCCACCCAGAAGAGGTTGGCGATGAATGCGCCCGTTGGCATGTAAGGATGGTCATGAAATCGCAAGGCGCCAATCATCATCGACAAAATGCCGGCGGCAGCGATCATCATCTGCGGCCATAGGCTGACCGGCAGTCGCGTGTCGCCGCGCAAGCCCTTCGGAGTGACTGAGAATTGCCATTTAATCGGCAAGACCAGCGCCATCGTCGCCTTCATGAAAGTTGCAAAGCGCAGGAAATTATATTCCTCAGTCCATACCGTTTTGGCATAGCCGCGGCTGAAGATCTCGTTCACGATCATGCCGGAAAGCAGCCAGGTCGCAAAGATCAGTATGAATTGCCATCCCGTCCAGATGATCGGCATCTTGCCGGTCACCAGCACGATGATGGGCAGGCTATAGACGATCGCCTTCTGCCATCCCTCGAAATAGGTAATGGTCGAGGTAAGATATGCTATCCGCTGCACCAGAGTGAGACGGCCCCGAAAAAGGATGCCTTCCTTGGCCCACACCTGCATCGCGCCCCGGCCCCAACGAAGGCGCTGGGTGGAATATTGCTCAAGATTGGCGGGCGACAGGCCAAAGGCCAACGCCTCGGCATGATAGACCGCCGACCAGCCATTCTTATGCAGGCGGAGGGAGGTGTGCATGTCCTCCGTAATCGTACCGGTTGCAAAGCCGCCAATGTCTTCCAGCGCCCGACGGCGGATAACCGCGCAGCTGCCGCAGAAGAAGGTCGCATTCCAGCGGTCCTTGCCCGGCTGAATGGCCCGATAGAACAGCGTCTGTTCATGCCAGGCCTCCTTGGATCCCGCAGAACCGCGATGCTGAAAGGAGTCCACATTGTAGAAGTCCTGCGGCGTCTGCACGAACGCCACGGAGGGATCCATGAAATAGCCAAGCGTTCGTTCCAGAAAATCGGGCGAAGGCGCATGGTCGCAGTCAAAAATTGCCACAAACGGCGCGTCGGACAAGGTCAGGGCATTATTGAGATTGCCTGCCTTGGCATGTGATCGGTCGGTCCGGGCGACATATTTGACCTGTAGTTCGCGCGCCAAAGCCTCCATTTCGGGCCGGCAACCGTCATCCAGCAACCAGATCGCACGGGCATGCGCAACTTGCTTTGCCGCCAGCATCGTGCAGCGGAGTATTTCCACTGACTCATTCCAGGTCGTGATAAAAATATCCGCTTCATAGCCGGGGGGCGGGGACGGCGCATGGCGCTCCACCAGCGTCCATGTCGAAAAGACATGAAGTATCAAGGTGAAGACGCCGAACAGCTCCGCCAGGAGCAGGAGGCTCGCGAGCACAGGCGCTTCCGGATTCCACAGGGGAAGGCGGTAGGCAAAATAGAATATCGACGTCGCCAGGAATGTCCCGAACGCCACCATTCCAAGGGGTTTTATGCGGTGCAGCTTGATAACCCCCGCGCCCGCCAATTTGGCGGCGCGGCGGTCCCACTGCCACGCCGTTCCGCGCGGAGCTTCGTACATGCCGATGCCTTTGGTAGTTTTGGTCCTTCAGGCATCTTCGCGAAAAATGGTTAATATAGATTTAGATGGCCCCCTGGTATAAATACCTAAGAAACCATGTTTTTTTAGCCTCGCGCCCAGTCAAGCCGCGCGGTTTTGAAGAGCCTTTTGCCTGCGCCTCTGCACGGAAGAACCAATGCCCATGGCTTCACGATATTTGGCGACCGTGCGGCGGGCAATATCAAAGCCCTTCTCGCGCAGCATATCCACCAGCGTGTCGTCGGACAGGATTTTACGGGGATTCTCTGCAGCGATCAGCGCCTTGATATGGCTCTTGACTGCTTCGGCTGAAACCGCCTCCCCGCCCTCGCTGCTCTGAATGCCGCTGGTAAAGAAATATTTCAGTTCATACAGACCACGAGCGCACGACAGATATTTGTTGCTGGTCACCCGGCTGACCGTGGATTCGTGCATTTCGATGGCGTCGGCCACCATGCGCAGCGTCAGCGGCCTTAGATGTGCGACCCCATGACGGAAAAAGTCTTCCTGCTGCTTCACTATTTCGCTCGCGACCTTGATGATCGTGCGTTGCCGCTGGTCAAGCGCCTTGATCAGCCAATTGGCGCTCGCGAGGCAATCGGCCAGCCAAGCCTTGGAATTCCTGTCGCGCTGGCCGTTTGCCAGCTCCACATAATAGCTGCGGTTCACGAGCAAGCGCGGAAGGGTTGAGCTGTTGATTTCAATCCCCCAACCGTCGCCGCGCTCCAATACGAAAATGTCCGGAACCACCGCCTGGCTGACGTCCGACCCATATTGCAGACCCGGCTTGGGATCATAGCTGCGCAGCTCGCGGATCATGTCCGCCAAATCTTCGTCATCGACGCCGCAGATGCGCTTCAACTGGGGTAGCGCCCCCCGCCCCACCAGTTCCAGATTATCGATCAGGCGGGCCATGGCGGGATCATAGCGATCCGCCTCTTTCGCCTGCAGCGCAATGCACTCGGCCAGCGATCGGGCTCCGACACCAGTGGGATCGAACGTCTGGATTACCGCCAGCACCTCTTCCACCTCTTGCAGGGGGGCATTCAATCGATAGGCAGTTTCCAGAAGGTTGGCCTCCAGATAGCCGGCCTCATCGATCTGCCCGATCAGCTGCGTCGCGATCACCATTCGGTGACCGGACAGCGCCGATCCGGCCTGCGCCAGAAGATGTTCGTGCAACGAAATGTCCGGCGCCGAAAAGCTGTCGAAATCCGGCCCCTCTTCACCAAAGCCGCCGCTGCCATGATCGCCGCTACCTAGCCCCAGGCCGCGTTCCGAGGGGGTCGGCATGTCGGCGGCGCTGTCACCACCAAAAGCGGAACTGTCATATTCCACGTCCAGGGGATTGTCCGTGTCGCCATGGCCGCCCTCCAGCAACAGGTCGGTCGATGCCGTTTCGGGCATTTCCGGACGATTTTCCGACGGATCGGCCGGAGGAGAGACTTCTGCCTGTTCAGGGCTCTCCCCGGCGTCGAGCAGTGGATTTTTCTCCAGCTCCTCGGCGATATAGGCCTCGATCTCCAGGTTCGACAGCGCAAGCAGACGGATCGCCTGCTGCAGTTGCGGCGTCATCACCAGCGACTGGCTTTGCCGCAGGTCGAGACGCGGGGCCAGCGCCATTATCGTCGCTCCAGCACTTTACAGATGGTGGCCCCCCCGATCATCTTACAGCTCGAAACCTTCGCCCAGATACAGGCGGCGCACATCCTCATTGGCGACCAGCGCCTGCGGACTGCCCGCGAACAGCACCTTGCCGTCATAGATGATGCAGGCGCGATCCACGATGTCGAGCGTTTCCCGAACGTTATGATCGGTAATCAGGACGCCAATCCCGCGTTCTTTCAACTGGCAGACCAGATCGCGAATGTCCGCGATTGAAATGGGATCGATCCCGGCAAAAGGCTCATCCAGCAGCATGATTGAGGGGCTCGCCGCCAGCGCGCGGGCGATTTCGCACCGCCGCCGCTCGCCGCCCGACAGCGCCATGGCGGAGGCGGAACGAAGGCGGGTCAGACCGAATTCGCCGAGCAATTCCTCCAGCCGCTCCTCGCGCGCCTGTCGGTCAGGTTCGGCTAGTTCAAGCACCGCCATGATGTTCTGCTCAACCGTCATGCCGCGGAAAATCGACGTTTCCTGAGGAAGATAACCCAAGCCTAATATTGCCCGGCGGTACATGGGCAGCGGCGTGATGTCGTCTCCGTCCAGCAGGATGCGCCCCGAATCAGGCTTCACCAATCCCATGATGGAATAGAAGCAGGTCGTCTTGCCCGCGCCATTCGGGCCCAGCAGGCCGACAACCTCGCCCTTCGCCACCGAGAGCGATACATCGCTCAGTACCGCCCGCTTGTCGTAGCTTTTGGCGATCGACACGACGGACAGACCGCTGGTCTGTGCCTGTACGGTGAGGGCAGCATCTGGCCTGTCAATGATGCCGATATCATTCATTTGCGGTCCTTGTCAGTCCCCTTGCTGGCATAGAGGCCATTAACCATGCGTAAACGAGAGGCTCTGGTCTAGCCGATTTGGCAAGCTTTGTGCATGGGGAAAGCGGCAAGGCGTTAAAAACTTTGCAGAACGGTTGGAAAATGGGGTGAATTCAATCCCAAACCGCCCGCGTCTTCATTGCTGGTCCAGCCAGTTCCGCAACAGCCAATGGGCCACGGCCATTGGCGGCGGCGCTCCAAAAGGCGCTCCCTCTTCCTCCGCCAGCGCCGCACGTACCCCCGCAGCATCGACCCACATGGCGTCCTCAATTTCCGTGCGGTCCAGCGTCAGCGCGGGGTCATCGGTTTGTCCGATGCACGCAATCATCAGGGAAGAGGGAAAGGGCCAAGGCTGGCTCATGACATAGCGCACGTTGTGAACACGAATGCCCGCCTCCTCCCATAATTCGCGGGCGACGGCTTCCTCGATTGTCTCACCCGGCTCGACAAAGCCTGCCAGCGCCGAATAGCGGCCCGCCGGAAAGCGTGGCTGCCGCCCTACCAATATCTTTCCGTCATGTTCGGCCAACATGATCGTAACAGGATCGACTCGTGGGAAATGCATTGCCTCACAACCGGGACAGCTACGTGACCATCCCGCTTTCACGGCCCTTGTCGGAGTTCCGCAATTCGCGCAGAAACCATGGCGCTTGTGCCAGTCGAGGAGGCTACGCGCGCAACCGTAAAGCGCCAGGGCGTCAGGGCTCAGCAACGGCGCCAATTCCCATATCCGGGGGGCATAAGTGGCGGCATCCGGCACATCTCCGGAAAGTCGGGCAAACGCCGGCCCCTGTTCATCCACGCCCAGCAGAATCAGGTCCTCGGCCTCCACTGCGGCCGGAAGCGAAGTCCATACCAGCCGTCCATCATCATCCAAGGTAGGATCGAGACCGTCCAGCACCAGCAAGCGCGCCCTTGGATCCCCCAGCGCCTCCGTCAGCCGCTCCGGATCCGTCCGCACCTGATCGGCACGGTCCAGCACTCCGCCCACAAATCCCGGCTTCAGCCCATTGTTCATGAAATATCCTTGTCGAGTACCGCCTTTGCGGCCTTTGCGAATAGCGTCGGCAAACCTGCCGCGCCAATGTCCTCGACTGGCCACCATTCCCCGCTCTGGCCAAGCACGCAATCCCTTTCGGCATGCAGCCATTCGACCTGCAGGTTAAGCGCAAAATGCGTGAAAACGTGCGAAACGGACCGTTGAAGACGGCTCCACTTGCCTTGCACCGGCGGGAGATAGGCAGGTTCTCCGCTCCAATCCGACGTTGGCAGCGCCCGCATGCCACCCAATAGTCCCTTGCCCGGGCGTCGCACCAGCCAGACATGATTGTCATTCTGAAGCCACCATACATAGCCCGCCCGTTCCGGCCGCGGCTTTTTCCTTATCTTGACGGGATAGGCGGACGGATCGGCCTTGCCCATGCACTCCTCATTCAACGGACAGTAGGAGCATAGCGGATTGCGCACTGAACACACCGTTGCACCCAAGTCCATCATTGCCTGTGCAAAGTCGCCAGCCCGCACGTCGGGCGTGATCCGCTCGGCCGCGTTGTGAACTTCGGGCCGTCCTTGCGGCAATGGCGTGTCGATGGCAAAAAGCCTTGCCACGACGCGTTCGACATTGGCATCGATCACGACAGCCCGTTGCCCGAAAGCGATGGCCGATATGGCAGCCGCGGTATAGGCTCCGATGCCCGGCAGTTTCAACAATTCGGCCTCGTTGGACGGGAACCGCCCTCCATATTCCCGCACCACGGTCCGGGCGCAGGCCAGAAGGTTCCGCGCCCGCGCATAATAGCCAAGACCCGCCCAGGCGGCCATCAGCTCCCCCTCATCGGCGTTGGAGAGCGCGGTCACATCGGTCCAGCGGTCGGTGAATTTCTCGAAATAAGGCCTTACCGCCGCGACGGTGGTCTGCTGCAACATGATTTCCGACAACCAGACACGATAGGGGTCCGGCGCGTTGCTGCCGGGCGCGGCTCGCCAGGGCAGCTTCCGGGCGTGCCGGTCATAATGCGCCAGAAGCTTTGATGCGATCCATGTCATCTCCAGCCCCGCCCTACGCGGCAAGGAGGAAAAAAGAAATTGCATATCAACCCATCGACCAACATCCTCCCGCTATGCCATGATAGTCGTCATGACGAAGCGCCCAGCAAAGACTCCAAAGGAAGAAGAGCGCCCGCGCGGCGGCCCCGCCCGCAATATAGCGGATATTGTGCCCAATATCGGCCGCGCCGCCTTTCGCCGTTTCGGTTTCGTGCAGAGCAGCATCGTCACCCGCTGGGGCGATATCGTCGGCAGCAAATATGCAGAGGTTTCTGCTCCCGAATCAATCCGCTTCCCCGTCGGGCAGAAATCGGATGGCACGCTGAACCTTATCGTCGCCAGCGGCTTTGCTCCAATGATGCAGCATGTCCTTCCGGAAATTATGGAGCGCGTGAACCGCTTCTTTGGCTATAGCGCGGTCGCGAAGGTCGCCATGCGCCAAGGCATAATTGAGCGACGCGAACCCGAACGCCGCCCGCCGCCTCGCATGCTGAAGCCGGTTCCGATAGACTTGGGCGAAGGGCTGCGCGGCATCGGCGACCCCGAATTGCGTTCGGTGCTCGAGTCGCTTGCGCAAGGGCTTGCCAATTCCAGCGGCCCTCCCAAAATTAGCTGACCTAACTGCTCCAGGACATTATGAAGCTATTAAATTTCGCCGCGCTGGCACTCACCCTATCCGCCTCCCCAGCCCTCGCGCAAAAAGTGGACTGGACGAAGCGTACGTCCATGTCCGCCATTGGCGGCTATGTCATCGGCAATCCGGATGCGAAGACCAGGCTGGTCGAATATATCAGCTACACCTGCAGCCATTGCGCCGATTTCACCAACAAGGCGGAGGCCCCGCTGAAGGTGAACTGGATTTCCAAAGGCGCTCTCAATGTAGAGGTCCGCAATGCGGTAAGGGACCGCTTCGACCTTACCGCCGCGCTCCTCGCCCGCTGCGGCGGTCCGACGAAATTCTTCGGCAATCACCACGCGCTTTTCGCAAATTATGCCGCCTGGATGAAGCAGGTCACCGCCTATGACGCGAAGGAACGTCCCCCTGTAACCATCGACGAGGCCATTGATGACATCGCATCCAGCACCGGGCTCTATGCCCTGATGCGGAAAAGGGGCTTCAAGCAAGCGCAGCTCAAGACCTGCCTTGCTGACACAACCGCGCGTGAAAAGGTGCTGGCGATGACGCAAGAGGCCTGGGAAGGCATCAAGATCGGTGGAACGCCCAGTTTCGTGGTCAACGGCCGCGTACTGCCCGAAGTCCATGAGTGGCAGGGGCTGGAAGCCGCATTGCCGCCCGCACGCAACTGAAGTAGATGCATCAAAACCGAAGAAGAAATCGCCGGAGCCTGCTTACCTCATGAACAAAATAACCCTAATGTCCTCGCTGGCCCTTGCCCTTGCGCTCACCGCCTGTGGCGACAAGGACACCGCTTCTGAAGGCATGCCGAGCGGCAAACCGATTGCTGCGGTTCCCGCTCCTGCGGGGACCAATTGGGCCGACACCGTAAAAGCAACGGCTGACGGCGGCTTCATCATGGGCAACCCGAACGCCCCTATAAAAATAGTGGAATTTGCTTCCCTGACCTGCAGTCACTGCGCCGAATTCGCTGAAAAGGGCTTCCCAACGCTGCGCGATAAATATGTGAACAGCGGCAAGATAAGCTTCGAAATGCGCAACTACATCCGCGATCCGCTCGACATGACGGCATCGCTGCTCGCCCGCTGCGGCGGCGCAGAGCCCTTCTTCCCGCTTTCAGACGAACTTTTTGGCTATCAGGCGACCCTATTCGAAAAGGCGCAGGGGCTGGGCGAGGCGGGGTACAAGGCCGCACTTGAGTCCCCTGCCAATGAGCGCTTCGTGAAGCTGGGCCAATCCACCGGCCTCGTGGAGTTCGTCATGCAGCGCGGCGTCAGCGAGGATCAGGCAAAACAATGCCTGTCCGACAGTAAGTCGGCCGAAAAGCTGGCGGAAAATGTCCAAAAGGCAGGGGCGACATACCAGATTGAGGGAACGCCGACCTTTCTAATGAACGGACAAAAGCTCGACAACGTCTCAAGCTGGCCCGCCCTTGAGGCAAAGCTCCGCGAAGCAGGGGCGTGATTGCTTAGGGGGGGCGAAAAAATGCTCCCCAACAGGGGGAGGCGGGCCGCGCCAAGTTCCCTCGGGGGGCTGCGGCGCGGCTGCATGGAGCAGGTCCCATGCAGATAAAACGGCTCAAGCTTGCCGGTTTCAAGAGCTTCGTCGATCCGGCGGAACTTCGCATAGAAGCCGGTCTTACCGGCATTGTTGGCCCCAATGGCTGCGGCAAGTCGAACTTGCTGGAAGCCATTCGCTGGGTCATGGGCGAATCGAGCGCCAAATCCATGCGGGGCGGCGGCATGGAAGATGTGATCTTCGCAGGGACAACCACTCGTCCACAGCGCGATTTTGCCGAAGTTTCGATCCTCGCCGAACGTGAACAGCATGAACTGACCGGATCGGTCCCCGTGGGTGAGGATGGCGAGCTAGAGATCATGCGCCGCATCGAACGCGGGGCAGGCAGCGCTTATCGCGCCAACGGCCGCGACGTCCGCGCCAAGGACGTCGCCCTCATTTTCGCCGATGCCGCGACCGGCGCGCACAGCCCCGCCCTCGTCAGCCAGGGCAAAATTGCCGCCGTAATCGCTGCCAAGCCAAATGAACGCCGCATGATGCTGGAGGAAGCCGCCGGTATCGCAGGGCTCCACGTCCGCCGGAAGGATGCCGAACAGAAGCTGCGCGCGACCGAAGCCAATCTCGCCCGCCTCGACGACATTCTTGCGGACATGGACAATCGTGGAAATTCGCTGCGTCGTCAGGCGAAGGCAGCCGAGCGCTATAGCCGCCTTACCGACCAGATCCGCGTCGCTGAGGCTCGCTTGATCTACGCCCGCTGGCGCGACGCAGCAACCGCCGCTGAAGCCGCTCGAGCCGAAGCCAAGCGAGCCGAAGCGCTGGTCGTCCAGGCTCAGGAGTCCCAGCAGGCCACCGCCGCATATCAGAATGAGGCGGTGAAGCAGCTAGCCATCCGCCGCAGCGAAGCGCAAAAGGCGCGCGATGTCGCAAATGAAGCCGGGCACAAACTTTCGGCGCTTAGAAGCGAGGAAGCGTCCATTCTCCAGCGCCTCACTGACCTCGACGCTCAGACTGTACGGCTGGAAGAGGACAAGGCCCGCGAGGGCTCTCTGGCCCATGATGCGGCCGAAGCGATTGAGCGCCTGACCGCCGAAGCCGAGCAGATCGCCACTCGCGTCAAGCAAACCGAAGCCATACGCCCAGACTTCGACGCGCGCATTGCCCAGGCTGAGAGCGCAGCCCGAAATGCCGAACTCGACCTTGCCAAGGCGATGGCGAAACAAGCGAGCGAGCAAGCCGAACTGCGTGTGGCCCAGGCTGCCCTAAACGCCGCCCAAGCTGGCCTCGACCGAACGAGACGCGATGTTCAACGGCTGGAACAAGAACTTGCCGGCCTTCCCGAACCCAAGCCCCTGGAAGCCGCGCGAGACGCTGCGCTTGCCCTTCAAAACCAGGCCCGAATCGAACGGGAACGGGCGGAAACTGCCATTGCGGAGGCTGAAAGCGAACGCTTCATTGCCGCGGAATCCCGTAGCATAGCCGAATCGGCCCTCTCCACCGCCAAGGCTGCCCTAGCCGCGCTGGACAGCGAAGCGGCCGCGCTCCGAAAAGCCGTCGACAGCGAGGCAGGCCGCAATCGCGCGCTGGACCGGATCAAGGCTGCGCCTGGTTATGAACGCGCCCTGGCTGCGGCTCTTGGCGATGATCTGGAGGCCGCCATTGGCCCTGAAGGCAAGCGCCATTGGCTGGGCGCATCCCCCCTGAAAGGCGATCCCGCCCTTCCCGCCGGATGCAGTCCGCTTGCAAGCCATGTCATTGCACCTGTCGAACTGGCGCGCCGGCTGACGCAGATTGCCGTAGCTGAGCTAGACAAAGGCCAACCCCTCGCCGTGGGCCAGCGCCTCGCCACGCTCGACGGCAAGCTCCGCCGCTGGGACGGCTATGTCGCAACGGAGGGAGGCGCGGCTGCCGCCGAACGTCTGATCCGCCTCAATCGCCTTGAAGCCATCGAAGCGGCGCGGCCGGCAATCACAGCAGAGGTGGAAGCTGCCGCCGCTGGCCTCGCCGCCGCCGGAGCAGCCGCACAGGCCGCGAGCGAGAGATTGACCGGAGGACGCACCGCTTTATCACGCGCTGATCAGATGCTGCGCGATGCCCTCCGCTCCGAAGATGATGCAACCGGAAAGCTCGACCGCCTGAAAGGCCGCCGCGACGAACTTGGCGTTCGCCTGGCCGAGGTTCAGACCGATCACTCTACGGCGCAAGCAGAATTCGAAGCCGCCCGGAGCGCTCGGGCCAGCCTCCCTGATGGCAGCGAAACCGCGGAGCTGGTCGCCACGCTCAAGCAATCGAGGGAAGAGGCCCGGCGCTCGGTCAGCCAGTTACAGGCCGAACAGGCCATAACCGATCGATCGCTTGGCGCTGACCGCGATCGCCTGACCGCTGCTCAGTCCGAGGTCCGCACCTGGCGCGCCCGCGCGGGCGAAGCGGCGCGGCGCATGGAAGACATGGCTAAACGCGCCGCCCAAATTGCGGAACAGCGCGACGCCCTTGACGGCAAGCCGGAAGCGGTCGCCCGCTCCATCCGTCAACTGGACGAAAGCAGCCACGCCCTGATGGAGGCCGCCGAAGCGCAACAGGCGGCCGAACGAGGCGCGGAAGAAGCCCTTTGCCAAGCCGAGGCGAAACATGCTCAGGCAGGCGAAGCACTGGCCGCTGCCCGCGAAGCCCGGGCGGGAGCCGTTGCTCGCGCCGAAAATCAGGAGCAGCGCCGCATCGAAATGGGCCGCATCTCCGGCGAGCGCTTCGAATGCCCCGCCCCAGTCCTTCCCGAAAAGCTCGGCTTCGAGAGCGCCGATGTGAACGACGCGAGCGAGGAATCCGATGCACTCGACAAGCTGACCCAGGACCGCGAGCGCATTGGTCCTGTCAATCTCGTCGCCGCGCAGGAACTGGCGGAACTGGAGGCGGAGCAGGCCAAAAGCCGCGCCGAAAGTGAGGAACTCACCCAGGCCATTCACCGGCTGCGCGGCTCCATCGGCAGTCTCAACCGCGAAGGCCGGACGCGTCTTCTCGCGGCGTTCGAAGCAGTGGATGGACATTTCCAGCGCCTCTTCACCGCGCTGTTCAATGGGGGCCAGGCGCATCTTAAATTGATCGACAGCGACGATCCGCTGGAGGCGGGGCTTGAAATCATGGCCCAGCCGCCCGGCAAGAAGCTCGCCTCCCTCACCCTCCTGTCGGGCGGAGAGCAGGCATTGACCGCCGTGGCCCTTATTTTCGGCCTGTTTCTCACCAATCCGGCGCCCATCTGCGTTCTGGACGAGGTTGACGCACCGCTGGACGACGCCAATGTCGAGCGCTTTTGCGACCTGCTCGACCAGATGGTTCAAGACACCCGCACCCGCTACCTTATCGTCACTCATAACGCGGTCACGATGAGCCGGATGCATCGTCTGTTCGGCGTCACCATGATCGAAAAGGGGGTCAGCCGCCTGGTGTCCGTGGACTTAGGCGGGGCGGAACAGTTGCTGGCGGCGGAGTAAAGTTACACTTCAACGCAGGCGGTGATGCACCTCCTCATAACTGACACCCTGGCCCAAAGCTCAGAACCGCATTTTTTCCACCGATGAAGAATTTCGTCCCCGCCGGTACATTGAGTTCGCACGACTTCACCGTCACGCTTTTGACGTCCGGTTCAATATAGAGCACCGGCGCGGTGGTAGTGGACGATGCAACCAGCTTGTCGATCACCACTGCGGCCCCCGTGTTTACCCACACATGCGCCGCCTCTGCGTTCACCAGCGGTGTGCCGCTATAGATCGTTCCGGCGGTGACGGTCGCCCAAAGCCGGTAATTGCGCTTGTTGCGCTCGGCATGAGTGTCATTCAGGACCGTGTTGCTGGATTTCAGGTCAAAGCCCGCGTCGCTGTTGTCATTCGACGTCACTCGCTCGATCAGGAGGCTGTTGACGGGCCGTTCGGTCGCGATACCGTCACCATTGGTGTAGGCGCCTGGCACGGTAACCATCTGAAATCCGCTGATATAGCCATCGGAAATCGTGATGTTGCTGCCTTCATAGAGCGCAATTCCGATGGGAAGCTCCGGCGACACCTGTTGCTGCGCACGCATACGGATGTTGAAATTACTGATTGCGACCTGGTTCACGTCCCCGCGCAGGCGGATGCCCTCGCGCTGTAACTCGACCGCTTCGAAATCCTTGACGGTCAGGTTCCGGATGATCGCCCCGGTTTCCGTATACAGCCCATATTTTGCGCCTTCGATCCGCACCGGCCCAACGGTCGCACCTTCCACCGTGCCCTTGATACGAATGGCGACGCCCCCGACCATCTGAATGAGGGCGGTGGCCCAACTGTTGAAGGATTTCAGCAGCGTTTCCGTGGTAACTGCGGTGGTGGTGCTGGTCGTGGAAGTAGTTGCCATCAGCTGCGTGGTAGTGGCAGCGCCGGAGGTCGGCACAAGAGCAAGGGTCGCCGTTTCCAACGTAAAGGGGCTCGATTCTGGGGAAGCCTGATGCGACTCGACACCGGCCCAGGCCACAAAGGCTGGAATAGATGCTGCTATGAATAAAGACGACATATGCTTTCCAAAAGCCATCATGTTGAAATCCCCGCCAATAAACTTGAAGTTTAGATCGGGAATCAACGATCATTTACATGTCGTAACGACTTTTCAGCCGCCGATTTTCTCGATCTACCCGAGAACAAACTTGGATGAATTTGGATAAGTTAAAGTTAATGCGTAAATTCAATAAGTTATTATGGCATTCGGCTTGCTTGCATTCTTTTCCCGAGTCAGGCCGTTCCCACCACCACACAGGCCAGGAACATCAGCAGCCCCGCAAAACGGTTGGAACGGAACTTGACCAGCGGGTCCTCCCCGTCCTCACTCAGCGTTCGGACCTGCCAGGCAAAATGCAGCGCCACTGGCAAGAGCGCGGCGAGCGCCAACCCTTGGGGCCGCACCTGCCAGATCGCGGCCGCCCAGAACAACAGCGCACCGGCATAGAACATGCCCACGCCGGGACGCACCAGCCGTCCCATCCGGAGCGCACTCGACTTGATGCCGATCAGCGCGTCATCCTCCTTGTCCTGCAGTGCATAGATGCTGTCATAGCCAATGACCCAGCAGATACATCCGGCGTAAAGTGTCAGTCCCGGAGGCGTAAGAGCGCCTGTCACTTCGCTCCAGCCCACAAGCGCAGCCCAGCTGAACACCAATCCCAGCCAGGCCTGTGGCCACCAGGTGATCCGTTTCATGAAGGGATAAGCCGCAACCGGCGCAAGGCTCGCCAGCGCCACGACCGCCGCATAGGGCGAAAGCTGCACCAGCACGATAAGGCCGATAAGGCACAACGCCAGCAGCCAAGCCCAAGCCGCCTTTAGCGCGACCGCGCCGCTCGCCAATGGCCGGCTGCGCGTCCGCTCCACTTTGGCATCCAGGTCACGGTCGACGACATCATTATAGACGCAGCCCGCACCCCGCATCGCGATACTGCCGAGAAGCAGCCACAGGATCAGGTCCCAGCGCGCCAGGGCGCCACCCGCCAGCGCCACTGCCCATGCGCCAGGCCAGAATAGCAGCCACCAGCCGATCGGCCGATCGAACCGGGCCAGCGACGCAAAGGGACGAAAACCACGCGGCAGGATGGCGAGCAGTCCTCGGGCTTCAGTGTCCGGGACTATAGCATCGCCTTGTTTAGCCTTCTGCATGCCTTATACCTGCTCCCGCTTACTCCCGAGCCTCTCAGGCCCTACCGCCTTTCGCTGCTTCCCGAAAGGCAGATGGCCTCAATAAGCTCAGCCTGAATGGAAAAGAAGAAGATCGATGCCCGCAACTCCAGCATGGCCTCCAAAAAGCGCACCGCGCCTTTACGTCGATGCTCCGCTTGCCGACGGCGTGTCCGTAGCTTTGGACGGCAATCCCGCGCATTATCTGATTTCCGTCATGCGGGTAAAGGAAGGCGACATAGTCCTCCTCTTCGATAATCGCAGCGGCGAATGGGCGGCAGAGGCCCGAAACATTCGCAAACGCGATCTTTCGCTCAATGTCCTGCAACAGACTCGCCCGCTTGAAACCGTGCCGGATTTCTGGCTGTGCGCCGCTCCCATCAAAAAGGGGCGCATCGATCTTGTCGCCGAAAAGGCCTGCGAATTGGGCGTCGCGAAACTACAGCCGGTGCTCACGCGTAGAGCGGTGGTGGACAAGCTCAATTCATCTCGTTTGCAGGCGCATCTGGTCGAGGCCGCCGAGCAATGCGGACGCACTGCGCTTCCGCAGCTCGCGGAGATGGTGAAGCTTTCCGACTTGTTGCGGCAATGGCCGCAAGGCCGCCACCTTTTCTTCGCCGACGAACAAGGGGGCACGCCGATGGCCGAGGCGCTGGCTGATCGAAAAGGTCCCGCCGCCTTTCTCATAGGCCCTGAAGGCGGCTTCGACGAAGAAGAACGCGCAGCAATCCGGGCTCATCCCGCCGCCGTGGCGGTAACTCTGGGTCCCCGCATACTGCGTGCCGAAACGGCGGCTATCGCTGCGACATCCATCTGGATGGCACAATCGGGCGACTGGTGAAGCGCCGGATTTGGTTATTAAATTATGCTAACTGTACCGGTTCCGAATGGAACTTTTATATTGGCGGATAAGGGGCAAGCCGTTAAAGGCCCAACATGAGCACGCGCACAGAATCTGGTGGGACTGATCCTGTCATCGAAACCCGCGACCAACTGGTCGCCCTGTTCGCGAGCGGCGAAAAATCCCCGGAAAAGTGGAGAATCGGCACCGAGCACGAAAAGTTCGTATATGCACGGAAGGATCACCACGCCCCCTCCTATGAAGAGAAGGGCGGCATTCATACATTATTGGTCGGCCTCACTCGCTATGGCTGGAGTCCGGTTCTGGAAGGCGAGAATATCATCGCGCTTTCAGGCCCTGACGGCACGATCAGCCTTGAACCCGCTGGCCAGTTGGAACTTTCCGGAGCACCACTCGACAATCTGCATCAGACCTGCGCAGAAACCGGCCGTCACCTGGAACAGGTGAAATATGTCGGGGACATGCTGGGGCTGGGCTTTTTGGGTCTGGGGATGTGGCCTGACAAGACCCGCGAAGAGCTGCCGGTGATGCCCAAGGGCCGCTATGACATCATGCTCCGCCATATGCCCCGCGTCGGGTCGATGGGCCTCGACATGATGCTGCGTACCTGCACCATACAGGTAAATTTGGATTATTGCAGCGAAGCGATGATGGCGAAGATGTTTCGCACCTCTCTTGCGCTTCAACCGTTGGCGACGGCTCTGTTCGCCAACAGCCCCTTCATGGAGGGCAAGCCCAATGGGTTCCTTTCCTACCGCAGTCATATCTGGTCCGACACCGATCCACATCGCACCGGGATGCTGCCCTTTGTTTTTGAGGATGGCTTCGGTTACGAACGCTATGCTGACTATGCCCTAGATGTGCCGATGTACTTCGTTTATCGGGACGGCAAATATATCGACGCTGCCGGCCAGAGCTTTCGCGACTTTCTGAAAGGCGAGCTTCCCGCCCTGCCCGGTGAACGCCCCCGCCTCAGCGATTGGACCGATCACTTGTCCACCGCTTTTCCGGAGGTGCGCCTGAAGACCTTCCTCGAAATGCGCGGCGCAGATGGTGGGCCTTGGAGCCGTATCTGTGCGCTTCCCGCTTTCTGGGTCGGCCTCCTATATAATCACGCTGCGCTGGACGCCGCATGGGATGTAGTCAAAGGCTGGAGCATGGAAGAACGCCAGTCATTGCGCGACAACGTCCCGCGCCTGGCTCTCGACGCGCCCATTCCGGGTGGTCGCACTCTCAGGCACATTGCTGGAGAGATACTGGGAATTTCTGCCGGCGGCCTTGCCGCCCGCGCGCGCCTCAACGGGTCGGGCGACAATGAAACCGGCTATCTCGATTCCTTGCAGGAGATTGTCGCTTCCGGCAAAGTTCCCGCAGAGCGCTTGCTCGACCATTATCACGGCGCATGGCAAGGCGATGTCAGCAAGGTCTATGAGGAAGAGAGCTTTTGAAAGGCCGTGCTCCTGCGCGAACACCGGTCCTAAAACTTTTCCAGAGCATCGAGCGTTTAGCCTGACACGAACGGGGATGATCTCATTTAAGGCGCAACGCTTTATTCCGCCGCCTGTAGTTCCCCAGCAGCTCTTTTCTTGCCTCCCGTCATCCAGGCGATTGCCCTCGGCACGACGCCATTCCGCTCCATCCACTCGGCGTAGGCGCGATAATCCGGATCCGACAGCAAATGCCGCTCCTCGGTCCGTGCGCGCCAGTAATAGACGCCCCCCACCACCCCCAGCAGCGCTGTGTTCCGAACCATGTCGGTCAGACTCCCATTGCTCACCAGAAAGGGCAAGGTCGACAACCACCAGAACAGGTTCTTGGACAGATAGGCAGGATGCTTGCTCCACCGATAGGGCCCGTGCGTCAAAATTCCGCGATGGGTAAGGTTTGAAAAGCGCAGACCGAATGCCACAGTGGCCCAGGCGTAGATCGCCGTCAGCGCCACAAGTACCCCGCCCAGCATCCACAGGATGAGGGGGTGCCCCGCAAACCACCAGGCCCAATCCTGCGTCCCCGAATGATAATCAAGCGGCCCGCCATTGTTCATGAGAACGAAGGGTGGATAGCAGATAAGCGCCGCCACCCAACCGGCGATATGCGGATTTGCCGTCCTTATATGTGCGTCGAGGGGCTTCATGGTCAGCATATAGCCCACGGTCGCGAAGGCGACGTCCACGACGAACATCAGCGCGATCAGGAACCGCGCCAGTTCAACTGGCCCCGCCAGTACATTGCCGAAGCCGGCATGCACCATATCGGCAAAGTTTCCCGGCACGATCGATAGCATGAAGGCCAGGAAGAACCCCTTCACCAGCCAACTGCGCAAATGGTTCTCCACCTCCGCACGCTCCGGTTTTCCTGCCGCTCCCACGACCAATTGTCCAAAAGCATAGGTGCCATCTCGCGGCTCGATCATGTGACGGTCCAACCAGATCACATAGGGAATGGACAGCCCGAACAGCCATGGCGCAGCGCCTGCGAACATCTCCATCGCGAACAGATAGCCGCCATCCCAGTACCAGCGCGCCAAGCAATAGAGGATCGCCAGCCCCGCCCAAGTCGCCCATAGCCCGGCGAGCTTCACCAAGCTTATGTCCAGAGTCTCCCGAAGCGGCCTCCGCGCCTTCCAGTCAATTCCCGTGGAGGGCCGCAAATGCACCTTGTCTACTAACAGCGACCAAAGCACCATCGGCATGCCACAGGCAAACACGCCAGCCATCCCGGCATAGGGCCCGTCCATTCCCAAATGAAGCGCAAAGGCTATCCAGAGCATCAGGCCGATAAGGCCCACCACACCTGCACCATGGCTTACGGCGGATGGCGGGCAAGCGGCGGATTCATTCGGTGGTGTCACGTCCATGATGTCGCCCTTAACGGAAAAGGGTAAGCAAGCGGTGAAAAGCCGTCGACCTCGTGGCGAATGCGCGCAAGTTAGTCGAAAGTGGGAGCGCAATTTCCCTGTCCGGCCATCAATAATCTGTTCAACCTCGGCATTCAATAATGCTAATTTGTGAAGGCTCGCTGCCGATTTTCAGGATTATCCATGCGCTTGTTTCTTATCAGCCTCGCCCTACTTGCTGCGTGCAGCGCGGACAAACCCGCCGACAAAGAGCCGCAGCGCATTATGGACGAAAGCGGGACCATCCTGCTCACCATCCATTCGGGCGCCAAAGTTCACCGCTTCCAAGTGGAACTCGCCCGCACCCCTGACGAGCAGGCGAAAGGCCTCATGTTCCGCAAACAATTGCCCCCCATGGGCGGCATGCTCTTCCCATTCGATCCGCCTCAGGTTGCAAGTTTCTGGATGAAGAACACAGTCATTCCGCTCGACATGATCTTCATCAGGCCGGACGGCACCATCGCTCATATCGCCGCCAATGCCGAGCCTTATTCCCTCACTCCCGTGTCGGCTGGCCAGATGAACAGCGCCGTGCTTGAAATCGCCGGAGGACGCGCCGCCGAATTGGGCATCAAGGAAGACGACAAGGTTAGGTGGACTGCCCGTTGACCCCCGGCTATTGCGGCAATAGCATCGGCGGCCGCCATCCGTTCATGTCCACCTCGTCCCGAACCTTGTACGGCACGCCGCGCGAGTTGAGGAACAATCGCTCCATTTCCGGCCGGGTAAAGGGCCGCGAGCCAAGACGTCCGAACACCGCCATCTGCCCGCCTGTCTCGTCCACGGCGCGATCGCGATCCAAGCCCTTTGAGAGCGACACGGCGGGACTTGGCGTTCTCGCCCAGGCGATCAGCTCCGGCTTCGGCGCGGGAGAGAAGCCATAGAAATTGGGCTGGCTGTCAGGGCTGGTAAGCTGCAAAACTTTAAGGCCATTCCGCCCATCGGCTACATAGGCGAAGAGCGAGGCGTTAGTACTTCCCACTATCACATCCTCGACATCATTCATCAGGCCGCCGAATGTCTCCTTCGCATAAATGCTGGGTGCCGCGGGGTTGGTGATATTGATGATCGCCAGCCCGTCCTGCTTCGCCGCCACATAGGCATAGGTCCGGGCGAGATAGAGGCGTTGAGCATTGGCCAGCGGAATGGCCCCAGAGGAAACCGCGACCGGATTGTCCATCCGTGTCACGTCGAACAAGTTCACGCCGTTCCTGTCGGTTATCCAGAGATAGCGGAACTGAAGCGCCGACGCCCGTGCATCCTCCAGAGGACGCACGGCCGTAATGCGAGGCTTGAGAGGATCGTCGAGGTCAACCACCACCAGTCCCTTGGCCGCCGTAATATAGGCATAATGACCGGCAAGCGTGATGTGCCGCGCGCCGTTCAGCACCCCACCCTCATTCCAGGTCAGCGCCCGCCCAAGGAAATTATTGCCGAAGTCGCCGTCGGCCATGGTGTTGATATTGACGAGGATCAAGCCTTCCTCGCTGTCGGTGATGACAGCATAGTTATAGATGGGGTGGAAAGGCTGCTCCTGATTAATTTTGCGCAGTTCCGGCGTACTGCGCAGCGGATTGATCGGCTGATTGGTGGCGAGCGCCATACAGGTGGCGTTCTTCGTCTTCACGCGGGTGTCATGACCCAGGGCAGAGAAGGGGGCGGAAACGATCCGTTCTGAAAAGCCCTTATTGGCGACCGAAGCCACGTCATAGACGCGGAAGCCGCCTTTGCCCTCGGCAGCGAACATATATTCGCCGCGTAATTGCAGGCAGCCGACCCGGCCCTTCGTGCCTTGCGTGATATTGGCGAATTCCTCCAGCGGCTGCGTTTCGCCAGACAGCTTCTTGTCGAACCGTTTGCCACGCACCCAGTTCTTCAGCTCCCGCTTATTCTGATCGACATGCAGCTTCCAATAATCGGGATAGGCATATTTCTGAAGGTAGGAGCCGATCACCGCCTGCGGCTCTTCCCATTCAGTGACCCGGACCGCTTCAAAGCCGCCTTCAAGCCCAGTCCAGGCATGCAAACCGACGAAGTTCACATAGTTCGTGCCGAGCAACAGCAACTGCGCCATGATCGCGTTATTGTCATTGTCTTCGCTAAGATGGCAGTCGCTGCACTGCTTCGTTTCGGTCTTGCGCACGGTGTGAGGGAAATGGGGAGCAAACGCTTGACTCGAAAAGCCAATGCCGCTGATGGGCGGCTGTTGGATATAGATGCGCTCTCGGTTGATATTGGTCGAGGAAAGCACCAGCGCGGAGGTCGAGCGGACCGGAGCGATCTGGTTGCCCTTGGTGGTCATGTGACGCCCAAGCTGGAACATGTCCTCGCGCGCTACCTGTGGGTTGTAGGTTGCGAAATTGCGGGTTTCCTCCCCGTCATAATGGTGGGTCTTTGTCTTCCAGTTTGCCTCGATGGGCAAGTGACAACCGCCACAGCTCGTGGTCCAACTGAGATGGCAGGTGAAGCAGGCCATCTCCTCATCCTTGTGGGCGCGGTCAACCTTTGTCACGCCGGGACCGAAGGCATAAACGCCGTTCTCCGCGCTTGACCGGCTCATCAGCTTCGCCCGTGCAGCCTTGGCATTAAAGTGCGGATTTCCTTTCGTCACGCTGTCCTTAACGAGGCTGACTTCCCATTCCAGATTCGGATCGACGATAGAACGCTGGATCAGCTTGCGGTTGCCTGCGCCGTCATAAATCCATTCGAAGCGCCTTTTGCCATCGGCGTTACGAAGCAAGGCAAGATTGTTGCCCTGCGGCCGCGCGGCGGGGCCAGAGGTCAGCAATGTGGGATAGGCGTCCGCCGTCCCATGACAGTCCTTGCATCCAATCTCGACCGCATTGGCCACTTCGCCATAGATGAGGCCATTGCCATGACTATCCTGCGCGAAATGGCAGTCGGCGCATTGCAGGCCCTTTTCCGCGTGAATGTCCATCATGTGCACGGTTTTGCCGGGGTTGACACCGGGCGGCACGAACTTGCCCTCGTCCGCCTTGCGCCATTTTTCCGGATCGTCATTGGCGACGACCTTGCCGTCGGCATCGAGCAGATTGCCCTCACGATCCCGTTTCAGGATCGCCCGGAAATTCCACCCATGACCATGATAGTCCGCGAATTGCGTATCTTTCAGCTTTGGGTTGAGGTCATACACATCGCGCAAGAAATCGACGTCCGCCCATTTGCCGCGTGGAGCCGCACCTTCCGGATTGCGCTCCAGGACCTTGTGGACTTCCTCGGCGGTCGGATATTTCTGCTTTTCCGGCCACATATGCTGCGCGTCGGACTCATAGTCCCACATGGTGTAGCCCAGATAGCTGTTCAGGAAGATATTGGGCTGGTGCATATGGCAGTTCATGCACTGGCTGGTCGGGATTGCGCGGGTAAATGCGTGACGCAAGGGGTGGCCTCGCTCCCTTATGCCGGGCTGTTTCAACGCTCCGTGGCCTCCGCCATGACCATCGTCCTGCCCGCCCTCCATCTTGTCCTTGATGGTGGGATCGATAGTGATCGTCTGACCATCGCGGCCATATTGCGCATAGATCAGGCTATGCCGGGGCTCCCGATCATTGGCGTAAATCACATGGCAGGAGGTGCAGCCCGAATGGCGATAGTCGCCCGGCTGGTCATTGGTCCCCATGAACCAGGTAAAGGGATCGTTGAGCCGCGTCTTGTGAATGTTGAGCACCGGAATAGCCACGCGCAGGCCGGTTCCTGGCCCACGGTTGGACTGCTTCAAATCCGGGCGGCCCGGCTCCTCCAGCCGTTGGATCGAGCCCGTGGGATTTGGCAGCCCGATCTCGGGAAATTGCGTGTTGATGTTACGTCCGCCGCGCTCGAACACCCGGAAAATATCGCCGGGCGGAATAACCTGCCAGGTAGGAAGCGGATAAAGTTCGGCCAACGCACCGCGTTTCTTCTGTTCATCGGTTAGGGTTCCGGGCGGCGTTCCTGGAGATATGATCTTCGCCGCCTCTCCCTCTTTTGTGTAGGCCTCGCCAAAGATGTAGTTTTTGAACGGAACGATGCCATTATTATAAGCAGCGCCGCCCCAAAGCATCGCGCCCGATGCCATTAACGACCGTTCGGCGGCTTCAATGGTTTCGATATGGCAGGCGCCGCATGCTTCCCGCGCGACGCGGTAATCGCCGGGATTGATGAAGCGTATATATTCGGGCGCTTCCTTGTTGAGCAGGGCATAGCTGCGTTTCGGATTGGCCGAAGACGGAAAGTGCCAGCTTTCGGGATATTTGGGCAGCACATGCGCCTTGTCGCGTGCAGCCACATAGGCGGGATGGTCATGCGGCAGGTCGGCGTCGCCTTTGACTGCCGCATTACCGCCATGACAATCGACGCAGCCCAGCTTTACGGCAGGGGTGGCGTGCATGCTCGGCTGGTCGGTCTGAACATGACAGCTGTAGCAGCCGGACGATTTTACCGCGACATCCTCGTCGGTTTGGCTCATTGGCGCGGGCGGAGTGACGGCATAGGTGCGCTGAACCGGCTTTTCGTCGTCGCTGGCGAAAGTGGCGGTGAGGGGGATGAGGAGGAAGAGGGCGAGGAGAAACGCTAACCTCGCCCATCCCCACTCGTGGAGGCGGGAATCTATCTCCTGCCTTCTCCACAGACGCGAGGTCCGGAGATGGATTCCCGCCTCCGCGGGAATGACGAGGAAAGGGGGACGTCCAACCCCCATCAGAAACTCACAATCGCGTTGGCGAGGATCGAATAATAAGCGCCGTTCCCCTCCTGATTGTCGAAAAGGTCCCGAAAACCGTCACCCGCGATCAGTGTGGCGGCGGATAGCCGAAAGACGATGTTCTGCGTCGCTTTGGGCCGCCAGATCGCGGCGGCGGAAAGGTCCCAGCCGATGTCGCCTGGAATGCTGCCTTCATTACGCAGCGCCTGGAGCACCGCTGTATTTTCAAACCAGAGATGATTGGCATTGCCCGAAAGCCGCAAGGCAGGGGTCAAATCGAAGTCGGCCCCGGCCCCCAGCAGAATTGTACCCGGGTTATTGAAATTGCTTTGTCCCTGCTCTTTGGACGAGCGCAGACTGTTCAAAATGCCATTGCGGCCATTGATGCTGATAGCGCGCCCTCCGCCAGCGAAGGGGATCGTCTGCCGGATCCAATAGCTTGTATCCGCACCGGCAAAGATCGGGTTCTCGAAAATGGCGTCGAAGCCACCTTCCGTGTCGTCATGGGGATCGCTGTCGCCGCTGGCATAGAGGCCCGAGGCGCGGAAACGCATCCAATCATGGTCATAGCTGAGTTCAGCGGCCGCGAAGAATGCGCGGATTTTCGCCTCTTCACTGGTGAAGAAGCTGTTCCGGTCCTTGCCCAGCGCGCCATAGATCGCTCCGGTGACATTGACGCGCCCCACCCGGCCATCGGCATTGTAGCCCAAATACAGAACGTCATAGTCGCGGCCCCGAAGATCCCCCAGCAGCGCGGGACGAACCGGAAAGCCGTTATCATCGACCTCGATCTCGCCACCCTCGCGATTGCGGTTATAGACTGCCGTCAGCTGGCTGGTGAGGCCGGGAAAAGGAAGGTCCTGCCGGTATAGATTGGCGATGAAGACCAAATCGTCGCGGGGGCGCTGAACAATGCTGTTGAGTCCGCTGTTGGTGTCTTTCTCCAGCCGCCAGAAAGCCGCCAGATTGAACTGAAAACGGTTATTGTCGCGATTGCCGAAAAAGCGGATGCCAAGCTGCTGATCGTTGAACAGGAAGCCACGAAAGTCGCTTTGAAACGGCTGAATCCCCACACGGATGGACTCAAAATCATAGCGGTCGGACGTGTTGCGCAGGTGATAGTCGATAAACGCTTCCTGCACGCCCAGAAAGTGGTCGGTCCGGTGGCTGGGTCTGGATGGCTTGACCGAAAGCACCCGCCGTTCCGGCACGTTCACATGATTGATATTGTATGCGAGCGTCAGCCGGTACTCGATCTCCGGGGGCTTGAAGGCGGTCGCCCCCTTGATCAGCGCGACACCGCCGATGAAAGTTTGCGAGAGCACATAGCTCGCATCTTTGCCAAATACGTCCAGGCTCCCGGGGCGCTCTGTCGTCTGAACGCCTACAGGAATGGGAAAAGTACGCGGCTCAATCACTGTGTCGGACACAGCGTTCACGACCAGAAACCAGTCATCGCCTTTGATTGACAGCCAGGGGACCTTCGCGCGGTCGATCGGGCGGTCGCCCTTTAGCGTGTTCTGGTTATAGGGATCGAACCAGCGCTCCTTCACCAGCCCCAGCGATTCTATGAGACGCCAGCGGTCGGGGATGGGAAATTGGTCTGTTGGAAAGGCTTCGGGAGGCGGCGGACGCACCGCCCCTTCATTTTCCTGCGTTACCCGCTCGGGCAGGGAACGTTGCCGACCTGGACGCATGCGCCCTTCGATCAAGGCGTCGTCGGCCTTGCTTTGGGGTGGTTGCTCGCCATCAACCAAAACTGTTTCAGCCGACATTTCCTGCCGTTGGTCCGGCGCGAATGTGTCTCTACTCCGCTCGACGGGAACGGTGACGGGGTCAGTGCTCCCTTGAGCCGCCGCTAAAGCCAGAGCGGATAGTATCAATATGGTCACAGCCCCTCACACACATTCTGCTGGGAGGTGCCGATAAAAGGCGCGAAGGGACAATTGATGTAACGCAGTCGAACGCCCGCGCCCACATCGACCACGATCTGATCCGCCCGGATTCCCATTGGCGCATTGCCGATGTCGCCCACTCGAATTCCACCTTCATGGGTGCCAAGAAAACTGATCATGTCGTCCTGGTCGATGCCGTCGCCCGACACGCCGATCGCGCCCACGAGCTGGTTGCCGCGATAAATCGGGACTGAACCCGGAAAGATCTGAATGCCATTGGCCAACCGGTTCTGCCCTGGCGTCGCCGTACAGGCTTGCGGCGTGTCGGTCGCGCTCGCGCCTGCGACATAATCGAGGTGCGCGCCCAAATTGCCAATAATGAGCGCCGACTGCAGGCCGGTCGAAAATGGATTGAACTGTGCGATGGGACGGGAAAGCGGCCCGTGCGGTTGGCCTACTTCTCCATCCGGGAAATAGGGGCGGGAAAGGTTGCCACCCGCCCGGTCCGAAAAGGCGTAGGTCCCGGTCAGCGCGGTCTGATCGTCAAGGAAAGTCCGCGTCGCCTGTACGAAGCCCTGCACATCGCTGCTGGGATTGGCCAGTAGGTCGCTTGCCGCATTGGGCCCGGAAAAAAAGGCCGCCGTGCGCGCTTTTTGTAGCGACACGTCAATGCCAAAAATGGGAGCGTCGGGTGAACGGATGATACCCAACACGGCTCCATTAGTGTCGACAATGGAAATGCTGACCTGAGCTCGGCTGTCTAGCGGCTGACGGATTTGGGCCCGCGCCCGACCCATGACTCCGAACGCCTCTTCAAGCACCGCCCGCACCTCTGCTGCCGAGAGCGGCTGGGCCACTGCATCCGTTCCTGCGCGAATGGGATAGCGATTGCTTCCCATACCGTCGGTCAGAACAAAGGCGTCGCGGTCGCCGAATTCGGCGGACGTCGAGGCGCGTACGCCCGAGGCTTCACTACCATAAGGAGTGCCAGCGGCTATGGCCGGCGCAGGGCTGCCGAAATAACCGGTGACCGCCACCAGGGACCCGGATGTTGCCGCATAACTGGCATTACCATTGCTCGTCAGGCCCGAATAGCTCGCATCGGAATAGCGCAGCGATGTACCGTCGACGGTAATATGATTGGCTCGGATGGTCTCCGGCGCTTCAAAGCCCAATGTTCCTGCAAGCGCGATGAACTCTTCGGCGTCACTGTCAACATCGGTCACATTACGGTCGATGCCATAATCGCCATCGGCCATCACGCCAATGCCGCCCACCAACACGCCATTCTTGTAAAGCGGAAACCCGCCCGGATCACCCGCAAGGCCGAGCGGCGAGCGCTTGGGCCCAATCAAAGCGCCCGCGCCACTGCTGATATAGCGGGTGGCAAGATCAGAGCAGGGAAGTTGACTGAACTGCACACCGAACAAGGGGCCGCTTTCAAGCCCAACCGTCCCTGGGGCTGGCGGGAAATGTTCCTGCAGGATCATGCTGGCGGTACGCGTGGAAAAGGCATTGCCGCCGCTGGACAAATAAGCGCCGGTTATTGCCTTGGCGATTGCCCCGGCCTCTGCGGGGAAAGAGACGTTCTGCACGTCCATGTTTACGCCATTGGGGGCAGCGCTGGCCGTCGCTGTCGCGGCCGCGCCCGGCATGCGGAACACGGCGAGCACATTTCCTACCCGGTCAGTCACTGCAATGACGGCGGGCAGATTGCGCGCCAGGGCCTCAGCGGCGGAGTTGGCAAGGACCTGTTCAACATCGGCAATGGAAAGCGCTTCCTGCGCCGGTACGGTATAGAGTTGAGACGTCGTGGGGGTGGGCGCAGGCGAACCGCCGCCGCCTTCCGACCCCTCTCCACCACAAGAGGAAAGGACCAAGGCCGCGCCGGCGAGGAAGGAGGTCAGCCAACCCCTGACCGCTTTCTGTCCTGCAAAGTTGCTCATTTTTTTCATCTAAGCGCCCTTATGCTTGCCGCCGCGCTGGCCAAGGCCGCCCGGAACTCGCCTGGACGATAAGCATTGGGATCTTTCACGGCCGTATAGGCGCGATTTACATTGGCCCGGATGCCTGCCGCCGCGCCCAGGGTGACTTGACCCGATTTGACCAGCGCGTTGAGCAGAGTGTCGACCGCCATTACCGCCTGCACGGACCCTTCATAGTCGGTAAAGCGGGGAGAAATGGCGTTGCCCGCCAGCGCCTCGATGATGGCGAAGGTCTTGTCTCTGCCGAACGTCGCTGAGCTGAATGCCTCTGTCAGCGCCGCAGCGGTCTGTCGCAACTGGCTCGCCGCGCCCACCGCCGAAGCGCGATCCTTGGCCAAAGCTGCATGAAAAGCACGGCTATCGGTGTCAAAGCGCGAGGCCAGCGCCGGAGCCGCCACTTTCGCCGCGGCCGAAAGCATGATCATATTCTCGTCATTATAGGGCGGCATGCCGCCTGGTATCGGCCGTCCGGGATTGTCAACAAACGTCCGTGTCGCCTTGTCGCCGTCATAGATCGGCCGGTGGCAGCTATGGCAGTCGAAGAAGTAGAATTCCGGGAATACGCCGTCATTACCAAGCTCATGGTCGGTATAAAGCGAAAGCGAGCGCTGGAGCGCGATCGTCTGCCCTACCGCCCACATGCGGAGATTGTCCGATCGCCCCTTCCGACGGATATAATCGGCATCCTCGTCATGGTGCTGCTGCAGCGTTGAGAAAAGATCGAGCTCAAAGCTGATACGGGGATGCCCGGCCGCCATGATCCTGTGGGTTACGAACTGGCCTCCTTTGGAGCTGCCGAAATGACAATCGAGGCAGGCAGATGCCCGGGCTCTTGGGTTTTCAAGAGGGGTCATGCCTCGCTCAACATTTGCGGCGTGGGTAGCGCCAACCGCATAATGGCTCGATATCCATCCAGATGCGCCGCCATGGCAGCCTTCGCATCCAACCCCGTCGGACAGCTGAAAACGTGCGCCGCGCTTTCCGGCCGGTGCAGGGTCGGCGTGGCAGCCAAGGCACATGGGCGAGGAACTGGCGTCGCCAATGCCCAGATTGCGCGCGATTTCGCGGCTGCGGCCGCTGGAGAGGACAGCGAAGGCCCGGCTGTGTGCGCCCCCCGGCGTGGAAGGCTCCTGCCATCGCATCAGTTCATCCTGACGCACGATCTTGCCATCGGCCTCCATTCGGCCATGGCAAGTCGTTCCCGCACAGGAGGCGACACCAAGGTGAATATTGCCTTCATTCGACGTCGCGGCAACGACCGGGGCTACCGAGGGCGCCGCGCCTGTGAAGACAATGGCCGCCGCCAATACCAAGAGGACACAGGCCATCGCCCAGATCCCGCGATGGTTTTCAGCGTCGCTCCCCGATGGCATTGCGTAATTCCCCCTGACCGGACACTTATTCTCTTCGGCCCGTTCATCCGGCCTATTGCCGGGTCGGGTCATCGGTTTCAAGTTTTTTGCGAGCCCCGTCAGTTCCTTAATGCTGTGCACAACCGCTGGTTTCCGCGGCTCCATCGCAGCTCGGCATCCACAGATCGTCATTGCCCGCACCCGTTACAGGCTCGTCGATCAGAGGCGGATAGCCGAAAGGCTGGAAGTCCTTCAACTCAACGACAATCGTCGGGAAAAGGTCGGATGGGGTGCCGGTGTCAGCCGGATCAAGCGGCTCTCTGATCTCATCATGCGGGGGAGGTGTCAAACCGTCATCAATGCCCGTCACCGCGCCACATAACGACGGATTAGCGATGAAACAGCCATTGATCGTCGAACGCGGATCGAAACCTCCGCTGACGCTGGTCGCCGGTATAACGTCGGCACCGCTCACAAAACTGCCGCTGCTTCCGACCAGGCGGCCATTTATGGCGATGCGCGTTCGGTCGGTTTCGGCGCTTATGATGATGTTGTTCGCTGTAAAGCCACGCCGATCCGCTATGGCGTCTGAAGCACCAAGATTTTGAATATAAAGCCCATTGGCGATGTCGAAGCTGATGGTGCCGGCCCTTAAAGCTCCTTCATCAAGCACCACGCCATCGTTCAAGGCGAGCCTGTTATTGATCATACCCATGGTGGCCGCATTCCCGACATCGGTGATTGCGGCGGCGGTTGCGACAATCACATCGTCTGAAGCAAGCCGCAGGAGGCCGGTAAGCCCGCCATTAACGTTTCGCATATCGATCGAGCCTAGACCGGCGATAACCTCCAGAGTGTCACCTGCGGTCAGGTCAAACAGATTGCCGGCGTTGAAATCGGTAAGCCTAACCGCACCAACGACCCGCAGCTTGCCCGGCGTCGAAATGGACAGGATGCCGCTGGGGCCCAAATTACCGCCGCTTCCCGCTCCCAATGTGAAGCCATCGACTATCAGATCGGCGGTGCTGGACGCCGCCAGCCGCGGTCCGGTGATGCTGATCGCGTTGGAAAAGAGCCGCAGCATTTCGGCGGCCGACAGGCTGTAGCCGCTGCTATTGTCCAAGCCCCCCATATAGGTCGGGCGACTGTCGTCATTATTCGCGAGTTCGAGCGAAACCGTCCCGATCCTGGATCCAATTTGCGCGCCCGAACCGATGACGATGTCGGATGAAGCTATGGAGATGCCATTGCCGGAAAGGAGCCCGTTTACGGTTGCGGTACCCAGGGCGTCGATGTCGATGACAGGGGCAGAGACGGCATCAAGCGTAACGTTACCCCGGCTGGTATAGTAGAAACCGGAGCTGGCGTTGGCGGCGGAACCAAGGCCCATTGCCGTCAGGTTTCCGGTCGCAAGACTGCCCCCGGCGAAGCTTGCGGTGTCACTGATTTCCATACGTCCGGAACGAATGGTCATTCCTGAGCCGCTGACATCGAGGGTCAAACTGCCAAGCGCGCGTGCGCCGGTTGCGGCAGCGGTATCGGCGTTGGTGACACGCACGAAGCCGCCCGTGCCGTTCCCAACCGTTCCGGAGAGGCCGCTGCCGCCCGTACCAGCCGCGCCGCCAATACCTTCAGATTCCAGGGTCAGCGCCCCAACAGTATAGCTCGCATCTTGTGCGTCGAATGACGCCAAACCTCCAAGGCCATCACCACCAGAGCCGCTATTGCCGAAGCCGAAACTATCGCCGCCGATGCCGCCCTGACCATTGGCCAAGATTTCCAGGGAGGTTGTGGTCAGGCTGGCTCCGGCGTTGAGATCAACTTGCGCGGTTCCGCCGAACCCAGCGCCTCCCGACGTCGCGTTGTCGTCGGTCACCGCGTCGGTGTTGCCGCCCCGGCCAGACGCATCGACACTGATGTCGCCCGCGCTCAGGGTTCCATCCGCCAGAATCAATTGCGATGTGCCACCTGTGCCGACTCCGCCGGGGCTCATGAGGTTACCGGCGGAGCTGGGAGCGCGTGCGAAACCACCGGTTCCGATGGCCGAAATCTCCAACAAACCGACAATGTCGGCGAAACCGCCATTCAGGTTGAATATTGCCTGGCCGCCAAATCCACTGCCCGCGATAAAGGCCGCAGGACCGGGGCTTTCTCCCGCTTCTCCGCCAAGGCCGTCCGCTGTCATCGAGATCGACTGAGCGCTGAGCAAGCCACTCAGCACATCGATACGTACCGAACCGCCCCGACCGGTTCCGCCGACGCCCTCGCCAAAATATTCGCCCGGCATGCCTATGCCATCGGCGCTGATGCTAAGGTCGCCAAACGTCATTGCGGCGCTGTTCGAGCCTCCGGTCAGTAATTCCAGCAGCACCGATCCGCCCGTGCCATTTCCAGCCGTTCCGCCAGTCAGTTCGCTGCCGCCATAACCGTTGGCGGAAATGAAAATCGGTCCGTCCGACGCGAAAATACCATCCTGCGCGGTTATTACGATATCGCCGCCGGTGCCGTTGCCGCCCACCGGCCCTCGCCCTCCCTCAGCCTGGGCGGTGATCTCGCAATTGCCGTTCGCGCATCCGGTGAGGATGAACTGACCGAGATTGCTTGTGGAAATGTTGACGTCGCCACCGTTGGCAGCGCCCGCGATACCGCCCGGCTCTGCATTCCCGCCGCTGGCGCGCGCGAAAATGGACATGGTGTCGAGGTTAAGCGTACCGCCATTCACGCTGATCTGGGCCGTGCCGCCAGCATTGCTGCCGCCATTGATGGGAATCGGCAATGAAGAAAATTGCGTACCCGCTGAGACGTCCATTTGCAGGTCGCCAGCGCTGACGGTGCCGCCCGTCATTGCGATGCGGACAGTGCCGCCGGTGGCATCCCCTGAACTCCCCTCCCCTACACCGGCCGTGGCGGTAGAGAATAATTGTATATTGGCAGCCGATATATCGCCGCCATCGGTGCGGATTTCCGAAGTGCCGCCCGTCGCGTTGCCTCCGGTCCCGCCGGTTGCAAAATTATCCAGCCCAGTCGCGCTGCTGCCAAGCGTCAGCGCGCCGCCAACGGTGACTTGGCCGGTGCCATTGGCAAAGAGGGTGGAAATCCCGCCCACTCCAGCAAATCCAGCATCCAGCGACAGATCGCCGGTAACATCGATGGTTTCGCCGCTATCGACCCCGGCGGTAATGGATGTAACCGCCTTGAAGTTCGCATTTCCACCGAAGCTAATGGTGCCAGAGCTAGTCGGATTGACGGTCGTGGAGCCTGACGCCCGGCCATCGACATTCGAAACAAAGCTGCTGTTGCCGATCGAAATATTGGCATTGGCGCTGGTGGTGCTATTCCGGATGCCCAACGACTGGCCGCCGAGAATATCATGTCCAGCCGACAAGATTACCGCGCTGTCCTGCGTCGCCGCAGACGCTGCCGGTGAATAACCGAAATTTCCCGTAAGCAGCATTGTAAGGGCGCTGTTCTTCGGAACCGCCGCGAGGAAAGCCCGCTGCGGACCGGCGTCTGGGGTGAGGTTCGTCGTGCCGGTGTGGATGACACCATTGGCGTTGGTCGTACCAGTCCCTATCGAAATGTCGAACAGACCGTTATTTATAGTGATGTTCGCGGCTTCTGCCCCGACATAGGCGACAGAGCCATTGACATTCACCGTGCCTCTCTGTTCGACCAATGGAGCCACGAGCGCCACATAACTCCCCGCCGCCAACGCGTTGATCTGAGCGCCCGGCTGAATCGTGACGCGAGAAGTACTTCCGGAAGTGCCCGCGAAGCGGATCTCGCCGCCAGCGCCAAACAAGCCAGGCCCCGATGTGTCGATCGCATTGGTTGTAAGGACAAGCGATCCCACGTCAAATACCGCCGTTGGTCCGGCAATGATGCCGCCGGGAGAATAGAACCAGACGGCGCCGCCTGGACCATTGCCCAGCTGCGATTGAACCGTGCCGTTGAATGCGACCGGGCGAAGCGTAGGATTACCGCCGCCATCCACCGGCAGGATACGATTGAGAACGGTAAAATTGGTCGATCCGGAAGGGTCCTGAAAAATCGCTGTAGAGCCATTGGGCAGGAAGTTGACCGTCCCTGTACCCGCCGTGTCGGAAGGCTGCCAATCGATCACCGCCTGGCTGCTGCCAAGGGTGATGGTGTCGACGGTGCTTCCCTGACTGATGCTGACGGAACCGCTGACAATCGTAGGAGTGCCCTGGAAAGCCTGACCCTGCGCCTGCGGCGCCTTGGCCAGCGTTGAAAGCGCGAGGGCGAGAGCGCAGCCATTGAGCAGCGCAGCAGCCTTGCGGTTGCGGGACTGGAAAAGAGCGGACCGCATCATTATTGCCTCCACGGAACAAGCTTGGTCGTCACGGACAGCAACAGCCGGGGGTCACCCCGCCTGTTCAAAAATCCTGTCCGTTCCATCGGAACGGCCAATGTCAGGTCCACCCGCGCGTGATTGCCCCAGGCGCCACGGATGCCTCCCCCGGCAGAGTAGAGCTTTTGCGGATCAAGTCCGGCAAAGGCACTGTCCTCGTTCCAGATCCAGCCAGCGTCGAAAAAGGCGAAGGGCTGGAAAGCAAGGGCATTGACGCCCTTGGGCATGATGCTGCCATAGCGGACCTCCGCCTGCAGGCCGATGCCGCTGTCGCCAATGATCGTGCCTGGATCATAGCCGCGGCCGAAACTGTAATTGCCCGCGGACATCTCCTCATAGCTGAGCAGCGGATCGGGGCTGTATTGGAAACGGGGAGACAGGCTGAAAGTCAGCTTTGGCGTGGGGCGATATTCGCCATAGGCCGTCGCTCTCAATACGAGCGCGGTGGGATCAGCCTCTGGTTTGGCGGTCAGGCTTCCCGGCTTGCTGGCATCGAAAATCGACAATCCGTGCCGCGCCTCGACCGAACCACCGGCACGCCACCGTGGCTCGGCCCCGCTATAGCCGATAGTGCTGCCCAAACTGGCGCTGTCGATGATGTCATAATCCAGCCGGGCATAGAGAACGCGAAGCTTGTCCTTGCTCAGCCGAATTGGGCCGAAATCGACTTTCTGGTCGACGAATTCAAAGCCCAGCGTACCGAGAAGGTTCTGCGACTGACGCCGGATCAGTGGATAACTGCCCGCCAAGCCTGCGATCAGGGTCTGCGATTTAATATCCAGGCCGATATCCGGATTGGTCCAGGCGTAGGTGAGATCGCCGGTCAGGCGAAGACCGTCATGACCAACAAAAAAGCTGTGCCCCGCCTGCAGCACGGTCTGTTCGGACACATCGGCGGTGTTGAAGATACTGAACGTCGTCATGTCGCCCAGGCCAGTGAGGTCATTGACCTGCACCCGCGCCAATCCGCCCCAGCGGCCAGTGTCGTTGGAGCCGTAATTCTGGACATTCGCATCAACCTGAAACCGCTGCCTTGTGACCAGAACTTCGCCGACCACCTCACCAGGAGCAGTATTGGCGGGCCGAAGAGTAAGACGGACATCATAGCCGGGAAGGTCCCCGGCAAGCAGTAAGTGACGCTCCGCCTCATGGATGTTGAAGAGCGGGCGGTCCTTGATCGCCTCCAGATGCGCTGCGATCAGCTTTTCGCCACGGCCGGCATCGCCACGCACTTGCACGCCAACAAGTTTCGCGAGCAGCACGTCAAAGCGTACGACGCCCCCTTTCTCGATACGTTGGGGCGGAACCTGGATAGCCGCCAGATACCCCCCCTCCCGAAGGATGGTCGCGGCGCTGTCCCGGATGTCGCACAGCGCCGCTATCGGGATCTCCCGCCCCGTCTGTCCTTCCCAGGCCGGGCGCAGCATCTCCGGGGAAAGGCCCTGAAGCCCTTCGAACTGGACTGCCGATAGAGTGACCGTCATCTTGGCATATTGAGGATCGGCCAGCGGGCATGGGGCGCGTTCGATGTCACCTTCCACCGTTACCCGCGCCGGAGGCAGCGGAGCGGCCAGGGGCGGACGTCCACGCTCGATTTCTTCGCGCGTGGGAGCGCCGCTTGTCTGCGCCATGAGAGTTGTCGGCAATAACGCGGGGCCCAGCAGAACACAGGCCAGTGAACGGGCAAAGCCCATAAAAATTCCCCTTTCGTCCGCCGCATTTTTGCGGCCGGCTCTATGCCCCAAACCTACCCCAGAAGGAGCCGGATGATTGATCACGCCATCATTATCTGGTCATGGAAGTACCGCTTTAGCACGGCTTTTTTGCTTCGGCCCTGCTATCAGCGAAGCGGTTTTCATGCAAGCAAACAGCCTGAATTCCGTCGCTTTTTCATGTGACCCCTACCCCTCAGGAATGGGCTGCGCATCGGGTAGCGCGACGGTATCGACCAAAAGGTTCAGTTGCGCCTCGCAGCCGCGGCTGATCAGCATCGATGCCATGCTTTCAAGCCCCTCGCTTTGCGGCCCCAGTACCGCAAAGCTGATCTTGACCGGCTTGTCGGGACCGCCCCAGCTTAAATGATAGCTGCCCCCATCCGTCACCGGCAATGCGGCGGGCCAGGCGGCACGAAACTGTCCTTTTTCGAAAGCGATGGTGGCGCTGAGTCCGTTTTTATCGTCTCGCGCCGTCACCAACAGAGCCTGCGTCAAATCCGGCCGCCAAAGCTGGACATTGGCGGGATCAGGCACGCAGACCTTTGAACTTTGGCTGATATCCACATACCAAAGATTGGGACTGCGCGGCATTTTTCCTGCGTCAGCGCCGCCTCTCACCGCGCCGGTACGGGCACGCCGAATCCGCTGCGTTCCAAGAAGGCCGGCCAGGCTGTTGCGGGTGTCGCCGGCGGTGCTGGAAGCAGCGCTGGTGTTGAAGTTGCCAGGGCCCTTCAAGGTGCGCGTACCGCGTCCGTCGAGCACCGTCAGCACATCTCCCGCCTTTAGCGCGATCATGCTGTTATCCGCGATCTTCCTGCCCGGCGGATAGCTGCCCGCCGAAGGTCCGGCGGCCTTCACCACGATAGTCTCAGCCAGTACCGCACCGCTGGGAAAGGCAAGCAGGGCCACGCCGAAGACAAATGGTTTCAATGAGTTGATTCGGAACATCTTAGTCGAGAACATATTCCCCTCCAGCCTCACCGTGCTCAAGACGGTATAGCAGATTGGCCAGGGCGGCGTCATCCACATGGCGTTCGGCATAAGCCGAAAGTTCTGTGACGGCGCCGCTCCTGTTGGTTGATAACTGATTCATCATCGCCCGGATGTGATCGAGGTCACTAATGTCGAGGTCCGGTCTTGGTTCGAAGATGTCGACCGGCGTTGCCCGTCCGCGAAGCACCACCCGTCCCATGGGCCGCCACCAGCCGAGACTGGATCGCTCCACCGCCTCGCGGCTGGCGATGACGCTGGAGCCAAGTTGCTTGTTTGCAGCCTCCAGCCTTGCCGCCGTGTTCATGCTGTCACCCAGCGCTGTATACTGGATACGACCCTCACCCCCGAAATTTCCAACGATTGCCTCCCCGAAATGCAGGCCCACGCGAGTCCGGCCTATTGGCGGCACTCCGTCGGGGATGTCGGCGCGGAAGGCTTCGCCTGCTTGCCACATGGCGTAGGCGGCGCGGGCGGCGCGTTCGCCATCGTCAGGACGGGAAATGGGAGCGCCCCAGAAGGCGACGACGGCATCGCCCACGAATTTGTCGATCGTTCCGCCATATTCCAGCACCACATCGCTCAGCATGTCGAGATAACGGTTCAGCAGGCTCGCCACCATTTCCGGCTCGATGGCATGGGACAGCTTGGTGAACCCTTCCAGGTCCGTGAAAACGACGAAAATATCCCGTTTTTCGCCATGAAGGGCGAGGCGCTCCGGATCGTTCAATATCTCCTGAGCAATGTCCCGGGGCAGATATTTGCCCAAGGCCGACTGAGCGAATTTGCGCTGTTCGGAACCCACGGCGCGCGCCGCCGAACCCACCACCGCATAGGTGATGAACCAGCCAAGCGCCCAGCCGCTCGCCGGCAGGAACTGCGTATCCGTGCCATGTGCCTGTAGATAAAATGGCAAGGCGACGAAAAATGCCAGCTGCAGAAGAATGAACAGAGCAATTTTCCAGTTCTTGCCCTCCAGCAGGCTGGTAAGAATGCTCGCGGCTGCCGCCAGCAAGGCTGCCATCCACAGAGCCACTCCGGGCATCTGTTCGGGACGATCGCCATCCAGATATTGGGCGAGTATGTTGGCGTGGACCTCCAGCCCGATCATGCGATCCCCGGTGATCGCCGTCATCGGTGTTTCGAACTGATCGAGATCGACAATATCTCCGCCGATCAATACATGGCGGCCCTTCACCTGGTCGGCAAAGGCGGCGGCGGTGTCGGGGTTGGCGAAGAGATCGATGGGGAAGGACGCTATGACCGGCCGGTCTTCCGACAGCGGCAGGCGATAGCGGATACTGCCCATGTAGCCCTGAAACGCGCTATTTCCTGCCATGGCCGTGGCCAGCAGCGGCGGCAGATTTGAAGGCTGTGCGGGCCAGCTTCTGGCGACACCGTCGCCGTCCACCTCCAACCGGATGCTCGCGGGGCTTACCTTTGTGCCTTTCAGGCGGGCCATGAACTGGTCTAAAAATTGCTGCTGGCGATATTCGATATTGTCGGCATTGGTATTGATGTCGGCATAAGCGAGAAAGGTCGGCGTCTTCAATCCCGCGAATACAGCCAGCAACTGCTGATCCTCATCCTGCGGCTGATCTATGAGGATATCGATACCGATTGCCTTCGCTTCCAAGGCGTCGATATTGGCAAGCGCCCGCGCCAATGTTGCGCGATCCAGCGGCGAACGCTTCTTCGTATCAATGAGCGTATCGTCCGTATAGACGATCATGACTATGCGATCGTCCTGTTCGACATGGGCCGCCGTCGCGGTCATGCGCAAATCATAAAAGGCCCGTTCAGCCTGCCCGATGAAGGGAAGATACCAGCTATATCGGGCCACCAGCACTCCAAGCAGCACGAACAGCAATGTTCCCGCAACACGGCCTATGCCAATGTTGCGTAACATTCGATCAGGCTGACGAAGGAAGGATTTCACTGAGCCAGCAAAGGCCGAGCGCCATCGCCAATGATCGCGAAACCTGACCAATAAAAGGGGTGTGAGGTTTCGGCACTGTCCATCAGGGGCAATTGCGCCTTTTGCAGCGCAATACCAATGCTTTCGCCGGTCCCGTGTCCGAACAGCCCGCCAATCAAGCGCTCTGTCGCGTTATAATCGTCAGGAGCCGGCCAGTGACTCGCCACGATGGCCCTGCCGCCAGCGCCGATGAATGCGCGCACCAGTCCGTCGAGCGCAGTGCCGCCGCCGGTGCCGATACCGGCCGCCCGAGTTGCTTCCCTGCTTGCCTGCCCCGCCGTGTCGCATGCCGACAATATGACCAGGTCGGCGTCGAGCTTCAGATCAAAAATTTCGCTGAAGTTCAGCAAGCCATCGGAATTGCCGCCGCCAAAGGAGGTGAGCAAGGCCGGACGCGCGGGGCATCCGCTATGAGGAGGAGTGACCAATCCGTGGGTCGCGAAGTGCAGCACGCGATAGTCGCGAAGGTCAGTGCGCGCCATGATTGCACTATCGGTGAAAGCCACGTCCGTCATTATCTCGGTGCCGGCTGGTCCCAATAGGTTGGCGGCTTGCCGAAGTTCGGTGGCCGCGATCGGGCGGTTCCATTCGTCGAGCGGCCATTGGCATTGGGCTTCGGGTGTTCCGGAAACCGGACGCGTCATTACCGCTGGAGTAGCGTGCGGGACCGGAGCATTTTGACCCAACCCCAGATAATTGCGTGTCCCGCGCGACGCACCGGCCAGGCGAGCGTCCCGGAAGCCTCGCACCGATACCGTCGTGCTGATCGCTCGATTGCGGCCCAGCCACTGGATATCCCGGAAGTCGAATTCATCCGCATTGGGATCCTCAATGCGCTTGAGATAGGCATCGACGCCTGCCTGATCCGATATCAGCAGATTGGGCGGCAGGCGCAGCATCGCGCCGTCCGGTTCGAAGATGAGATGCCTAACCGAGGAAAGCCGCGTGTCCACGGGAGCGAACAGATCAAGATATAGCGAACGGGCTAGTTCCACGTCGAAGGGGTAAGTGGTCTGCGCGCCCGCTACGACCGCGGAAATCGTCTCGCGCAAAACATCGACCTTGCGTTCCAGTTCGGCGCTGGAGATCGGCAGGCGATATCCCGTCGCACCTGTTCCATCCACATAGAGGGCAAACAGCGAACCGCCGACACGAGCGAGCTTCATATAAGCCTCGCCGGACTTCAGCGTGGCGCGGAGGGCATCGAGCGTCACCGTTTCCCGCGAAACGGCGCGATACTGCGGATAGGCAGCAAGTGCGGCCTGAGTTTCCACCTGCTGCCGGCTAAGATCGGCGATCTTCTGTCGAGCGCTTTCGATGAGGGGGACGGCGCTTGCATCCTGTCCCCCAAGCGCCAGCTGGGACAATTCGATCCTTGCCCGCTCTATATCGCGGGAAAGGGAGACGGACTGCCGGAAAAGCCTGGCCGCTTCATTGTCTCCGGCCTGAAGCTCACGGGAAAGGACTTCCAGTGTGTCCGCAGCGCCCGGCCGCACCAGAAGCTGGCTTGCCAGGAACATGTCAGCAACCAGCTCTGGCCGGGAGGGGATTTCAGCAGCAAGCACATTGAAATAGGGCTGAAGCTGGTTGGCGATGCCCGTTACGCTGGACCCATTAGCGGCGGTGCTTGCGACGATGTCGTGATACAGCGTCAGCGCTTCGCGATTTCGATTCTGCCGCACCAGAAAAGACGCAAGCCTTGCGCGCGCGCCGTTCATGGCGGCGGTCTCTGGATATTGCGTCGCCAGCAGCTTCAGGGCTTGGCGAAGCCTGTCGTCCGCTGCGCCGGCGTCACCCTCCGCCTCATATGTCAGGGCAATTTCGGCCAGCAGTTGCGCACGAAGACGCGAGATGGAGCTAACCCGCCCCCCGCGCACCGCAATCGCGCCTCCCAGCGCCCGTTCGAGCATCGACCGGGCTTCTTTTGGCTTCCCCTGAAGCCGAAGCAACGTACCCCGGAGCTGCCCGGCCTGCGCGTCGATAATGGCCGCGCGTTCGTCCGCTGTCAGACGAACGTCCTGCGACAGGCTCAACGTTTTTGAAGCGACGCCGCTGTTGATCTCGGCGGCAAGCTGCGGCGTCAGTTCGACGGCAGCGTCAGGGGTCGGATTCGCTTTGGGGGCCGCCGTCAGCGGGCGATCCAATATGGCTGCGGCGTCGCCATATCGGCGCTGGTTCAACATGTGCATCGCCAGAAAATTGCGGCGGAGGCGTTGTTGCACCCTGTCGCGGGTCGCGATTTTGGACGCTTGTGCAAACAGAGCATCGGCTTGGTCGAACTCGCTAAGGTTCGAAAGCTGAAGCGCTTGGTTGATCAAATATTCGTGGCCGCGCGCTTCACGCTCTGCAAAAGGCACGCTCGCCAGATCATTGTCCCCGAGCCGATCCTGCAAGGTGTCGAAAAACTCCGCCGCCTCGGCGTAATTGCCGCTGTTATTGCGCCGGTAGCCTTCGGCCAGCGATGTTTGCGCATCCAGGGTGCCCGCCTGCAACCGGGCGAAAGCGGCGGGATCATCCGAACCGCTGGTGGCAATCGCTATCTGACCATCAACGGGCTTATCGGCAACGATAGTCCGCAACGCCAATAGCAAAGCGCTGTCATAGCTTTCAAATCCTTGCACGGCATAGGTGACCTTGCCGGCGCGATATTCGTGAACGACATAGCCAAGCTTCGCTCCAGGCAGCCGACACTGGCGGGAGGTTACATCGCCCAGGCCTGCAATCTGCGTCCTAGCTGGCGGGTCGCAACTGACATCCTGCTTACGGCTGGCGATCAGCCGCGCCTGAAGGTCTCCGCCACCATTGCGCAATGCGTAAAGCTGACCCACAGGCTGCGCCGCATCGCGGCAGACCAGCATCCACGTTCGGTCGAACATTCCCTGGACCGCAGGATCCGACGATTGGCTTTGCGCCTGGCAAAGCACGCCGCCGCCGCTACCGAGGCGGAAGCTGTCGGCCAAGCTTGGCCTTATGTCCTGCGCCCAGAGCGGGCTGGCGAATGAAGCGGAAGCCATAAAGGCCGCATGAACCAGGCGCAGTCGCACAATGTCCCCCATATGCTTTGCCGGAGCCCGCCGGTACGGCGCTTGCTATTTTCGTTTGAGGCCCCGGTCGGTGCTACAGTCTCGCGCCTTGCCGAGCAAGAGCTTAGGGACCCAAACCGTAACGGCAATCGGCGCAGAACCACTTATATCAAGGCGGAAAAAAACGGCATCTCCAGCGTTGGCCGCATGGTAAGCAGGAACTCTGACTATGGATTTTGGCAACTATCCTTAGGCTGAGTTTCGTCAATATAAGGTGAGTTCGATGGCCGTTCCCAAATTATCCGACCCCAGTCTTTTTGCCGACCGGGCCTATATAAATGGCGAATGGCGGCCCGCTGCATCGGGGGCGACCATTGCCGTCGAGGACCCGGCCACAGGCGAGGTGATCGGCCATATTCCCAACTGCGATGGTTCCGACACCCGCAGCGCAATTGATGCCGCCAATGCAGCCTTTGGCCCATGGCGGACGCTACCAGCCGGGGAGCGGGCGGTCCTCCTTGAGTGCTGGTATGACCTCATCATGGCGAATATCGGCGACCTTGGCCGAATCATGACTGCGGAGCAGGGCAAGCCCATTGCCGAGGCGGAGGGCGAGATTCGCTATGCGGCGAGCTTCATCAAATGGTTCGCGGAAGAAGGCCGAAGAGTGGTCGGCTCTTCCGTTCCTGCCCCCACGTCCGACCGCCGTATCCTGATCATGAAAGAGCCAGTCGGCGTTGCGGCAGCGATTACGCCCTGGAACTTTCCGGCAGCGATGATCACGCGCAAATGCGCGCCTGCCTTGGCGTCCGGCTGCCCGATAGTGGTGAAGCCGTCGGAGTCGACTCCCTTCACGGCGCTTGCCTTGGCCCGGTTGGCGGCGAAGGCGGGCTTTCCTGCCGGTGTTGTCAATGTCGTCACTGGTTCGGCGCAGGCAATCGGGGCGGAGATGTCCTCCAACCCCATGGTCCGCAAGCTCTCTTTCACAGGATCGACGCGGATTGGATCGCTGTTGATGAAGCAGTGCGCCGACACCGTCAAACGGCTGAGCCTGGAACTGGGAGGCATGCGCCCCTCATCGTCTTCGACGACGCCGATCTTAACATCGCGGTCGAAAGCGCGATGATGAGCAAGTTTCGCAATGCCGGCCAAACCTGCGTCTGCGCCAATCGCATCCTGGTGCAGGACAGCGTATATGATGACTTCGCGGCAAGGCTGGCGCGGAAGGTCGAAGCGCTGAAAGTCGGCCCGGGCAACGCGCCCGGCACGACCATAGGGCCGCTCATCAATAAGTCGGCTACACAGAAAGTGCATGAGCATGTCGAAGATGCGCTCTCCCATGGCGCGAAGATTTACGCCAGTGTGGCCACCGATCTCGATCCCGCCCGCTATGCTACCCCCATGGTGCTGACCGGCGCAAAGCAGGACATGCGGTTGGCCAGCGAAGAAACGTTCGGCCCGGTCGCGCCTCTGTTCCGTTTCAGCCATGAAGATGAGGCCATCGAAATGGCCAACGCCACCTCCTTTGGCCTTGCCTCCTATTTCTATACGGACAACCTCCACCGCGCCTTCCGCGTCGCTGAACGGCTGGAGGCCGGGATGGTGGCGCTGAACACCGGTTCGGTTTCCATGGAAATGGCGCCTTTTGGCGGCGTGAAGCTGTCGGGCCTGGGCCGGGAAGGCGGACAAGCCGGGATCGAGGAATATCTGGAGATCAAGACCTTCCACATAGCCGGCCTGAAAAGCGCGGAGTCATAACGGCGCTACACGGGACGAGCACGGGACTACGCGCCGATGCCTTAACAGGGCTGTTCGGCGAGCAGCAGAAAAGCTAAGCTTTTCCCATGGCTATAACCGAACACGTCCTCGACGACCTGATCGATCCCCTGGTGGCGTTCCGTCGTGACCTGCATGCTCATCCCGAGCTCGGCTTCGAGGAGTTCCGCACCGCCTCACGGATCGCAGAAGCATTGCAAGGCATCGAAGGGATAGAGGTTTTTACCGGCATTGGTGGAACCGGCCTTGTCGGCGTGCTGAAGTCCGGAAGCTCCGATCGCTCCATCGGCCTGCGCGCCGACATGGATGCGTTGCCGATCCATGAGGAGACCGGACTTCCCTATGCAAGCTGCAAGCCAGGTGTCTTTCATGGCTGCGGTCATGACGGGCATGTGGCGATGTTGCTGGGTGCTGCCCGGCACCTAGCACGGACGAAGCGGTTCGACGGCACGGTTTACTTTATCTTCCAGCCCGCTGAAGAAGGACAGGCGGGTGCCCGGGCGATGATCGAGGCCGGGCTCTTCGACCGATTTCCGGCCGATGAAGTCTATGCCCTTCACAATTGGCCCGATCTGCCAGCGGGAACGGCGGCAACTCGCCCCGGCCCGATCATGGCGGCGGCGGACAGGTTTGAAATCGTGCTGCAGGGCAAGGGCGGACACGCCGCCATGCCACACCACACGCCCGACGCCATCCTGGCCGCAAGCGACCTTGTGGGGCAGCTCAATACCATTGTCGCCCGACGCATCCCTCCGACGCGACCGGCCGTGCTGTCGATCACACAAATCCATGGGGGGCATGCTCATAACGTCCTGCCACCCAGCGTCGCCGTCAGCGGCACGGTCCGCAGCTTCGATCCTGCCGTGCAGGACATCGTCGAAGCGGCCCTGCGGCAGATTGCAGAGGGCGTCGCGCTTGCCAGCGGGACCAGGGCAAAGGTGACTTACGACCGCTCTTACCCGGCCACGATCAATGATCCCGAAGCGGCGGCGAAGGCCTTGGCGGCGGCAGCGTGCGTCTGCGGCCATGCCCATGTCGCTCCCGATCCCGCCTTCACGGCAGAGGATTTTTCCTTCATGCTTCAAGCAAGAAAGGGTGCCTATTCCTGGTTGGGGCAAGGGCGGGGCAAAAGCAGCGTGCCCCTTCACCATCCGCGCTATGATTTCAACGATGACGTGCTTGCCACCGGACTGAACTGGCATGTGACACTGGCGGAGCAGCTACTTTCCGTCTGATCCGCGTCCAAACTACATTTCCCAATATAGCGCTACGGGTATGACGCCGATCGCCACCTTCAACAAAAATCCTAGCCTTCTCACTCTTATAGTCTGCCGCTCGAGCCACCGACGCAATCGCTGGCGCGGATGGTAATATAAAGCGCTCTTCTCTGTTTGAAACCTTGTGTCACCAATGATGGACGGGACATGCTCTTCGATAATCGGGGCTGGAAACAGCGCCAAATTGCGGATGCCATGTTCCCAGCTGCGGTCCATTTGATCGTCCAATGGCCTTTGGATAATTGCACAGGCGCTGAGAAACGCGCGCGCGCCTTCCTGCGTTATAACGTAAGCCTGTGTGCCATAGACATATCCCATATACTCAATAAGGCTTCGGGAACGATTCAGAAAACGCCACTCTACAACTCTGAAGAACCCCGGCTTCTTGCTGTAAAGCCGCATGTATGGAATTTTCATCGCAGCAAAGTCCAGCGAAGCGAGCTCTGAAAGAAAAGCCCAGTCCACGAGGGTGTCGTCTTCAAGGATGATGCATTGGGGCGTGTTTTGGCGCACCATATCCTGCCAAATCGCATAATGGCTTGAATAGCAGCCAATCTCGCCTTTTGTGAGTTGTCGGCCCTTGTTCCTCTCTACAGCGTCCGCATCATAGCGGAGACCTTCTGGAAGACCGGTTCGCGCATCGAAGAACCGCCAGGGCACATTGATTTTTCGGGCTCTAGCAATGAAGGCCTTTCGGCGCTCAAGGGCACCAGGGTTCGAAATAACAAGGAGTTGAACTAAATAATCTCTGTCCGCCATAACTAACTATGGTGGTTACCTCCTACGCAACCCCCAAGCGGAATTTGTATTGTGAACCAAACCAAAGGTCATAGCAATATGCGCGGCAACTTTATCAGTGTCTCCTTCACTGTGTAGGCGGCATATCTTTGACTAATCGGTCGCAGCGGCGTTCCAATTCTGAATTGTAGAAGAATTAGATAAATTATTGAAAAGCAATCAATGGTGACCCCGGCGTGACTCGAACACGCAACATCCTGCTTAGAAGGCAGGTGCTCTATCCAGTTGAGCTACGGGGCCCGTTGCTGGGCGGGGCATAGCGCGGATTGCAAAGCGTGAAAACCGGGATATTCACAGTGAATGACTGAAAATCCCTCCTCCTCGCTCGCCACCCTTGACGCTTCCGCGCTGAAAGGCCGGCATTTCCGCTACTTCGACTTTGTCATGGCGGCGTTCGTCACCGTCTTGCTGCTGTCCAACGTGCTCGGCGCGGGCAAGCGGGCAGTGGTGGATTTGCCATTGATCGGGCTGTGGCCGTTCGGGGCGGGCATCCTTTTCTTTCCGGTCAGCTATATCATCGGGGACGTCCTGACCGAGGTATATGGTTATGCGCGGGCGCGGCGGTGCATCTGGGCCGGATTTGCCGCCACGCTGTTCATGGCCGTCATGAGCTACGTGGTTGTGGCCCTGCCCCCCGCCGCCGATTGGGACGGACAAGCGGCCTATGAGTCCGTGTTCGGACAGGTGCCGCGCATAGTGTTCGCCTCCCTCACCGCCTTCTGCGTAGGCGAATTTATGAACAGTTTCGTGATGGCCCGGATGAAATTATGGACTAATGGCAAATATCTATGGACCCGCACCATTGGTTCAACGATTGTAGGTCAGGGCTTTGACAGTCTGATCTTCTATCCGCTCGCCTTTTATGGTGCGCCGGGCTGGCCGACCGACCAGATCTTGCTGGTCATGCTCAGTCAGTTCATTTTGAAGACGGGCTGGGAAGCGGCGCTGACGCCTGTCACCTATGCAGTGGTGGGCGCGCTTAAACGCCAGGAGGGTGTCGATGTGTTCGACAGAGGCACAGATTTCACACCCTTCAGGACGAAGGTTTGACGCATGATCCTAACCGAAGTTGCAACTATTTGGGGGCCCATCAAGCACGCGTTTGAAAAGAGCATTCATCTGTCTCCAGATGCGGTCCATATCCATGTGGGCGTGGCGCTGCTGTTCTTCTTTGCCTGGGCTACCAAGCGGCCGCTGCATGATTGGCGGCCCTGGATGATGGTGGCCCTGCTGGAGGGGATCAACGAGATCGTCGACCTCAACCAGAAATTTGGCAGCACCGAGAATAATGTTGGCGAGTCAATCCACGATATTGTCAACACGCTGTTCCTGCCGACCCTGCTGCTGCTCTACTACCGCTTCCGGCACCGCAGGCAGCAAGCGGAAATGGAACGCCGTGCGCTGGAGCAGCCGGCGGAATAGGGAAAATTGGAAGGGTCGTCGTACCGCAACGCCGATGTCGGAATGGCCGCGGATCCTCAGCACGAGCCGATGGGCTCCGTGGTGAAATCTCGCGCTAATCAGCCTTACTTTGCGGGCATCCCGCTCCGAAATATCTTTGCGTCCTGTCCTTTTCGCCAGCATATATACGCATCGATGGAGCAAAAAATGACGATGCGGATCAATTTACCGACTGATTTGCTGCGCAGCTTTGTGATGATCGTGGATACAGGATCGATGGTGAAGGCCAGCGAGCATGTCTATCTGACGCAATATAGCGGTAATGACCAAGCCCTGCCGGTTTCGCGATGCGCGCATGGCGTCGCTCGAAGCGGCGGGCCGGTCATATTCGATCGCACTGGAAACACCCAGCCTCTCGGTGTTGCGCGCCGCTGCAGAAAGCGGGTTGGCGCTGACTTGCCGTACGCCGGTCTTCCTGGGGTCGGACTTCGTGCCGCTGGACATGGGGAGTCCCGCCCTGCCCGAAATTGGCTATAACATCGAAATTTGTGAAAATCCCCATCGCGCCGTCACGGAGCTTGCGGGACTGCTAAAGACTGCACTTTCCCAATTGTGATGAGCGGGCCGCGCGATGAGCAGGAGCGCCCGAAATGCTTCCGCGTCCCCGGCGGAGGATATCGCGATTCTCTTCCATCACATTTGCAAGATCAGTTCCGTCACCGACCAGGCAAGCGCCGCCGCGATCACGGTCGGCCCCAATATGACGATCATTGGGCGCAACCCGCTCTTCAGCAATATCTGCATTGGCGAACGGATACCGGTCGCGGTCACGGCAGCGGCGATCAGCACGGCCGAAATGGCGGTTGCCGCATCGCCAATCATTGAGGGAACAGCGACGGTCGAATTGAATATGACCAACGCCAAAAAGCCGAAGATAAACCAGGGGATACCCGCCTTGGCGCGGTCCATTCCTTCGCGCCGCCCAATAACCAGCGACACAATCAGCAACACCGGCACCAACAGGGCAACGCGTGTCAGCTTTACAATGGCGGCGGTGTCACCAGCTATGTTCGACACCGCATATCCCGCGCCCAGCGCCTGAGCCACGTCATGAATTGCCGCCCCCAGGAAAAAACCCGCCTGCCGGTCACTCAGCCCAAACTCCCACGCCAGCATGGGATAGAAAAACATGGCCGCTGCGCTCATCGCGGCAATGCCAACCAGGACAGTGGTAAGCTGCGCCTGATTGATCCGCCGCTCGCCCAGCATTGTCGCCAGCGCCATCGCGGCGGACGCACCGCATATTGCCACCGCGCCACCCGCCAAGACGCCAAAGGCTGTGGAAAATCCCTGCAGCCGGGACAGGACCACCCCGGATAAGATCGTCAAAGCCGTGATTGCGGCGATGCATAGCAATGCTACGGGTCCCAGGTCGACAATCTGTCCGACCGTCACCCGCATCCCCACAAGCACGATGCCGATGCGCAATAACCGATGCGACGCCAGCATCAATCCGGGATGCAGTCGCCGGTCAGCGTTCAGGAAATTAAGCGACAGCCCCACCAACAGGCTCATCAGCGTCAGCGGTACGCCATAATGGTCCGATACATAAGCGGCGGCCAGCACCGCTAAACCGACAACCATCAGGCCAGGCAGGTAGTCGAGGCGCGATGCCTTTTCCGGCTGGAACAATTCGCAATATAGATCGGCGGTCATCGGCAAGCCGCGAATGGCGCTATCATCAGGCGGCAGGGGCAGCGGGGTCGCAGGCAAGATCGTCGCTCGTTCCATCTCGGCAAAAATTAAGCCCAACTCTCCGGGACTTTGCCGGTCCGGTCAACCGAGATAGATTCATCTTCCATATTGCAGGCGGTCATTGCCTCTGGCCGTGATGAAGGTGCAGTCCCGCCCCAGGTGTGTAGAGTGATTGCGAGCCCGATGGAAAACGAAGTTCGTCTATTGCTGCCAATCAGGCGGCGCAGACAAACAATTATTCGTCATCTCCAACTTGAGCGATACTAGGCGCGATCCTGCCCCCGAAAGCAAAAAGGGCGGCCCATAAAGGACCGCCCTTCCTGTTCTGCACCCGACAATAAGCCGGGAGTAATGCTGGCCCCGAGGGGCCGACAAATTACTTCAGCTCGACGGTCGCGCCGGCTTCTTCGAGCTGCTTCTTCAGCTTCTCGGCTTCTTCCTTGTTCACGCCTTCCTTGACGGCCTTCGGAGCGCCTTCGACCAGCGCCTTGGCTTCGGTGAGGCCCAGAGCGGTGATCGCACGGACTTCCTTGATGACGTTGATCTTCTTGCCACCGTCGTTGACCAGGATGACGTCGAATTCGGTCTGCTCTTCAGCAGCCGGAGCAGCGGCGCCGGCGGCAGGGCCAGCAACTGCAACGGCGGCAGCGGCGGAAACGCCCCACTTTTCTTCAAGAGCCTTGGACAGTTCAGCCGCTTCCAGAACGGTCAGTTCGGAAAGCTGGTCTACGAGCGCGTTAATGTCTGCCATGGTAATAATCTCCATTTCTTGGGGCTTTCGGCCCCGAAAGTTTCAACAAAATCGAAAAATCAGGCTGCGTCTTTGGTTGCGTAAGCATTGAAGACCCGCGCAAGCTGTCCTGCCGGCGCCTGGACGACCTGAACGACCTTGGTTGCGGGCGCCTGAATAAGGCCCACAATCTTAGCGCGCAGTTCATTGAGCGACGGCAGCGATGCCAGCGCCTTCACGCCTTCAACGTCAAGCAAGGTTTCACCCATCGCACCGCCGACAATTTCAAGCTTGTCATTGGTCTTTGCGAATTCGACGGCGACCTTTGCGGCCGCTACCGGATCCGGCGATGTGGCGAATGCTGTCGGACCAGTCAGCAAGCTGCCGATCTGTTCGTAAGCGGTGCCCTTGACGGCGATTTTGGCGAGACGGTTCTTCGTAACCTTGTAGCTGGCGCCCGCATCACGCATTTTCGTCCGCAGATCAGTAGACTGAGCCACGGTCAGACCCAGGTTGCGTGTCACCACGACAACTCCGAAGTCCCCCAATGAGTCGTGCAGCGCAGATACCAGCTCGGCTTTTTGAGCACGATCCATGCCATTCTCCACTCTAGCGCAGACGGACCATCCGCCCGCGCGGTTAAGCAACAGGGTGACCTAAACCGGCCCTGCCGCCTGTCCGAGGGGAATGTCGCCTGACCTTCAATCCTGGAATGGCTCGTCCATGGGACCAACCAAGGAATTCCGGCAGACCCGGAACGCCGCCTTAACGGTGCACCGGCGAAAACTTTCCCCGTCTTGGCAGGAGATTAAGAGAGGCAAATTCCCCTCACCTGCTGTCTCGGACGGATTGAAAAAATGGAAGTGCCGGGGGCACTTTCATTTTTTCATTCCACGGGAACCGAAGCCCCCGAGGATCCTAAAAATCTCAACTCCGTTCATCGAGCAAAGCCGAGACACTCTAGCGCCAAGTCATCGTCCCTCGACTTCGCTCGGGACGAACTGTTGGCTGGTCTTTAAGCCGCCGAAAGTTCGGCGACGTCGATCTTCAAGCCCGGGCCCATCGAACTCGAAAGCGCGACCTTGCGGACATATTTGCCTTTGGAGCCTGAAGGCTTCGCCTTGACGATGGCATCAACGAAGGCTTCGAAGTTCTTCTTGAGGTCCGCTTCGGAGAAGCTGACCTTGCCAAGCCCTGCATGGATGATGCCGGCCTTTTCGACGCGGAATTCGATCTGGCCGCCCTTGGCCGCCTTGACCGCTTCGGTCACGTTCGGCGTGACGGTGCCAAGCTTCGGATTCGGCATCAGACCCTTGGGACCCAGCACCTTGCCCAGGCGCCCCACCAGACCCATCATGTCCGGGGTCGCGATCACGCGGTCGAAATCGATATTGCCGCCCTGGATCGTTTCCAGCAGGTCTTCCGCGCCAACAACGTCCGCACCGGCGGCAGTTGCCTCGGCGGCCTTTTCATTGCGTGCGAAGACGGCGACACGGACGGTCTTGCCGGTGCCGGCGGGCAGCGTCACGACGCCACGAACCATTTGATCGGCATGGCGGGGATCGACACCCAGGTTCATCGCGACTTCAAGCGTCTCGTCGAACTTGGCGGTCGCGTGCTTCTTTACCAGCGCGATGGCTTCTTCGACGCCGTGCAGCTTGTTGCGATCGACGGCTTCAGCGAGAGCCTTCTGCTTCTTGGTCAGCTTTGCCATGTCTTTAGCCCTCCACAACCTGAAGGCCCATGGCCCGAGCTGAACCTTCGATGATGCGGGTCGCGGCCTCGATATCGTTGGCGTTGAGATCCTTCATCTTCACTTCGGCGATTTCGGCAAGCTGCGAACGCTTGATCTGTCCGGCAGACACCTTGCCCGGCTCCTTCGAACCCGACTTCAGCTTCGCCGCCTTCTTGATGAGGAAGGTCGCTGGCGGCGTCTTCGTCTCAAAGGAGAAGCTGCGATCGGCATAAACGGTGATGATCGTGGGGATCGGCATGGACTTTTCAAGATCGCCGGTAGCAGCGTTGAAGGCCTTGCAGAATTCCATGATATTGACGCCGCGCTGACCCAGCGCAGGGCCGATGGGCGGAGACGGGTTGGCGGCGCCCGCAGGCACCTGGAGCTTGATATAGCCCGTAATTTTCTTAGCCATTTTTACTCACTCTATAGTCGGGGCTCTGCGCGACAGCGCTTTGCCCTGTTTCAAGTTTAGCGGTCCAAACGGCAGCCCGAAGACTGCCTCCCGCACTTCCCCTATCCTCTCCAGTGAGAGAGGATATGAAGACTTAGCGGCTATGCCGCTTAGCCGGAGTTGCTGAGGAGCCCTGCCCACCTTATAGGTGGGAGCCTCCCTCCCGCTGCGGCTAGGCCCTACTTCGCCAGCCAACTCTCGCTGTCCTCTCCCCATCGGGAAAAGGACCAAATTTCACTTCGCCAGTTCGACCTGTTCGAAATCCAGCTCCACTGGCGTTGCGCGGCCAAAGATGGATACCGACACCTTTACGCGGTTCTTTTCGAAGTCCAGCTCTTCCACCACGCCATTGAAGCTGGCGAAGGGACCGTCCAGAACCTTGACCTGATCGCCAATCTCGTAATTGACGTTGATCTTGTGCTTGGGCGCGGCGGCAGCTTCCTCCTTGGTGTTGAGGATGCGCGCGGCCTCCGCCTCGCTGATCGGCTGAGGTTTGCCGGAAGCGCCCAGAAAACCCGTCACCTTCGGCGTGTTCTTGATCAAGTGATAAACGTCATCGTTCAGCTTCAGCTTCGCCAGCACATAGCCGGGAAAGAATTTGCGTTCCGATTGCACCTTCTTGCCGCGACGGACCTCCGTCACGGTTTCGGTGGGCACCTCGACGGATTCGACGAGCTGCTCCAATCCCATGCGCGCGGCTTCGGCCATGATCGCGTCACGGACCTTGTTCTCGAACCCGGAATAGGCGTGGATGATGTACCAGCGCGACATGTCTACCGTTCGAACTCCAATCAATAAGCCTTAGCGGGAAAGGCCGAGCAGCAATTGAACGATCCACCCGAAAAGCGAATCAATTCCGAAGAAGAACAGGCCAAGCATGCTGGTCATGATCACCACCATGATGGTGGTCACAACCGTTTCGCGACTCGTCGGCCAGACGATCTTGTTCGCTTCAGCGCGCACTTGCCGGACGAAATCGCCGGGAGATGTCTTGGCCACTGTCTCTAACCTGTTCAATCTTCAATTAAAAACACCGAAACCAAAAGCCGCAGCCGGTCTTGCAACCGGAGCGGCTCTGACCTCATTCAAAATTCCTTGCGGCCCATAGCCTTATACCGGCCCGGTTGCAAGTTTTGGCAGGAGTGGAGGGACTCGAACCCCCGGCATTCGGTTTTGGAGACCGACGCTCTACCAGCTGAGCTACACTCCTGCAGCGTCAAGGGAGCCGCTATTAGCTCGCACGCGCCGGACGTGCAAGCATATTGCCGACGGTTCCCGCCAAATCCATCAACACCGCGCGTCCCTTAGGAAAAACAGCGAGAGTCGTCCAGCAAACCGCGAAACCCGCTGCGAATTTCATGGCAAGATCCAGCAACAGGAAGCCCGATAAATGAAAGGGTATGAGCCCGATCAGCACAAGCGCCATTGCCATATTGGCTAACACATGGGGCCAAGCAGCGTTTACAAGATCGATGGTCCGAACCGGCCCCTTTCGTCCTACCCAATACCATACGATCGGCATGCGGATGAACATGTCGCTCAGCGCATAGGCGGCCGCCACACCCAGCGCTCCCCAAGCCAGCCCGACAATGAAGGCGGCGATAGAGGTCACTGCTACCACCAGCCCCCATTGGGCGAACTCCCCGGTCCGGGACTGGCTTATAAATAGCCAGCCGGTCGTGGCGGAGATCGGTTGATGCAGGGCAGCAAAGCCCAGCCAGACGAAGATGGGCACACTGGCTCGCCAATGTTCGCCCAGTATCTCGGGAATGGCCGATTCCGCATAGATGATCATGAAAACGACGCCGGGCAACGTGAACAGCGCCAGCTGCTGCACCGTGCGCAGATAGACGGCGCGATAGCGTTCGGGTTCGTCAACCAGCCGCGAAAGTATGGGAATCACCACGCGGCCGACCGGCTGGTTGATCTGGCTTAATGGAAACAGCAGCAGCTTGTAGGCGCGATCATAATAACCGAGCTGCACCGCGCCAGCGAACTTGCCGATAAGGATATTGTCGAGATTACGGGACAGGAAATTGAAGACATTGAAGCCCATCATTCCCCTGCCAAATTTGATCATTGGCAAGGCTTGGGCCCAGTTGAACTGGCGGCTCGGTCTCCACCCCGACGCAAGCCAGGATCCAGCGGCGGCCGTAAGTGCGGTCATTACCGTGGAAGCGACCAGCGCCCAAATACTGGGGTAAATGATGGCGATCACCAGGGCCAGGAGGAAGCCGGCGGCTCCGGATATGACGTCGATCAGGGCCAGGCGTCCAAACTGCATGGACCGGGTAATCAGCGCCTGATGTTGTGAGGCTGCGGCCGAAATAAGGATGGAGCAGGCAAGCACCAGCACTGGAGCAATCAGGTCCGGCTGTCCGTAGAACCAGGCGATCAGAGGCGCGCTCGCCGCAAATATGAGCGCGAGCGCGGCCGCCACTCCGTTATTGATCCAGAAGATGGTGCTCAACTGAGCGGGAGAGATCGTCCGCGCGGTGATGATCGCGTTGTTGAGACCCAATTGGCCGAATAGCATCACGAAAAACATCAGCGGTGAAATCATCGCCATCAGACCGAAGACCTCAGGCGATAGCAGCCGCGAAAGCACAACCACAGAAAGCATCTGGAGACCAGTGCGAAAGGCCTGCGCACCTCCCGTAAAAACCGCCCCGACGGTTGCCTTTCGGCGCAAATTGGTAAGTGCGGGTTGGGACTCGATCACTGTTTCAAATCTCCGCGCCCAGCCCCAGCCTTTGCGCCACCAAATCGGCAAGCGCAAGCGAGGCGGTCAATCCCGGCGATTCGATCCCGAATAAATTCACCAATCCTGGAAGCCCATGCTCTTGCGGACCCGAAACGAGGAAGTCCGCTGCGGGTTCCCCCGGACCGCTGAGCTTTGGACGAATTCCCGCATAACCGGGGGTCAGGCGCTGCGGATCGAGTTCGGGCCAGATAAGCCGCGCAGCCGCCAGGAAAGTTTCATATCGTGCGGGATCCACGCTGTAATCAATGCCATCAATCCATTCGACATCGGGGCCGAAGCGAGCCATGCCGGCCATATCCAGCGTCAGATGCGTGCCCAATCCGCCTGGCACTGGCACAGGATAGATAAGGCGCCGAAAAGGCGCCCGCCCGGCATAAGTGAAGTAAACGCCGCGCGCATAGCGGACTTGCGGCACATATCCTTCCGCCAGATCCTCGGTACGTAGCGCAAGGAGATGCGCGGTGAGACCTGCGGCATTTACCACAAGCGAGGCAATGACGGCGGGTTCCGCCTCCCCGTCCATATGAACGCCCCAGCCATCCTGCTGCCGCGTCAATCGGGTGATCCGCGTCTGGCGGGCGAATTGCGCACCGGCATCTTCCGCCTCGCCAAGAAGTGATTGCATATAGGCATGGGAGTCCAGGATACCGGTGGAGGGAGAAAGAAGCGCCTCATGACAACCGAGCAGAGGCTCAAGCGACCGCACTTCCCGGCCATTGAGGCGCACAAGATCCGTCACCCCCGCGCCCTTTGCGGCCGCTAAAATCGCGTCGAGCGATCCAGCCTGCTCCGCCGACGCCGCGAAGATCAGCTTACCTGATTGCCGGCAGGGAATGTCGCGGGCGAAACAATAATCGTAAAGCAGCTTTTTTCCCTTAACGCACAGCTCCGCCTTCAATGATCCCTTGGGATAATAAATGCCCGCATGGATGACTTCGCTGTTGCGAGCGCTTGTCCAAGTGCCGAAATCAGCCTCTCCATCGACAATTACGGTTTCCAGGCCCAGGCGCGCAAATCTGCGTCCGACGGCCAATCCGACCACGCCCGCACCGACAACGACGGCATCAATTCTCGTCACGCAGCCGAGCGCCTTTCATGACCTGAACTCCTAGCCCGGAATTTCCAATAGGCATGGCCAGAGAACTATCATATCGTTGGATTTAGAGAAGTATCCCGATGGATAGGTCACCTGCCCAAAAGAAACGGACAGGGAACCTAAGAACTCCAGCGCGGTTACCGTACAACCACGGGTCTGAAAAATGAAGGGGTGATCATGTCGACCATCTGCGCCGTGGTGTTAACTTATAACAGAATGGACCTCCTGGATTCTTGCCTTGAGGCCATCGTTGCGCAGACGCATCAATGCGACCGCATCGTTGTTATTGACAATGCCAGTACAGACGGCACCTTTGCGATGCTCGCCGAGAAATGGGCGAACCGCGTAGAGGTTTATTCCCTCCCACGGAACATAGGCGCGGCGGGCGGCTTCAACATGGGCATGCGCATTGCCTATCGGACCGGCGCTGATTCGATATGGGTGATGGATGATGACGTGATCCCCGAGCCCGACGCGCTGGATAGGCTGATCGCCGCCGACAATATTCTGGTGCAGCGCGAAATTACCGCCCCCTTCGTAATTTCGACAGCCCGCACACCACGCGGCTGTGTAACCAATGTGCCCGATGTCGCGAACAGGCGGAACGCTCTTTCCTATCAGGCCTGGCCAGAATTGCTGGAACACAAGATGGTGCCGGTGCGCAGGGCGACCTTCGTTTCCATCCTGCTGCCCCGCCGGACCTTGGCGCGTTTTGGCCTGCCTTATGCCTCCATGTTCATCTGGGGGGAAGATTCGGAATTCACCTTGCGTGTGACGGCCGCACAACCAGGCTATATCGTCGGCGACAGCCGATGCCTGCACGTGCGCCAGATGGATGGCAATCCAGACATACGGACTGAAAATAATCCGGTCCGGGTCCGCTGGCATTATCATTACATCCGCAATTCGGTTTACACGATTCGCAAATATGCGCCCCGTCGGACCTGGGTTCGGCACATGACCCACAAGATGCGCCAAGCCCTTTCGCTGTTCCTGCAGGGCGAAGCGAGCAAGGCGCTAATCGTCATGCGCGGGACGATCGATGGGCTGCGCTTCAAGCCCCTGTTGGAAGCTGCCGATGCTGTTTTCGACGATGAGGGTGTACGGACTGTCGCATGGTCCGATCGCGAAACCACCCTTCCGACAAATGCCGCGTCACAGACCGCGGAGTGAGGCTTACTGCAGGGGAAGCGAGATTTTCAGACCCGTCCATTTCGCGATGAACGCGTACATGTCGGAATACTCCTCGATAAGCTTGTCCGTTGGCTTCCCCGACCCATGGCCAGCACGGGTCTCAATGCGGATAAGGTGAGGTTTTTCACCGATAGAGGCGTGCTGAAGCGCCGAGACATATTTAAAGCTGTGTCCGGGCACGACACGGTCGTCCGTGTCGGCCGTCACCACCATGATCGCGGGATAAGGAGTGCCCTGCCGTATATTGTGATAAGGCGAATAGCGCAGCAGCGTGCGGAAATCCTTTTTCCGTGAAGGATAGCCATAATCATCCACCCAATAGCGCCCGGCGGTAAACCGGTCGAAACGGAGCATGTCCATGACCCCCACGGCGGGCAGGGCGGCGGCGAACAGGTCCGGACGCTGATTAAGGACCGCTCCGACCAATAGGCCGCCATTGGAACGCCCCTCTATCGCCAGTTGGTCCTTACCCGTGATCTTTTGCGCGATCAGGAATTCACCGGCGGCGATGAAATCGTCAAAGACATTCTGCTTGTTATGCAGCCGTCCGGCATCATGCCACGCAGAGCCGAACTCGCCGCCGCCCCGCAGATTGGCGATGGCCACCGCCCCACCCTGCTCCAGCCAAGCCAGGCGCGGCGCGGAAAATCCGGGGGTCAGCGAAATATTGAACCCGCCATAACCGTAAAGCAGCGTGGGAGCAGGCTTGCCGCTCTGCATCACGTCCGCACGACGGATCAGGAACATCGGAATACGCGTTCCGTCCTTCGACGGGTAGAAGACCTGCTGCGTCACATAATCGGAGGGATCAAAATCGACTTTCGGCTGCGCAAAGATGCTGGTTTCGCCCGTCGCGGTGTCGAATCGGTAGATCGTCGTCGGCGTCGTGAAACCGGAAAAGGCAAAGAAGGTTTCAGGGTCGCCCCCCTTTCCTCCAAAACCAGCGGCGGTGCCGATGCCCGGCATCGGTACGTCGCCCGCCGGTCGTCCGCTGAGATTTACCATTTCAGCGACCGTGCGTGCGTTGCTCAGATAGGCAAGAATGATCTTGTCGCCCACCATGGAGCCCCCCACCAGCGTCTCCTTGCGCTCCGCCACGACTTCAACCGGCGGGGCCGACGGATGGGTCGCGTCCAGCGTTACCAGGCGAAGACGCGGGGCGCCCTTGTTGGTGAGAAAATATAGCTTGGGCCCCAAATTGCCGATCAGCCGCCAATCATGGTTCAAGCCCTTGACCAGCGGCCAGGGCTTTCGGGTTTGATCGTGGAGATCGGCGATCGTCAGTTCGTAGCGTTCATCCGTTCCCTGTGCCGAACTGATGAGCAACCATCGGCCGTCATCGCTCACCTGAGCGCTGTGACCCAGCTTGGGCCGTCCCGGTGTCGCGTATATAAGCTCGTCCGCCGATTGCGGGGTGCCCAGTCGATGATAAAAGACCTGCTGGTTGAGATTGGTCGACTGGAACGCCTCTCCTTCGCGTGGCACCGCAAAACGGGAGTAGAAGAATCCGCGCCCCTCACGATCCCATGCCAGATCGGAAAATTTGACCCAGCGAATCTCGTCGGGAAGCACTTTTCCCGTCGTGACGTCCAGGACATGCAGGGTACGCCAATCCGAGCCGCCATCCTGGATTGCGTAAAGCAGATACCTACCGTCAAATGACGGCTCCCATTCCGCGAGCGCGGTCGTCCCATCCGTGGAAAATGTGTTGGGATCGATCAGCAGCCTTTGCTTGGCGGTCAAAGCTTCGCGAACATAAAGCGGCGACTGGTTCTGCAGCCCGCTATTATAGGTGTAGAAATATCGCCGTCCGGCTTTTCGCGGAGTTCCGTAGCGGTCATGATCCATGAGCGACTTGATCCGCTTCTTCAGGATGTCGCGGCCGGGAACCGTTTCCAGATAGGCGTTGGTGACCTCATTCTGGGCATTTACCCAGTTGAGCACGGCACTATCCTGCCGCACGTCCTTTTCCAGCCAACGATAAGGATCGGCCACCTTGACGCCGAAATGCTCCTCGACAAGATCCTGGCGCATCGTCTGGGGATAAGCCATTGGGGCGCGTGACCGCGATCCTGCCCCGATCACCGTGTCAGCGGCTCCTGTCACAGGCACCAATGCAATAGCCGCCAAAGGCAAGGCCAGTGCGGATTTCTTCATTTTGCATATTTTGGACATAAGTTTCAGGCCGCAACTTAGGAAGTCGCGGCCTGTTTGTGAAGTTGTTGAGGAAGAGGATTGCCGGCTCTCCAGAGCCGCCAATGATCTTATGCCGCTTCCATTTCTTCTTCGTCAGCGCCCTGGACCGGACCGGAATCCTGCCCCTTGGCTGAAACATCGCGGTCGACCAACTCGATCACCGCCACAGCGGCGGCGTCCGACGCGCGGAAGCCAGCCTTGATAACGCGCGTATAGCCGCCGTTACGATCCTTGTAACGCTCGGCCAGGACGTCGAACAGCTTCTTGAGCTGCGTATCGTCCAGCAAGCGTGCATGGGCCAGGCGGCGATTGGCCAGGCCACCCTTTTTGGCAAGCGTGATCAGCTTTTCGACATAGGGACGAAGTTCCTTCGCCTTTGCCGTGGTGGTCATGATTTGCTCATGCTTGATGAGCGATGCCGCCATGTTGCGGAACAGCGCGTTACGATGACCAGTAGTACGCTGCAGCTTGCGGCCGCCAACCTTATGACGCATGTCTTTTACTCCGTTTGTTCAAGGGCCGTATAGCGGCCCCATCAAAATCCGTTTTGATGGATGACCTCTGGTACCCAGGACCAGGCGGTGACGTTCGGACCGCCCAATTTGACGTCATTCCCGCAAAGGCGGGAACCCATTTCCCAACACCACCCCCAACGCTCAGGAGTGGATCCCCGCCTTCGCGGGGATGATGGTAAGATCAGCCCAGCAGTTCCTGCTCCAGCTTCTTGGCCATTTCCTCGATATTCTCAGGGGGCCAGCCGGGAATGTCCATGCCCAGGCGCAGGCCCATGGACGAAAGGACTTCCTTAATTTCGTTCAAGGACTTGCGGCCGAAATTCGGGGTGCGCAACATCTCGGCTTCGGTTTTTTGGACCAAGTCCCCGATATAGATGATGTTGTCGTTCTTTAGGCAATTGGCAGAGCGAACCGACAGTTCCAGTTCGTCCACCTTCTTGAGCAGATAGCGGTTGATCTGATTTGCGTCGCTCTCCGCTTCGCCTGCGGCTGCGGCGGCAACGCCAACGGTCGGCGTGGCAGCGGCGAGCGCATCTTCGAAGTGGACGAAAAGCTGAAGCTGGTCCTGAAGAATGCGGCCGGCATAGGCAACTGCGTCCTCAGGCGTTACCGTGCCATCCGTCTCGAGAGTCAGCGACAGGCGGTCATAATCCAGTTCCTGGCCAACGCGCGTATTCTCAACCTTGTAGGCGACCTGCTTGATTGGGGAAAAGAGCGAGTCGACTGGGATCAACCCGATGGGCGCATCTGCCGGACGATTGGCGACCGCGGGCACATAGCCCTTGCCGGTATCGGCAGTCAGTTCCATGTTGAGCGTCGCGCCTTCGTCCAGATGGCAGATGATGAGATCAGGGTTCATCACCTCGATATCGCCGGAAACGGCAATGTCGCCCGCCTTGACTTCAGCAGGGCCCGTGGCGGAAAGCTGCAGGCGCTTGGGGCCTTCGCCTTCCATCTTCAGCGCCACCTGCTTCACGTTGAGAACGATGTCGGTAATGTCCTCTCGAACGCCAGCGAGCGAGGAGAATTCATGCAGTACATTCTCGATTTTGATCGAGGTAACAGCGGCGCCCTGAAGCGAGGAGAGCAGTACGCGGCGCAACGCATTGCCGAGCGTCAGGCCAAAGCCACGCTCCAGCGGCTCGGCAACGAACGTCGCCTTGCGCTTGGGATCGCCGCCGGCCTTGATCTCCAGGCTGTTCGGCTTCTTCAATTCCTGCCAGTTCTTGGTGTTGACAGTCATGTATTTCCCCTGGGATTGGGCGGGGGCGCGTTATACAACGGTGACCCCGGCCGGTACAGATAAAGGGATGGCGCGTCCGCCGCCCCTGGTATGCCGAAGCTTAAACGCGGCGACGCTTGGACGGACGCACGCCGTTGTGCGGGATCGGCGTCACGTCGCGGATCGACGTGATCGTGAACCCAACGGCCTGAAGCGCGCGAAGAGCGGATTCACGGCCTGAACCGGGACCCTTGACTTCGACTTCAAGAGTACGGACGCCATGTTCGGCGGCCTTGCGGCCCGCATCCTCCGCGCACACCTGCGCGGCGTAAGGAGTCGATTTGCGCGATCCCTTGAAACCCATCATCCCTGCGGAGGACCAGCTGATTGCATTGCCCTGTGCATCGGTGATGGTGACCATGGTGTTGTTGAAGCTTGCGTTTACATGAGCAACGCCTGCCGAGATATTCTTGCGCTCGCGCCTGCGAATCCGCTGAGGTTCCCGTGCCATATCCTATTTTCCTACCTTAAAATCCTGTTTGACGGCGGAGGGTCTCACTCGTTGAGGAGAGCGGCCTCCGGCGGAGAAGAATTAAAGAAATAGTCCCGGACTATTTCTTACTTCTTCTTGCCTGCGATCGGCTTGGCCTTACCCTTGCGGGTGCGCGCATTGGTGTGCGTGCGCTGACCGCGAACGGGCAAGCCCTTGCGATGACGCAGGCCGCGATAGCAGGCCAGGTCCATCAGGCGCTTGATGTTCATGGCGGTCTGCCGGCGAAGATCGCCTTCGACCGTATGATCGGCGTCGATGGTTTCGCGGATCTGCAAAACTTCCGCATCGCTCAGGTCCTGGACCCGGCGGCTGTGATCGATGCCCAGCTTGTCGGCGATTTCCAACGCCTTCGTGCGGCCGATGCCATGGATATAGGTAAGCGCAATAATTACGCGCTTGTTGGTCGGGATGTTGACGCCCGCAATACGTGCCATGTAATCTTGTCTCCTGCTCCACAGGCTGTCTGGCAGGACGGCCTATCTCAAAGCTTCGCTTGCCTCGGCTGGCCCTGGGGCCGTCACCTTGGCGAATGAATATCCCGAAACGCAAAAAGGACGGCAAGCGCTGAAATGCGCCGCCGCGCGACTAATGTGTCGGGATTGGCGGCCTTTAGGTGAGTCGGACCGGAGTGTCAAGCGCGCCCTGGCGCGGCAAAGCTTCGTTTTAAGCGATCGATCACGTCATTGCTTCGACTGGACCTATGGGCATGCTCTCTGTAAGGCAATTCCATGTTTCCTCCTCGGCCAGCACCTTTCATTCTATTGGACGATGCCAGACCTGTAGGATCCACCGGCGCGCGATTGTATAAAGAGCCGGTGGAGTTGGTAACCGCCTATCAGCCAGAGGAGGTCCATCCGGCACTTGACCGGCTGGCCCAAGCGCAAGCAAGCGGGCTGCATGCGGCCGGATATCTCGCTTATGAGGTTGGTCACATGCTGGAGCCACGGCTGGCCCGCCTTGCCCGTCCTTTGCCGGACGGAGAACCGCTATTGTGGTTCGGCCTGTTCGAAAACCATGAGCAAGTTCCAGCTGCAGAGGTTTCCGCCCTTTTTCCGCTCCCCGCGAGCAATGTCCAGAAGGCTGCGCCGCTCGTGAAGCAGCCGGACTATGCCACCGCGTTCAATAGCATTCAGTCTTATATTGAGGCGGGCGATATCTATCAGGCGAACCTGACTTTCCTTTGCTCTGTCGCCATGGCCGATGATCCTCTGGCGCTTTACGCCGCTTTGCGGGACCGCGCCGGGGCTGGTCATGGCGGCATCGTTTTTACAGGAGAGCGCTGGCTGCTCTCTTTTTCGCCGGAACTGTTCTTCACACTGGAAGGCGGCCGGTTGACGGCGCGCCCCATGAAAGGAACCGCCGCCCGCCAAGCCACGAATCAGGCGGATCAGGAAACAAGGCGCGCCCTGTCGGCCGATCCCAAGCAGCGCGCGGAAAATTTGATGATCGTCGACTTGCTTCGCAACGATCTGGCCCGCGTAGCGCAGGCCGGCAGCGTTGCCGTGCCGGAATTGTTTGAGGTGGAAAGCTACCCCACTGTTCACCAGATGACCTCCACCGTCACCGCCCTTCTGCGCCCTGGTCTGGGAGCTGTCGATGTGCTGCGCGCCATTTTCCCTTGCGGATCGATCACCGGCGCACCCAAGGTCCGCGCCATGGAAATCATCCACGAAGTGGAGGCTCGACCACGCGGGGCCTATACCGGGTCGATCGGCAGCATTTCTCCCGACGGTAACGCCGCCTTCAATGTTGCCATTCGTACTATTTCGGTCGATGAAGGAAGCGGCGTGGGGCTCTTGGGCCTCGGCTCAGGGGTCGTGGCCGATTCCGTCATGCAGGCGGAATGGAACGAATGCCTGGAAAAAGGAAAGTTTTTGCGCCGATGATCCCGGCGCAAGAGAAAGACCAGGAAGCGTCAGTGGCGTCTACGGAAGGCAGGTTCGATCTTATAGAGACGATGGCGTTTGATCCGGTCGAGGGTGTCCGCCTGCTCGAATATCACCTGACGCGGATGCTGCGCAGCGCAGCCGAACTGGGCTTCGCCTTCGACCGCCATGCCGCCCGCAACGAACTTCAGGCGGCGACCTTCCGACTGCGCTCGGATAGCCGCATAAGGCTGCTGCTGTCGCGCCTGGGCTCAATGGCCATCGAAATCCGGCAGCAGCGCCCTTGGCCCGAAGCGGTCATGCGCGTGGCGGCCGTCGCGCGAAGGGCGGATGCGCAGGATTTCCGGCTGCGCCACAAAACGACCGACAGGGCGCTTTACGCAGACGCCCTGCAACGGGGCGGCACTTTCGAGGTGCTGCTGATCGATCATGAAGGTTTTTTGACGGAAGGATGCTTTTCCTCCCTTTTTGTCGAGCGGGGGGACAAGCTGTTGACGCCACCGCTTGCGCGCGGGCTTCTCCCCGGCGTGCTGCGGCAAAGCCTTATCGATATGGACGAAGCGGTGGAATCGGACATCCGGATGGCGGATCTGGAAAACGGCTTTTTCATCGGGAACGCAGCGCGCGGTCTTGTGGCCGCAACTTTGGTTGAACCTGCCGCCTGACCTGTCTATTGAGCGGCCGTCCGCAGACTCGCGGATGCCAATCGAAATGGGGAAAGCTTCAATGCCACAGACGTCCGCCGCCCTTGGCCGCATCCAGCCTAGCGCCACCCTCGCCATGACCGGCCGGGTGAATGAGCTGAAACGCGCCGGCATTGACGTCATTGGCCTTTCCGCCGGCGAACCCGACTTCGACACCCCGGATTTCGTGAAAGACGCCGCCATCGCCGCAATTCGCGCTGGGCAGACCAAGTACACGACCGTCGATGGCACCGCCGAGCTGAAAGAAGCCATTTCCGCCAAGTTCAGCCGCGACAATGGCCTGGACTATTCCAGCGCGCAGGTCAGCGTTAACAGCGGCGGTAAGCACACGCTATTCAACGCCCTGGTGGCGACCATCGATGTTGGCGATGAGGTGGTGATCCCCGCGCCTTATTGGGTGAGCTATCCGGACATCGTCAACTTCGCGGGCGGCACCCCCGTGTTCGTAGCGGCCGGCGCGGCACAAAATTACAAGATTACGCCCCAGCAGCTGGACGCGGCAATCACGCCCAAGACCAAGTGGGTGCTTTTGAACTCGCCGTCCAACCCGTCGGGCGCTGCCTATAGCGCACAAGAGTTGAAGGCGCTGGGTGAAGTGCTGCGCAGGCACAGCCATGTCTACATTCTGACCGACGATATGTATGAGCATGTCTGGTACGCCGACACGCCGTTCGCCACTATCGCGCAGGTCTGCCCGGACCTCTATGACCGCACGCTGACCGTCAACGGCTGCTCAAAGGCCTATGCAATGACCGGCTGGCGCATCGGTTATGCGGGCGGTCCCACCTGGTTGATCAAGGCGATGAGCGCGCTTCAATCGCAATCGACCTCCAACCCCTGCTCGATCAGCCAAGCGGCGGCCGTTGCTGCGCTTAATGGCCCGCAGGACTTCCTGGAGGAGCGTAATGTCGCCTTCAAGCGGCGGCGGGACATGGTGGTCGCCATGCTGAACGACGCGCCCGGTCTTGCCTGCCCTGTTCCGGAAGGTGCTTTCTACGTATATCCGGACGCAAGCGGTGTCATGGGCAAGACGACGCCCAAGGGCGTGAAGATCGCGACCGACGAAGATCTCATCAACTATTTCCTCGACGACTATCGCGTCGCCGCTGTCCATGGCGAAGCCTTCGGCCTAAGCCCTGCATTCAGGATCAGTTATGCGACTTCGGAAGAGGTGCTGAAAAAGGCATGCACCCGCATTCAGGAAGCCTGCGCCGCTTTGAAGTGACTATAGCGAGGGCGGGGTTGTTTTGATCTCGCCCCCAAAGTTGCACGATGATAGTTTCTCCTGAGCGACCAAGGTGTCTCGGGAGAAGATGATCATGTCCGTTACAGCCAGTTGCCATTGTGGAGACGTGCGCCTGTCGATGGCCGAAATGCCTAAACAGGCGAACTCCTGCAACTGCTCGCATTGTTCCAGAAAAGGTTTCCTTCTCGCCTTTTTTCCTGCCGATCGGGTCAAGATCGAGTCCGGTGCCGACAAGGTGTCGACCTACACATTCTACAAGCATGTGATCCAGCACCGATTCTGCCCGACCTGCGGTGTGCAGGTCTATGCAGAGGGCAAGAACCGGGATGGTTCCGCAATGATCGCAGTCAATTTGCGCTGTGCCGAGGATCAGGACCTGTCGGCATTGACCATAATCGACATCGACGGTCGGAGCTTCTGACATGGGTCGGGCAGGCACAATCCGCGCGGGCATTGGCGGCTGGACCTTCGAGCCATGGCGCGGAACCTTCTATCCCAAAAGCCTTCCGCAGGCGAAGGAACTGGAATATGCCGCCTCGCAACTAACCGCTATCGAGATTAACGGCACCTATTACCGGCTGCAAAAGCCGGAAAGCTTCGCCAACTGGGCAAAGGCCGCGCCGGAAGATTTTATTTTCACCGTAAAGGCGTCGCGGGTCTGCACCAACCGCCGCGTGCTTGCGGAAGCTGGAGAGGCAATCGCCAAGTTCCTGGGACAGGGCATTACTGAACTTGGCGACAAGCTGGGTCCGATATTGTGGCAGTTCATGCCGACCAAGGCGTTTGACGCCGAAGATTTCGGGGCTTTCCTGAAGCTGCTGCCGAACAAGCAGGACGGCATGTTCCTGCGCCATGCGGTGGAGGTCCGGCACGAAACTTTCCTCCACCCGAATTTTGTCGAAATGTGCCGCGCGGCGGACGTCGCGATTGTCTTTGCCGACAGCCCCAAATATCCGCAGATCGCGGACATGACGGCGGACTTCGTCTACGCCCGCTTGCAGGATGCGCGAGAGGAGGAAACCACCGGCTATTCACCCGATGCGCTTGATCGCTGGGCCGGCATTGCCCGGTCCTGGGCGGCAGGGGAAAGCCCGGCGGACCTTCAATATATTTCGCCAGCGCAGAGCGGACCCAAATCGCGCGATGTCTTTATATTCATGATCAACGGCGCCAAAGTCCGCGCGCCCGCAGCGGCCCAAGACTTTTTGCAGCGTTTAGGATGATTTTTTTGATTTCAGCTGATCAGCCCCGCGCCCCGGTTTGGCAAAATGCACCTGCATGGTTTCGCGAACTTCATCATCGATGATCCGTCGGCCTTCGGTCCCATGGGCCACCATCACCGTGTCGCACACGGCCACGCATTCGCCGTCTTGAAAGGCTGCCGAATAGACATGCCAACTGGTGGTGCCGATATGGCCGATGCCGCTGGCGATCAGCATCTCTTCGGGGAAATGCGCTTCATGAACATAGGCGAGGTTTACTGAAGCAACCAGCCAGCGGACCCCCTTGTCCTTGGGATGGCGTCCGATGGTATGGTGGAAATGGATGCGACCGGTTTCGAACATCGCCGCCATGGCGACATTGTTGATATGCCCCATCACGTCCAGGTCCTGATATCGCGTCCCCACGGCAACCTGGAAGGGATAGTTTTCGATCGCGAGACGCCAGCTTTCCGGCTTTGCCATGCTAGTCCTTTCTTTCCACCCTATTGTGGGCATAACCAGCGAAAGGCAAAATGGAAATGACACAGGCTAATAATCCGGAACTGAGGCAGTTATGACACAGAAACTGCGATGTGTGCTGCAAGCGCGGGCCGAACTCGGGGAAGGACCGCGCTGGCACCCGGATGAGCAGCGGCTTTACTGGGTGGATATCGCCTGCAATGAGCTGCACCGCCTGGATCCTGTGAGCGGCCGCGATGAATGCCGCCCATTCGATGATCCGGTAGGCTGCTTCGCCTTTGTCGATGGCGGCGGCCTGATGCTGGCAATGAAGAACGGCTTTGCGCTGCTTCGCGAGTTCCATCTGAAGCCAGAGCAGTTCGGGGACCAAATCCTCGCGGGACAGCCTGAACTGCGCTTCAACGATGGCCGCACCGATCCCCAGGGGCGTTTTTGGGTCGGCAGCGTCAACACTGCCAAATCAGCCCGGAACGCTGCTTTGTACAGGCTGGAGGGCGACGGGTCGATCCTGCAGGTGGAAGGCGGTATGCTCACATGCAACGGCGCCGCCTTTTCCCCAGACGGCAGACGCTTTTTCCACGCAGATACTCCAAGCCATGCCGTGCGCCTCTATGATTTCGACGGAGAGGGTGGGACAATTGCCAATGGTCGCATCTTCCATCAGTTCCCCCTGGGCGAGGGGCGGCCTGACGGCGCATCCGTGGATGCCGAAGGATGCTATTGGACGGCCCTTTTCGATGGCGGCCGGGTGGTCCGTTTGTCCCCTGATGGCGAGGTGCTGACAGAAATAGCGCTGCCGGCCCCCAGACCAACCATGATTTGTTTTGGCGGACCGGATTACCGTACCGCCTTTGTAACCACCGCCCGTACCGGCCTTTCGAAGGAGGCCCTGGAAATGGACCCGCTTTCGGGCAGCATCTTCAGTTTCGATGTGGACGTGCCGGGTATTGCCGAAACAACTTTCAGGCTTGGCGAACGGCCTTAGAACGCAGCTCCGGTCGCGGTGGCGAGGGCGTACGGCCTACACTGCTCACGCGTGGACGGTTCTCCGCTGATCTATAACCAGCCTGATACGTATATGCCCGATTTGCTGGTTTGTCGGCCAGAGCATGTGGAACTGGTGATGCGGGCGATGGCGACCACAAAGGCCGCCATGCAGCGACCTTCAGCCCTTTTTGGTCAGGTCGCGCAGCTTGGCGAACGGACTGGCTTCTTCTTCGCTAAGAACGCCCGCTTCACGAAGCACCTTTTCGGCGTCGGAAGATCGCGGATAAGGGTTCATGCTGAGCGAAAGCGTTTCCGCTACCGCTTCGCCCATGTCGATGCGATCGCCTTTGAAGAAGATGATGTCGCACTCGTTCGAACTGAGCTCGATCTCCTCGTCCGGATCGGGCTCGGCAGCTTCCCGCTCAAAGCGAATGACGAAGGGCTCGTCCAGCCGCTCGGGCACGGGAACGCCGGTCGCGACGCAGGACTGAACGAGTTCGGCCTCGATCCGGCCATTTGCAATGACGGCAGCGCCTTCCTTTGCCAGGAAATAGCTGGCGGCAAGGCGGTCAAGCGTAACCAGGCCAAAGCGCCGGGCAAGCGCCGCGCGTTCCTCCGCCGTGGCTTCAATGCGGACCGGCTTGTCGCTGCGGCCGATTTTATCGAGGGATTCCAGCCGCGAAAATTCAGGCGCGGCTATCATGGCAGCCTTCCTTCCAGCAAGGCTTCGGCCGGGGCGAACCCCAGGGCTTCCCAAAATGCCGTCAGCCCCTCTACCACATGGCTCATCGCTTCAGCACGAGGGGGATTACCGCGGTACAGGTTTCGGGCAAGAACGTCCTCAAGCCCTTCGCCTCCCCGGACCGCAGACCGATAGGCAGTCAAGCGACCGCCCAGCGCACTCATCATCTTGCCGATGTGCTTGCCCACAATAACGTCGCCTATGCCGATCTCGCGGAGCTGGCCATCCATATCCTCCACGAAGATTTCGGTCAGCCAGACGCTTTCCTGCTTGTGGTCCGCCTTTCCCTCCAACCGAAGCAGGAGAAAGGACAGAATGGCTGCTATCATGTCGAAGCGCCCGTCGAGCGTGTCAGGTACGCCGCCCTGCGCGTACCAATGCGGCTCCCGGCCTCTCATTACGATGGCATTGTACAAAGGCCGCATGGCTTCGCGGGGATCGGCTTTGGCGAAGAGGCGGCTCAGGATCGACATCAAAACTCGCGGTTCGTATAGATGGTAATGGTGGGCTTGTGTGCCCGTGCGATATTCCATATTGATTGGCCGCGCCGCCAATGCAATGGCTAAGGGCGGACATGTTCGTGTTTCGGGAGAATTTGATGCGCCTCAACATCGCGCGATTTGCCATGGTCGCAGGCGCGATTGCCCTATTGCCGGTAATGTCCGGCTGCACGCGAGTACGCTCGCATCAGGGTTATATCGTCGACAACCTGCTGGTCGATTCGATCCAGCCTGGCATCGACAATAAGGCATCTGTGGAACGGACGCTGGGACGGCCTACCTTCGCGGGGCAATTCGACAGCAGCGAATGGTTCTATGTCGCCCGCGATTCGCGGCAATTGGCTTTTTCCAAGCCGAAACCGACAAACCAGACAGTCTTGCGGGTCCGCTTCGATCAAGCAGGCAATGTCGTTGGGGTCGATAAAACCGGCCTCGACCTGGTAGCGAAGATTGATCCTGAAGGCGACAAGACCCCAACGCTCGGTCGCCATCGGGGCCTGTTCCAGGAAATTTTCGGCAATATCGGCGCAGTGGGTGCGGCTGGCGGAGGCGCGGGTGACGCGACGGGGCCAGGACCTAACGGTTCCTGATCCTAGGTTGGCCTTCAGCGGCCTTACTTGCACAGGAACGGTAACGCCGATCAGATCTGGCTGGCATTGCGGCCGTTATTGCCGTGAAAGGCTGATTTTCAGGACAATTTGGCTCGTGCGGAACGATTTCCCTCGACGAAAGAGGGATTCGTCCGCTCAATTTCTCGGTTCGATCATAGAGCAGCTTCCGTTCCGACTGCGTCGGTTCGGCTGCTCTAGGCTGAATCGACATTCAGCACCAGAAGCTGAGAGCGGCGAGGCATAGGCTAGCGAGATAGTTTTGCGGGATTCGGTCGTATCGGGTGGCTAT